>CALKCJ010000044.1 GCA_938082375.1 uncultured Thermomicrobiaceae bacterium
ACTGGATACCGACGTGCTGGCCGGGCAGCGCGCCGGCTTCCGGACCGCGCTCGTCCTCACGGGCGTCGCCACACTAGCCGACGTAGGGGGCGCTGAGCCGGTTCCCGACCTCGTGCTCCCTGACCTCGGGCCGCTCCTTGAATACTACCGCGAGGCATGTCGATGAGGCAGGTTGGCCGGTACCACGTTGAAGACCCGGCCAAAATCCAGGGCCGGGACGACGTCTGGCCATCCGAGCGCAGCCCCGGCGGCCTGCGGCTGCTATACGCCCTCGGGGCGCTCGAACGGGTTGGCGGACGCGTCCTGATCCCCGGCTGTGGCGCCGGCCGTTACGTGCGCGCCATCGCCCGAGCCCGCCCTGACCTTCAGCTCGCCGGTGGCGACCTGAGCCTCACCGCCCTCCGCGAGGCCTCCCGGCGGCACCCGGGGGGATGTTACCTCGCGCTCGACGCGGCCCGGCTGCCTTTCAGTGACTGCGCGTTCTCTGCGGTCGTCTTCTTCGATCTCTTAGAGCACGTGCCGGACTACCGGGGCATGCTGGCCGAGATTGCTCGCGTGCTCCGGCCCGGCGGCATTTTTCACGCCTATGTGCCGCTCGAGGCGCAGCCGGCGACGATCTATCGCCTGCTGGAGCGCAGCCAACGTTTCCCGATCCACCGCTGGAAGCGTGACCACGTCGGCCACATCAACCGGTTCGACGACGAGACGGTGGTTCGGCTAGTGTGGGAGGCTGGCCTGGAAGTCCGCTGGCTGGCGTACAGCTTTCACCTGGTTGGGCAACTACACGACCTGGTGGACTACTGGCAGCGCGAGCGCCAGGCCGGTGGGCCAGGTTGGTTGCCACTCCCCGTCGTGCGCTTGCTCACGCGGGCTGTCTTCGCCGTCACCTGGCGCCTCGCCTATCTTGAAGACCGGGCCTATCCTGGTCGAGCGCTCGCCTCCGGGCTACACCTGACGGCGGTTAAGCGCTGACCCGCCTTGCCTGTTCTCCCCTGGCCCACTACCATGCGCGCGGTAAGGAGTGGAGAGTCAGGGAGGAGAAGCGATGTCGACACACGCGCCCGCGCCCCTTCTCGTAATCGACGGGCACACCGACTACGTGCTCTCGCTGCTCGAGACCGGGCGCAGCTTCCTCGAAGAGAGCTCGGTCGGACACGTCGACCTCCCGCGGGCACGCCGCGGGGGCATCGGCGCTATGCTGACAGCGATCTTCGTGCGCAATGAGCACCTGCCCCAGCGCGCCCTGCTCCAGACTCTGCGCGGCGTCGACCTCCTCAAGCGCACCGTCGCCGCCTCCAACGGTCAGATGGAGCTCGTTACCAGTTACTTGCACCTCCTCGGCTGCCTCGAGCGGGATGTCTTCGGCGCGATCCTGCACTACGAAGGGGCAGAGGCGATCGACCCGGAGTTTGCACTGCTCCGGCTCTCCTACGAGCTCGGCCTGCGCTCCCTGGGGCTCGTGTGGAGCCGACCCAACATCTTCGCTGAAGGCGTCGGGCCGGAGAACCGCAACCGCGGCCTGACCGGATTGGGGAAGCAGTTAGTGCGTGAGTGCAACCGCCTGGGAATCCTGATCGATGTCTCCCACCTCAACGACGCTGGTTTCTGGGACGTGCTGGAGACGAGCGAGCGGCCGATCGTGGCCAGCCACTCGAACGCCCGCGCCCTCTGCCACGTCGACCGCAACCTGACCGATGACCAGATCCGCGCACTGGCCCAGAACGGCGGGCTGATGGGCATCAACTTCCACGTCGGCTTCCTAGTTGAGGGGGCGACGAGTGGTGCCGACGTCTCCCTCTCGGCGCTGGTCGATCATATCGACCACATAGCCGGGCTGGTCGGCGTCGATCACGTGGCCCTCGGATCTGACTTCGACGGAGCGACGATGCCGGAACAGCTCCGTGACGCGGCGCATCTCGGCAACCTCATCGAGGAGCTTCAGCGACGCGGTTACGACGACCAGGCCATCGCCAAGATCTGCCGCGACAACTGGCTCCGCGTGCTCCAGGCCGTGTGGCGGGAGTGACGCTCGACCAGCCACGAGAGCACAGAACCGGGCCAGAATTCGATCCCCTCCAGTATACTTAACGTGCGGAGGCGCCGCGCCAGCCGGTGGCGGCGCCTCCCTTCGGAGCGCAATTCCCAAGGTGAGGACGAGACGTGATCTTCAGCCGATTCTTTCGACGGCAGACTCAGCCGGAGCCTAAACTCGAGGCCGGGCTCAAAAAGAGCCGCCGTGGCGTCTTCCGCGAGATCGCCGCGCTCTTCGAACGGAGCGAGGTCAACGAGAAGCTGTTCGACGACCTCGAGGCCTTGTTGATCCAGGCCGACCTCGGCGTCGAGACCACGCTGGCGCTGCTCGACAACCTGCGCCAGCGAGTCCGGCGCGAGGGGATCAAAGACCCCGCCGAGGCCCGCGAAGCGCTCCGCGACGAGATGGTCACCCTGCTCGAGGAGGCGACCCGTCACCGCACGGTGAAGATCTACCAGCGCGGTGTACCCTTCGTGACGCTGGTCGTCGGCGTTAATGGCACCGGCAAGACGACCACCATCGCCAAGCTGGCCCGATACCACCAGAACCAGGGCCGCTCGGTGATGCTCGTCGCCGCAGACACCTTCCGGGCCGCTGCCATCGACCAGTTGAAGGTCTGGGGCGAGCGCCTCGGTGTGCCAGTGATCAGTCACGCCCCCGGCGCCGACCCGGGAGCCGTGGTGTTCGACGGTATGCAGGCCGCCTTCAACCGCGGCGTTGACATCCTCCTCATCGACACTGCCGGGCGGCTCCACACCAAGTACAACCTGATGGAAGAGCTGAAGAAGATCCGGCGGGTCATCCAGCGACACGTGCCCGAGGCGCCACAAGAAGTGCTTTTGGTCATCGACGCGACGACCGGGCAAAATGGACTCGTGCAGGCACGCATGTTCACCGAGGCGGCCGGCGTCACCGATATCGCCATCGCGAAGCTGGACGGCACCGCTAAGGGCGGCATTGCCTTCGCGATCGCTCGCGAGTTGGGCACGCCGATCAGCTATGTCGGCACCGGCGAGAACGTGACCGATCTGGCCGAGTTCGATCCCGAGACCTATGTCGACGCCCTCTTCTTCGGCGATGACGAGGAGGCCTGAACATGTTCGAGGCGCTGACCGACCGGTTGACCGACGTTTTCCAGCGCATCGGGCGCAAGGGCCGCCTCACCGAGCAGGACGTCGACGAGGCGCTGCGTGAAGTCCGCCGCGCGCTGCTGGAGGCCGATGTCAACTACCGCGTGGTCAAGGACTTCATCGCGGCAGTACGCGAGCAGGCTATCGGCGAAGACGTGCTCCGCTCGCTGACCCCTGCCCAGCAGGTGATCTCGATCGTGCACAAGGAACTCGTGCGGGTGCTTGGCTCGGAGCGCGTGCCGCTGAGCTGGGCACCCCAGCCCCCGACGGTCATCCTCCTGGTCGGCCTGCAGGGATCGGGCAAGACGACCCAGGTGGCCAAGCTCGGCCAGTACCTGCGAAAGGAGGGCCGCCAGCCGCTTCTGGTCGCGGCCGACATCTACCGCCCGGCCGCGGTGGAGCAGCTCCGCACTCTCGGCCGCCAGCACGACCTGCCCGTCTACGACGAGGGTACCCAGGCCAAGCCGGTCGACATCGTCAAACACGCGATCCAGCTCGCCCGCGAGCGGCGGTACGACCCGCTCATCGTCGACACCGCTGGCCGCTTGCAGATCGATGAGCGGATGATGCGCGAGCTCGAAGAGATCAAGGCGGCGGTGCGACCGGCCGAGATCCTGTTGGTGGCCGACGCGATGACCGGGCAAGAGGCGGTGAGCGTGGCCGAGGAGTTCCACCGCCGGTTAGAGCTCACCGGCCTGATCCTGACCAAGATGGACGGCGACGCCCGCGGCGGCGCCGCGCTCTCGATCCGCTCGGTCGTCGGCGTGCCGATCAAGTTCATCGGCACCGGCGAGCGCGTCGACGCGCTGGAACCGTTCTACCCCGAGCGGCTGGCGACGCGCATCCTGGGCATGGGCGATGTGCTCTCGCTGATCGAGAAGGCGCAGCAGCAGATCAGCCAGGAGGAGAGCGAGCGGCTCCAGGAGAAGGTGCTCGCCGGCACCTTCAACCTGGAGGACTTCTTGAACCAGCTCCAGCAGATCAAGAGGATGGGGCCATTGACTCAACTCCTGGAACTGCTGCCTGGCGTCGGCCAGGCGCTTCGCCAGCAGCAGCTCCAGGTGAGCGACGACGAGTACAAGCATATTGAGGCGATTATCCTCTCGATGACGCCCGAAGAGCGCCGCCACCCGGACATCATCAACTTCAGCCGGCGGCGGCGGATCGCGCGGGGCAGCGGCACCAGCATGGCCGAGGTCAACCAGCTCTTGAGCCAGTTCAAGCAGATGCAACGGATGATGGCCCAGCTCGGCGAGATGGCTGGTATCGGTCGTCGCCGCGGTGGGCTGCGTGGCCTCCTGGGCGGGGGTAACCCACTGGCCGGGCTTGGCGACGGTGGCCTCAACGCGCTGCTGGGCCAGCGGATGGTACCCGGCGGGATACCGCCCGGGCCACCTGCCCGCCATCCCGCCACGCAGGGAGCAAAGCCGAAAGCGGGCAAGAAGGTGAAGAAACACAAGAAGAAGCGACAGTGAGGTTGACCGAGCCGCTGCTCCTCGGCTCGGCGGACGAGGATGCCCGGAGTGCGCCTGATGACGAGTTCCCGACCCCGAACCCTGGTCTCCACCTGGAGCCGCCGCCTGCTCGGCCTCCCTATTTTCTACAAGGTGCTGATCGCCAACTCGGCGATCGTGGTCGGGGGCGCGGTCGTCGGCACCACGCTCACGCTGCTCAGCACCGGCAACACCGAGCACCTGCCAGAACTCGTCGCCCTGTTCGCCGCCACCGGCACGCTGCTGAGCGTCGTCATCAACTGGATCGTGCTGCGCGCTGCCTTCCAGCCGATCGCCGCGCTCGAGGAGACCGCCGACCAGGTACGGCAGGGCAACTTCCAGGTGCGCGCGCCGAGCGTGGCCCTCAGCGATCCGGATCTCGACGCGCTGACCGCGACCTTCAACGCGATGCTCGATACCGTTGTCGCCTACCAGAACCGGCTGCGCGAACTCTCACTGCGCGTCCTGACTGCGCAGGAGGAGGAGCGACGCCGTATTGCTCGCGAGCTGCACGATGAGACGGCCCAGAGCTTGACCGCCCAGCTCCTCTGGCTGAAGACGCTCGAAGATCGCGGCGGAGTGGCCGACAAACAGGCACTGGCCGAGATGATCGGCCACACCGCGACCACGCTGGAGTCGATCCGGGCGATCGCGCACGAGCTGCGGCCGCCCGCCCTCGACGACCTCGGCCTCCCGGCTGCGCTCGAGGGACTGGCAGCCCAGCAGCGCCAGCGCTTCGGCTTGCCTGTCTCCGTGGTCATCCGCGGCCACCGTCGGCGGCTTGACCCCGATTTGCAGCTCGCGCTCTACCGGATCGCCCAGGAGGCACTGAACAACGTCGCGAAACACGCCCAGGCCGGCCAGGCCCACCTCCAGCTCTCCTTTGACGACGGCCAGGTCACGCTGGAGATCCGGGACGACGGCCGGGGCTTCGATGTCGGCCAACTGCCGTCCCGCCATGGTGGGTTAGGGCTGTTCAGCATGCGCGAGCGGGCCCAACTCGTCGGCGCCGAGCTGATCCTTTCCTCGGCTCCCGGCCAGGGGACGCTCGTCCGGGTCACGGCGCCGCTCCAGCCCCAGCCGGCTGGCAGCCAGAGGGATCAGTCGGCGGTTCGAACTGCTTCCGGAGTGGCAGGCGTCGCGGAGGCACACCGATGAGCAACGCATGCCGGCCAATTCGCGTCGTCCTGGCCGACGATCACCCAATCGTCCGGGCCGGCCTGCGCGCGCTGCTCGAGGCCCAGCCCGACATCACGGTCGTCGGTGAAGCAGGGAGCGCCGCTGAGGCCGTCGAGCTCGTGACGCGCGAGCGGCCCGACGTCGCGATCCTCGACATCTCCATGCCAGGCGGCGGACTTGAAGCAGTCCACGCGATCGCTGCGCTCGCATTACCTACTCGCGTCCTGATCCTGACCGTGCATGCCGAAGAGCGCTATCTGCTCCCAGTCCTCCAGGCCGGTGGGTCGGGCTACGTGCGCAAGTCGAGCCTGCACACCGACTTAATCGAGGCGATCTACACCGTGACGCGCGGCGAGGTTTTCGTCGATCCGGAGGCAGCCCGGATGTTGCTCCGGGGCTACCTCGACCAGGCCCAGGCCGGTACAGTGCAGGATCCAGCCCAGCTCCTGTCTGAGCGTGAGCGCGAGGTGCTGCGGCTGACCGCAGCCGGCTACACGGCCCAGGAGATCGCCGACCAGCTCTACCTGTCACCCAAGACGGTCGAGACTTACCGGCACCGGGTCATGCAAAAGCTTGGCTTCAGCCGGCGTTCGGAGCTGGTACGCTTCGCCCTGCGCGCCGGCCTGCTCGACCCGGCGGCCGAGTGAACCTCGCTGGTGCGCCAGCGTGCCCGCGGGCTTGCCCTGGTACGGAAGTGATCGCCTCCGCCTCAAGCGAGGGGAATGAGCACGGTGGCCTGGCTCACGTCATCGCTGGCTCCCTCGACGGACAGGCTCGCACCGAGCCGCTCCAGTCGCGCCTGGAAGCCGCTGTCCAGGCTCACATCCACCAGACGGGATCGCTGCCCAACACCTGCCCCCTGTGCCTCCACCCGTGCCACCACCTGTGCCGGCTCGTAGCGGAGGTCGACGCTCACCCGGCGCACACGTTCGTCGGAGGCGGCTGCCCCGGCCAGCTCTTGCAGCATGCGGTACAGCGCGAGTTGGACTGCCTGCGGCAACTCATCGCTGTCCGGCCCCGTGATGTCGACCTGGATCCCGTAGAGCCGGGCGAGCTCGGTCAGGTAGCGACGCAGCGTCGCCGTCACGCCGATCTCAGTCAGCACGGTAGGGCGCAACTCATAGAGCATCCGCCGCACATCGAGCAAGGCTCGCGAGGCCGTCGCGCGTAGGCTGTTCAGACCCTCGCCGAGCTGCTCCGGACGCCTGGCCAGGAGTTGCTCGCAGATCTCGAGTTCCAAAAGAACGTTGCTCAGCGCCTGGGCCGGCCCCTCGACGAGCTGCCGCCCTATCCGACCTCGCTCTCCCTCTTCGGCCAGAATCACCTCCTCCAGCGGGATACTCACCGTCTCCGCGGTTGGCCGGTGGAGCGCTCGAGTGCGCCCCTCCCCCGCGCGGGCGCGCTCCGCCTCGTGCTCGAGCTGTGCCTCAGCTAGCTCGAGCAGTTCGCGCAGCCGCTCCTGGTAGCGCCGCAGGCTCTCCCGTCGCTCCTGGAGCTGCTCCGCCTGGCTCCGCATCATGAACAGCCGCAGGGTGACCTCGTGCGCTGCGCGGTACGCGTCGCGGATCTCGGCGCGCGGGTACGACTCCAAGTTGGCATCGATATCCCGCAAGCGGTTGCTCACCTGGATCTCCCGCTGGTGCAGGCGCTCCACCTCAGTAGTGGTCTGATTGAGCAGCAGTTCGATCTCCTGCAGCGAGCGGCCGGTCTCGGCCAGCTCAGTTCGGCAGCCCCCGACGATCTGGCGGAGTCGCTCAGTGAACTCGCGCGTCTGTGGTTTGGGCAGAGGCATCGCGCTGTCCCCTTCGTCTGTCCCGGATGCTCAAAAGAAGATACTGGCTACCCGTGCCGGACGCAATGGTACCCGCGTCCCGATCCATCTCGCATCGTACACGAGGAGAAGCGATCGCTTGCAGCTGCGAGGTATCTCAGCGGAAGGAAGGCCGGTGACACACCAGTGTCACCGAGCGTTTCTGGTGGCCTGAGGTACGGTCCACAGCCCGATTGGGGTCCACGACCTAGCTGTCTCCAGCGGCCAGCCCTCGCCAGCATGGCAGATGCTGGTTCACGCAGCCGTTGACGAGCTTCCTCTTCCAGTCTATGATGGGACATGCACCAACTTCCCCGACGACGGCTCGTGAGGTGAGCCATGACAGGCCATGATATCGCTGCGCTCTGGCGGGACATCGGCAGCAGTATCCGCGACCCCGCCGTCAACCGAGCGATCGGTGAGCTTGGTATCATCCGTCATGTCGAACTCGAGAGCGGCCGGCTGCAGGTTCGGCTCCGCCCCTGTACGCCCGAGTGCTGGCCACTGGCGATGGCCGGGATCGTCCGCGCCATACGGCGCTATGCAGAAGAACGCGGCTGGCGCGCCGAGGTGGAGGTCGAGCCGACCATGTTGATCCCCCCGGAGAGTATGGACAGCGTTATCCGGGACGTGGAGCGACGTCCCGAGCGCCTGCGCGAGTTCTGGGAACGCAGCTACACCGTCAGCCTGGCCCACGTAGTCGGCGCGCTCCAGGTCACCGGACTCGACCCGTCGCGTCTGGCGAACCTAACCGTCGCCGAAGTCGAGCGGCTCATCCCCGAGTCCGGTCGTGACGCGCTGGAGGTCTGGCGAACCTGGCGGCGCCAGCTGGGGCTGCCCGATGGCGGGCTCTTCCTGCTGGCGGCCGATGGCCGCCCGATTGCCGACCTGGACGCCTGGGCTCGGCGCGCACGACTGGCGCAGGTCACCCAGCGCACGTACGCCGCGATCTGCAGAGAGACTGCTGACGCGTATCACGCGTCGGAGGGAGGTGGATCGGGAAGCACTGGGTAAGCAGTATCGGCCTGAGCGGAGAGGAGAGGAGCGATGCGGCGGGGCTATCTCGTTATCGACAACCATATCCACTTCTGGGACGCGAGCCCGGACAACTGCAACGACTACGGTCACCGCTGGATCACGTGCTTCCATGCGTATCACAAGGCGATGACGCCAGCAGACGAGTACCTCTGGAGTCTCGAGTTCTTCCGTAAGGTTCCCGAGGACTGGTGGCTACGGACGCTCTTCGACGAGAGCGGCGTCGACATCGGCATTCTCCAGCCGACACACCTGATGGACTTCTTCCACCGGGGGTTCAACACCGTCGAGCAGAATGCCGAGGTCTGGCGCAAGGCGCCCGACCGGCTCATCCTTAACGGCCGGGTCGATCCGCGCGACGGTGCAGCGGCCATCGAGGAGCTGCACCGTCAGAAGGAACAGTACGGCATTCGAGGGCTGAAGCTCTACACCGCCGAATGGCACGAGGGTGTACCGGAGGGCTGGCGCGCCGATAGCCCGGAGGCGATGCGCCTCTACGAGGAGTGCGAGAAGCTCGGGATTAAAAACCTGCACTTCCACAAGGGGCCGGGGATCGATCCGCTGACCCTCGATGGGTTCGACGTCGGAGACATCGACGGCGCAGCCATCGCCTTCCCCGACCTCAACTTCATCGTTGACCACGTGGGGCTTCCCAATCTCGATAAGTTCTGCTGGATCGCGGTCAAGCAGCCGAACGTCTACGCCGGCCTCTCGGTTGCGGTCGCGTTCGGCGGCAAGCGCAAGCGCTACTTCGCCGAGACGATGGCCAACCTGCTCTACTGGCTGGGTGAAGACCGGATCATGTTCGGCTCCGACTTCTCTATCTGGCACCCGAAGTGGGAGATCGACGTGATCATCGACTTCCAGATGCCCGAAGATCTAACCCAGGAGTACGGCGTCACCGTCACCGAGGCGACCAAGCGCAAGATCCTAGCCGAGAACTCGGCGCGGCTTTACGGGATCGACCTGGAGCCGATCCGTCAGCGAACAGCCGAGACACTCGCGGCCTGACCACTCGGAAAGCAGGCGGAGACAAACGCGCCCCCGGGCTAGCTCCTGCCCTGCCCCTCGTGTCGCCAGAGGATCGGGCGGCGGTGAAACCGGCGCGCTTCCTCCTGCCAGCCGGCGAGCACGCCGAGCGCCATGGCGGCGACGACACCGCTCAGCAAGAGCGCCAGCGGCTCCGAGAGCGTAAGCTCGCCCACCAGGCGTGCGCGCAGCGGCGGCAGCCAGCTCAACCAGAGCACGGCCGGCTCGGTCATCCGGCGCAGGAACGACGCCCATTCCAGTCGTGTTGGAACGAGCAAGAGAACGGTGCGAGCGAGCAGCACCGTCCAGTACAGGGCGACTGCGTCGATGACCAGCCGGGACAGGAGCGGGCCAAGCGGTCGCTGCCTAGCCCGCTGGCGGCGTGGCCGGGGCGGTTCCATTGGACCCCTCGGTGCTCGACAGCCGCGCGCGGACGAGCCTCGCCACCCGGTCGACGATAATCTCAGCCAACACGGTCTTAGGCAGCCGCGGCAGCGCCTCTGGCTCCCGATCGGGAGCCAGGAGATAGGCCTGCGATTCCTCGCTGCCCATCGCCTCTCGCGCGTCGTTCGCCACCAGCAGGTCGAGGCGCTTGGCCTCCAGCTTGGCCCGCGCGTGTTCGAGCAGCCGCTCGGTCTCGGCCGCGAAGCCAACCTTGATGAGCCCTGGCCGCTGTACGCTGGCCAGGATGTCACGCGTCCGCTCGAGCGGCAGGCTGAGCTGTTCCTCCGTCTTCTTGACCTTCTCCGGCGCGACCCGACTTGGCCGGTAGTCCGCCACAGCCGCGGACATGATCAGCGCATCAGCGGTGTCCACGGCCGCCCGTACGGCCTGCGCCATCTCAGCAGCCGTCTGCACGCGGATCACCTCGACTTCGAACGGTGGGCGCAGTTCGGTCGGGCCGCTGATCAGGGTGACCCGGGCACCGGCATCGCGCGCCGCTTCGGCCAGCGCATAGCCCATGCGCCCGCTGGAGTGGTTGCTGACAAAGCGGATCGGGTCGATCGGCTCGCGGGTCGGCCCGGCGGTCACGACCACGTGGGTGCCAGCAAGTGGGCCGTGTCTCCCCAAGGTGGCCCGAATGACTGCCAGCAGGCAATCCGGTTCGACCAGGCGCCCCTCACCGACCATCCCGGAGGCGAGCGGCCCCGACTCGGGGCCAACGATCACCGCACCACGCTCGCGCAGGACGCGGAGGTTCGCCAAGGTGGCCGGGTGGTGGTACATGTGGTGATCCATCGCCGGAGCGATGACCAGCGGTGCCGGGCAGGCCAGCGCCGTCACCGTCAGCAGGTCGTCGGCCAGCCCGTGTGCCAGCTTGGCAATCACGTTGGCTGTCGCTGGCGCGACCACCATGAGGTCGGCCTCGGCGCCCAGCGTCACGTGTCCGGCCGAGCGGACGTCCCAGGCCTCGAAGACTGTGGTGTGTACCGGGCGACGGGTCAATGTCTGGAAGGTGAGTGGGGTCACGAACTGGAGCGCGGCCTCAGTCAGCACGACGTCCACCAGTGCCCCACCCTGTGTGAGCACGCGTGCCAGCTCGATGCACTTGTAGGCCGCGATCCCGCCAGAAATCCCCAGCACAATGCGCCGGTCGCGCAGTACCTTGACCATCGCCTCTACCGGGAGACGAGCGGCTGCGCCCGACCCTCGCGCGCCAGCCGGTCGAAACGCTCCTCCAGCACGCCTCGGATCTCGGCGAAGCCCTGCTCTAGCCGCGGAAAGACAACCCAGACCGTGGCGAGTGCGAAGAGTGCTCCGGTAACGACACGGAGTTCCCAGGTACTCTCGCGCAAGCCAAACAGCTGGGTAAAGCCATCGATCGCCATCGGCAGGGCCAGCACCGCAGCCCAGCGTAAGTGAAGCGGCCTCACACGATGGCGAACGAGCCCATACAGCAGCCCGAGCGCGAGCACTCCGCTGTAGATCGCGAGATCGCGCTGACAATAGGCTACCTGATAGCCGAAGAGGAAAAAGCTGCGCTCCGGCATCTGGTGGCAGACGAGGCTGAAGAGGCGGTAAATGATCCCAGCGAGCGTCTGGTGGCCGGTCGCCATCAGGAACGGCGCGAGGAGCGGAGGGATCACCATCAAGGCCCCCGCAGAGTTAGCGACCCACAGCCAGCGCCGGGCCACCCGGTAGATGAACCGGTCGACGGCCAGGATCAGGCGTGCCTCACGGCTGAGGGGAGCAGGGACAACACTGGATTGGGCATCGGATGCCACCCGGACGTCGAACGACGGCGTAACCGGTTGGTTCACAGGCACGCTCCCCGGGTCAGATCGCCTGATCCCGCCTTGGCAGAATAGTACCGCAAACGCTCGCGCTCGACGAGAAGCGGTGGTGAACGTGCAGCCGTCTCCGAACAGACCGACACCACGCCAGACGATGACTCGGGCGGATCGCGTCGACGCGTGTGCGATGCTAGCAGCGGTGCACAAGACGATCCTCACCGAACAATGAGGATCGCGGCTCTCCCGGAGGAAGAGCGCTACGGGTTAACGCTGGGCTGGCGCTTCCTCACGCGTGTATTTGAGAATCCAGACGGCAGTCAGCGCGAGCAACGCGAGCACGACGAAGGTGATGAACCCGAGCGGATATCCGATCTGCCCCTCGCGTCGCACGGCGAAGCCCATGATCGGGGGGATCACAAAGCCACCCAGTGCGCCCAGCCCACCGACCCAGCCAGACGCTCCGCCAACAGCCTGGGGAACCTCTTCGGGAACCATCTTGAAGACGGCCGCATTGCAGATCCCCATGCCGATGGCCATGAGGAGTATCCCCGGAACTGCGACCTGGAAGAGATTCGTCACCGTCATCAGCACAGCGCCGTTGAGCATGATCAAGAGGGCCAGAACGGCGGTGTTCTCGCCCCCACGCCGCAATTGGTCGGACATCACGCCGCCCAGAATCCGAATGCCAGATGTCGCAATCGAATACACTGCGGTGAGGGCACCCGCTGCGATAACGGAAAGCCCGAAATAGGAGACCCAGTAAGTCGGAAGCCAGGCTGTAAGCGCGACGAATCCGCCGAATGTGGTGAAGTAGAGCAAGACGAGCGCCCAGGTTCGCCAGAGGCGAGCGGCGGTTCCCAGCCCTTCGATCAGGCCACCCGCCGGAAAGAGTTCCTGTCCACAAGCGCTCGCCCGTCGCTTGGCTTCCTCTACGGAGAGCCCCCGGCGGCGCAACTGGAAGTACCACGCGTCTCGCCCGAAGGCGAAATACCACCCGGTGCCTACAGCAAGGAGGCCGAGCCAGAGGAGATAGGTGCTCCCGAGGCCCCCTCTCGCGAGAACCGCAGGAAGTATGAGTGAGAAAACGCCAGGAGCCAGGTTGCCCACGCCCGCGTAGACCGCGAGCGCCCTTCCCTGTTCGGCACGGGGAAACCAGTAGGCGACTTGCGTCACCCCGACAGAGAACGTTGCAATGCCGCAACCGCACAATATACCGAGGGCGAGAAAGAGCGGATACAGGTCGTCTCGGAGTTCGTGTGCGGGGACGACGTTGATCACGAGCGTCAGCGCTGCCATTCCCAGGAGAGAGAGCAAGAGAAGCACCAGAAACGGCCGCCGTCCGCCGTTGGTATCGGCCCACGCCGAAAACGGAATGCGTAAGAGCGCGCCGGAGAGCGCCGGGATCGCCACAAGGAAGCTGACCTGGAACGCGCTGAGTTCCATCGCCTCCCTGAAGGCCTGGGCAGTCGGCCCGAACAGCGCCACAGCGGCGAATCCGAAGAAGAACCCCACAGTGGCCCCGGCGAGCGCCTGTCGAGGGGATCCCGCGAGGCCCTCCGCCTGCGCGGTGAGCTGCGGCTTAGGGATGAGCGCTTGGTGCGTCGAAGGCTCCGCTGGAGTCATACCGACATCTCCACTGGCGCCCGATACGCGTCCGCACCACGCGAGGTGACGCAATGCGAGTCCGGCTCCGCGATCCTCGGCCTGCCTGACCGCCTCCAGGCCCAGGCTCATCGCTCCTGCTAGGGCAGCCCGACTCGCCCGATGCTGGATGCCGCTCCACCCCGTCCAGGGAGGCGAGAACTCGACGCGTGCACCCATGTACCGGAGACGGAGCTCGTGTGGCCATCACGTCGCTCCAGGCGTCAGGAGGTCGCGCGCCGCCGCGCGTACCAGATGACGACCTGATACGGCCGCCAGAGATAGGTAATCGGAAACGCGATCAGGTGTACCAGCCGCGTAAACGGGAAAAGGGCGGTGAGGACAAAGCCCCCGAGCATGTGCAGCTTGACGATCCACGGCAGCGACGCGATGTAGCTCACCTGTGGACTGAACGTCGCCAGCGAGACGAGCCAGGGCACGGCCGTGTACATGTACCAGAGCGAACCCCACCGGTAGAAGAGCGCCACCCAGACCCCGAGGCTGACCTGCGTCATCAACGTGACGATGAGGAGCCAGTCAAGGACCGTGGTGGTCGTCCGAATCCGTGGATTGAGCAGCCTCCGCAAGGCGAGAATCGCCAGGGCGACGACGGTCGAAATTCCCAGCGCTACGCCCAGCCCCTCGAGCGTATAGAGCCTGGTCGGGTTGGCTATGAACGCCGCCCAGGCATCTGTGAACAGCAAGGCGATAATGTGGGCAAGGAGGATAATCAGCAAGGCGTAGTGCCAGATCCCCGAGCCGAAGAAGAGCGCCCGGTTCTCGAGGAACTGTGAGGAAAAACTCGAGTAGGAGAACCGGTCGACGACGTAGCGGTAGATTCCGACGATCACGGCGAGCACTACGGCGACGTATGGGAAGACAGCGAACAGGATAATGTCGAGCGTCATCGGCAGCTATCCCCTCTCCTCTTCTGCTGGCGTCGTCTCACCCTGCGCCACGCCTGCCCCTCTGGCGTTCCACAAGGCGTCGAGGAGGAGCAGCGCAGCGTAGAGCAGGCACTCGTAGGCCGCGCGCCCGGAGCTTGCGGAGACCACGCTCCCGCCTTCGGTAAGGGCGAGAAGAAACCCTCCCTTCAGAATCTCCCCGTGGCTGTGTCCCTCGAGCTGGTGACTCTGATGCGCGTCTGCTGGAGCCGCCTCCGGCGACTCTCCGGCGACCTCCTCCGGGTTGCGCAGTACGCGCCGGAGCGCCGGGATCAATGCTTCGCACACGATGACATCGGCCTCCTCGTCGTGCTCCGCGGCGAAACGGAGCAGCACCGCGAGCCGATCGGGCAGCTCCGGCGCAGCCAGCTCGAACCCTCGCTCACGGTAGCGCTCCTTTAAGGTCAGCAGGAAAAGGCTTCGGCGATACGTCTCTCCGAACAACTGGTATCCGGCGTACGGGTAGAACACCGGATTGAGATCGAAGAGCGCGCTATAGATCTCTTCGAGCCGCCCGTGCGGAGTTCGTTCAGCGAACTCCTTAAACGACCGGAAGTAGGGCACAGCAGCCGGTTCAGCGCTCTGCGCGATCCGCTCTGCTGCCTCGGCCCGCCCTGCCAAGTCGCCACGGGGGTAATCGAGCAGGTCTGCCAGCAACTCAAGCGCTTGCTGCCGCAACGTCGTCATTGTCGTCACCACCGTCGTGCCGGCTCCTTACGAAAACCGAAGCCGACCTCACCCTTGCGCGTCGGGTAGTTGCGTGACACCGGGTCGAGGCTCGGGAACTGCGTCTCCATCGCCTCCTCGCGGCCGAGCGGCGGCACCACGAAGCGCTCGTCGAAAGTTGGCAGCGCCGTGAGGCGGAAGATCGCTTCGGCTTCATCCGGATCAGTGTTGCCGAGCCGGAGCGCTTCCCGCACCTCCGGCTCGGGGACATCGCCGACTTTCTGCAGCCGCATGTAGATGCGCACCGCGATCAGCTTGCGATACACCTCCTTGACGATCTCCACGTTACCGGCGGTAAACAGGCGAGCGAAGTAACGCAGCGGCAAGCGCGCCTGCTCGAGGGCGCTCAGCATCGGCGCGAGCCCCTCGCTCCCGGTTTGGATAATCTCATAGGTGCCGTTATGCATCGTCGCCTGCACCGGTTGGAGCGGCGGCACATAAAACAGCATGGGGAGCGTGCGGAACTCCGGGTGCAGTGGAAGAGCGATCTTCCAGAGCTTAAAGAACTTGTACACCGGCGAGCGCTGGGCATACGCAATCATCAGATCCGAGATACCGTTCGCTTTCGCGCGCCGGATCACGACCGGATCGAACGGATCGAGGACGATCGAACGCTGTGCCTCGACGAGCTGCGCGTCCGGCACCGAGGCGGCTTCGACGATCCGGTCGGCGTCATAGAGAACCAGGCCAAGATACCGGATGCGTCCCACGCAGGAGTGGAAGCAGGCTGGCGGCTGGCCCGTCTCCAGCCGCGGGTAGCACAGGATACATTTCTCTGATTTCCCGGTATACCAGTTGTAGTACACCTTCTTGTACGGGCAGCCCGAGATGCACATCCGCCAGGCGCGACACTTCTCCTGGCTGATGAGCACGATGCCGTCCTCGCCGCGCTTGTAGATCGCCCCAGCGGGGCAGGCAGCGACGCACCCCGGGTTCAGGCAGTGATTGCAGATGCGCGGCAGGTAGAAGAACGTCAACCGCCCGATCTCCCGCAGCTGCCGCCGCTCTTCCTCGGAGAACCCCGTTAGGTTCGGATCGTTGTCGGCGTAGACCGGCGAACCGCCGAGGTCATCGTCCCAATTGGGGCCAGCTTCGATCGTGTCCATGTACTGGCCAGTGATCATCGAGACGGCGCGCGCAGTCGGCTGGTCGTCTCCTTCCGGGGTATCGAAGAGGTGCTGGTAATCGTACGTCCATGGCTCGAAATAGTCGTCGATACGCGGGAGATAGGGGTTGTAGAAGATGTTGCCGAGCGTCCCCCACTTTCCCTGAAGCTTCAGGCGAAGCTTCCCAGTGCGGCTATCGCGCTCCCAGCCGCCACGGTACTGCTCCTGGTCTTCCCACAGCGTGGGGTAGCCAGTTCCCGGCTTCGTTTCGACGTTGTTCCAGAACATGTACTCAGCGCCCTTGCGGTCTGTCCAGATGTTCTTGCACGCGATGGTGCACGTATGACAACCGATGCACTTATCGAGGTGGAACACCATCGAGACCTGTGCGCGGACGTCCATCGGCTCTTCCTCTCGTCAGTCACGATCTGTCGACCTCGACGCTGGTACACGCCCCTTGCCATGAGGGCGCGGTCGGGCAAGCGCTGCGGGCTCTCGGAGGCGCAGGAGGTCGTCGGGCGTGGGGTCACGCACCTCGACCACGTCGATCTCGAATTCCAGTTCCAGGCCGGCCAGCGGATGGTTGGCGTCCAACAACACTGTCTGTCCCTCGCGGTCGATCTCGACGACGGTGAGGAATTCCCTCCAGGTTCCGTCTTCGCCGAGTGCCTCGAGGATCATGCCCTCCTCCAGCGAGCCGAGATTGGCCAGCGCCTCGAGCGGCAGGCGCTGCTGCAGCGAGCGATCGCGCTCGCCGTACGCCTCGGCTGGCGGCACCAGGGCGTGGACGTGCTCACCCACCCGCCGACCCTCGAGCGCGCGCTCCAGGCCGGGGATCAGTTGGCCCGCCCCGTGCACGTAGACGAGCGGCGGATCGCCCATCAGGGGCGAGCGGATCGACCGGGCCACCCCCCAGGCCTTCAGGACGTAGTAGATGGCGACGACCTTGCCTGGCTCGACTACCACTCGAGCTTCTCCAGCTTCCGCACGACGCAGTAGGTGTCGCGCGTGCTGACACCGATCGGTCCCCAGTAGTTGAAGCCGTAGGTGAACTGCGCATAGCCACCGGCGAGTTCCACCGGGTTCAGCCGCGTGCGGGTAAGGCTGTTGTGCGCCCCAGCGCGGCGCCCGCCGCGCTCCTGCGACTTCGGGATGTAGATGGTGCGTTCCACCGCGTGATAGTAGAGGCAGGTACCGGGCTGGACACGCCGGCTGACGCAGGCACGGGTCACGACGACGCCGTTGTCGTTATAGACCTCGACCCAATCGTTGTCCTTGATCCCGATACGCTCGGCGTCCTCATCGTTGATCCAGAGTGGATCCATGCCGCGCGAGAGTGTCAGCATTCGGTGGTTGTCCTTGTATGTCGAGTGGATATTCCACTTCCCGTGCGGGGTGATGTAGTTGAGAACCAAAGACCGATCATCCACCCGGCTCCGCAGGATATCCCCTGTCTTGCGCCAGTCGAACTTCGGCTTGTACGTCGGCAGGTGCTCGCCGAAGTCGAGATACCACTGGTGGTCGAGATAGAAGGTCTGGCGCCCTGTCAGCGTGCGCCAGGGCACAAGCCGCTCGACGTTCAGGCACCAGGCCGCGTACGCCCTGTTCTCGAGCGGCAGCCCCGTCCAGCACGGGCTGACGAGTGTGCGGCGCGGCTGGCGAGTAAGGTCACCGAAGGTCATGCGCACATCTTGGACGCCCTCGGCGAGGTCGGCCAGCGGCACGCCGGTACGCTCCTCCTCGTGCCGGAAGGCCAGGTAGCTCACCTTGCCGTTCGTTTCTGGCGCAAGTTGCAGGAGCACGTTCGCCGCGTCCAAGGCGTCCTCGAGCGCCGGGTACTTCCGGCCGCCCCACGCCACGCAGCGGGTACGCCAGGGGTCAGGCGTGCCGCCCACCGGATGCTGGAGCAGCTCGTTGTAGACCTCGGCGACCGGCACGTGCACACCGTTGCCGGAGACGCCGTCTTGCCGGATGAGCGGCCCAAGCGAAATGAAGCGCTGGTATAGGTTGACGTAGTCCCGCTCGACGACCCTCAAGTGGGGCATGGTGCGCCCGGGAACCGGCTCGCACTCTCCCTCGGCCCAGTCGCGCACGTCTGGCTGGGCGAGCTCGTCCGGCGTATCGTGCATCAGCGGCATCATCACCAGATCGTGCACTGGCTGCGGGAAGACGGCGGGCGCGAGCTCGCTGACCTTCTGGGCGATCGATTTGAAGATGTCCCAGTCGCTACGGGTCTCCCAGACCGGCGGCACCGCCTCACCGAGCGGGTGGACGAAGGAGTGGAGGTCAGTCGTATTGAGGTCATTCTTCTCGTACCAGAAGGCCGTCGGCAGGATGATGTCGGAGTAGAGCGCCGACGAGTCCATCCGGAAGTTGATATCGACGACGAGATCCATCTTGCCGCGCGGTGCCGGCTCACGAAACTGGACGGTTCGCACCGCGCTCTGCGCCCGTTCCGGGGCGATCGCGTTGTCGTGCGTGCCGAGGTAGTGGCGCAAGAAGAACTCGTGCCCCTTCGCGCTGGAGGCGATGGCGTTGCCGCGCCAGATGAACCAGACGCGCGGCCAGTTCTCCGGAGCGTCCGGATCCTCGGCGGCGAAGCGGAGTTGCCCGTCCCGGAGCTGCGCGACCACGCGCTGGACGATCTCCGCCTCGTTGCGCGCGCCGGCCTCGACGGCGTTGCGCACGACCTCGAGTGGGTTGCGGTGGAACTGCGGATAGAACGGCATCCACCCCAAGCGGACTGCCTTGGCGACGGCGTCGGCTGCATGTCCCCTGGCCCAGCGGGCGTCGGGGGGCAGCGCGACATACTGGCCCAGCTCGCTGTCGTATCGCCACTGGTCACTGTGGATGTAGTGCCAGAGCGGCGACTGCTGTCGCCGGGGAGGCTTCACCCAGTCCAGCGCGAATGCCAGGCTCGTCCAGGGCGCGACCAGCGTCAACTTCTCCTGCCCCACGTAGTGGTTCATGCCTCCGCCGTTGCGCCCGCAGCAGCCACAGAGGAGCAGGGCAGTGATGGCCGCGCGATAGATCAAGTTGTTGTGGAACCAGTGGTTGACACTGGCGCCGACGATGATCATCGACCGGCCTTGGGTCACTTCCGCGTTGTGGGCGAACTCGCGCGCCAGGCGGATCACCGTCTCGCGGCCGATACCCGTGAATTTCTCCTGCCAGGCGGGGGTAAACGGGAGATCGTCGTCGTAGCTCGCCGGATAATCACCTGGCTGGCCGCGCGAGAGGCCGAAGTTGGCCAGAAGGAGATCGAAGACCGTGGTCACCAGCACCGTACGACCTTCGAGCACGAGCTGCCGGGCGGGGACACCGCGTCGCAGCCCCTGGCCGGAGGCGAAGTCGTGAAACTGCACCGGGACGACGGCGTCGTGGCGGTCGAGGAGGCTCAAAGCCGGGTCGATCGGCGCGTCGTCGAGCCCGTCCTCCAGCTTGAGATTCCACTTGCCTTTCTCCGTCGACCAGCGGAAGCCGACCTGCCCCTTGGGCATCCGCGGCTCGCCGCTGTGCACATCCAAAACCAGCAGCTTCCAGTCGCCGTTCTCCACTGAAGCGTAGCGCTGCAGGCGGTTGGCGCGCAGGAGGCGGCCCGGACGGTACAACTCGCCGTCCGGCTCCAGCTCGACCAGGAAGGGGAGATCGGTGTACCGCTTGACGTAGTCGATGAAGTACGGCACCTGGCGGTCGACGTAGAACTCTTTGAGGATCACGTGGTTGGCCGCCATCCAGAACGCGCCGTCCTGGCCGGCCTGGATGGGGATCCACCAGTCAGCATACTTGGCAACCTGGCTGAAGTCGGGAGCGATGACGACGAACTTGGCTCCTTCGTGACGCGCCTCCGCGATAAAGTGGACGTCTGGCGTGCGCGTCATGTTCAGGTTGGAACCCATGGAGACGATGTACTTGCCGTTGTACCAGTCCGCGCTCTCGCAGACGTCCGTCTGGTCGCCCCAGACCTCCGGGAAGGCGTTCGGGAGATCGGCGTACCAGTCGTAGAAGCTCAAGTTGAACCCCCCGAAGAGCTGTAGGAAGCGCGAGCCGGCCGCGTAGGAGAGGTAGGACATGGCCGGAATGGGAGAGAAGCCGACCACGCGGTCGGGGCCCCAGCGGCGTGCCGTATGGAGACAGGCGGCGGCGATGATTTCGAGTACCTCGTCCCAGGACGCGCGGCGGAACCCTCCCTTGCCGCGCGCCTGCTGGATGCGCTGGCGCTTTTGCTCGTCCTCCATGACCGCTGCCCAGGCGTCGACCGGATGGGCGAAGCGCGCTCGCGCCTCACGCCAGAAGTCGAGCAAGGCGCCACGCGCGTACGGGTATTTCACCCGGATCGGGCTGTAGACGTACCACGACGCAGAGATGCCACGCTGGCACCCACGTGGCTCGTAGGGGGGCAAATTCGAGCCAATGTGTGGGTAATCCGTCTGCTGCATCTCCCACGTGATGATCCCGTCCTTGACGTAGACGGCCCACGAGCACCCGCCGGTGCAGTTCACCCCGTGTGTGCTGCGCACGATGCGGTCGTGCGCCCACCGGTTGCGATAGAACTCCTCCCAGCGCCGCGCCTTCGGATTGGCCAGGTCTTGGATCCATCCCATCGGTCAACTCTCCCATCCCAAAAGGAGCACGTTTCAGAGCGCTACTGGCTCCGTCCCGCGGTGACGGCCACAACCAGCGGGCGGCGCACCTCGCGCAGCCGGCGCCGCCAGATAACGAGCGCAAGACCCCAGAAGGCGAGCGAGCCCACCACCGCGATAGCCAGCAAGATCAGCACCACGCCGGTCGGTCGCCGTCCGATCGCCGCTTGAGTAAGAAAGGCGACGACGTCGGCGCGCTCCTGGTCAGTCAACGGATGCTGTCCCCAGACTGCCTGCATTGTCGGGCGTCCGGTAAAGTCAGTCAGAATCTGGATCACGGCTTGCTGGCCAGCCAGGGTCTGCGCAGCCAGGCCGATCGCCGTCAGGTCAGGGCCGAGCTGGCCGCCGCCCAGCGCGCCGATCCCGCCGACGCTGTGACATGCCAGGCACGGTGGCCCACCTTTCTGGAACCGCGCTACCCCCGTGAACAGCTCCTTGCCCCGCACTGGATCACCAGGCAACAGTTGTCCGACCTGGCCGGTGGACGTCGCTTCAGGCGCTCGGCTCGCCGTAATCGCTGTCCGCGGTGCGAGAAGGAACGCAATGGCCACTGCAAGCGAAGCGAAGGTGAGAGAAACCGCCAGCATCCAGATTCCGGCGACCACGCCCCCGCGACGACATCGTGACTTCCATGAAATTGCTCGCTTCCCCATCCTCACACCAACCGCCTCCGTCAGCGACGTTCGCACAAGCGCGCCCGGTGCAGAGACCAACAAGCACTCGCTCAAGCACGGCCCGGCGGAACCCGCAGTGCACCGGGCTGCTGATTCCACACCCTAGGCTAATGTGGCGCTCTTCCAGATGACTTCCATGCCAGCCTTTTTACGGAAGAAAGCTGGAACCGTGCCGCTGCCGCGACTGCACCCGACAGCAGTTCAAATTGCCGGTCAGGAAAACAGCACGACCTCGCTCAGGGTGCTGAGGGGGTACGGGATGGCTGGGTGTGGCGTAGGCGCAAGGAAGGCTCGTCGGAGCCGCTCAGCGAGACGAGAGGGGAGAGCAAAACTGCTTACTCTTGTACCTCCGATATCCCTACCTGGGCCCTGATCCGGAGTGCCAGCTTCACCGTCTCGACCGAGGGTGCAATGCCGAGTTCGTCGGCAAGCGCGCGCACGCAGGCAGCGTACTGCCTCATCGCTTGGTCTCGTCGCCCGGACGCCCAGTAGGTAACCATCAGCTCACGGTGCAGCTCTTCATCGAGATCGTCGAGGGAGAGGGCGCGGAGCAGCACTTCGGTGCTCTGCTCCCACATCCGCGCCTCGCGGTAGAGCACAGCCAAGCGGCGTAACGCGTCGATATACCGGCGGCGAAGCTGTGCCCGACGGGCAACGCACCAGGACGCAGACGCCTCGTCTTCGAGGTAATCTCCACGATAGAGCGCTATTGCGCGCTGGTATGCCAGCATAGCCTCCTGCCGATCGCCCGCCTGCTCGCATCGGCAGGCTGCGTCGAGCAGGTGCTCGAACTGCTCAGCGTCGACCACGACCGAAGGCGACGATGTGAGGGCATATCGGTCGTCGACCGCGACCACGACCTTCCAGTGGTGCCGTGCCCCTGCGGGTTCGAGGAGCCGCCGCAGTTCGTGGACGACGACATGGAACTGCGGCCGCTTTGTCTCAGGATCGCTCTCGGGCCAGAGCCATTCGATCAACCGGTCGCGTGGCAGGAAGTGCCCCCGGTAGGTCGTCAGGATCTTCAGCAGTGTCAAGACACGCTTGCGCGCGATGCTCGCGGCTGTTACGACCCGACCGCCAAGTTCGAGCTCGAAGCCATCGAAGCACCGAATGTGCACCTCGGCAGCACCGATCGCCTTTACCGGCGGCGCCGACAGCGTCAGTCGTGCACGGGTACGCTGGTTCAACTCCCGCAACGCTTCGCTCACCTCGGTCGTCGCCTCGCGCAAGAGGACGAGTGTACCGTGGGGAAGCAACCATCCGGGTAAGTGGTGTTTCACCCGGATGAGGCCGAGAACACGGTCGCCGTAAACCAGTGGAGCGCAACACCACAGCCCAAAGTCCTCGCGGGCCCGGCGAGGCGGCAGCAGCCACTGCGGGCAGGCCCCTTGTAGGACAACCCCTCGCTCGGTGGTCCATGCCGGGCACACCGCGAACGTCCCGCGTGCGAGGACTGAGCACTGCGGCACTGAGGCCGAATCCGTGGCGACCCGCTGCGCTGGGGCGCCGTTGGCCGGCAGATAGAATTCACCGCTCGTGGCACCGGTATAACGGATGACCTCGTCGAGCAGCGAGCGGACGGCACCAGTCAGGTCAGGACTCTCGCCCCACCGTGCGACACATGCCCGCGTGCTCTCGTGAAGCTGTGCCCGTGCCGCCTCGATTCTCAAGCCGAGCACCGCGCACACTGCAGTGATCACCGGCGTGAGGTGCTGGATCTCCGGCCTAGGGATCCGGAATGCCAATCCAATCCCTCCGTGGCAGCCGCTCGGCCCGATGATCGGTGCACTGATATATTGGCGGAACCCCTCACGCTTCACCGAATCGCGGATGAATCTGGCCTCTCTCGACAGTTCACCGGAGATCAAGAGCGAGCCGGTCGCAAGGGTGAGGCCTGGAAACCCTTCACCTCTTCGAAAACGGGCCCGTTCCTGGGTGAAGGCCTGGCGTGCGTCGCCAATGTGACACACCAGTACCACCGCAGTACCCTCTGGTTCGACCAGGTAGAGCTCCGCTGCACTGGCCTGTGCTGCAGTGAGAAGATAGTCCAAGGCCTCAATGAACCCCTGCGGGAGTCCCTGGACTGCGAGACGCGTCGCGAGTGTCGCCAGCCCGGCCAAGCTATAGACAAGGTTGTCACCACCAGGCATCTCCGGCTGCAGCACAGCAAGCGCACCGCCCGTCGGCAGTGCCGTGAGCCGGCATTGGACCAGGAGTTGGCCGTACAGCGGCGAGCGAATAGTTAGAGTCGCGCTGCTGGTAATTCGCCCCTCCAGCAGCGCCGCCCTCAGAGGGCAAACCGGCGTACAGATGAGCTGGCCTTTGACGTCGGTACCGCCGACGAGCTGGTAACACAGGCGCCCGATCGCTTCGGAGCGGGATATCCCGACGAGTGGCGTGAGACTCTCGTCCCACTCGACCACACGTCCGTCTGCGTCTAAGACGAGGTGTCCTCCCAGGAACGGCAGCGACGCAAGCATATGCACTTCCACGCGAGGTTCGCCGACGAAGCTTACCCCCAGTGAGCCGTTCGGGGAGTTCCGCTACCTGGAGTCTAGTGCGCACGCACCCGGGTGTCAAACCAGGCTGGGGCGACCCATCGTCTCAGCCGCGCTCGGTTCACTTCCAGCTCGTTATTGCGCCTGCCGGCCTTCTGGCCGATACTGGGATCGCTGACTGGCTTGAGGTTGCGAGCCAGTGAACGATAGAAGATCTGCCCTACTTGCGCCAGCGGAGGGAGCACCCGATGCATGTCTACCAGCGGCTCGGCCTGCGCCGTGTGATCAACGCCGACGCTCGCCTGACACGCCTGGGCGGCTCCATCATGCCGCCCCAGGTGCTGGCCGCGATGGCCGAGGCGGCGCAGTGGTACGTAGATATCTTCGAGCTCCAGCGCGCTGTGGGCCGGCGTATCGCCGAACTGACCCACAACGAGGCGGCCTATGTCTGTACCGGAGCCTCGGCCGGCCTCTTCCTCTCCACCCTCGCCTGTATGACCGGCTCCGACCTCAAGGCGATCAGCCGGCTCGTCGACGAGATGCCCGCCCCGACCCTGCCAAAAGACGAGGTGATCATCCACACTGCCCACCGCATCCCCTACGATCCGGCCATCCGGCTGGCCGGTGCTCGCCTCATCGAGATCGGCAACGTCCTGCAGACCTTTCCGTGGGAGCTGGAGGCGGCCATCACCGAACGTACCGCTGCCGTCGTCTACATGGCTGGCGAGCACCTGAGCCGAGGAGCACTCCCTTTGCCGCAGGTGATCGAGATCGCTCACGCGCACGGCGTACCGGTCATCGTCGATGCCGCCGCCCAGCTCCCGCCACCAGAGAACCTCTGGCGCTTCACCCGCGACCTGGGGGCCGATCTCGCCATCTTCAGCGGCGGCAAGGATCTGCGTGGCCCCCAGGCCAGCGGGCTGATCCTCGGCCGAGCCGACCTGATCGAGGCCGTCTTCCACCACGGTGCGCCACACCAGCGGCTCGGCCGGCCGATGAAAGTGGGACGCGAGGAGATGGTCGGCCTGCTTACCGCGCTCGAGCTCTACCTGCACCAAGATCACGCGGCACGCATCGCCCGCTGCGAGGCCGTCGTCCAGGGCTGGGTCGAGCAGTTCAGTCGGTTACCGGGAGCAGACGCGCGCCGCGACTTTCCGAACGAAGCAGGGCAGCCAGTGCCCCGACTCCGGCTCGAGCTCGACCCCCAGCAGGCAGGGCTGACCGGTGCCGAGCTGCGGCAACGGCTCTGGGAGGGTGATCCGCGCATCGCGGTGGCGCCGGCCGGCGCGCACGGCATCTACATCACACCCGATACGATCGAGCCGGGAGAAGAGGAACTAATCGCCGAGCGCGTCATAGCGATCGTCCAGGCGGCTGCTGGGAGAGCCGTCGCAGGCTGACTATGCTTCAGCCTGCCCTTCTAACTCCAGGGTCATGCGGTAACTGCCAGCCAGCAGGCCACCATCAACGACCAGGAGAGCGCCGGTGATCCAGGCCGCCTCGTCCGAGGCGAGGAACAGCGCCGCGTTGGCGATGTCCTCCGGCTCGCCGACCCGCCCCAGTGGGTACCACTTGGCCAGCCGTTCGAAGATCTGCGGATCGTGCTCGACACGTGGCCCCCAGATCGGCGTGCGGACGGTGCCAGGACAGATGGCGTTGACCCGGATGCCGAAGCGCCCATACTTGACCGCCATGTTCTTGGTCAACACGTTCATCCCGGCCTTGGCGGCGCTGTACGCTTCCTCGCCCAGGCCGACGATACCGTTGACCGACGAAATGTTGACGATCGCGCCGCGCCCGCGCTCAATCATCTGCGGCAGGACGGCACGGGAGCACAGGTAGACGCTCTTCAGGACAACGGCCAGGTTCCAGTCCCAGGTCGCTTCGTCGAAGGTCAGGATATCGTCCCCGCGGGAGGCGCCCGCGTTGTTGACCAGGATATCGATCCGGCCGAAGGTGGCCAGCCCCTGCTCGACCAGCGCCTGAACCGCTGCGCTCTGCGATACGTCTGCCTGGATCGCCAGCACCTCCCCACCGGCCGCCGCGATGCGCCGGGCTGTCTCCTCCGCGCGCTCACGGTAGAGGTCGTTGACGATTACCTTCGCCCCTTCACGGGCAAAGCGGTCGGCGATAGCTTGCCCGATGCCCGAGCCACTGCCCGTCACCAGCGCTACCTTGTCGGCGAGCCGCATCACTCCCTCCTCTCACGTCGCTCCGGAACAGCCGAAGGGCGCACTCCTGCCTTGCCTCGTCAGGGTCGCTGCACGCGCAGGAGTGCGCCTCGTGGACGAACCTGGAATCGGCTCAGAAAATGGCTGCTTCCGTCTGTGGATCGAAGGTGTGCAGGTGCTCGGTGCGAACCCGAACCGTGACCACATCTCCTGGATTGAGACGGATACGCGGCTCGCCTTGGGCGATCAGTGTTCCGGCCGGGCCGCGCAGGTGTACCAGCGTCTCGGCACCGAGCGGTTCGATCAGCTCGACCGGCAACCGCACGGTATCGCCCCTCTGGGCCTCGTTGCTCACCGCGACCTCAAGGTCTTCGGGCCGGATACCGAGCAATACCTCACGGCCGACGTAGTCGGCCAGCCGGCTGCGATGGCTCGGCGGCACCTCAAGCGTGACCTCCCCAGCGATCAGCCGGTACGCTCCGTCTCCGCTGACCACCTTAACGGGGAAGATGTTCATGGCCGGGCTGCCGATGAAGGTGGCGACGAACAGGTTCGCCGGGCGGTCGTAGAGGTTCTCCGGCGTGTCGAGCTGCTGGAGGACACCCTGGTTCATGACGGCGATGCGGTGCCCCATCGTCATGGCCTCGACCTGGTCGTGGGTAACGTAGATCGTCGTTACCCCGAGACGGCGCTGCAGCTTGATCAGTTCGCCGCGGGTCTGCACCCGAAGCTTCGCGTCGAGGTTAGAGAGCGGCTCGTCCATCAAGAAGACTTGTGGCTCGCGGACGATCGCGCGGCCCAGCGCCACGCGCTGCCGCTGGCCACCGGAAAGCTGCCGCGGCTTGCGATTCAAGAGCTCCTGGATGCCCAGGATCTCGGCCGCCTCCTTGACCCGGCGGTCGATCTCCTGCTTGGGCACCTTGCGCAGCTTGAGGCCGAAGGCCATGTTGTCGTAGACCGTCATGTGGGGGTAGAGAGCATAGTTCTGGAAGACCATCGCGATGTCGCGATCCTTGGGCGGGATGTGCGTCACCACGCGGTCGCCGATGAGGATGTCGCCGCTAGTGACCTCCTCAAGCCCGGCGAGACAGCGCAGCGCTGTCGTCTTGCCGCACCCAGACGGCCCAACGAGGACGAGGAACTCGCCGTCCTTCACCTCGAGCGTGAGGTCGTTGACCGCTACCACGCTGTCGAAGCGCTTGGTGACGTGGTCGTAGATCACTTCAGCCATCTCAACCCTCCGCTGCGCTTGCTCGCTCCTGACCTCGCTCAGAACTACTCCGCTCGAGTCTCACCGGCTCAGGGACTGTTGCCAGAGCTAGCACTATCCTACCCTTTCACCGCGCCGGCCGTCATCCCGGAGACGTAGTGGTCGACGAAGAACATATAGACGATCGCCACCGGAACCGAGCCGAGCACGGCCGCCGCCATCAATGGCCCCCACTGGAAGACGTCCGCGCGGATGAGGTCGTTCACTGTGCCCACCGGTATCGTCTTCATCTGTCCTGAGCCCATGAAGACGAGCGCGTAGAGGAACTCGTTCCAGGAGAGCGTGAACGAGAAGATCGCTGCCGAGAGCACACCAGGGAGCGCCAGCGGCATGACAATGCGCCACATCGCCTGAAGCCGACTGGCGCCGTCGATCATGGCACACTCTTCCAGCTCGCGCGGGATGGTTCGGAAGTATCCCATCAGCAGCCAGCTCGCAAACGGGATGAGGAAAGTCGGGTACGTCAGGATCAGGGCCCAGTACTGGTTGTAGATCCCGAAGCGAACGACCACCTGGCTCAGTGGGATGAAGAGGAGGGTGGGTGGGATCAGGTAGGCGAGGAAGACGGCCGTCCCTACGAGGTTCCCGCCCCTGAAGCGGAAGCGCCCCAGCGCGTAGCCCATCAGGATGCTACAGGTGAGCGAGAGCAGCGTGGCACCGAAGGTCACGACTGCGGTGTTCCACGCCCAGCGAGGGAACTCGGTGTTTTCGAACAGGTAGCGGTAGTGCCGCAGCGTGAACTCGGTCAGATAGAGCGGATTGACCTTCGTGTTCAGTAAAAGGCTGTTCGGCTTGAGCGAGATAATGAGCATCCAGTAAAAGGGGAAGAGCAGGAAGATCGTGAACAGCGCCAGCGGCACGTAGAGAAAGAGGATTCGGCTGCTCAAGCGATTGCTGCCGACCATCTCACGTCTCCTGGGAACGCACGTAGCGGAGCAGGATCGCCGAGAGGGCGGCGAGGATCGGGAACATGTAGAGCGAGACAGCCGCGCCCATGCCCAACTTCCCGGCACCGCCGATCCCCTCTTGCCAGGCAAAGGTGCCGAAGATGTGGGTCGAGTTGGCCGGGCCGCCCTTCGTCAGTACGTAGACGAGCTGGAAATCGGCGAACGTCCAGATGATCGAGAACAACGTGGTGATAACCACAATCCCCCTGATCACCGGGAGCGTCACCGCGAAGAAGCGCTGGATAGCGTTCGCTCCCTCGATGGCAGCGGCCTCGTGCAGCTCGTGCGGGACAGCCTGTAACCCGGCCAGGATTGCCACCGCAAAAAACGGGGTGCCTCGCCAGATGTTGGCCACGCACAGCGAGACAATGGCGTTGACCCGGCTACCGAGAAAGGCGATGCTCCCCTCGACCACCCCCCAGTCCTTCAACAGCCAGGAGAATGGGCTCAGCACCGGGTCGTAGAGCATCAGCCAGGCGAGGCTGCTCAGCGCGGTCGGCACGATCCACGGCAGGAGCAGTGCGGCACGCAGCACATTGCGCAACCGGAACGCCTGGTTCAAGAGGAGCGCCAGGAGGAGCCCGAGCAACAGTTTGAACGGCACGGTGACAAACCCGTAGATGAACGTGTTCAGTACCGTGAGTCGGAAGACACCGTCGCGTAGCAGGTCACGGTAATTGCGCAGGCCGACGAACTCACCCGTCGGCAACCCGACCGTTCGGTCGGTGAGGGAGATCCAGATGCCGAGGAAGAACGGGTAGCTCATGAAGAGGAGCAGGATCAGCCAGCCAGGGCTCATGAACAAGTAGGCGAGCACCGGCTCGCTCTCGATCCACAGCCGGATCCGCTGTCTGAGCGGGAGCGGCATCCCCGGGGCAATGGTGCGCACTGGCGTCGTCGTCATGCTCTCCCTCACACCTTCCAGCCGCATCCCTCACCAGGGGCAGGGGGCCGGGAGCCGTCCCAGCCCCCTGACAACTCGGGTCAGCCTCCGTAGATGCGCTCCAGCTCGCTCGCACCCCACTGGATCGCCTCGTCAGCGTTCCCGGACTGGATGGCGCGGGCGAACGTGTCGACGACGACGTACCGGGCGAACGCTTCGGCCGCCTTCTGGTTCGTGGGGCCGGCAAAGCCGATGTTGCGGCCGTACTTCCCGACTTCGGCGTACGGCTTCAGCTTCGGATCCTGCGTGTAATAGGGATCCTCGATGTAAAACGGCGTCGGAGCGAGCTGGTAGCCCTTCTGGATCTCGAGCCAGCGCCGGAACTGCTCGGGCGACCGCCACCACTCGAGGAACGCCTTCGCCCCTTCGATGTTCTTGGAGTACTTCAGGATCCCGGCCGACTGGCTCCCCAGGTTATAAAAGCGGCCGGCCGGCCCCTGCGGGAAGATATGGTGCATGATGTCCGCGGCGATGTCGGGTGCGTCCTTCTGCGCCGCGATGTAAATGCTGCTCCCGTTGAACGTCCAGGCGATCTGGCCCGCGAGGAAGGCACGGTTATTGGTCGCATCGTCCCACGACAGCCCAGTCTCGTCGAAGGCCTGCTTCCAGTAGCTCAGCAGCAGCTTCATGCCGTCCACGAACTGGGGCTTGTTGAACGCGACTGTCTTACCGTCCTCCTCGACCTCCATGGCTCCATAGGCCCACATGAAGGGATAGGCAAAGGAGGGGGGATCGCCGGTGCTGTGGCCGAACGCCTGGCCGAGCGGCGTGCCTCGCTTTTTCAGCTCCACGCCGATCTTGAAGATCTCTTCCCAGGTATTCGGCGGCTTGTTGACCGGATCATCCCAGCCGGCTTCTTGAAAGAAGCTGATCCGGTAGACTTGCGCGCTGGTGGAGGTGCCGATCGGGATGCTGAGCCAGGTATCCTCGACCTTCACTGTCTTCTTGGCCCAGTCAAAATAGTCACCCTCGGCCTTGGCGACCTTCTCCGCCAGATCATTGACCTCGACGAGCGCGTCCCTGTAGAGGTACGCCCAGCCCGGCCAGAACTGGACGATGTCCGGCCCGGCGCCGGCCTGTACCGCCGCGCTGATCTTCGGCTGCAGATCGGGCCAGTTGACGAAGTCGATCGCGGTCTGGACGCCGTTCTCCTTCCCCCCGCCTCGAGCTGCTGCTTCATGAGATCCTGCGTCTCGGGCACGAAGAACGTCCCGAACAGCACCGTGAGCTGGGTACCCCTGAGCACAGCGGGAGCAGTCGGTGTCGCCGCTGCCGCCGGGGCCGGTGTGGCAGCCGCTGCCGCTGTCGGCGTCGCCGCAGTGGCCGGCGTCGGCGAGGCGGCCGGTGCGGCAGGTGCTGTCGTCGGCGTCGCCCCGCCACCAGCGCACGCGGTCAAGAGCGCGCTGATCGCCGGGAGCGAGAGGCCGAGCACGACCGCCCGGCGCACGATCTGGCGGCGAGAGTAGCGCAAACGCAGAAGCTCCCCTTTCGCTGCCTGCAACCCGGCGCTCAGGGTCTCACGATCTCGCTCGTCCATCGCGTCCCTCCTCCTCCACTGTCCGCGGTGCCAACAGCACACCGCGTCACGACCGGTAAGCCCGCTCTGGACACTGTCTTTCGCCCCGCCTCCTTTCGCGACACCGACGCCGCCAGCTCGGGTACGCCCGCGCCAGAAAACAAAAACCGCAAAACGAAGCGACCATCTCATATGACCACGACGGCACTCGCTGCCAGCCTGTTGTCAAGCTCTCCGTCCCGTGAGGCTCGACCTCCAGCCGACCACACAGCTCAGCGCGTCACCAGCAAGACAAGTGAGGACGACGTATCATTTCGGCCGCGAGGTACGGGCCACCCTAGAGTAGCGAGGGCCGCGCGATGAGCTTCGATGTCCGGGATATCCGGGCCGGCATGGATGTCTACAGCGCCGACAACGTGTATCTCGGGGCAGTGCGACGGGTGGTAACCGGCCCGGCTGCCCGGCACGAGCGTGTTCCCCAAGAGTTCCAGGCCAGCCTGCTCCCAGGCGAGCTGCTCGGCCCCATGCCCACGGCGACCATCGGCAACCCAGGCCCCTCGACCCAGTCGGCTCGACGGCGCTTCGCGAGCCTGCCCGACGGGGCAGAGGCGATCGGGCACGGCCGGATCATCTTCGGCCGAGTGCCACTCCCGCTTGGCTGGCGCGAGGTCACACTCGACGACGTACTGGCTGTCTCTCTCGAACGTGTCGTCCTGGGGCGTACAGCAGCCGAGCTCGTCGGCGCGGGCGGGCGTGGCCGAAAGGTCGCTGCCGCCCATCGGGTCACCGCCAGCCAAGCCGAGCAGGGTCAATCCGCCTCGAGCTCGACGATGGGAGGCTCCGGCGGTGGCATGAGGCCCAGCATGAGGGCCACGTGCAAGAGCAGTCGATGCTCCGGATTGTTGAGATCGCGACCGGTAAGCTGGCTGATCCGGTTCAGGCGGTAACTCACGGTATTGCGGTGAAGGGACAACCGCGCGGCGACTTCTCCAGCACTCCCCAGCGTCAGGTACGCGCGCAGCGTCTCAATCAGCTCCGCCATCCGACCGCTGCCATCAGCAAGCGGCCCGAGTACCTGGCGACGGAACGCCTCCCCGGCCTCGTGGCCCCAGAGGTAGTACAGGAGCCCATACAACCCGACATCCTCGACCGACTCGAACCGTAGCATTGGCCCCGGTAATGCGCCGCTTCGCCACAACGCCAGGGTGAAGCGTGCCTGCCGCAGCCCCTCGGGCGCTTCCCGGATCCTGGGCAGACAGGCGCTCAGGGCCACCGCCCAGCGCAGCTCCCCTCCGGAGCGGGCGAGAGACCGGAACATCTCGGCAGCGCTCGCGAGCTCGACCTCCAGCAACAGGAACGCGATTTCGTCACCGAGATCGACCCACCGCTGGCGCGCGAGGCGGCTGGTGGCGCGTCGCAGGAGTTCCAATCCGTGTGGCTGGTCGCGCGGCACGCTGAGCACGCCGACCGTTACCGGAGAACGGGGATCGAGCCCGAGACGCGACGCGCGCGACAGCACCGCCGCCTCGCCCCGCGCCCGGCCCAACAAGAGGTCGGCGAGCAACTCGCCAGCCGACTGCGCTCGGCCGGCGCGACGCGGATCGCGCGCGAGCAGTGTGGCACAGACGCCAGCGGTGATCGAGAGCACCAGCCGGTCGCGCTCGGTCAGGCCACCAGATCCGGAGTAGAGGGTCAGGTATGCCGGTCGCTCGCCGGGCGTGATCGTCGTAATCAGCAGCTCGCCACCGGATGGCAACGGCAGCAGGGCCGCGGCCGGATACGGACGTGCTCGGCCCAGCACCGCTGGCGAGACGGGCGCCTGCTCCGGACCAGCCTGGGCCAATACCTGCCCTTCGGTATCCTGAATCAGGAGCGAGCGGCCACTCGCCAGCGCCGCCACCCGCAGCACGGCCTCCAGCCCGCCGCCTCCCACCGCGGCGCGTGAGAGATCGCGCGACAGCTCGGTGCTGACGCGGTAGAGGAGGCTACGCTGCTCCGTGAGCAGGCGGTTGAGGGTGAACTCGAGGTCGAGCGGCAGGGGCCCGGGCAGCAAGAGCAGCGGCAGCGAGCCGATCGGCCCCGGGAAGAGTCCCGTCTCGGTCACGAGCGCTGTCACTGGGGCCTGGCTGATCCGCACCAGCAGCTCGTGGCGCGTCAACGAGCCGGCCGACTCGATCTCCTGCAAGACGCGTCCGGAGAGGACGATGAGCTCGTCGCCGCGTAGCGGCGGCAGGTGCGGCGCCGCGACGCGCACGGAGACGGCCCAGGAGATCGACCGTTCGAGGACGGTTTCCTCCGGCACGCCGGACGGCCCGACGAGCGTGAAGCGCCGATCCCAGCGACAGAGATCGCGCAGCATGATTTCCGACATGCGTCCTCCCGCCCCGGCTCATGCCTCCCCATCGCGAAGCCCATGACGTGAGTATACGGAAGCCTTCGAGACATCCAAAAGGGCAATATTGGCTGGCTTGGCCGTCTGACCTGGGTCACAATTGGCTCTTGCCGGGGCCGTTAGAGCCAGGTAGGCTGTATGTCGGATGCATCCAATCGGGAGGGCCTATGCTGATCGAGCTCGACCGTACCAGCAGCGTCCCCCTCTACCGCCAGATTGCCGACCAGCTCCGCGCGCGGATCACCAGCGGCGAGTTGGTCCCCGGGACCCGCCTGCCGCCAGAGCGCCGGCTGGCGGCTGTGCTCGGCGTCAACCGAACCACGATCGTGAACGCCTACCGCGAGCTGGCTGCCGATGGGCTCATCGTGGGCCACGTCGGCCGCGGCACCGTGGTGGCCGATGCCGGCCGGCTCTACGAACCAGGAGCTTCCGCCAGCGGCATTCCCTGGTCTCAGCTCTTCACGTCAGCCACCGACGTCATGAACGATCCGCTGTTGCACGACACTATGCTGGTGTCGTCACGGCCTGACGTCATCACCTTCGCGACCGGCATGCCGGCACCAGAACTCTACCCGATCGCCACCATGCGCCAGCTTCTCGACGAGGCGCTCCACCAGGCCGGACAAAGCCTTCTCCAGTACTGCCCAGCCGAAGGTTACCCGCCGCTACGCGAGGCGTTAGCCGGCTGGACAGCGCGCTGCGGCATGCACTGCGGGCCGGACGAGATCCTCATCGTCGCTGGCTCGCAGCAAGGGCTCTACTTGCTGGCCCGTACCCTGCTTGACCCAGGTGACCTCGTGGCGATCGAGTCGCCCACCTACCTGGGCGCACTCCAGGTCTTCCGCGCAGTCGGTGCCCGGCTCCTGCCGATCCCCGTTGACCAACACGGCATGCGCGTCGGAGTGCTCGAAGACGTCGTCACTAGGCGACGGCCCAAGCTCATCTACACACTCCCCACCTTCCAGAACCCGACCGGGACGACGCTGAGCCGCGATCGCCGCGAGCGACTCCTCGCACTCGCGGCGCGCTATCAGATCCCGATCATCGAGGACGACCCTTATGGTGCACTGCGCTATGCCGGCGAACCGATTCCGCCGCTGGCCGCGCTCGACCACCACGATGTCGTGGTCTACCTGAGCACCGTCTCGAAGATCCTGTTCCCGGGTTTCCGGATCGGCTGGATCGCCGCCCCGCGGCTGGTCATCGAGCGCTTGGCAGTGCTCAAGCAGATCGTCGACCTGGATACCAACGCCCTCGCGCAGTGGGCAGTCTGGGCCTTCATCAGCCGGGGATTGCTCGATTCCCACCTCCAGCAGCTCCGGCGGCACTATCCAGGGCGGCTCGACCGGATGCTGAGCGCCCTGGAACAGTACGCACTAGGACTGCTCGAGTGGACACGACCAGCCGGAGGCTTCTACGTCTGGTGCCGCTTGACCGACGGGCTACGCGCCCGGGATCTCTTGCCAGAGGCAGCCCGGCGCGGCGTCGCCTTCGCGCCGGGCGAGAGCTTTCACCCGGACGATGCTGGAGCCAGTACGCTTCGCCTCAACTTCACGTTCCCGCCAGAGACGGCCATCGAACCAGGGATCGCCCGGCTGGCCGAGGCAGTGCGGGCGCTCCGAAGCACCCGCTTGAACGGCGACGGCGGTCGGCGAGCCCGCCTGGCGGCGCCGATCGTCTAGTCACGCTCAGCGGGCTGGTGAGACAGACAGTGCCTGGGGACACCACCGAAGCGTGGGAGCTTGGATGAACAGGGAGGACGCGGGCATGGAGAAGTCGACCTGGACGACGAAGGTTGGCTTAGCACAGATGCTCAAGGGCGGGGTGATTATGGACGTGGTCACCCCAGAGCAGGCACAGATCGCCGAGGAAGCTGGCGCTGTCGCGGTCATGGCGCTCGAGCGGGTGCCGGCCGACATTCGCCGGGAGGGCGGAGTCGCCCGGATGAGCGACCCGGAGCTGATCCTCCGGATCAAAGAGGCCGTCACCATCCCGGTGATGGCCAAGGTGCGGATCGGGCACTTCGTCGAGGCACAGATCCTGGAGGCGATCGGCATAGACTACATCGACGAGAGCGAGGTGCTCACTCCAGCGGACGACCGTTTCCATATCGACAAGCACCAGTTCACGGTTCCCTTCGTCTGCGGTGCTCGCGACCTGGGCGAGGCGCTGCGCCGCATCGGCGAGGGCGCGGCGATGATCCGCAGCAAGGGCGAGGCCGGCACCGGCAACATCGTCGAGGCCGTCCGCCACCTGCGCGATATCCTCGACGGCCTCCGCCGGCTCCAGGCACTGCCTTGCGAAGAGTTGATGACGGCGGCCAAAGAGCTGGGCGCGCCCTACGAGCTCGTCTGTGAAGTGGCGGCAACCGGTCGGCTACCGGTCGTACTCTTCTGCGCTGGCGGCGTCGCGACGCCGGCCGACGCCGCGCTGGTCATGCAGCTCGGCGCCGAGGGCGTCTTCGTGGGCTCGGGCATCTTCAAATCAGAGAACCCCCGCGCCCGGGCGCGGGCGATCGTCGAGGCGGTGACGCACTATCGCAACCCGCAGATCCTGGCCGAAGTCAGCCGCGGCCTCGGCGAGCCGATGCGCGGGCTGGAGCTGGAGGCGATCCCGGCCGGGCAGCGCCTGGCGCCGCGTGGCTGGTGAGCGGAGGGCTGCGCATGGAGCCACGCATCGGCGTCCTCGCCCTGCAAGGCGACTTCCAGGAACACCTGGCTGCGCTGGCGCGGCTGGGTATTGCGAGACGCGAGGTCAAGCTACCACACGACCTAGTCGACCTCGACGGGCTCATCCTCCCCGGCGGCGAGAGCACGACGATTGGCCGTCTGATCCATCGGTTCGGCCTGCGCGAACCGATCCTGGAGTTCGCCCGCTCAGGGCGGCCGATCTGGGGTACCTGCGCCGGGATGATCGTCCTCGCTCGCGAAGTCGACCCAGAGACGCGTGCCCGTACTCAGCATCTCCTCGGTCTCCTCGACGTCGTCGTGCGGCGTAACGCCTTTGGGCCGCAGATCGAGAGCTTCGAGACGGAGCTGGAGATCCCAGCGGTCGGAAGCGAGCCGGTGCGCGCGGTCTTCATCCGCGCACCGGTCGTCTGCGAACTCGGGCCGGCCGTGGAGCCGCTCGCCCGGCTGCCGGACGGCACAGTCGTCGCCGTCCGGCAGGACAACCTGATCGGCACCGCGTTTCACCCCGAGCTGACGGGCGACGACCGCTTCCACGCCTGGTTCTGCCGCCAGGCCAGGGCAGCGAGAGCTTGCACCTCACCAGAACAGGCGAGCTGCCCCGCTGAATAGGACAGCGTCTTGCCTGGGCGCTGTCCGCAGCCGGCGAAGCCTTGCCAGCGAGGCACAGCCCTGCTACGATAGTTGGTGTACGTACGCGATGGCGAGTGAGAGGCACAGGGGGAGACGCATGCTGGCGAGCGGGCTTCGACGGGGGCTGACCACGCAGGAGGCGGCACAGCTTCTGCAGTTCCACCCGGAGGCCATACGGTACTGGCTCCGGGTCGGCGAGCTGCGTGGCACTCGTCTTGACTCGACAGACGAGTGGCTGGTCGAACCGGAGGATCTCCTGGCCTTCCTCCGCCAGAACGACGAGCTCTTGCCCTGGTCGGTGCCGGTGGCCGGTTCCGGCGCGGGGGCCACTGCAGTCGGCCCCACCAGCTAGACGGGCTTGAAGCCAACGCGTCGTCGATGGACGAGCACGCTCTGGAGCAAGCCCAGGCTGGCGAGCAGCGTCCACAGCGAGCTGCCGCCAAAACTGATGAAGGGGAGCGGTAGACCCGTCACCGGCATGATCCCGACGTTCATCCCCATGTTCACGAACGCCTGAAAGAAGATCATCACAGTGATCCCGACGGCCAGCAACCGACCGAACAGGTCGGGGGCGACCACCGCCACATGGCTCGTGCGCCACAAGAGGAGCAGGTACGCCACCACCAGCGCGACACCGCCGATAAAGCCGAACATGCCCATGGCGTGGGCGAAGATGAAATCAGTCGTGCGCACGCGGAGCAGGTCGAGCTGACTTTGCATACTGCCGGCTAGCCCGTTGCCGTACCAGCCGCCGGTGCCGATGGTAATCTGCGCTTGGATAATGTTGAAGCCGGCTCCGAAATAGTCTCGCTCCGGCTCGAACGAAATGAGCAAACGCTCCCGCATGTAGTCGTGCAGGACGTACTTCCACGCGAACAGTGCCGCAAGTGGCGAGGCCAGCACCACCCCGACCACGTACAGCAAACGAGTGGGGCTGAAGAGCATCATCGCCAGCCAGATGGCGGCGAAGACGCCAGCGGTGCCGAGGTCGGGCTGCTGGTACACGAGGAGGGCTGGTACCCCGACGAGCAGGCCACCCAGCGCGAAGTTCCGCAGGCGGGCCATCTCGCGACCCCGGTTGGCGCTGAAGGCCGCCAGCGCCACGATGACCCCCAGCTTGGCCGGCTCCGAGGGCTGGATCGTCAACGGCCCCAGTTCGATCCACCGCACCGAGCCACCGATGCTGGTGCCGACCAGCAGCAGGAGTAGGAGCAGCGTCACCGCCAGGCCGTAAATCGGCCAGGCCAACGACTTGACGTACCGGTAATCGACCCACGTCAGACCGAGCAACAGCGGTAGTCCGACCGCTGTATAGATGAGCTGGCGTACCGCAAGGCTGTCGAGCCGGAGCGGCCCGCCGCCCTCGGCGCTCCAGATCACCACCAGCCCGAAGCCGATCAGCACGAGCGTCGTGACCAGCATGTATGGGTCAAGCGCCGCCCAGCTCGCTGACCGCCGTTGGACTTGCAGCGAGGTGACCACCAATCCCATGGCCTACAGCAGCTCCACGCCGTTGATGTTAATGTGGAAGGCACAGCCCAACAACTCGGCAGCCCGCGCGCTCATCAGCATCCGCGGCAGGAAAATCTCGAAGTAGTGCATCACTGGCGCGATCGTCGTGTCGATCGTCAGCTCCAACGTGATCGACTTCTCAGCTGGGTTGACGCGCAGGAAGGACGAGACCGCCGCATAGTTGACCCGGTCGTGCTGATCGAACTTGTTATGATCCGGGTTCTGCACCCGGCTCCGATGGACGTCTGACTTGTCGGCCAGGATCAAGGCGGCCGACACCGCGTGGATCGGCTCGCCGAGCCGCTGCGTGTCATCGCCGTGGCTGCCGATTGCGCCCATCACAATGGCAATGTCCTCCGCAGCCACACCGTAGCGACGCAGGATATCGCGCGCCAGCAGCGCCCCGGTCAGACTATGGTCGTAGCGGCTGATCGCGTTGCCAATGTCGTGTAGATAGCCAGCGATGGCCGCTAGCTCCTGCTCTCGCTGGTCGTAGCCCAGCCGCCGCAGCACGTTGCGGGCGATATGCGAGACCAGGTTGGCGTGACGTAGGCCGTGCTCGGTAAAGCCGATCACAGCTAAGTTCGCGTTGCCTGCCTCGATGTAGGCCCGCACCTCCGGATCCTTCTCCAGGTCAGCGACAGTGATCGGCAGCGCCACTACCGCCGGGCGAGCGGCCGCTTCCGGCTTGGTGGCCCGCACCGCAGCCGCCTCGCCGATGATCTCCGGGATCGACTCACCATTGGTGCTCATGACGCTACCCTCTCCATGATGACCCGGGGCTCAAGTATAGCCGCTTCTGCCCCAAGTCTCCGGTGGGTAGGCAGGTAGGGGCGAATGATTCCTCGCCCCTACCTCATGAAATGTCAAACTAGGAGCCGAAGCGTAGGGGCGAGAGCGCGTCGAGCGGGAGACTCGGGCGCCCCATCGTGATCAGCTCGGCGATCAGCTCACCGATCGTGGGAGCCAGCGCGAACCCGTGCCCGGAGAAGCCACCGGCGAAGACGAACCCCTCGAGCTCACCCGCCGCCCCCAGGATCGGAACCCCGTCCGCTGCGACTGCCTCGATGCCAACCCATCCGCGCACCAGTCGGGCGCGTTCGAGCAGCGGATACACCGCGCTCGCGTCACGAGCGCTTCCGGCGATGCTCGCCGGCAGCAGCCGCGTGCGCCGCGTCACGAGGTCGAGCCGGCCAGGCCAGCCCCCACCGATCAGGTACGCGCCACCCGGTAACTGCTTAAGGCTAAGCCGGCGATTCGCGCTCCCCAACACCGGTCGTAGCCGGGACGGCATCGGCTCGGTCACCAGCATCTGGAGCGCCCACGGCTCGAGCGGGATGCTGAGCCCGATCATCCGAGCGATCTCGGCGCTCCAGGCGCCGGCCGCGTTCACGACCCAGCGGCAAGAGATCTCGCCCCGCGTCGTCGTCACGCCGGCCACCCGGTCACGGTGCAGAGTGATGCCGATCACCCGCGTCTGTTGAAGGATACGGGCCCTGAGGCGGGCCGCAGCCCGAGCGAAGGCATGGGTCACCAGTGTCGGCATCGCGTAGCCATCGCTCGGGCACCAGCTCGCCGCAAGTACCGAAGGGGCAATGCCCGGCACCAGCTCGCGCAACTCGGCCCGGCCAATCATCTGGACGTCCAGCCCGTGAGCCCGCTCCTCAGCTACCCGGCGCTCCAGTACGGCGACGTCTTCCGGCCGCTCGGCTAGCATCAGGTTGCCGTCCTGCCGGTAGTGCAGTTCCGCGCTCAGTTCCACCGCCAGGTGGGGCCAGCGCCGAATGGCGCGCAGGGCGATCGGCAGCTCGCGCGGGTCACGGCCTTGCTGCCGCACCCCGCCGGCACTGGCACCCGAAGCTCCCGCTGCGATCGTCGCTGCCTCGACCAGCGCCACGGTCACTTCTCGTCGGGCGAGCTCATAGGCGACCGCGCAGCCGATGACGCCCCCGCCGATGACTACGACCTCGGCTGTCGCGCGCTCGCCCACCCGCTGGCTCCCTGCCCGCCCATCCACCTGCGCACGGCTAGTATCGGCCGGATCGCACCCCCGAGCAAGGCCGGGGCGAGGTACTCGATGAAAAGTATCCTTTACTGAGAAGCGGGTGGCGCGGCACCACGCCACCCCCCGAGCACGCCGGTCGGCTAGGCCTCCATCTGCGGCTTGAGCACGACTTTGATGTAACCATCCACTCTCTTATCGAACTTTTCGTACGCCATCGGAGCTTCCTCTAGGCGATGTCGATGCGAGACCACGAAGGAGGGCTTAGCACGGCCGGCGATGATCAGGTCGCGCAGGTACTGGTTATATCGCTTGACGTTGCACTGGCCGGTTCCAAGCCGGATCCCCTTCTCGAAGAGCCGCCCGATCGCCAGCCGCAGGCGTCCCTGCTTTGCTTCCTCGTCAGGCGCGCCGGGATCGGCGGGGACATAGAGCCCTGGCACGCCGATCGCGCCCGTCGGCCGCACGACCTCGATCAGGGTGTTGAGAACGATAGCGGGATCTTCGCGCGCTGCGCCGCGCACGTGTGCTTGGTAGCCAACAGCGTCGATTCCCTTGTCGACGCCGGCAAACGCCTTATTGGGTACCGAGCCGGTGGCCAGCCGGTCGCCGGGCGACTGCTCCTTGATGAACTCGACCGGGTTGACCTCGTCGAAATTGACCGGAATGCAGCCGATCTCCCGTGCCTTGTCAAGCCGCTCCTTGATACGGTCCACTACGAAGACCTTCGAGGCGCCGCGCAGCAGGCAGCTATAGGCCGCCATCAAGCCAACCGGCCCAGCGCCGAAGACTGCCACACTTTCCCCTGGCCGGACATCGGCCAGCTCGGCACCGTGGTAGCCGGTCGGGAAGATATCGGCGAGCAGGATGAAGTCGTCTTCGAACTCGGTACCCTCAGGCAGCTTCAGGCAGTTGAAGTCGGCGTACGGTACGCGAAGATACTCAGCTTGTCCACCGGTATACGGCCCCATGGCGACGTAGCCATAAGCGCCGCCGGCGAAGCCAGGCTCCGGGTTCACAGTGAGGCAGAACCCAGTATACCCGCGCTGGCAGTTGATACAGAAGCCACAGGCTACGTTGAAGGGCATGACCACGCGGTCACCCTTGCGGAGCGAGGTCACGGCCGGCCCCACCTCCTCGATGATGCCCAGATTCTCGTGGCCGAAGACGATACCGGGCTGGGCCGCGGTTCGCCCCTCGTACATGTGGAGGTCGCTGCCGCAGATGGCTGTGGAGGTGATGCGGACGATGACATCGTTGGGGTGCTCGATGCGGGGATCGGATACCTCTTCGACAGCTACCTGGAACGGGCCTTTGTAGACGACGGCCTTCATCGCTTTCACTCCCTCCCACCGTTCGATGGGCCATCATTCGCGCCTTAGCGCTCCGGCTCGGCTCGGTGCGCGTCTCCGCCGAATCACCTCCTCTCGCCGAACTGTGGAGAACGAGCTGCAAGCCGAGCGGAGAGAACAGCGCCGCTTCTGCATCGGAGACAGTGCGAACGCTGGAGCTTGATAAGGTCCTGGGTGCGCGTCCTGCTGCTGGTTCCAGGGGTAGCGCCGCGTAATCACGCATTACGTCAGGTTCACCTCTATGATAATCCGGTTACCGAAAGCAAGTCAAGGTCCAACTTTTCGTTAGACGAGAAGAACATATGGTACGCGGAAGTGTTATCAATGGAGCGGTAGCGAGTAGCGAATACGCCTGATATGCTCGGCGCGTTCGCACAGATGGTCGGTTGCGACGCTGGGGCGAACCGGGAAGGGGGACTACAGCTCCTCGAGGCTATCCCGGATGACGTCGAAGTATTCGAGCGCCAGACCCGTGCCGATGGCTACGCAGCTCAGCGGGTCGTCAGCCACGTAGCAGGGTACGCCGGTCACCTCGGTGAGCAACCGGTCGAGGTTGCGGAGTAGCGCTCCGCCGCCGGTCAGCACCATGCCTTTGTCGATGATGTCCGAGGCCAGCTCCGGCGGCGTCTCTTCGAGCACAGCCCTCACCGTACTGATGATCGCCTCCAGCGGCTCGGTGATCGCCTCCACGACCTCATTCGCATGAAGCTGGATGGTGCGCGGGAGGCCCGTGATCTCGTCGCGGCCCCGCACTTCCATAAGAAGGTCTTCCTCGACCGGCAGCGCCGAGCCGATCGCGATCTTCACCTCTTCCGCCGTCCGCTCACCGATCCGGAGGTTATGCTTGCGCTTCACATAGGTCGCGATGGCATCGTCGATATGGTTGCCCCCCTTGCGGATCGAGTGCGCGACCACGATGCCGTTCAGCGAGATCACGGCGACCTCGGTCGTTCCGCCGCCGATATCGATCACCAGGTTGCCACTTGGGTCAGCGATCGGCACCTTCGCCCCGATAGCCGCTGCCAGCGGCTCGGCAATGAGGTACGCGCGCCGGGCCCCGGCGTTGAGGGCCGCATCCCGCACCGCCCGACGCTCGACACTCGTCACCCCGGCAGGAACACAGATCATGACCTCGGGCCGGATCAACGAGAAGCGACCGACCGCCTTGTTGATGAAGTAGCGCAGCATCTCCTGGGTGACCATATAGTCGGCGATCACGCCGTTGCGCATCGGACGGATGACCTCGATCGTGTCGCGCGGTTCCCGGCCCAACATGTTCCGCGCCTCGACGCCGACCGCTTTCACCCTGCCGTCTTTAGCCGAGATAGCGACCACCGACGGCTCGTTGATCACGATGCCTCGTCCGCGGACATAGACGAGGACGTTGGCGGTTCCGAGATCGATGCCGAGTTGCTTAGCCACGCCCGCTACTCCCAGTCGGTTTGCCCAATCCGTGACAGAACGAAGCCGTCCACTCGACCGAGTGTGCCGTGCCAACGCGAGATTGTAGCAGAACGCAGCGGTGTCCGATCCGGCAGGCCGGCCGCGTTGGTCAGCCGGGATCGACCCCCTTGGCGCGCAGCGCCGCGATCTCCGACTCGACGTCGGCGAGCTGGCGGCGGATCACCGGCAGGCGATCGCGCACCCGTTGCAGGTCTGCCAGTGTCGCGTCCCGCTCCCCGCGCAGTCGTCGCACGTCGGCGTGGAGCTGCTGTCGCCGCCAGGCGAGCCGGGCGCACACCGGGCAGCGACCCCGGAGATCCTGCCAGCCACCGCATCCCGAGCACGGCCGAGCCAAGTCGGCGAGGGTGAGAGACGGTGCTGGCTTCGCTTCACGGAGTGCCGCCAACACGTCCTCTGCGAGCTGGTCCAGGCTGGAGCCCAGGCACTCGACGAGCTGCGCGCGTGAGGCGTCCGACGGTCCCTCCGAGACCAGCGACGCCGTTTGGCCCTGGTACCGGACTAGTCGTGGCGGGGCAAGCTGATGACCACGCTCCGCCCAATCGATCTCCTCACGCCAGGCGTAGCTCGCGTCCCCGATCCTGAGCACGACCTGAGCCGGCGGGCCGGCGGAAACCCCAACCACCTCTACGGGAACCGGAGGCAGCGGGGGCGGCAGATCGCGGGGTCGTGGCGGTTTCAGCGCCACGAGATCGGACTCGGCTTGCTCGATCGCCGCATTGAGCTGAGCGAGACGCTCCGTCCACCGGTTCGTGGCCTGCCAGGCACGTTCAGACTGCTCGAGGTCGTAGGACAGCTCAGCTCGGCGTTGCAGCAGGCGAAGCAACCGCCGACGCTCGGCCTCACGAATGGAGGGCTGAGGCGTCACCTCGTCGGATACGGCGGGACGCCCGGCCGCCGGCCGCCGGACAATTCGACGGTACAGTCTCCACCAGGCCATGCCGCCTCCTCTCGAGGCTAGCCATCGCCTGCCTGCTCGGCAAGTGCGGGCCAGTGGTCGACGGCCTGCATCAGCCGCCTCAGCACACTGGCGAGATCCTCCGGCGCGAGTGGCCGGTCAAGGACACCGAGGTGCTGACGCAGTCGAAAGCCCGGCGCGTTCTGGTCGATCAGTTCCGCACGCAGCTCGAGCACGCCCTTTTCAGGAACCATGACCGCTTCGATCCATCGGTTCATGCCGCCGCTCTCCCAGCGAAGCACCACTCCTGCATGCTCGGGCCCGACTCCTGTCACCGCCTCGACCGGGTGAGCCCAGCCGCCAGCGACCCGTTCAGCCGCCTCGGCGAGGTGCAGAGCCAACATCCGGCGTTGGCCAGCCGTTAGCCGCCGTGACCAGCGGACGCCGGTGCGCACTTCGACGAGTTTCCGGAAACGATCGCTGTGCCAAGCTGCAACTCCCAACGCGACCAGGCCGGCGTGGACTGCAGCAGTCGCCGCCTTCAGCAGGGGTGGAGCAGAGCGATAGATCGTTGTCCAGTCACCATGCAGGTCACTGGCCAAGTCGATCAGCGGATAGAAGAGCAAGGCGGTGCCAAGCTCCAGGCCACCGAAGACCAGGAGCAGCCAGTTGAGCGCGCGGTTCAAACTGCCGAAGAGGGCGGCGAACACGGCAGCGAGGCCCAGCAGCAGGCTCACCAGGTTCCCCGAGAGCGCGATCCAGAAGAGCTCCCCGGAGCCGTACTCTCCGGTATGCTCCACCCATCCGAGGAAAAAGAGAAAGCCGAAGCCGACGATCTGGCCGCCCACCAGCCGGACCGCCACCACGTGCCCCAGCTCGTGCAGCAGCACGCCCAGCGGCAGCAAGAGGAAAAACGCCACTTCGGCGAGCTGCTGACGGTCACCGGGGGTGAGCGTCTCGTCGAACAGGGTTCGCTGCAACCGGATGGTCGTCACCAGCACGCGGATCGAGACGAGAGCGAGCAGCAGGCTAGCGAGCTGCAAGAGCAGGAACGTCGACACCGGCGACCCCCTCAGCCTCTCCTGTCGATTGTAGCAGCCAGCGTGACCCGAGCTTCCGGCGAGGTCGTGCTACACTGCGCCAGGTAGAAAGCTGTGCCGCGCCAATGGCTCGCTGGCTGCGCCCATCGTGGATCGACAGGGAGGGAACTCGATGCCGGAGATCATCGACCTACGAGGTGACTGGGCCGCGCCCCCGACAGCGGCGATGCGCCGGGCAATGGCCGAAGCCGAGGTAGGCGATGACAATTCGCATGAGGATCCGAGTGTCATCCGGCTGGAGGAGCTCTCGGCCGAGCGGATGGGCAAGGAGGCTGGCCTCTTCGTGCCCAGTGGCACGATGGGCAACCTGGTGAGCGTCCTAGCGCTGGCTGAGCACGGAACCGAGATCATCCTGGGCGACAAGTCGCATGCCTACCTCTCGGAAGCCGGCGGGGCCGCCGTCATTGGCGGCCATCCCTTCCGCACCGTGCCCAACGATCGTTTTGGCCTGCTCGACCCCGCAGCCGTCGAAGCGGCGATTAACCCGCCCGATATCCACTGGAGGGGGAAGGAGATGCGGATGTCGCTGACGGAGAAGACGATTACCGTCCGAGAAGTCGGCACCGGCAAGCTGGTGGCGGAAGACGGGAAGACGTTCTACCTCTCCCGCTTCGCCCGCTTGCCCCGGCCCGGCGAACGGGTCACCGTCAAGCTGGACAAGCGCGAGTTCGTCCGGGACATCGTGTTCCCCAACGGGAACGCAAACCAGCAGGACGATGACGACGACGAGGAACTGAAGGCGTTCATGCAGGAGCTCCGGGAGGCCAATGAGCACGAGGAGCGGATGAAGGAGCAGGCGGTTCCCGGTGCCCGAAACCCGGAGCTATTGTTCCGCATCCTCGAACTTGCCGTCTACCACGACCGGAACGGCGACCCGCTCCGGACCGCTGACAAGTTCCTGAACTGGATCGAGGAGCGGATGTCCTGAATGCCGATCCACTGGTACTACCAGAACCTGCACGTCCCGGTAGACCGGGACAAGGTCGACGAGCCTTTTGCCCTGTCCGAGGACGGGCGCTACTGGCTGTCCTCGAATATCCGCTGTTACGCGGCGAACTGGCGGTATTCGAACCAGATCGTCCTGAAGGGGACACAGGCCTGGGGCGTCAGCCACTCGCCCTTCGAACTCATGGTCCCGGTCGAGTACACCAACTGGCTCGACTGGTTCGCCCGCCAGCTCCGCTTCCGCTTCAACGGCTACGACCCGGAACAGGAGGTCCCGCCGGACGGTCCGTTCGAGGTACCGGGACTGGTCCGCCAGCCGTACCCGTACCAGCTCGACGCCGTCCGCTTCTTCGCCCGTAACCGCCGGGGCATCCTGGCCGACGAGCAGGGACTGGGCAAGACCGTCTCCGCCATCGCCACCATCCAGTGGCTCAACTTCTACCCGGCCCTGGTCGTCTGTCCCGCCTCGATGGTCGGGACCTGGCAGGAGACCTGGCACGCCTGGACCGGAGGCACGCGCTCGGTCGGTCCCTACGTACCCGACGGTCAGCAGTGGCCAGACGTAATGGTCATGTCCTGGGACGCCTTCCGGGAGACGGTCGGGGAGATCGGCTGGACGCCCAGCCTGGTCCTGGACGAAGCCCACTTCGCCAAGAACGCCGACGCCCAGCGTACCCAGGCCGTCCACACCGCGTCCGTCTATCCGATCCTGGTCATGGCCCTGACCGGCACGCCCATCGTCAACCGGCCCGAGGAACTCCTGACCCTGCTCGAAGCGATCCGCTGCGTCTGGCCGGGTAGCTACAAGCCGACCAAGCCGCACGCCGAGAAACTGGTCCGGGAGTGGGTCCTGCGCCGCACCAAGGCCGAGACGCTTCACTTACCGGAAAAGCGGCGCGTCCCGGTCGAGCTTCCGGTCCCGGAGCCGGAGCGGGTCGACCAGGCGGTCGTATCCCTCTACCAGTGGTGGCGGGAGCGGCACCCGGACGTGTCCGACCTCCCGCTCCTGGACGCGCTCGACGCCATCGAACGGTACGAGAGGTCCGAAGGCCTGCTCCGGATCGGACGGGGCTTCGACGAGCTTTCGGAACAGAAGCTCCCCTTCGTCCTGGACTGGGTCGAGTGGTTCCTGGAGACGAACCCGGAGCGGAAACTGGTCGTCTTCGGCAGGCGGCTCGCCTCGCTCCAGGCCGTCGCTCAGGAGTTCGGCGGCCTGCTCCTCACCGGTGAGACGGCACAGGCCGAACGGGACCGGATGGTACGACGCTTCCAGGACGGAGACGCCCGCCTCTTCGTCCTCTCGTACCGGGCGGGCGGCGTCGGGCTCACCCTGACCGCCGCTGCCGACGCCGCCCTCATCGACCTGCCCTGGACCGCAGCCGAGGTCGCGCAGGCCGAAGACCGTTTGCACCGGATCGGCCAGCAGAACGACGTGACGATCTATCAACTGCTGGCGGACTACCCGTTCGAGCGCGCCCTGCTCGAACGGATCGAACGGAAGGCGAGACTCGTAACGGAGACCTTGAATGATCGGATGCCCGTACTGTAAGGAAACTGGGGTCGACTCCGATACCGGCGAACCGTGCCCCCTCTGTCTCGGGCACGGCGTCCTCGCCTCGAAGGGGAAGCCGTGCCAGACCTGCAACGGGCACGGCGTCCGCTACAACCGTGCCTGCACCTCGTGCGAAGGGACGGGACGGAACCTGGCGAACGGCTACTACAACGTCCACCTCAGATCAGCATTCACTTACCCATTCGTCAGTGAGAGCTGCGATGGTTGTATCTCTTCGAGTCTTCGGGCGTGCTACTCGTCACGTCATTGGGCTGCTGTCACGAGGCGCTTCCATGCGGCCGGGATGAGTTCAGCAGCGATCTCAATCTCTGCTTTCGTTGTGAATCTCCCAAGGCCAACCCTGATCGTCGCGTCGGCCTCCTCTCGTGACAGACCGATCGCGGTGAGAACGTGAGAAGGTTCCAACGTGCCAGAGGTACAGGCTGAGCCTGTGCTGAGAGCAAGTTCGGGCAGATTCAGGATGAGGACATCAGCTTCGATATTTGGAAAGGTGAGGCTGCTATTACCTGGTAATCGGTTCGAACGGTTCCCGTTGATTCGCAAACCAGGAATCAAAACCGTGAGCTGACTCTCGAGGAAATCTCGGAGCGCTGCGATCCGAAGGGCTTCCTCATTCATTGAGGCCAAAGCGAGTCGGCAAGCTTCACCAAATCCAACAATACCGGGAACGTTTGGCGTACCCGACCGTAGATTGAATTCTTGGCCGCCTCCGCGTAGAAGTGGAGCAAGCTGCCTTCGGAGGCTGGTTCTGATATAAAGAGCGCCAATGCCCTTCGGCCCATAGAGCTTGTGACCGCTAATCGAGGCAAAGTCAATGCCAAGCTTGCGGACATCGAAGGGAATCTTGCCCACAGCCTGCGCGGCATCCGTATGGACCAGCGCCCCCCGCCGCCGAGCTAGTTCGACAATCGCTTCTAGCGGCTGAATCGTTCCAATCTCGTTGTTCGCTGCCTGAACCGTAACTAACAGCGTGTCATCGGTTATCGCATCTTCAGCAGCCACAAGGTCGACGGTCCCGTCGCGCTCTACTGGCAAGACGACTACCTGGTACCCTCGTTCAGTTAGCGCTCGACATGGTTCTAGAACGGCTTTGTGTTCGACTGCGGTGGTCACGATACGGCGTCGAGGACTTGCTAACTGAGTCAGTCCGAAGATCACGAGGTTATTGCTCTCGGTAGCCCCACTCGTAAAGACGACCTCGTGAGGGTTTGCGTCGATAAGGGCAGCAACCTGTTCGCGAGCAACCTCGACAGCTTGCGCAGCCCGGCGTCCATAGATGTGGAGCCCGCTTGCCGGATTGCCGAAGTCACGTGAGAAGTACGGGAGCATCGCCTCGACAACACGCGGATCACACGGCGTTGTTGCGTGATAATCGAGATAGATGGGAGTCTGCATAGTCATCATATCTTAAGGATCTCATACTCAATCTGGCGGTCCCACTGCCGATACTCAGCATCAAGCTGATATAGTTCATCCCATATCAGCTGGCGCAGATCGACGGCGGGTCTCACACAATAGTGTTCAAACTCCCAGTCAGTCAGATCCCCATGCGGGAAGAGGACTTTCATCATGCCACTGGCAAGAGACTGAATGGCTATCTCATTCCGCGCATAGGGGCGTACTCCACGAACTCGGATTCTACGTGCACAGTACTGATCAATCTCGAGATCTTCACGTAGTGCAAGGAGCGCATCACCGAAGAAGTCAGCCTTCAGCCCAACTGAGTTTGCGAAGGCCTCCTTGCTCAGCTTGCGGATACGCCAACCTGGCAAGAGTCCCTTTATACGGTCCAAGAACGCTGTCTCTCGCATGAAGGAGGGAAGATGTTCCACGAGGGAACTGCTGACAATCGGCTGCTGATTTTCATCGAGCTGGATGTTTGCCAGCAGGACAAAGCTACAATCGCTCGAGGTCTCATAAAGGCCACCACGCGTTAGCTTCCCATTGGCAAGGTAACCCTTGAGCCCTCCAACAATCTCCTCGGGCTTCTCAAACTTCAGCGTCTGTACCTCGTCAAGGACGACGACTGCAAAGCGGGCTAGCAACCCCCATTGTCCGGTTGCGTTGTTCACGAAGAGGACAGCCGGCGTCACGTTTCCGCCGCTCACCAAACGTACGCGGGAACTAATGTTCTCAAAGAGGTAACTCTTGCCTGTAGCCTTAGGAGCAAGCTCAATAAGATGCAAGTTCTTTTGGACTAACGGAAGGAGGCGCACGAGCAAGAGAAGTTGCTCAGGTGCGGTAAAAAACTCGGGTGCATAGCCCATCGAAAGAAGCATTAACCTCAGCCACTCATCGAGTGTAAATGCACTTCGCGCCTCCTTATACAGGCGTATATTGACCGTCGCCTGCATCGGGCGGAACGATTGAATTGCGACGCCATCCCCTGTGCTGAGAAGCTCGACCACCCCCCACATCCCCTGTCTCAGCAAATCCGGATAGATGGATGGCAACTCGTCAGAAATAGCGGCACTGTCGATCCCGAGCAAACTCAACTTCGCGTAGCGCGTCCCACGATTCAGGTTAACCTCCACCTGAACTGGGGTGAGTACCTTGATCGTTTCTCCCTGAAGTAGACGGTGCTTAATGACCTGTTGATCGTTCGGCCCCGGTACGTACTTGGCGGCCCAGTCGCGAACCTTTTGCGCTTCCTCGCTCGTAAGTTCGCCTCGGCCAGGAACCAAGGTATCGAGCAGCCACTCGCCGACATACGCAGGCACGCCCCGCTTTTGAAGCTGGCTCGCTGGCAACCGGCGCTTATCAATCACGAGTCCTCGGAAGACCCGCTCAACCTTGTCCGCGAGGGACTCGGTGTCCTGTATCACCCGCACACCCGTCATGGCAGGTCCTCCAGGATGGTCGTCTTCTCGTATAGGGCCTCACTACGGATGTCGACATCGGCCACCCGGCTCGTCCGGCGATCGCCGCTTGGAAGCCGGTAACCAAGTGTGGCCGTTGCGTGCCGGCATGCTTCTGGAGTGGGCCACTCATCGAGTTCTCGCGAGACGCTTGCTTGCGTCCGTGCACCGACTTCCTGATCGAGTCGAATCTGCTGTACCTTACCGCTGAGAGATATCTCTACCCATTCAAGGAAGACGGGGAAATCGTTCTCGTTGATCACCCTGAGCGTGAGTTCGCCAGGCTGACCTGCACGACCAGTACCAAGAACCGAAGTCTTCGGTTCACGAATCATCGCATCGCGAAGCAGTTCAACCCAAGGCACGAAAAGCTCCTCAGGAAAGAGGCCACCATGTGGAAACCAATCCTCCCCACCACGTCCATCGTTCGTGACAAACGATCGGTCGGAAAGCACAATGTGATACGTCATGCCCGTTGGAAGATCATAGGATCGGGCGTCGAGGATCGCGATATCATCCTTAAGGAGGAAGCCTTCCTCACGCGTCGAAAGCTCAGGTGGCCCCCAGGCTGCTCGCCCGTGTGCGAGGCAACCCGGAGGCACCGGAAGCTCGCGCGAAGACTTGCCCAGCAGCCGACCATGATCTGAAGTCAGCACGATACGCAGCTTAACCTCAGGCGGCACCCGTTCGACGATCTCTCGCAACCAATATGCCACCGAGCTTAGCTGGCTTTCGACATTCGTCAACAGCTCGTCCCAATCGTGTGACTGGTGATACGTTCGGTCAGGCTCGACGAGACGCCACGCAATGACAGCCCCCGGCGGTGCGCTCCGCAGTGCATTGATCACTGCCGACATGCGGCTCACGACATCACCAGCATGCTCATCGAATTGGGTCTGATCTGGTGGCAATCCGCGGAGCAGTGCGTCCTTCGCAAACTCGGTAACCGTCGGTATCGGCGCCAAGACCACATCTTCCGCGAGAACCATGAGCCGGTCTGATGCAAGGCGAATTCGCTGGAGCAAATAACGAAGATCACGCATCCCTAACCCATCGAAGACGACAAGCAAGGTAACGGGACCTGCGCGTTCACTCCTAAGCTTGCTGACACGAGCCCAACCGAACCAATTAATTCCAGCTTCACTGCTTCGCAAGGAATGATAGAGGCGGAGATACCATTCACCGAACTTCTGACCGATCTCCCTTGCCCGCTTCAGCACCTCTGGATCTTGAGAAATGACCGTCCATTCTCGCCAAGGCAGGTAGCTGTCCCGAAACCAGTCAGGAACAAGCTCAAAGCTTTCAGGCGGAAAACCCGGGTCAGGTGGCGGGCAGAGCCGTTGCAGCTCGTCTACGTCCTTTATGGGTAGATAACGTCGAAGAACCTCGAATTTCTCGCGGTTCAGATGCTTCGGATGCGCACGGAAATGCGCTGCTGCCTCTTGGGCAAGGAGATTCCACGCTTCGGGCCGCAAACCATACCGAGCCCACTTATCGAAGGCCTGTCCATCGCTCTCGATGAGGCGCTTGCGGATCCTCTCGATGAGTGCACGCGCTACCTCTGTAGGCATCGGCGACAGCGAGAACTCCATCCAGAACGAGAGATGTGCCGGATTTGCAAACCCGCACGCTTCTTCGAGAACGCCGAGCGCCTTCTCGCGTGTCACCGCCTCATAGCAGCGGGCTGTAAGGCCTTCAGTCTTAGCGCGCCACTGCGCAGCGACCGAGCCCGCGAGCACACTCTCGGCATCGTGTGGATCATGAACGATCAACCAGTACAGCCAGCGAATCGCGTGGTCCCGACTCGGCTCCTGCAGCCAGAGATCACCGCCCCAGAGCGCATCGGCGAGAACTCGGGGGTCGAGTGGCCTTGGGAGATCCCATACTCTTGCACCAAGTCGCTCAGCGATTTCTTGGGCCTGCCTCTCCGTCATGCCCCGGCACACCTCTTGGAGCTCATCGCCCGGCGCCCGAACGTCACGTATATCCCACTTGCGGGCATCTGCAACCGCCCTAGCCCACTCACAGAGTTTGCGTCCGCGTACCAGCAGTGTCGTACTCGATGAGACCGCGTGCAAGAAGGACACATCGTCCTCAATCAGGCAGGCGTCTGGCCTAGAGGGATATTGAGAATGCTCGTCGAGCCAGACAAGCCGTGTCATGGTTGCGCGACGCCTCCAACAAGCTGCATCAGCCGATCCAGAAGCGCACGCCGCCGCTGCGGATCACGAATCCGCTGGAAGTAGTGTTCGACTTGTCGCTCTGCGTCCTCCTCGAGCGCCTGCTCAACACGTCGTCGTAGCTCAGCGAGGCGAGGGGATTGGTCAGGAGGGAGGAATGGCGGTGGACGATCAACCACGTCCTTTAGCGCCAGTAACTCCTCGGGGCGGCTGAGCCGGCCTTCTAGCTTCGTTAGCCAGTCAAGCGCTGCTTGCACCCGCTTGTTGGCTTGCTCCTGGATATGCTTGATCGCGTTTTCTATGGCTGTTCGTTGGACCTCACTGAGCTCGGCGAATGTGACGCCGAGCTCGCGAAGACGCCGACAGCCCTCGTCGACATCCTCAGGTCGTTCGAGCGGCCGACTTCGCAGATTGGCTACCTCAGTGAACAGCTGCTCGAGGCTCTCGGCCCGCGTAAGTATCCCTTCAATCACTTGTGCCTCAGGAGTCTCCTCGAAGAGGCGGCGCTCTTGCAACAAGCGATCGCGCACTTGTCGGACACTCGGGACCTCAGCAGCCTGCTGGAGCTGCTGCTGAAGTTGGCCAATAAGATGCTCTAGTGTGGTAATCCGCGCACTGATCTCTTGGCGCTTGGACTTCCATTCCTCCTTGACCGTCCCTGTTTGTGGCTGCATCGACTCGAGCTTCTCGCGATAGCGACGAAGCGTCGCGAGATCGGTGCTCGGACGCACAGTCATCGCGGCCATCTCTGCCTGGATAGCTCGATCATGCTCGCGAGCCCGCTCGTCCTGCTCTAATCGCTCGCGAACGGTAGCCAAGCGCTGGATCGCCGATCCTACTTCGGTCGCTAACCCATCGAGACCTCGGCTTTGGAGCTTCTCGCGAAGCGTCGTGAGAGCCGCTGCATGCCGATTATAATCTGCCAATACCGTTAGCTGCTCGTACTGTGAATAGATACTCCTGGTGAGCTTCTGGATGTGAGCTAGCAGCAACGCACTGAGGTGCTGTTTCGACGGGCCACTTGCCTGCACAAAGCCGTTATAATCACCGAGTCGTCCGCGCCGTTCCCACCCTTCAAGTAGCTTGTCGAGGTCTTCACTGGTAAGGGCCAGTTGCTGAAGCTCGTGGATCTGGCGGTCATACTCCCGTGCAGCGGCGAGTTCCTTCTCCAGACGTGCCTTCGCCGTGGCGAAGTCGCGATATTGATCACCGTCCAACTCCAGGTTCTCAAGTGCGCTCTGCAACGTCTGGATATCCTGCTCTGCCTGTTGCTGCGAGATTGCCTCGCGCCGAGCGATGCGCTCTACAATCTCGCGTGCCTTGCTCTCGAGTTCCGATGGATTTCGCCTCGTGATCGTCGAGCGCGCGAGCTTCGCGATGACGTCCTGAGGTCTGGCCAGTCCTCTGCTTCCGCCTTCAAACAGCGTCTCGAGTGCGCGAAGTTGGCCGTCTACGCTGAGATCCAACTCTCTGCGGTTGTATCCACACCAGGCACTAAATAGCAGCGTTAGCGTCTGAGAGTCGTATCCATAGGGCGGGTTCAAGAGCTCGACAAGAATTCCCTTAAGCTGGACTCCCTTTGCTCCGCGCTGAATCCGCTCCTCCAAGAGCTGCCAACCATGGGTAATCGGGCTAGTTGATGGTGGAGGCTGAATCGAGTGCGAGTCTGTCAGAAGTTTCCATTTCCCAGATAATGCGAGGAACCTGTCTATAAGGTCTTTAGCGACCGGATCCAAGCGCAGGGTCGAGTAGGCCGTCACAAGGCCATCTTTGGACAGCGCATGCGCAACCACCGATACCGCTTTTGTCAGTTTCGAGCTTTGGGCACCATATTGGGTGAAGAATTCACGCGGACCGCTGTAATAGGCTCGGTCGAAGAGTTCCCGCATGAGCTGATCTAATGATGGGACTCGTGAGAAAGCTATGAGGCTACGAAATCGTTCGGGCATAATCGGGTCAGATATACGCTCGAGATTCTTCAGAATTCTCGATGCCTGCTGTGCCTCATTCCTTCGCATGGCTTCATAAGCGTCTGGTCCGCATTCCTGAATCTCACTGTGGGTAAATTCTAGTAGAGCAGCAAGTCGTTTCAGCGAGTTCAGAAGCTCAGGGCTTGGCTGCCGAGGTCGCATCAGTACCACGGGCAAGTTGGGATATCCCACAGCTTTAGCCACTGTATCGAGAAGTTGATGCCCCTGCTCTCGAAAGTATCGTACGTCCTCTTCCGTCTCTACTAAGGGCCAGATGACTAAGCCGCGAGCGCTGATCGGTGCTCCAGGCTGCGCAAGGATGCCCTGCACGAGTCCTCGAACGACACTTTCGGAGAACTCGCTTCGGACCACAAACGCATGTCTAGCCTGCCAATCCTGTGGAGAACCCCAGGGGATGCTCACAGTAATCGAGCTAATCGCTCCTTGTTCCCCAAGGTCATTCACCACCTTCCGCAATGTCCTCCCCTCCAAGGCCAACTTCACCAGCTTGTCCCGAATCAAGGGCTCAACTTTGATCGGGCCGCGACTTCCCCAGAACAGGTAGCGATTATCGGCCGCATCGTGTCGCAGCACCAATCGCCGCACGAGTTCCTCGAGTGCCTCCTTGACCCGTCGATGGTCGAGCCCACAGAATTGAGCGATCACTCTGGCTGGATCGGCTGACTTCGTGGGCACATCGCCGACCTGCAGGAGAAGGACTGCTTTGAGCACCGTCTTGAGAATCGGATCGGCGTCCGGTCCTACATCCTGAATGGCTTGACGGTAATCCTCTCGAGCGCGATCGGGTAGCATGTCTTCGAACCAATCGACGAGCTCGATCGGCAGTATCCAGTTCACTTGGCCATCATCGCGGAAGACCGGCTCAGATTGCTTTGCACGCACGCGTTCGAAGAGAAAGCGGAGCACCGAGCGGGGCTGCGTCGGCTGACCGTAACTGATCGACGAGAACAGCGCCGTCGTCGCTGGGTGCAGAGGGAAGCAACCCTGTACAACCTTGTCGCGGAACTGGTCTGGAGACCAGCGCAGCCCCTCGATGTATCGTCGCTTGAAGATGCCGAGGGTGAGACTAATTGCTTCGTCTACCTGCCTCCGGAACTCAGGCTGTAGGCTCAAATTACGCCAGACACCCTCATCCTGGGAGAGATAAGAGTCGACTACCTCTTCCAGAACAGACTTCAACGTGAACCGTTGATCCAGCCGATCAAGCTCCTTCTGGACACTTGTCAGCTTCGACTCGTACGCGCCTGACTGTTCTACCACAGTGCGTGGGTCATGTTGGGCAAATGCCACGAAGGTCACCCGCCCTCGGTGTCGCTCAACGCCACTCAGCAAGTCCTGGAGGGGAGCTCCTTCGCCGACCAAGTCGCCGCGGGCATAGTTATGCACGAACGTGCTGAACTCATCGAACAGAATCAGCGCTCCAGCGAACGGCTTGCCTTCTCCAGCCAACTCATCAGCTGTCCACTCGACCATCTCACGAAGGCTCGACTCTCCAAAGGACGGATACACGCCATACAGAAATTTGAAGAGTTCCCGACAGGGGCCATACGCCGTCATGCTCCGATCTCGAACTTGCCCCTCAAGTACCGCGAGATCGAGCCCGTATTGGCGGAGAAACTCATCCGCTTCTGCACGGCGCTCCTCCTTCGCTCGCCGCAGGAATTCCTCGGCATCGGAGAACCACCACCGTGGGCGGGTATTTCTCGTAGCCTCGTGTGCCTGCAAGGCTGCCTCGAGCGCACGCCCGAACTTCGACGAGAGATAGATCGGCGGCTCATCACCGCGGAGCAGGACTATCAGGAAAGGCTTTCGGCTGGCTCTGAAGCTCTCAAATCTTTGCATCTGAGAACTGTTGCCAAGGACGTGTCGAAGCTGACTCAGTATGGCTTTATACGCTGGGCAATCCGTTGGCTGCCCGAAGTAATTGGCGGCCGCCACGGCAAAGTGACTCTTGCCGTGGCCGTAGTTCGCGATGACTACGAGGCGGTTAGAGGTAGAACCAGGAATGAAGGTCTCACACAGCGTCCACAGCAGCTCCACGGAACCCAGCTCATAGCCCTGCTCGCTGCTGGTGAAGATGTAGCTCTTCGCCAACTGCAGGTTGCGCTCTTCGTCCCAATACGAGTCGAGTTGGACGTCCGGATGGAAGTCCCCATGCACGTTGATTCGAACCAGGTCACCAATGCGCGTCATCATTGTCGCTCCCTCCCGGGCCATTGTCGGAAATGTCAGCGACCCTACCAGCCTGTTGCCAGCGGCCTCGCTGTGTCATCGGAAAGAGGTGGAAGGCATCCCGTGGTAGAACGAGGATCAGGGCGTTCCGCCGGCGCTTAAATGAGTCAAAGAGAAACATCCACACAGCGTCGCGCTCATGCGGGCTGAGACGAGCCAAGGGGATATCGGCGTTGGCTAGCAGGATGCATCCCGTGGGGGCATCCTGATTCGCGATCGATTCTAGATCAAGAAGGACTTGGTCCCGATCCAGGCCGATAAAGCGCTGCTCAGGCTTGATTCGTTCCAATTTCCACATAAGGTAGTCGACATAGTCGATCCCGTGCTGTGCGGCGATATCCGGGCCGCGAGCGAGCTCGTCCACCGGCACGAGCGCCACCGCGGTGCGTACCAGGAGCGATGTCTGACGAAGCTGGTGGACGACGTGCCAGAGGCTAGTGGATGGCATAAGCGCGCTCCAGGATCGAGCGAGGGGCATCTGGACCCCACTTGCGTACAAGTTGATATGGGGGTGCCACACGATAGAGGTCGATGAGATTCTCCTGGCGCAGAGCGACAAGGAGATTTTCAACCATTGGAGCATCGAGGAGGAAAATGCTCGGAAGACTACCAGGCTCGAAGAGATCTGACAGGTTCACTGTGGCGCGATCACCCCATTGATGGGTCCAATAGTCGACGAGCGCGTACGCGAAGGCCCACACCGGCACTGGCTCAGGTTGAGTGACAGCAAACTGCCCACTCCCTACCTTCCTGAGGAGACGTAGTTGATGGAGTCCTTCCGTCTTTGCGTATGATCCGATGAAAACGGTCGCTGCGCTTCGTATCGTGCGCTCTCTAAGTTGCTTTCCCTCGCGGTCCCGGAGTGCCTGCGCGATCTTCTCGGCAAGGTCGCGAGGAGTGATTTGCTGACCAACGCGCAGGACACGCGTGACCAGATAATGCCAAAACCATGGCCCCGGACCATGCGGCGCACTCAGATGATAGTGCATTAGCCACTGTGTAGTTAGTGTGGAAAGGCTAGAATCTTTACTGCTGACAATATTACCGAAGATAGTAAATTGCCCATCCTCATCAATTAGGCCAGATCTGTACACATAGCGACGATATGCTTCAACCTGTATAGTACCCAAATTTGTAGATCTTCGAAGATTATCGGACGATATCGTGTTACCTTCCATTAGGGCTTGGATTACTTCCCAAAGAGCAGCTCGACGAAGTGCAAACGTGCGATGGAAGGATATGCCGAAATGATCAACTTTATCGGCCCGCATATCCCCTCCTCTTGCTGGTCCTCGTCTAGAGATGGCAAATAAGGCAGCCTATGGCCTCATCGGAATCATCAAGTAGGATGTCCATGAGGGAGCCGGAGCTGTTCCAGTTATCCATCCGCGCGCACCTACGACCATGTTGTTCACGAATCTCGGCGATACGCTCTGGTCGCGCCAGTTCAGTGAGGCTCTCGCGGCTATTCCAGGTGTAGCGTTCGCCTGTGAGCTCATCTACTCGTTCGAAACTCGCAGCCTTCCAGAAAAGGTCCGGGTGATTCTCCAGTAATCCAACCCATTCGATTCGCTGCTGGAAGAAACAGAAATAGCAGCCAGAACGAGAACGCCAGCGATAATAATCTGGCAACCCTAAGCCACTTTCCTTAAGTATCCGGATCACATCATCTTTACCGATATTATCCTCGACAAAAGGATATCGTGGAATTATGTTTGGCTTCTTTGATATATATCCCTTGCGATGCGCTTCGTCTGCCCGAATAGCGATGTAATTGAACGCCTTGTCATCGCCGACATATTCTTCAAATGGCTTGATCTTTAGGTATTCAGTACACCACCGAACAGCTGGCGATGGCAGAAAACCGCGCCGTGCGGCCAAGAGATCCTTGAAGGTATGCCCCTTTGCTCGCAGCCTTTCAATCCTTCTCCCCAGATATACCTCTAATCGATCAAGGTATTCATAAGTCTCTGGCAGCTCTTCGCCGGTGTCGCAAAAGACGTATTCGAGGTCCGGGGTGCGGTCACGAAGGTAGATGGCAAGGGCAGTGCTGTCCTTGCCGCCGGAGAGCGAGAGGATATGCCGAACACGGCCTGTGTCGTCACCCATACGCATGTCCTTGTCCAGACTAATGATACATCAGGTCGCGTCACGAAGCAAGCGCAGTAGGGCGGCTCGCAGCACATGTCGAGGGACATCAGCGGGCAGGAGCTCGCGGAGCTGTCCCACGATCGCCTCACAGACGGTCTCCTCATCGGGAGCGAGAATCTCGTGAGCGGCCGCGATCTCCCGGAACCGTTCGCCGATAACGGTAGCCTGCATCTCAAAGCGTTCCACGTCGGCATCGGCCCAGGCACGCGGCGGGCGGTTAGCTACCAGCGCAAGCACGCTCTCCACGGTGGTTGCATCATCCTGCTCCGAGCTAAGCCGTCTGAGAAACGGTTCCAGCATCGGCACATTGGTCACGCAGTTCAATTCCCGGGCGGTATCACGGAGCTGTCTCCAGCCTGACATCCCCGCCGGCAGTCCACATGCCTGGAGCAGTGCATCTCGCGATTCCGCAATAAGGCGCGGCGTCGCCTGGCCTAACTCTGCAAGCGCCCAGTTAAGCCGATCGAAGAAGCGAGCGATCCGCTCAGGGTCGTCCTCTGTGTCCGCGAAAGGTATATCGCCGAGCGCCACCGGGAGATCGTAGAAGAGGAAACGCTCCGGCGCGCGAGCTGTTGCGCAGGCCTCCCGCACTTGGATCACCTCTGGGGGAAGCTGGCGCGTACGCCATGCATGCTCGGGCAGCGATCGAACCATGCGGAGCAGCGCTCGCACCACCGGAAGAACGGCCGGTTCAACGTTCAACCCGCGTGCTAGCCGCTCAATGACGGCTTGGCGTGCTCCGGTGAGACGCACGCCACCGACAGCGAAAAGTTCCGGTCGTCGCATGAGAACCTCGAAGTCCGCCACGCTGGGCTCCGGTACGAATGTTCCTTCTCGGTAGAGGCTGACAGCGTTGCGATGCACCTGGAGGAATGCGCAGAGAAGGATGGGAAGGACACCTTCCATGGCTCCGTAGGGGGGAACCGTGAGCTGGGAGAAGAGCCGGTCAACGGCGATCGGCTCCTCGATCGCAGCGAAGACTAATCGCTCCATCTCTCTCCAGACTGGTGCCACTCGTGCTCGATGTTCATCGTCGCCCGGGGGCTGGAACGACCAGCGGCCAGTCGTGTCGGGACGATGAAGCCCAGTAGCGTGAAGCACCGATTCGTAGATGGCACGTTCAGGCGGGAACCCCGCAATTCCGAGCCTTGCCTGTTCGGGGAAGGTGAGCATACGTTCGATCAAGTTGCGCCTGGCTGCAGCAGCGGCGGATGAGAGCGCTCGTCGATTAATGAGCTCATTGCGAATGCGCGGGCAGCGCGCATAGACTCGATCCATAGCATCCGAGAGCAGCGCAGCGACAGCGCGCGGATGCGTAACCTCCTGCCTTTGTCCGAGCCAATACCACGCACAGTTTGTGCCTATAGGGGATGGGCGAGGATCGAGAAGACGCTCGATGAGCTGCGAGATTTCTCTCTCGACATCGGCCATTCGCAGGTCAAGTTCCCTGCGAGCAATGCGATCATCACGTAAACTGGGTGTGTTCTCGCGGGCCCAGTTAAGTGCGATAAGCTCTGCCGCTGCCTCCTGAAGCTGGCCAAGCTGTTCGGGCAAGGCAACGATGATGTCGGCGCGCGTTGCCGGTTCGCCTGTGCTGGCCCACTGTCGGAACGCTTCGAACTGTGCTTGGTTGGGCGGAAGGCAGCAGGCGATCACGCCATCACCCTCGCGCGGACGAAGCTTCCCCGGAGTAGGAGGCTCGTCCAGATACCAGACCTCGAAGAAGCGCAGAGCACCGGTCTCGTAGCTATGGCGCCGTGCAACTTGGGGGCGAGGTGGCAAGTACCGGCGCAGTGCTTCGGCTAAACGGTATTGCCCCGCAGTCTTGCTGCGCGCTTCGTCAACGCGCGCGGCGATATCAACATCACTCCCTTCCCATACGCGGTAGCTGCGGTTGAACCGCCGGTAGACAAGCACCGATCGCTTGGTGAGTTCATCGAGGGCGGTAGCGACAGCGGCGTCATCAAAGCTATCGGTTAATGCGAAGCTGATGAGCTGCGGCGTCGCGCGCAGATGGCTTCCCTCAGCCAGGACGTCGAGGACGCCGACCGTCTTGATTATCGCCACCTCGCGCGCGCTGAGATCCGGATGCTCCTCCAACTTCTGGACGACCTCGAGCCAACGCTGCAAGAGCGAGTGGCGTTGCACGCTCCCGGCAAGGTTCGCTGCAACATAGTCGAAGAGATCAGGGATGCGCACCCAACTCCCAGGATACTGCTTGATCCTGTCCTGGACGCCAAACGGCTCCTGCCCGAGCAGGTATGTAAAGAGGGATCGCTCATTTTGGGCGAATCGACGAAAGAGGTAGGGAAGCACAACCAAGACAACAGGGTGTAACGGAGCAGCACGCGCGGCAAGGGAAGCGAATGATGCATGATCGATGGTACGCGGACGGAGCCCGAGATCTGCTGAGGCGGCGGATTCTACAACTGCTGCGATTGACGCTTCGCTCGGTCCGACAAGCGCATCGCTGTCCGCGATAGCATCAGCGGCCAACCGAATAAGCTGTTCAGGAGGTTCAATAAAGGCAACATCGGCATAGCGCCCCTGTACCTTGGCCCACTCACGCCGCATCAGGGTATCGAGGTGTCGAGCGTACTGGTCGAAAGCTTGATGCAGCACGCCGAGCACCAGAACCGGCCTCTCACCGCTTCTGCTGGCATACTCAGCCAGCTCTTGGAGAAGGAAGATGTCACCGCGGTAGGGATCCCGAGCCGCGTACTCGAGGATCTTGCCCAGCTCATCGATGACAACGACGATCCCATGATAGCCAGCCTCTTGGATGGATCTCATGAGACTCTCGAGTGTCGCTAAGATCTCACGCGGGTCCGAAACGGTCTCAATGCCTGAGGCAATAAGCCCCTCGATCCTGGAGCGCAGGCGCTCGATATCGGGCGATGCGGGAAGACGCATGAGTGCCTCAGCCACGGCCGTGAGCAAACAGCGGGTGAGGGACGTCCGGCGGGCAGTGATCGGAAGGGGGAAGAGCCGGCGTCCCTTGAGGCTCCTCATCAGATCCTGGGCGAGGAGTACATCATGCTGGCGAAGCAGATGCCATGCCTCGCTGTTCGCGGTGTCTCGATCACCGAACAGGTGCAGAGCAAAGAGCGCGAAAGCGGATTTCCCCGTCCCATAGGGGCCGGTGATCGTCCAGGCACGCTCGGTAGAGGAACTTGACAGCGCATCTGCGAGGCGCCTGAGTATCTGCTGAACCTGCGGCGTCAGCACGTAATGCGAGAGAGCGCGGGGATCCTGCCAATCGCGCTCGAGCTGCACGGACCTGAGAAAACGTTGTCCAATGGTTCCCTGAGTCATGACTACGCTCGCGCTCGGAAATACTGCTCTAACAGACCCTTCCCGTCTATAGGGCGACGCACGTAGAGTTGCTGCAAACCGGCGGTCTCATCGACAGTCAGATCCCCGGCCGTTAACGACTCCAGTTCTTCGACGTAGTCCATGAGCGATGCCTCGTCGAGCTTGAAGACCTGACCAGGACTGAGCGGCTGGTAAAGGCACTCATGGACGCTCAGGGTCCGGCGAGTGCCTCCGATCTGGTCGAAGAAGGATAAGAGGACAACAGCTACGATCTCAACCGGTAGCGTTGGCTTCGGCCCAATTGCGAACTGATAGGTGATGCCGTCGGGCTGAAGTTGCAAGAGCCCAAGCTCGACGAGGGGACAATTGAAGGTATCCTCGAGGACTTGACGTTCGCTCAAGCGCGAGGGCGTATAGGTGCGCACGAAGCAATCGATGTCCCGTCGGATGGTGCCGGGATTGGCCCGAAGGCGAGAGCGCTCGACGAATCCCAGCACGAAGTTCGCTAACGTCTCCTTCCGAAAATCCGGGTACGGATAGTGGTTGAACACGAGGCACCAGGTTGCGGCCTTAGCGGGGTTGCTAACCAAAAGCCAATGGAGAAGCCAGAGAGAACCAGGATCTTCGAGATAGGGATCGCAGCCATCCAGGAATAGCAGCTTGCCCCACTCAGAGATATACAGCCCTTGTATTTGGTCCGACTCTCTCAAGATCTGGGTGGCGAGTCCCCAATGACGAATGCTCTCGACCATATTCTTCCCAACGCCAAGGGTGACGAGGGCATCATCGCGGCGGAAGACGTTCCCATCGTCGTAGACCGCATCTACGGCCTTCTTCAACCAGCCGTATCGAAATGGAAACGTTTGATGGCCAGAGAAGCCGTATCGACCCTCAGCGCTAGGTCTTCCAAGAGAGTCGGTCATAATCCTATGCTGGCTTACGGTTTGTGCCTCACCCCGTCTCACAAATTCCTCACCCTTCACCGATGCACGAAAGCGGCCGAGATACGAGACCGAGTAGCTCGATGCACAAGACGACGGGATGGTCAACCAGTCAATAGGCTAGGTGGTCGCGTACGTACTCCTATATCACCTTAGCATGCGCTGGAACAAGATGCAACAAGTATGTTGGTGGAAGGCGACGAGCAAGGCGGTAATCCCTTGGTGATCAATCCGTCGGCATGAGCAGCCAGCGAAACTGGCCCGTACGGAGCCCACCGGCGGCATCTAGCCAGCGCGGCGCGCAGCGGCCCTCGACCAGCCGAGGTGCTCCTCGTGCGGGGCTACCACCGCGGGTGGGTCAGCCCTGCACCGCGAGGCCCCCGTGGTCGCAGGCCGAGCCAGTAGGACACTCAGGTTCACACAGCGGCTGCTCGAAGATATCAAGTGGCGGAGCGGAAACTGCTGTGCCACTTCGAACTCGGCCGATCGTGAGCGGGGCACGCAAAGGCACAGCGGCACCGGATCCCGCGCCAGCGGCGGTACGTGCTGCGCAGGCTCCCTGAGAGCGCGCTGGTTGCCCGTGGATGTTATGCTCTCCCCCTCATATGGCCTATGCCAGCTTGGCCCAAGCCGTCTCGATCAGTCGACTAACCTTCCCGCGGTGGAGCCTGCGCTCTACAAGCACTACAGGCTGAGCTGTCTGGGAGCTCTTCCCTACCAGAGTGATGGCGCACTCGCCGATGTCGAGCGGCGGCGCGACTGCGACCCAGCGAACGCGCCTGGTGTGTTTTGAGCAGCCGCAGCATGGGGGGCGGGAACTGCTGCCAATGTAGCGCCCGCTCCAGCCCGGCTACTTCTGCATCGGACTCGGTAAGGCCCTCGGGATGGCGATGGACGGCCTGCCGGTCGCGGGGAATCCCTGACAGCCCCAACAATCACCGCGATCCTGCCGTTACCTAGATCAAATCGCTCAAGAGCTGACCGAGCGCCGGGGCAGGGGCATTGCCCGACGGCAGGCGACCCTGTAGTGTCTGACGGATTGCGTCACATACAATCCAGATCTTGACGAATCAGTCTCAATCTGCTAGTCTCTCCTCGAAATAGGTCGCCTAGTCTGGATATTATGGTGAAATCCGTCACACCGCTGGATGAACTCGACCGCGCGTTAATCGCGGCGCTCCAGGCGAATGCCCGCGAGAGTTACGAGGATCTCGCCAGGAAGCTGTCGGTGTCTGCGTCGACCGTCCGTCGTCATGTTGAACGATTGCTCACGAGTGGAACGCTCAAGCTGGTTGCTGTGCCGTCGTGGCCAAAGCTTGGAATGAATCTTGTAGCGTTCATTGCCTTGTCGGTCGAGTTGCCACGCCTGCGGAGCGTGGCAGCGGAACTGGCGAAGATGGACGAGATTTGCTGGGTAGCATTTGTAACTGGCGCCTATGACCTCTTTGCCCAAGTCATTTTGCCCGCAAACGAAGATTTCATCCGCTTCGTGACCCATCGCGTCGCTCCCATTGATGGCATCCGGGATCTCCAGACGTTTATGGTTCCGGAGTTTGTGAAGTCATTCGAAGAGTATCGACTTCCCGTGAGGCCAAACCCTCTCTACCTGAAAGGAGACGTGTCGGAAGGCCCAGAGCGCGGCGCGGCAGATTAAGCCGCGTTCTTGTCACAGCTGGACACGGGTGGCGTCAGAACTCTGCCGATAGAGGGAGGAGGCAGGAACATGGTTGACGAGCGACAGGTCGCCCTGGCGAAGGCGTTGATGACCCACTTCGAGACACTAGGAGTCTCGCGGCGGCAGTTCTTCAAGCTGCTCGCTAAGTATGGGGGTGGCGCGAGCGTTGGAGCCCTTATCGCTGCCTGCGGTGGCGCAGAGAAAGGGGCTGAGACACCGGCAGCACCGGCCGCCGAGGCAACACCAACTCGCGCTGCTGCTTCCCCTGCGGCTGGTGCCTCGCCGGCTGCCGGGGCAACGCCGCAGCCGACTGGGCAGGTGACGCCAAAGGTCCTGGTATTCGGCAGCGGCCAGGACATCTCCAACCTCGATCCGCACGTTGGACACGACTATTCCATCGCGTCGAACCAACGGTCGGTCTATGACACGCTCGTGCGCTATCAAGGGAATCCACCGGAGATCGAAAATGTCCTCGCAACGCAGTACGAGTCCAACGAGGACGCGTCCGAGTGGACGTTCAAGCTCGACCCGCGAGCGGTTTTCCATGATGGCACGCCGGTGAAGGCTTCGGACGTCGTCTACTCGGTTGGCCGGCTCATTCGGAAGAACAAGGGGCCGGCGTGGATGTTCGTCAATGTCATGGGGGAGAACAGTGCGCGGGCTATTGACGAGCATACCGTTAAGTTTACGCTAAACACCCCGTTCGCCCCATTGCCGCTGATTCTGCCGTGGCTCTTCATCGTAAACGAGAAGGTGGTCAAGGAGCACGACGTCAATGGAGACGAAGGCGAAGCGTGGCTGCTCGATCACGAGGCGGGCTCGGGTCCGTTCGTCATCAAGCGGTGGCAGCCCGGCGACTCGTATGAATTCGAGGCCTTGCCGGACTACTGGTGGGGATGGCCCAAGGAGGGGCGGCTGGCCGGCTATATCTGGAAGATCATCCGCGAGTCCTCCTCTCAGCGTCTTGCACTTCTCAACGGTGACGTTCACATCGTTGCAGGACTCGAGTTGAATGCCGAGGACGTGCAGGCATTGCTGAACGCGCCGGGATTCCATGTCAACAATGAGCCTGGGCTGAGCGTCTTCGCCGTCAAGTTGAACAACCAGCGTGGCCCAACCTCGGATGTCAACGTCCGCAAGGCGATCAGCTACGCGATGGACTACGAGGCGGTTATCGAAGCCCTCAATGGGCGCGCGGTCCTGCTCGAAGGGCCGCTGCCACCACCATTGAAGGAATACGTGAGCCCAAATGTGAAGCCATATCGCCATGACATGGACAAGGCTCGTGAATACCTTGCCAAGAGCCAGTATCCGAATGGCGGCTTCGAGCTCGAATACGTCTACGTGGTAGGGCTCGACATCGAGGAGCAGATCGGACTGATCCTGCTCGATAAGCTCTCGCAGCTCAACATCCGAGTCCGGATGCAGTCCATGGTCTGGCCGGATATGGTGGCCCGAGCCAAGACGGTGGAGACGGCGCCGGATATGATGGCCGTCTACTCCGGAACGAGCTACGCCGATCCCGATAACTTCCTGTGGCAGGCATACCATTCGAGCCAAGCCGGGTTCTGGGCAGCAGCCTCGCACTACAAGAATCCACAGCTCGACAAGCTTCTCGAAGCTGCTCGAGCTGCTCCCTCGCATGACGAGCGGGTACGTCTGTACCACCAGGCAACTGAGATCCTCGTCAATGACGCGGTCGAGGTTTGGGTCCAGAGCCAGCTCTCGAACGTGGTCTGGAGCGACAAGGTTGGTGGATACCGCTACTGTCCAATTATGGGCTACTATCTGCAACCGCTGTGGCTGAAGGATTAACGTTGACGTCATAGGCTCGCCACACCTTGCCCGTAATGCGGCACAGGTGGATGGCCAGCAACAGGATGCGGGCGGCGAAGCGCCCGCACGGGAACGACAAAGTCTCAGGCTGCCTGAAAACGTGAAGGAGAAGGGGGAGTGTGAACTTCGGACTCTATCTCCTGCAGCGATTGGCGCTCATCGTGCCGGTGCTATTCGGGCTTACGCTCCTCACCTTTACCTTGTCACACATCGTTCCCGGTGATCCGGCGCTTCTCGCTGCAGGGCCGGCAGCCACCCCGCAGATGGTGGAACAGATCCGCCAGGAGTTCGGGCTCGATGATCCACTGCCGATCCAGTACGCCAACTATCTGAAGGGGCTCGTGACCGGCGATTGGGGACGCTCGATCCTCTCGCGGAGACCCGTCACAGCCGATCTTAAAGTCTTCTGGCCAGCCACGCTCGAACTCGTGCTGGCCGCAATGGCGATTGCCGTCGCGATCGGAATCCCTCTGGGGGTCATCTCGGCGGTCGCGCATGATCGGTGGCCCGATCATGCCTCGCGCGTCTTCGCGCTCATGGGGGTAAGCGTGCCGGCGTTCTGGCTCGCCCTCCTGTTGCAGTGGTTTATTGCTCTCCGAATCGACTTCATGCCGATCGGTGGCCGAATCGACACGCAGATCGGCCCGCCCGACCACTTTACCGGTCTCTATGTCATCGACAGCATACTTGCCAGAGACTTCACCGCGTTAAAGAGTGCGCTGATCCATCTCGCGCTTCCTGCATTCACCCTTTCCATGGCGCCACTTGCAACCGTGACCAGAATGACGCGATCCAGCATGCTCGACATTCTCGGACAGGACTACATGCGAACTGCTCGTGCCAAAGGACTAGCAGAACGTACGGTGCTGCTTCGCCACGGGCTCCGAAACGCGTTCATCCCAACGCTCACGATGATCGGGCTATCCCTCGGCTGGCTGATGGGAGGATCGGTGCTGGTCGAGACTATCTTCGATTGGCCGGGCATCGGCCTGTACGCTGTGAAGTCGGCTCTTACTCTCGATTTTATGCCGATCATGGGGATCACCTTCGTCTATGGCGTCGTATTCAGTTTGATCAATCTGCTCGTAGACGTCCTGTATGCCTTTGTCGACCCGCGCATTCGGTATACGTGACCGCGATAGCGTTCAGGAGAGATAGATCCAATGACCACGCGACGAGCTTGGAACGCGCGAGCGGCCTCGGGAGCTGTAGCTGTGCAAGAGGTACTCACAGCTCCCACGGTTCGCTCTACCCTCTGGAAGAGACGGTGGCGGCGCTTTAAGCAGAACCGGCTCTCTCTCATCGGTGCCGTCATTATCATTTTCCTTGTGCTGGTCGCGATCGTCGGTCCCTTCTTCGCGCCGTATCCTGAAGACGCACGGGGTGCTGTGCACATCGCCGACCGGCTTCGCCCGCCCAGCAGAGAGCACCTCATGGGTACGGATGAGGTCGGCCGGGATATTCTCTCCAGATTGCTCATCGGCTCGCGGCTCTCCCTCGGCGCGGCGCTCGTGATTCTCACCATGGCCACGACGATTGGCCTGACCCTCGGGATGATCTCGGGCTTCTTCGGTGGTAGGGTCGATACCTTGGTTCAGCGTCTTACCGATGTCTTCCTGACTGTCCCGCCATTGATCCTTGCGATGGCCGTCTCCGCAGCGCTTGGACCGAGCTTGATCAACGTCGTATGGGCGATTTCTCTCGTCTGGTGGCCAGGGTATTGCCGTCTGACTCGCGCCGAGGTGTTGCATAAGAAGCAGGAGGTCTTCGTCGAGGCTGCTCGGGCGATCGGTGCCCCGATTCATCGCATTATTCTGCGCCATGTGCTACCCAACATTCTTACCCCTGTCGTCGTCAAGGCAACGATGGATGTCGGATTCGCCGTATTGACGCTCGCATCCCTGGGATTCATTGGTCTGGGCGCGCAGCCACCTGACCCCGACTGGGGGCGAATGATCGCCGATGGCCGGCGCTACTTGCCCGAATCCTGGTGGCTGACGCTCTTTCCAGGAATGGCTATCTTCCTCTCGGTCTTTGGCTTCAACATCCTCGGCGATGGGATCCGCGACGTGTTCGATCCGCGATCACGTGACTAGACCGAAGGGTTTGTGGGAGTATCGAATGATGCGAGAGCTCCAGTCACAGGAGATCGAAGACATCGCGGTGGGTGCGGCCATCCTCGGCAGTGGAGGTGGCGGTGACCCGTTCATCGGCAAGCTGATGGCGGTGCAAGCGATCGCCGCGCATGGCCCGGTACGGCTCGTCACACCCGACGAGCTGCCTGCCGACGGCCTGGCAGTACCGGTCGCCATGATGGGTGCGCCGACGGTTGTCGTCGAAAAGATCCCCAACGGCCAGGAGATCGGCCGAGCATTCGCTGCTCTGAGCAGTTTCCTCGGACAGGAAGTTGTCGGCATCGTGCCCATCGAGGCCGGCGGGCTGAACTCCATGCTCCCCCTCGCATTGGCGTCTACGCTCGGAATTCCAGCGATTGACCTGGACGGGATGGGGCGTGCGTTCCCCGAGTTGCAGATGGTGACCTTCCATCTCGGCGGGATCTCGGCGACACCCATGGTCATCGTGGATGAGAAAGGCAATCAGTGCCTCTTGGAAACGATCGACAACCTTTGGACCGAACGGCTAGCACGGGCCCTTACAGTGCAAATGGGCGGTTCGGCCATGATTGCGCTCTACCCAATGACTGTGTGGCAGGCCGCTCAGCATGGGATCCAGGGAACGATCACGCTTGCGGAGCGTTTGGGGCGCGCCCTGCGTGAAGCCCGCCAGACCAACCGATCGCCCATCGATAGACTCCTCGAGGTTGGGCATGGTTACCGGCTCTTTACCGGCAAGGTTACCGACGTGCTCCGACGCACCGCTGGCGGGTTTGTTCGAGGTGATGTTCGCATCGAAGGGCTTGACAGTTGTCGCGACTACATACTCACCATCGCCTTCCAGAACGAGAATCTCGTCGCCACCATAGACGGAGAGGTCATCGCATCAGTTCCCGATCTCATCGTCGTGCTCGATGCTGAGACCGGTCTCCCCATCACGACTGAGGCACTGCATTACGGGCTCCGCGTTGCCGTCGCCGGCTTCCCGTGCGCTGAGCAATGGCGAACTCCAGCCGGCTTAGAGGTCTGTGGCCCCCGCTACTTCGGATATGACGTCGACTACAAGCCGATCGAAACGGTCAGGCTTCCATGGGCATGACCACGTTGAAGGGGAAAGCCATGAACCTGCGCTTGGGGATCGATGTCGGCGGCACGAACACCGATGCCGTTGTCCTCGATGAGAAAGCCAACTTGCTCGCCCGGTTCAAATCACCGACCACGCCCGATGTCACGAGCGGCATTCGCAATGCTCTGGCAGGGCTGGTCGAACGTCATCCAGAGCTCAACCTCGGAGCAATCCGTTATGCGATGCTCGGCACAACCCACTGCACGAACGCCATCCTCGAGCGGCGCAAGCTCAACCGCGTAGGCATTCTCCGCATCGGCGCTCCAGCGACATTAGCCATTCCACCACTTGTTGGCTGGCCCCCAGACTTGCGTGACGCTATCGGTGGCCACTACGTGATCGTCGAAGGCGGACATGAGTACGATGGCCGGGAGATTCGGCCACTCGATACGAAGGCGATACGAGAAGCGGCCAAGACATTCCGTGGCAAGGTCGATTCCGTAGCAGTGGTAGGAGTATTCTCGCCGGTAGATTTCTCGCACGAGGAGCGGGCTGCTGACATTCTGCGCGACGTTCTCGGAGATATCCCGATCACGCTTTCCCACGAAATCGGCAGTATTGGCCTGTTGGAGCGAGAGAACGCCTCGATTTTGAACGCCGCTGTGATCGACGCCGCCCGTACCGCAGCCACGGGGTTCGCACAGGCACTCAGCGAGCATGGTATCCGAGCAGAGATGTTCTTCAGCCAGAACGACGGCACCTTGATGGCACTCGAGTATGCCATCCGCTATCCGATCCTCACCGTTGCCTCAGGACCCGCTAACTCAATCCGTGGCGCTGCCTTTCTGTCAGGTTTGCGCGACGCGATCGTCGTCGATGTCGGCGGTACATCAACCGATGTGGGCATCCTGGTGAACGGCTTTCCACGGGAGTCGTCAATCGCCGTCGAGATCGGCGGGGTGAGAACGAACTTCCGCATGCCTGATCTTATTTCCATCGCTCTTGGTGGAGGTACCCGGATCCACCGCTCACTCGATGGACTGCGCATTGGACCTGACAGCGTTGGCTACCGCATTACCGAGGAAGCATACGTCTTCGGTGGTCAGACGCTCACCCTCTCCGATATCGCGGTCGCTGCTGGCTTGGCCTCTATTGGTGATCCACGCCGAGTGGAGGATCTCGATCGCGGGCTCGTACGGGAGGTCATCGACAAGGTCCGCCGGCTAGTCGAAGACACGATCGACCGTATTAAGACCAGTGCCGAGCCGATGCCGGTCGTGCTCGTGGGCGGGGGCAGCGTGATCGTGCCGCCCGGATTAGCCGGTGCGGCCGAGATCTATCGGCCGGAGAATTACGACGTCGCGAATGCTATTGGTGCGGCGATCGCGCAGTGCAGTGGGGAGATCGAGCGCATCTTCTCTCTTGATGAGCTGACCCGCGAGCAGGCGCTCGAAATGGCACGGGAGATGGCACGCCAAGAGGCGATCCGAGCTGGAGCGCATCCGGAGACGGTCGAGATCGTGGATGTTATCGAGGTTCCTCTGGCTTATCTGCCGGGTAATGCTACCCGTATCCGCGTCCGCGCGGCCGGTGACCTGGCGCTCATCACTTCGCACAGCTAGGGAGGGGAGCGATGGAGTTCTTCATCGGTACGGAGATGCGCGACGAATACCTCTCGTTCGAGGTTGCACATGCTGCCCGCAAGACCGTCGAGGAGGTAATGCCGGTCAAGCCGGGTGAGAATGTGGTCATTACAGCAGATACGAGCAGCGACCAGCGAGTGGTCTCCGCGATTGCTCAAGCTGTCTACGCGATCGGGGCACATCCAGTGGTCATCTGGTACGAGACGCAGCCGGACGCACAGATGGAGCCACCGGCTCCGGTGGCTGCGGCACTGAAGGCAGCCGATGTCTGGTTTGAGTTTGCCGTTCAGTACATCCTCTACACCGAGGCCCGCAAGCAAGCAACCGCTGCTGGGTGCCGACATGCCTGCTACGCGGGTATGGATGCCGAAATGCTGGTTCGTACCATAGGCCGCGTCGACCACGTGACGATGAACGAGCTGGGCCGGCGCCTGCGTGAACTCTGCATGTCTGCGCAGGCTGTCCACATTACGGATCCGAACGGCACCGACCTTATCTGTCCGGTTGACCCGAATCCTCCAGAATATCTTCCCGGAACTGGCCAGCCGGGAGTGGGTTACTCCCAGATGCTGGGCGGCCAATCGAGTTTCTCGCCACTGGTCGAGCAGATCAACGGGGTGATCGTCTTCGATGGAGCAATCTGGCCGCCGGCAGAGATCGGACCACTGTCAGAGCCGGTTCGCCTGACGGTCGAGCATGGCTATGTGACGAAAGTCGAAGGTGGGTCCCAAGCACGCGTCTTCGAGCGCTGGTTGGCCAAGTTCGATCACCCGGAGATGTACCGGATCGCTCATATCTCGTTCGGATTCAACCCTGGCGTCAAGCGGATCACCGGGCGAATCGTCGAAGACGAGCGAGTCTTCGGCTGCCTTGATATCGGTATCGGCCCCCAGCGGTTGGGAGCGCCGAGCCATACGGACGGCATCATCTTGCGGCCCTCCATCGTCGCCGATGGGGTTGAGATCGAGCGGGAGGGAAGCTATGTCCATCCCGATCTCGTCCCGCTCTGCCGCAAGCTCGGCGTTCTGTGAAGGAGACCCGCGTGCCCTGGGAGCTCACGCACGAGGATATCGAGCGCATCGCGATCGGCGCCGGCATCTTAGGAACCGGTGGTGGAGGGAATCCCTATCGGGGAAAGATTCGAGCCCAGCTCAACCTTGAACAGGGTTACCGTCTCACGGTCGTCGGCTTAGATGAGCTGCCTGATGAAGCGCTGGTGGTACCACTGGGCGGGATGGGAGCACCGACGATCGGGATGGAGAAGATCGGCCGTGGCGATGAGGGGCGTGTCGCAGTGGAGGTGCTTCAGGATCGACTTGGGGTGGAGGTTGCTGCCACAGTCCCGATTGAAATCGGCGGTGGGAACTCATTCGCTCCGATCATCGCAGCGGCCCAGCTGGGATTACCCACAGTTGACGCGGATGGGATGGGACGCGCCTTTCCAGAGACGCAAATGATCAGCTACTACTTCGATGGTATAGCGCCCTCGCCGGTTGTCATGGTGGACTCTCAGCATCGAACCTTTGTCCTCGAGCACGTAGAAGAGACACGCCTGCTCGAGCGCATAGCCCGTTCGATCTGTGTTCAGCTTGGCGGTAGCGCAATGGTCGCGAACGCGCCGCTGACCATGGCCCGGCTCCGCGAGACGTGCGTGCCAGGGACCCTCACCCTCGCGCACCGTGTTGGGGATGCAGTGATGACAGCTCAGCAGAGGGGCAACGATCCGATCGATGCTGTGTGCAAAGTAACCGGCGGACAGGTGCTGTTCACTGGCAAGGTAACCGACGTGAACCGGCGCGTGGAGCGTGGTTACAACTTCGGTCGCCTGACGCTGGCAGGGCTCGATCGCCGGTGGGGCGCTACCGCTACGATCGAGCTGCAGAACGAGTACCTGATCTGTCGCGTTGATGGCGAGATCGTTGCCATTGTTCCCGATCTGATCACACTCGTGGACAGCGAGCGCGGATTACCGATCACGACCGAGGTGGTTCGTTATGGGATGCGAGTGACCGTCTTGGGGATCCCAGCACCTCCCCAGCTCACCACCGAGCGGGCGCTTCGATATGTGGGACCTCAAGCATTTGGATACAACGAGAGATACGTGCCTCTCGATAAGTCGTCTTAGCGCCCCTGCATAACGAGTGACAATACCAGCCAATCCAGGGAGAAGGCGGGACTATGGCCTTGATATCTGGGGTACAGACGAAGCACGGGGTTCTCATCGGTATCGATATCGGCGGCACATTTACTGACGTGGTCGTCCTCAATACCACAACGCGGCAGCTCCACCTCACCAAGGTCGCCTCAACGCCTCGGGATCCCGCCCAGGGCTTCTTCCTCGGGCTTGAGTGTGCGCTGCGGGCCAGTGGGGTAGAGCGGAGCCACATTGCGCGCATCCTCCACGGCAGCACGGTGGCGACCAATGCGGTGCTTGAGGGCAAGGGTAGTCGGATCGGGCTGTTGACCACGCAGGGCTTCCGGCATCTCCTCGAGATCGGCCGCGCCTACATCCCAGGGATCTTCACCAACTTCATGCGCTGGGAGAAGCCGGAGCGGCTGGTGCCGCTCGAGCGGGTACGCGACGTGCCCGAGCGCCTGGCAGCCGATGGGTCGCTCGTGCGCCCGCTGGACGAGGCAGCAGCCCGCGCGGCGATCGCAGAGCTGATCCAGCAGGACATCGAGGCGCTCGCGATCTCGCTGCTCCACAGCTACGCCAACCCGGTACACGAGCAGCGCCTGGGCGAGCTGGCGCGCGAGATCGCGCCGGATCTCTACATCTCCCTCTCCTCAGCGGTGCTGCCGGAATACCGTGAATACGAGCGCACGATGACCACCGTGTTGAACGCCTACATCATGCCGGTCGTGGCCCGCTATCTGGCGGCCATCGAGGCTGGCCTCGTGGAGCGCGGCATCCATACGCCGGTGCACGTCATGCGCTCGGACGCCGGCGTGATGAGCCTCCAGGCGGCCTGCGAGCGGCCGGTCAACACCGTGCTTTCAGGGCCAGCCGGTGGGGCCAAAGGCGCGGCGTACCTCGCTGCAGTTGCGGGCTACCCGAACATCGTCTCACTGGACATGGGCGGCACTTCGACTGACGTCTGTCTCAGCATCGATGCCGACCCGCGCCTCTCGACCGACACCTGGATCTCCCACTATCCCGTGAAGGTCCCGATCATCGACATCACCACGATCGGGGCCGGCGGCGGCTCGCTCACCTTCGTCTCGTCAGTTGGGGCCTTGCGGGTAGGCCCCCAGAGCGCCGGCGCCGATCCCGGCCCGGCCTGCTACGGGCGCGGCGGGGAGCTGCCAACGGTCACGGACGCTAACCTGGTGCTCGGGCGTATGCCGGAGCACCTGGCCGGTGGCGCGATTACGCTCGACGTTGAGCGGGCCCGCAAGGCGATCGCCAAGCATATCGCTGAACCACTGAAGCTGAGCGTGGAGGAGGCCGCGCACGGCATCATCCGGATCGTCAACGAGGGCATGCTCGGCGCGCTGCGAGTGGTCAGCGTCCAGCGCGGCATCGACCCGCGCGATCTCGTGCTGGTGCCCTTCGGCGGCGCCGGCCCGGTCCATGGGGCGGAGCTGGCGCGCTTGGTCGGCATCGAGACGATGCTGGTGCCGCCGACTCCGGGGGTGCTCTCGGCACTCGGCTTCCTGCTCGCCGATATCCGCAATGTCTTCACGCTCACCCGGGTGGGCTTAATCGGCCAGCTCGACCTCGAGCGGTACAACCGGGAGCTGGCCGCGTTGATCGACCAGGCACAGGAGTGGCTCGCTGGGGAAGGGATCGCTCCGGAAGCCCGCGCGGTGGAGGTGGCGCTCGACCTGCGCTACCAGGGCCAGGCGTACGAGCTGCCGATCTCGGTCCCGCCGGTGCTCGACGAGGCGGCCCTGGCCCAGGCTGCCGCTCGCTTCCACGCGGAGCACAAGGCACGCTACGGGTTTAACCAACCGTTTGTCCCGGTCGAGATCGTGACACTGCGGGTGACGGCGCTGGGCCGGCTCCCCAAGCCGCCGCTGGAGCCGGCCCCGGAGGAGGGGGAGGACGCCTCGGCCGCGGTGGTGGCCGTGCGGCCAGTCTACTTCGACGGCGGCTACCGCGAGACGTGGGTCTACGACCGGTCACGCTTGCGTCCTGGCAATCGGATTGAGGGGCCGGCGCTCATCCTGCAGGCCGACTGCACCACCGTCTTGCACCCGGGACAGTCGCTGCGTGTCGATGGCTTTGGGAACCTGATCGTCCGGATCGCGGGCTAGCGCCCCGAGGAGCGGCAGACGATGCAGACCGACTCGATTACGATCGATGTGATCGCCAACGGGCTCAAGTCACTCATCTACGAGATGGACGCGGCGATCGAGCGCACCGCCATGTCGATCATCATTCGGGAGCAGCACGACTTCGGCATGTCCCTGGTCGACCACCGGGGGTGGGTCGTGACTGGCACCGCCTTCGCCGGCCAGACGCTGGCGGAGTACGCCGCGACGCGCCCGGTGGAGCCAGGCGACGTCATTATGTTCAACGATCCCTATCTCTCCCACGGGGAGATCTCACACCTGGGCGACACCATGGTCGCAGTGCCGATCTTCTGGGAGGGGGAACTCCTCGCCTGGGGGATCGCCTGGGGACACCATATGGACATCGGGGCCGATGCGCCGGCGGCCATGCCGACCCAGGCGACCGAGATCTTCCACGAGGGGCTCCAGATCCCGCCGGTCAAGCTCTACCGCCAGGGCATCCTGAATGAGGATGTCCTGGCGATCGTGGCGCGCAACTCGCGCACGCCGGAGATGATGGTGGGTGATACGCTGGCGCTCTCGGCGGCTGGCAAGATCGCTGAGAAGCGGCTCCATGAGCTGTGCGAGAAGTTCGGAGGCGCGGCGGTGCGCGAAACGTTTCAGGTGCTCTTCGCGCGGGCACGTGAGACGATGCGCCGCCTGATCGCGCTCCTGCCGGAGAGGCCGCTCTGCTTCGAGGATGTGCTCGACAACGACGGGATCACCGACGAGCCGCTGGTCATCCGGATGACGATCGAGCGGAAGGGCGAGAAGCTCCTCGTCGACTTCACCGGGAGCTCGCCGCAGTGCGCGGGGCCGATGAATTACCCGCTCAACCCGAGCCTGCTCAAGCTCCGCCTCTACAACCTGCTGCGCCTGGCCGCTGGGGAGCGGATCAACATCGATCCCCAGCTCGACGCCAACCAGGGAGTGGAGGACCTGGTCGAGGTCCACATCCCAGAGGGATGCTTCCTTAACCCGACCTACCCTGCCCCGGTCAGCCTGCGGCACCTGGTCAGCGGCCGGCTCGGTGAGGTCATGCAAGCGATTCTGGCCCAGGTGTTCCCCGACACAGTCCCGGCAACCCACTACGGCAGCCTGAACTGCTATAGCCTGCTCGGCGTGGGACGACGGCCGGAGGATCGCTGGCTCTGCTTCGAGGTGACGGCAGGGGGCGGTGGAGCACGCCCGTTCGGTGACGGCATCGACGCGTACTGCTTCAACAACCGCCTCAAGAACGCCCCAGTCGAGTTCGTGGAGACGGTCTATCCGGTGCGCATTGAGCAGTACTCGCTGCGGCCAGGCAGCGCCGGCCCCGGCAAGTATCGGGGCGGCTATGGGCTGACCCGGGCCATCCGGGTGCTCAAGGCCGCCAAGCTCTACTTCCTGGACGAGCGGCAACGGACGCAGCCCTGGGGGTTGTACGGCGGACGCGCAGCCGCTGCCAATGACGCCTACCTGGTGCGCAACGATGGTCGGATCGTCCAGTTGCCGGGCAAGTTCGATCACCTGCCGGTGGAGCCGGGCGAGCTGTTCGTGATGCGCACCGGCGGGGGTGGCGGCTGGGGCAGTCCCTACGAGCGAGACCCGGAGCAGGTACGGCGCGAGGTGGAGTGTAGGCTGCTTACGGCCGAGCAGGCCCGGGAGTGGTACGGCGTGGTGCTCGTGGGTTGGCCCCCGAAGGTCGATGAGGCGGCGACGGCTGCGCTGCGTGCCCGCGCACCAGTTGTGCACGATTGGGTCGATCGCGGCGAGCCGGTCGCGGCACCGGGGCCGAACACCTTCTGGGAACTGGCAGAGCCGCCTGAGCCGTGGCTGGTCATCACGGAGCCGGTGGGCACCTCTCGTGTCGCAGAAATCAGAGACCGGGAGAGGAGCGGCTGATGGCGCGGATCGCCTACATCGCGCCGGTCAAGGCCGAGCGGTCGCGAACGGTCGGGGCGTTCGCGGGAGCGCTGCGTCCGGAGAACTCGCTCACCGCGCTCGGCTTCGCCCGGGGACCGTTGCACCTGGAGTACCACTACTACGAGACTTTAGTGTTGCCGGATCTGCTGCACACGCTGATCGCGCTCGAGCGCCAGGGGTACGACGCCGCGGTAATCGGCTGCTTCTACGATCTCGGGTTGCAGGAGGGGCGCGAGCTCAGCCGGCGCCTGGTGGTGACGGCGCCGTGCGAGTCCTCGCTCCTGCTGGCGGCCTCGCTCGGGCACCGCTTTTCGATCATCGTCGGGCGGCGCAAGTGGATCCCGCAGATGCAGGAGAATGTGGGCCGCTACGGGCTGGAGTCGCGGCTCGCCTCATTTCGGGCGATCGATCTCTGGGTTCCCCAGTACCATGCGGACGAGGCCGAGACGGCCCGCCGCTTCCGCGAGGCCGGTCGCCGCGCGATCGAGGAGGATGGGGCGGAGGTGCTCGTGCTCGGCTGCACGGCCTCAGCCGGCTTCTACGCCGAGCTGCAGGCAGCGCTCGGCGTGCCGGTGATCGATAGCGCGCTGGCGGCCATCAAGCACGCTGAGTATCTGGTGGAGCTGCGCGATCGGTTCGGCTGGATCCACAGCAAGGTGGGAGGGTACGAAGCGCCACCGGTGCGGGAGCTGGAGGCCTGGGATCTCGCGCGGCAGTACGGAGCAGAAACGATCCAGGATCTGTGGGTCGAGCTGGCAGTTATACCATGAACCCTCAAAGGTAGTCCCATTTCACTGGCTGTCTCTTCTAGTGACCGGCTCTGTTCTGTTGCTGCTCGATGGCGAACCGAACCAGCGCCGTCGAGCGATACACCGCGTGGGCGAACTTGCTGTACGGCGCCAGGAACAGCAAGGCCCCCGAGATTCCAAGGTGGATCGCCAATGTGACTCCCATCGCGGCGGTCTCGCGAACCGCCAGCGTGAGCATCCCGCTGGCAGCGGTCAGAAACAGCAGCGTGGTGAAGATCACATCCAGCTCGAGCATCCGCGCGTCGGCCGGCATCCGGTCACTGCGCCGCTTCAGCCACAGCAGGCCAGCCGTGCCCAGCATGAGCATGATCCCGCCCGCTGTCCCCAGGAGCACCACCGGATGGGTGAGCGGATAGGGAGCCTCGCGTTCAAGCGCATAGTGGTAGATCATCGCTAGTGTCGTGGAGGCGAAGGCCAGCAAGAACCCATAGAAGGTGAGGTGATGGAAGACCCGGCGCGAGGACGAGAAGTCTTGATGGGGGTAGTTGCAGCCCTCCCCGCCGCCGTCGAGGTACCGCAGGATCACAACGTCCTTGGTCGCCTGGAGGAACGCCCGCACGCTGCGGAGCTCGCTCAGCTTGCCCCCGGTGTCGCGCCAGAACCGCAGGAGGCCGACCGCGAAGACGGCCAGGCCGTAGGTCGAGATGGCCGAGGAGGGGATGGCCATGGCCCAATGCGGGACCACGCGGTAGAAGGCCCCCTCTCCCGTATGCACCCCGAAGGCGATCTCGGGGCCGCGGACGAGGAGCACGAAGCCGAGCACGACCGCGATGCAGAGCAGGGTAAAGAGGGCCCCGCCGAGGCGACTCTGGCCGAGCAGGGTAGCGAAGCGGCGCGGCCAGGCGTACTGTTCATACGTCTCCGCGCGCACCTGCGCCAGGATCTTCGGGATATTGATGTCGAACTCGTGTGGGGGAGCGTACTGGCAGGCGTAGAAGCAAGCCCGGCAGTCATGGCAGAGGTTCGCCAGGTAGAGGAGATCGCCGCGGGAGAACTGTCGGCGGAGCTCCATCGCCTGAAAGACGGCACAGAATCCCTCGCAGTACCGGCAGGCGTTGCAGACGATCATCTGCCGCTCGGCTTCCTGAAACAGGTCAGTGACCGGCCGCACGCGCTGCCTCCCTCCCGGCGATCCTGCCGAAGACCGTGCCGATGGTCAAGCCGAAGCCAGCCAGGTATCCCCTGCCGAGGATGTTGCCTGCCATGATCTCACCGGCCGCGAAGATGTTCTGGGCCGGTCGGCCATCCTGCAGGACGACGCGTGCATGGTCATCGACCGTCACGCCCATGTAGGTGAAGGTGATGCCAGGTCGCAGGGGATACGCGTAGAAGGGCGGCGTATCCAGCGGGAGCGCCCAGTGGCTCTTCGGCGGCTCGAGCCCTTCGGTGTGGCAATCGTCCAGGGTCGACGGGTCATAGGTGCCGACGCGGACCGCGCGGTTGAACCTCTCCACCGTCCGGACGAGCGACGGCGGGTCGAGCCCGAGCCGTTCGGCGAGCGCCGGGATCGAGGGGGCTTCGATGGGCGGGTAGATCGAAGGGAGGAACTGGTGCATCACCTTGGCATCGACGATAGAATAGGCGATCTGGTCCGGTTGCCGGGCGATCAGCCCGCCCCAGATGGCGTACCGCCTGGGCCAGAGGTCCTCTCCCTCGTCGTAGAAGCGCTCGGCCTGCCGGTTGACGACGATGCCGAACGGGATGCTGTCGAGCCGGGTGACGATCCCGCCATCGAACTTCGGTGCCCGGGCGTCGACGGCCACGGCGTGGAACTGCTGTGGGTCGCCGACCGGCTTGGCGCCCTGCTGCAGCAGGGCTGCGAGCACGCGCCCATCGTTGTACGGAGCCCCGCGAACGACGAAGTTGTCGGCTGCCTCGCCCCAGTAGCGTTTGAGCCATGCGAGGTTGGCCTCGAAGCCGCCAGCGGCGACCACGACCGCTTTGGCCTCGACCTCGCACAACTGGCCGGTAGCCGACCGGAGGATGGCCGCTTCGAACCGCCCATCGCTGAGGATGAGCTCCTGCGCCTCCGTCTCGTAGAGGACACGCACACCCATCCGGAGGGCGGTGGCGTAGTAGGCGTTCACCAGCGCCTTGCCACCGCCGAGCATGAAGAGATTGGTGCGGGCCAGGTGCAAGGTGCCGCGGAGCGGTGGCTGCCAGCGGACCCCGTGCTCCATCGCCCAGTCTTTGATGTCGGCGGACTCGCGGATCACCAGCTTGGCCAGGTGCTCGTTGGTCTGGCCACAGGTGACGCGCCGGAGATCGTCCCAGAACTCATCTTCGGGATAGGGGCCGGTGACGTAGCGGTCGCCGCGCTCGTGCAGGAAGCGGATGTCGCGCGTATGGCGGCTGTTGCCGCCGCGGAAGGGCTCGGGCGCCTTCTCGACGAGCAGCACGTCCGCACCCGCGCGCCGGGCGGTCAGCGCCGCACACAGCGCGGCATTCCCCCCTCCGATAACGAGTACGTCCACAGTTCTTGGCACACTGAAAGAGTTGGCTAAACCACGATGATATCGTGGGAATACCTCAGCCATTCGGGAGGCCCAACGACTCAAGATCTGTGGCCATTGCACGATACCGTCATGCTTTCCATCACACTACAGCAGGACTCCGTCCGGTACGCTGGCGTTAATCCGCCGGATTGCGTCGATCCGCTGCGTCCCGTTCGTTTCGTGGGGTACCCTCGAACCAGGCACGGCACACTAGAGCAATCGAAACGATAAGGGCTTCGCCCCCTCGACGATGATCCTCTCAGCTTCGGCCCGAAAACCGGACCAATCTCCCACGAACCGCGCGAGTGGGATGAGGTGCAATCCACCGTTTCCGGCCGGCCCGCGCATCATCGTTGCCTCGCGCGCAATCCGGAGCCCTCGCCAGGGTGGCGTCGGCAGATAATAGATGTAGCCGGGATAAAGGAGTACTTGGCCTCGCTCCGCCTCGCCGGCTTCCAACACGGTTTCCCCCTCGGGTCCACCGCTCGGATTCCAAAAGCGCGTCAGCGGGCCACTCGAAATCGTGTTGGTCGCCATGCCACTTAATGGCAGCAGGCGCTTGAACGATGCGGTCAATTGGGGAGAGATTTCCACTAGCAAGACTGCTGTTGCAACTGTGTCGGCAAGGATCACCTCAATCCTCTGCCCCTTCGGTTCAGGAGGGGGCTCGAGCGGTGTTTCCTGATCGGCAGATCTGCGGAACGCGATTGGCCTTGCTCCCTGCCACTGGAGGCTAGCTCCGAACTCGGCGAGCGGCCCGAGATCTCCGCCGATTTCGGCGACAGGGATCGGATTGAGCGGCACTGTCGGGAGATTCAGACGTCCCTGTCCGTAGCAGATGGCGAGCTCTCGAGCGTTCGGCTCGAGCACAACGAGGCCGAGATTGTGGTGGGATCGCCGCCTCTGATCCCATGAGCGATTCGTAGACGCTGTGGCTCAGCACCCAAGCCGCGTGGTCCGTGCGTACCGATCTCGCGAAAGCCCTAGGGATAGTCGAGGAGCGCATCCGTGTCATCACGCCGGATGTGGGGGCACGTTTGGGGCGAAGATGACGCTCTACCGCGAAGATGTTCTTCTCTTGGCCTTGGCGGGACTCGTCGGCCGGCCGGTTCGGTGGGTAGCGACGCGCAGCGAGGACTTGCTCGCGTCCATGCACGGCCGGGAGGCCTATACCGACGGGGAAGTCGCGTTCGATGCGGATGGGCGGATTCGGGCGCTCAGACTCCGCACGGTGGCGAATTTCGGCGCGTACCTGATGAAATACTCGGCCGGCCCCGTGATGCGCATGCTGCTTTTCCCGACCGGTGCCTATGACATCCGACACGTGCGCTCGGAGGTGATCGGCGCCTTCACCAATACCGGCCCCATGGGACCATACCGCGGCGCTGGGCGTCCAGAGGCAGCGTATTTCATCGAGCGTGTTATGAGTGATGTGGCACACTTTCTTGGGATGGATCAAGCCGAGATTCGGCGACGAAACTTCATCCCGAAGGATGCCTTCCCATACACCAATGCGGCGAATGTGGTCTACGACAGTGGCGACTATGAGCGTTCTCTGAATCGTGCATTGGAGCTGATCGATATCACCAGCGTGCAGCATGAGATTGCCGAGCGGCGCCAGCGGGGTGAGATTGCCGGTCTCGGGATTGCCTGCTGTGTCGAAGTGTCCGGCGGTGGCTGGGAAAGCGGCAGCGTGAAGCTCAGAGCGGATGGACGTGTCATTGCCGTGACCGGCACCTCCCCTCACGGGCAGGGCTTGGCCACCAGCTACGCCCAAATCATCGCCGACGAACTCGGCATCCCGATCGAGGATATCACGGTCACGTACGGTGACACCGCGATCGGGCCCAAGGGATTCGGCACCATGGCCAGCCGCAGCCTGCAGCTCGGCGGCAGCGCCCTGAAGCAAGCGGCACGGCAAATCCGCGAGCAACTCCTCGCCCGAGCGGCCGAGCTGCTGGAGGTCAATCCCGATGATCTTGTCTGTGCCGATGGACGGATCTATCCGGCAGGAGTTCCGGAACGCGCGCTGACCTTCAGTGAAGTCGTTCAGGCATGCCTTGCATCCCGACAGGGGGACGAAGCAGAGCGGGATGGCATCGAAGTAGCGGTCGAGTTCCGGGCCGATGCGTCCTTCCCCTTCGGCACAACGATCGCACTTGTCTCGATCGATCGCGAGACAGGCCGCCCGACGCTCGAGCGCTTCGTCTCGGTTGATGACGTCGGTACTGTGGTCAACCCGATCCTCGTCGAAGGCCAGCTCGTCGGGGGCGCGATGCAAGGCATCAGCGAGGCGCTCTGGGAGCAGGTGATCTACGACGCAAATGGCCAACTGCTCACCGGCACGCTGCTGGACTACGCCGTCCCACGCGCCTCCTGGCTTCCTCGCTTCGAGTTGGATCGAACGGTCACCCCGTCACCCACCAACCCACTGGGCGCCAAAGGGGTCGGCGAAGCGGGCACCGTGCACGCGCCGCCGGCCGTGGCCAACGCGGTCATGGATGCCCTCCGACCCTTCGGGGTCAGGCCGCTCGACGTGCCCCTGACGCCGGAGAAGATCTGGCAGGTGCTCCACCGGCGCGCCGGTGGCCGGGATGATGCAGGCCCTGATCCGAACGCTGCTGGCAGCTGACCGCGGTGCACGGAGGAAGGAGTGTCGCCTATGCCGTCCTGGGAGTCGCTGATCCCCGACCACGAGATCGAGGTCTACCGGCGAGCCGGATACCTCAGGCGCGTCGGCCTGGGTGCGCGCCCGGGGCTGCTGATCATCGACGTCGAGTACAACTTCACCGGAGACGTTCGTGAGCCGATCCTGGACTCGATCGCGAAGTATCCCAACAGTTGCGGCGAGATGGCGTGGGAGGCGATCCCCCACATTGCGACCCTGCTCGAGCGCGCCAGGGAAGCAGGCATCCCAGTCATCTACACGCATGGGTTCGAGCGGGCGGAGACCGTCCGAACCCCCCGATTAGGCACGGCGATCGTCGATGAGCTGGCCCCTCGCCCGGGTGAGCTGGTGCTGGAGAAGGAGGCCCCGAGCGCGTTCTTCGGCACCCATCTCCTCAGCGTCCTCATTCGGCAGCAGGTCGACACCATCATCCATACCGGATGCACGACGAGTGGGTGCGTTCGGGCGAGCGTCATCGATGGGTTCTCGTACGGATTCAAGAACATCATCGTCGAAGAGTGTGTCTTCGACCGGGCGCTGACGCCGCATCTCGTCAATCTCTTCGACATGGACGCGAAGTACGGCGATGTGCTGCCACTGCGTGAAGTCATGAGCTATCTGGAGTCTTTACAGAAACTTCAGTAACGTCATGCCAGTAGGAGACATGTATGATATAGAATAGACGGTTTGCTATCCAGTCACTCGAAACCGGGTAAGCTCGGCTCGTTTTGTCTCGGTTGGCTTTGAAGGGGCAATGAGCGTGAGGCAGACGGTTCGGGTCGCTACGTAAGCGCGCAACCCGCCCGACGAACAGCGGGTGCGGCAGACGATTGACCCTACGTGCACATGCTCCGGGAGTTCCTATCGCGCTACCCGGAGTACGCGCTGTCGAGACCTACGAGGACGAAGCGGTGTCCGGCGCGATCGCGCTTGACCGGCGGTCGAGCGGAAGAAGACTGTTGCGTATGTCAACAGCGGCCGTTTCCAGAGGTTCCGGGTCACCACTCTCGACTGGTTCGGACGGGCACCCTAGGTCATCGTGGACGGGTACCGGGAGATCGAAAAACGAAGCGTTGTCCTGCATGTCATTGACAGCTCTCTCAGAGTGCTCGACACGAGCAACCCACTCATGAAGTTACTGTTCCACTTGCTCGCGATTGTGGCGGAGCTGGAACGGGACATCATCCGGGAGCGAACTCACACCATGCGTCGTATCCGGTTCCAGGATGGCCAGGCGCTATCTTTCGCACCGGTACCACCTCGGGCCGGACGGGCGGCTGGTGATCAACCAAGCGGAAGCGACGGTGATCCGTGAGATCGCCTGCCTGCGACGGTCCAGTGAATCCTAGGCAAGATCGCGGACGACCTGAACCGACGTAGGGTCCCGTTTCGGCACAAGGAACCGGGATGAAGTCGAAGAGATACCCTGAGCCGAGACGAGAATCCATAACCTATTGTCGTAGAGCCGGTTAAGAGGAAAGGCTACATATAGGGACTTCGAGATTGACATCCCGCCGATCCTCGACGAGCAGCTTCACCGGGAGATCTTGGCACCAAGAAGCGGGACGTAAGCCGTGAGAGAGGGTAGTTCTCTCCGGAATCCACCGCTGAGCCATATGTGGTGCATGGTGGTATGCAGTATCACGAACAGAAAAGGGGTCAGTTGATCACGCCGGTACTACATCTGCGAGGGGTTCGAGGGGAGCCAATGGTGCTCATACCGGAACAAGGGCTTCAGGGCGAAGGACGTCCCGGTCGACCTCGTCGACACCTGGGTTGTGGAAGAAATCGAGCGGGCGCTCCAGGAGCCTGAACGCTGGTGGGCAGTGCTGGCGAACCGCTACCGGGGGCGGCAGGCGCAGGCGGAGAAGGTAGCGGCGGAGCTGAAAACGTTGCAGGAGGGCTTGGAAGAGGTGCAGCGTGTTTACGACAACGTGCTAGACCTGTATAACTGCGGTCGCATCGATCACCGCCCGTTCGACCAACGGAAGCTGGCGTATGCCGCGCGGGTGCACGAACCGGAGGGGGATCCGAGTGTGGCAGCTGAAGTCGCAGACGGTCGACCCCCCAAGGCATCCGGCGAGGCAGAGCTAGTGACATACTTACAGAAAGCCCGGCAGGCGTGAAAGACGCTCTCCACGTCTCGCAAGAAGGCCGCGTGACGGTGCGGACGACCGTCTTGACGGATCGACATCGGGGGAAAGGGTTACCAGAAAGAGGCAGTTGTCGAGATCGAGTCCGTATCCGGGTCTCCCACGATAGGTACGGAGTTGGGCGAGGACACTGGTCAGGATAAACAGGATACAAACGTGCCCGGACTGGGCTGCTGATGCTGGAGAACACCCACAACCTCTGCGGCGGCACCGTCCTTACCCCACGGCAGACCGCCGAGCTCTCCTCTGTCGCTCATCGGCACGGTATCCCTGTCCACCTTGACGGCTCACGCATCT
>CALKCJ010000045.1 GCA_938082375.1 uncultured Thermomicrobiaceae bacterium
TAGCGCACGTGCAACACCGCGTCGTTAATGCGATTCATGGCACGAATCAGCATATTCAGTTGCAATCCCCCGCAGGGGATTAGCGCACGTGCAACAAACGGGCTACTGGATCACCCACGGCTTCAAAGCGTTTTGGGAGAAATACGTTGCAATCCCCCGCAGGGGATTAGCGCACGTGCAACCGAGCCCAGACTTCCTTCCTAGATGAAGAGTAGGACTCCGGTACCAGCCGCACCCGCTCCCCCGTGACTACACGATCAGGAAGTCCGGCCGCCGCGCCACCGGCGGCCCGGCCAGTACCTCGATCCGCCGCGCGCACTCCTCGCACAACACGTACAGCCGCACGCTGTCCTGCGCCGGGTCGATGAGCCGCCTCACCCGCCGCCGCAGACGCTCCAGCTCGGCCGCGCTCAGCTCGCACTCGAACACGCTCCGCTGGACTGCACGGCCAAAGCCCTGCATCACCTGGTAAAGTCGCGTCCGTCTCCGGTCGTCCACCATATCATAGCAGAGTATGACCCACATCCTCGGTCTCCAGACGGTGCGGGCGGTATTCCGGTTGCCGGCGCAGCAGCACCGCGGCCACCCGCCGCGCCTGGCGGTCGAGGCAGCCGCGCAGTGTCAACCGCGTCCGCGTCTGCTCGTCGCGGAGTTCCCGCTTCAGGTGGTCTTCCCAGGCCGCCAGGAACCGGCGCCGGGCGTCTGCCGTCAGCCACACGCCGGGCTCCTCCCGCCCCCGCTCGACGTCACCAAGCCCGATCTCGCCCCGCAGCAGCAACCGAGCCACCAGCGCGTCGACCACCACCGGCCGGAACTCCTCGATGAGGTCGAGCGCGAGTGCCGGTCGCCCGTAGTGCACGCTGTGCAGGTAGCCGACGTGGGGATCCAGCCCGGCGGCCTGCACGGCGTATACCCCAAGCTGCGTCAAGAGCGTGTAGCCGAAGCTCAAGAGCGCGTTCACCAGATCCGGCGGCGGCCGTCGCTGCCGGCCGCTGAAGCCGAACCGCTCGCCGAACAGCGCCCGGAACGCCGCGAAGTAGACGCCCGAGGCATACCCCTCCGCCGCCAGCAGGCCAGCAGTCCCCTGCGCCCGCAGCAGGCGCAACAGCGCGTCGTCCAGCGACCGGCGAGCCTGCGGCCCCACCGAGGATGGAAGGAGCGGCTCCAGCCGGGCCAGCACCGCACGCTGGTTCCCGACTTTCCCCTCGGCGAAGCCGCGAGCCAGGCGGAACCGCGACCGCGGCTCGCGCGCGGCTTCCAGTTGCCGAAAGCGTAGCTCAGCGTTGCGGCTTCCCGTTCCGATGACCCGTCCCCGGTACCGCCCGTCCTGCGTCAACAGCACCAGGTCGATATCGCGCTCGAGCAGGGTCGCCAGTGCGGGAGTCGTCACCTGTACGTTGCCGAAGAGCACCACGCGCTCCAGGCGCAACAGCGGCACCCGCGCGATCTCGGAACCCTCGCGCTCGACCACCAGCAGCTCGCTGCGCCGGCGCACGACAGCCCCCTGTTCAGTCACGTAGAGGGTGCGCACCGCTGACCTCCCAGGCCTGCCCCAAGCCCATCGTGACCTTGTGCCCCACGCCGCTGAAGAAGGCGTAGCGGGCCAGCAGGTGCGCGGCCCCGGCCACCGCTGGCTCGGCCTCCAGCAGCACGAACTCGCATGTACCGAGATACCCCACTTGCTTGCCTGCCCCGAAGTCGACCAGCCGTGTCTCCAGCCGGTAGCGCCCGATGGCGAGCTGTTCCCCCAGCCCGCTCACCACCTCCGGGCTCAGGCAGACCGGCGCGTAGGCGTTCCAGCGCTCGGCCAGGCTGCCGAACACCAGGTGCGGAAGCGGCAGCGGCACGTGCCGGCCCCGCGAGTGGAACGTGGTCGGCGAAAAGAAGCGGAAGCGGAGACGCCGCGGCAGCGGTGGGCCGGGGAAGAGCCAGCGTTCGGCCAGCGCCTCGTACTTCGCTGAGCCGGCCGCTGGGTGCTCCGCCGGCTCGGCGAGCAGCCCGCCCAGCCGAAAGCGGCCATGGACGAGCTCAACGACGCTCGCCGAGCGGAGCACGTCGAGCAGCGCCGGGGCCAACGCCTCGTCGAGCAGCGTCACGCGTAGGTGCACGTGCTGGCCGGCACGGGCGGCGGTTTCCCGCACACCCTGCCGGCCGCCCTCCTCTAGCACTGCGAGGGTGAAGGGGCGCGGCCCCGGTTCGTCATGGAGCCGGGCCGAAAGCGCCGGGTCGCGCGCCTCGACGAGGCCCAGCAGCGCGGCGTGCGCTGCCCGACCCAGGAACGGCGGGAGCAGGTAGTCGCGCTCCGGTTCGAGCGCCAGGACGACGGCCAGCGGCACGGTCAGCCCTCCAACTCGTCGGCCATGCGGGCCAGCTCTGCACGCAGCCACTTGGGCCAGCCCGCGAAGTCGCTCAGCCTCAGCCGCTCAGCGAGCGCTTCGACGTCAGCCATGGGCTCGGCGTGGGGCCCGGCGACCTGCCGGTAGGTCTTCAGCAGCCGCCCGCGCGAGACGCCGCGGAAGCCGTGGGCGACGATCGTCTGGCCGCGCAGCAGCGTGAGCCGGTTGAGCGCCTCCAACGTCTCGAGGTCGCGGCGCACGGCGGGAACGGCCTGGAGCAGGCAGACCAGCAGCGGGCGAGTGATCCGGTCGACGTTCAAGTTGCGGGCCTCGGCCAGGCGGCGGAGGTCGGGGCGAGCCTGGAGCGCGCGGCGGAAGCCAGGCGGAGAACTCCCGTCTTCGGTGTGGACGGGGATGCCGAGCTGCTCCTCCACCAGCCAGCGCAGGAGCGCTTCCTGGAAGCGGAAGAGCCGGGCCAGGAAGTCGGCGTACCGCCCGGCGTCCCAGCAGTGACGCAGGTTCGCGACCAGCTCGGAGAGGAGCGGCTCGTAGGCCTGGGGCACAGCCTGCTCCATCCCCTCCCTCTCCAGCCGCTCCGCGGCCTGCTGCAAGCGCTCGAGCTGGCCGTAGAACCACTCGCCGGCCTCGCGGGTACGCGGCTCCCGCAGCGCGTGGCGGCGGACGATCCTGGCCGCCTCCTCGAAGTCGAAGGCCAGCCGATGGGCCGCGGCCTGAGCCAGCGTCCAGGCTCCCCGGGGCATGCCAGCCTGGCGTAACAGCTCGGCCGCATGGGCGAAATCGCCGTGCTCCAGCAGCAGCCGGGCGTCGGCCAGGAGCTGCGCGCGCTGGAGCTCGCGCCGGACTCCCAGCCGAACCGGTCGGTCGGCTCCGCGTGGCAAGTACAGGAAGGTGCTGCGGTTGCCGAACGCCTCCACGCCATGCAGGGTGAGACCGAAGGTCATGGCCGGTGTGCCGCCGGTGACGGAGAGGTAGGCCGGCCCCGCGGGGAACAGGCTGGCCAAACGCCGCATGGCGGCCCGGAACCAGCGGTACATCGCGTCGTAGTCAGCGGGGTTCTCTCCGGTGATCGTTTCCACCCGTACGGCGAGCGCGCCCGGCGGAAACCGCTCGGGCAGCCAGCGGGCGAGCAGCTCAGCGGCGTGGACGGTATCCTGCGGGTGCGGCGGCTGCTGGTCGGTGGCGATGAGCACCAGGTCGATCGGCGCAGTGGCGTCCTCGGCCTGGTGCTCCAGTAGCCACCGGAGCTGTGGCAGGAGCAGCGGCGCGTCGAGCCGGTCGCGTGCGGCCGAGTACTCGGCCGAGAGCGCCGCGGTGCGGTCGCGGAAGGAAGGTGCGTCGCCAGCGTGGTTGCGCTGGAACAGGTAGGCGCCGTCCAGCGTGAGGTCGCTATTGCCGACCAGAGCGACGAGCAGCATCGCCTCTCTTCTCCTACTCAGCCTTGTGCTTGGGCGCGGCGGATCGCCTGGAGCAGAGCCTGGCGCGCAGCCGCGAAGGGGTTATCGTCCGGGTCGATGCCAGCGGCTTCGACCAGCGCGCGCAGGTCGTCGAGCGGTTCGCCGCCGTAGGCCTTGATGATCGCCTCCCGCGAGACGCCTTGGAACCCGTGGCCGACGATGCTGTCGTTGCGGAGCCCGCTCAACCGGCTCAGGCGGCCGCTGAGCGTGCTGACCTGCTGCGCGATCGGGTGCCCGCGAAGGCTGGGGGCGGCCAGTAGGTGGCGCAGCAGGTCGCGCGTCGGCGCGCGGCGGTAGTCGAGCTGGCGGCCCTCGTAGGGTACCTGGACATGGGCGAGCAGCTCGGGGTTGCCCTCGATGCCTTCGATGAAGGCGGGGAGCGCTTGGCCGCGCGGTGTCTTCGCGCTGCCGGTGGGCAGGCGAAGCACGTGTTCCACCGCCCAGCGGAGCGCGGCCTCTTCGAGCCGGAAGGCGCGGGCCAGGAAGTCGGCGTAGCGTCCGGCGTGCCAGGTGAGGCAGGTATTGACGTAGAGCTCACGGAGCAGGAGCGGGTGCTGCTCAGGCATCGCGGTGGCCGCCACGCTGAGTGTCTCGACGCGTCTCAGGAGCTCGTTCAGCTCGCGCTGCAACTGCTGTGCGAGCTGTCTCGTCTTGCCGCTTGATAACTGGACAGCGTCGTCGAGATCCCGCAGCGCGCGAGCGAAGTCGAAGTCGAGGCGGTGCACCACGGCGTAAGCGAGACGAGCCACTGGCTTCATGTCCTCGATCGAGTCAAGTAGACGGGCGGCAACGGAGAAGTCCGACTCGTTCAACCGACGCTCGACCTCGTCGAGGAGCCGGGCTCGCCGCAGCTCGTCAATCAGCCTCGTCGGGGTGGGTCGTGGATCCCGCGGCCCCTTGTAGAGCACGACAGCGCGCTCGTCGAGCACCGGGGCCAGGCCGGCAAGCAGCCCGAAGACCAGTCCCGGAGTACCACTAGTCACGTTGACATAGAGGGTGGTATCTGGGTCGATCTTGGGGAAGGACTGGTGTGCAATGAGCCGGCGAAAGTAGCGCAAGGTGTCGTCGAAGGCGGCAGGATTCCCAGTGTACGTCCACTGCTCGACCGAGAGCGAAGCGGTCGCTTTGGCCGCTTCACCGAAGCGATCCTTGATCCACTTTTGGGCGAGCACTGCGGCGTGGACAGTGTCAGTCTCCCGATAAGCTGGATCGCTCTGGTCGGTAGCGATGAGGTAGACAGTGAAGTGTGGCTTCCTGCCGTGAGGTGTCGTGTGGCGCTCAATCACCCAGGCAATGACCGAATCGAGGATCGGAAAGTGCAGCCGTGCTAGGGTACCCTGGTGATCCGCCGTCAGCGCGTCGTCAAGCCGCTTGGTCTCGGAGCGAAACCGCGTTTCAGGTATCCGCTCGCCGTCGACCTCGAGGTCGCGGTGCCCGAGCGTGCTGATGAGGACGGCGGTCGATGGGACGCTCGCGCTCATTGGTCTGTCCTCTCGCTGAGAAGTCGGAGTCGTACCCAGCCGAGCGGCAGCGCCGGCCGGCCACCGCGCTCGACCAGCCGCCGGGTCTTGGGGAACGGCCGGCTGCCGCGGCCGCGGTCGAGCCGAAAGCGCTGGACGAGGCTGGTCAGCTCCGGCCGGCCGCGTAGCAGCAGGCCGATCGTCTTGGCCGTCCAGCCGGTACCCCAGCCGAGCTGGAGATATGCCTCGCCGGGGCCGGCCTGCTCGATGCGACGCTGCAGCTCGGCGTAGAACCGGGCGAGCGGCTGCACGTTCCCCTGCCGGTAGAACACGGCCTCGGCACGGGCCAGCGCGGCGGCGAAGCGCCGGCAGTCCTCGAGCAGCCGCTCGAGCGTCAGGCGCGCCTCCAGCGCTGAAGGGAGCCCCTCCTGCCCGGAGCGGAACAGCCCGCGCTCTGCGTCGACCGCCAGCCGGAAGCGCGTCCCCTCCGGCAGCGTCTCGACCAGCCAGCGGTTGCCCGGGCCGCGGAGCCGCAGTTGCCCGTTCCGCAGCGCGTAAATGCCCACCTGCTCGGCGACCGCCGCGCTGCGGTCGAGCGGCGGAGAGTCGTGCGGGCGGAGCGCGCGCAGCAGGTCGCGGTTCGGGTCAAAGCTGCGCTCGCCCTGGAACAGGGCGATTTCGAGCTGTCGCGCGAACCACTCGCGACGCGCCCGTGGGTTATCGAGCGACCGAGCGATCGCCTGCCCGGCCGCTGTCTCGGCCAGGTCGCCTCCGGCCTGTTGGAGCTGCTCGGCGACGAGGGCGTAGGCGAGCGCGGTGCGGATGGCTCCCTTGAGCGAGCTGCCGGGCAGGTAGGGGCGCTCTTCGACGTCTCGCGCCAGCGGTAGGAGCTCGCGCGGCTCTTCCGCCAGCTCGCCGCCGAAGCCCACCGTGTAGCGCGCGTAGTGGCGATACTCGTCACGCCGCAGCAGCCGGCTGATGCGCGGCTCGACCCCGCGCTCGATGTCCTCGAGCGAGAGCCGCTCCTCGATCGCGCGCTCGATCGCGAGCACCCAGAAGAGGCGGTTGGCCCAGGCGACGTCGTAGTCGAACAGGAGTGCCGGGCCGCCCGCGCCGATGTGGAGCGGCGTCAGCACCTCCAGGTCGAGGTGGTAGCGGTGCAGGTCGGTCGCGGGTCGACGCATGGGCGACGCTCCTCACGCTGGAAGCCGGGCCGGCACCAGGAAGGCGAACCCGTAGCGGTAGACGCGGTGGGCACGCAGGATCTCCGGCGTGACGTCGACGAGACGGCCGCTGGGAGCCGCGGCCGCCTCGACGACCGAACCCTCGGCGAGCATCCGCACCTCGCGCCGCCGGTAGCTCGACCCGTCCGGCGAGGCGATCCAGCCGCCGCGGCTGACCAGCTCGTAGCGCGCACGGGGGCCGAGCGCGCCGCGCTGCAGCTCGGCCTCGGTGGGAGAGTAGAGGGAGAGCGTCACCGCGACGGCGGCACCATCGATGTCCGGCAACTCGACTGCCTGCGGCGGCTGCGGCTCGAACTGCCCGTGCCCGGTGCTACGCAGCCCGCCGAGCCCCGTGTCGCCAAGCAGCCGGAGCGCCTGCTCGAAGCGAGGACGCCACACCTGGTCGCGCCAGTCGACAAGGAAGGCCAGCCCGCACCCGCGGCCAAAGGCGAGACGACCGGCGCGGTAGACCTGCGACGCCGCCGTGGCGCGATCGATCGCGACGCGCGGCACGGTGTCGCGCCGCCAGAGAACTGGGGCACCGGTGCGCCCGGCGTCTGGCAACCGCCCCAGCTCCTGCGGGCTCGACCAGGCGCTGACTTCGCCGAGGAAGCACTCCGGCGCGAAGGCATCGGAGAGCGGGGCACCGGCGAGCCAGCGCCGGAACAGCTCGAGCGAGACGAAGCGCGTCTGGCGTAGCCGCTTGCCGACGTCGGGGAACGGCTCGGTCGGCAGCGGCAGCAGCGGGCGGGGGAAGAAGAGGACGTCGCCAGCGAACGGGAAGCACGAGCTCAGGCGCAGCGGCGGCTGGCCGGCGAGGAACGGCTCCAGGAACCGCTCCAGCTCGACCTGGCCCCACCCCAGCCGGAGGGCGGAGCAGAGCGCGCTGAAGAGCGTGTCCGACCGCACCACCTCCGCCGTCTCTTCGATGCCGACGCCCCGCTCGGCGAGGTGGAAGGCGCCACGAGGCCGGAGCCGGTAGAGCGCGTAGGTGGCCATCACTCGCTGCCCTTCACCGGGATCTGCTGCCGCAGCCAGTTGACTATGTCGTCGATTTCCCGCAGGAGCTCGCCGCAGGAGTCGAACGCTCGCCGTGGCAGCTCAGCCTCCGGCTTGTCGTAGGAGGCGCGCGACTTCGCCGTCAGGACGAGATCGCGGAACGCGACCTTGCCGCTGCCGCGGGAGCCGTAGCTGCCGAGGTAGTCGTCCTCCAGGAGCTGCAGTGCGCGGGCCAGGGTGCGGAAGCGGTCGAAGTCCCTGGAATCGTAGATGGTAAAGACCAGCTCGGCCGGGGCGAAGATGGCGCCAGCGGGGACGCGCTCGACCTGGCGCGGCACTGCCGCCGAGGTGACGCGGTCGATGGCCGCTTCCCACTTGATCTCCGTGAACGGCAGATCTGTACGGGCACGGCGCAGCCGCTCGACGCTCTCCTCGTTGAGCGGGACATCGCGCACCACCAGCCGGGTAGGAGCTGAGGGGAACTGGTCACCGGGGACGCCGAAGACAGGGCAGACCGGGCAGTCGTCGTATCCAGCATTGGCCTGTCGCTCGCGGTTACCCATGCAGATGTGCACGTAGACATTATTGATCCGCCAGTTGGACTCGAGCCCCTCGATGCGTTCGCTGAGGGAGCGGAGCTTGCCCTTGAGCGACGAGCCAGGGATATAGGGCTGGCCGGTGAGGATGTCGCGGACGACCGGGTTGTCGAGCGCGCCGATCGCCAGCCCGCCCGCCGCGCCGCCGATACGCAGCCCGGTGAGCGCGTGAATCTCGGCGGTGAGGACGACGCGACCGTAGATCGTTGCCTGGCGCGCGTGCACGGTGGACATGGCTCACCTCTTCTTCCCGTCTACTGACCGCCATAGGCCTTGTGGTAGGCCAGGACTGCCTCGAAGAAGTCGACGAAGCGCTGGAACCGCGCGCGGCTGCGCTCGACGAGCTTGATGGCCGGCTCGAGCACCTGCTGCAGGTGCCGCACGCCCTGGCCTGGGGCTCGTTCGGCCTGGTAGGCCAGTTTGGGTCTGATCAGGTGCAGCTCGCGGTAGATCCCTTCGTCGAGCTGGTCGTGCTCGGTGCTTGCCCCGGCGCGGAGCTGCATGTCCAGCTCGCGCACTTTGCCGAAGATCGAGCGGATCTGGCTGGTGGCGAGCGCGTCGGGATGGGTTCGCCTGCCTGCCGGCTGTGCCAGTTCCTTCCCTACCCGCTCGGCGACCTCGACCAGCTTCACCGGGTCGCCCGCGACGATGATCTGCCGGAGTTCCTCCTCCGACACCCCTGGAAACCGGTAGGGCTGCTGCCCAGGCCCTCCCGGGCGACCGGCACTTGACTGTCGTGGTTGCTGGCTCATCGTTCGTCCTCCTTCCTGGTCGACAGCTCGGCCCAACGGCTGATCACCCCCAGGTTCTCAGCGATGGTGACGTCCTTCAGGCTGGCGTCCAGCGCCCGGAGCGGGCCTGCCGCGCCCTGGTGCCGCTCGGCCAGCCGCGCCAGGGCGTAGGCGAGTAGCCACATCCAGCGGCCGTAGACGAGCTGGCCGGGCCGGAGCCGGCCACGTTGGCGGACTTGCTCGCGCGCGTCCTGGTAGTGCCGCGCTGCCACCTTGAGTACCTGGACAAGGCTGCGTGGTACCCCCTCCTGCTCGATGAGCCGGACGAGCTGATCGACCTGAGCAGCGGCGCGCGAGAACTGCTCCCAGTCCATGGTCTGCCCGAGGATGGTCACGGCGTCCTTGACCACGCGCCCGTCCTGGCTGCGCGCCTTGGCCGCCTCCAGCGCGTCCTTGGCCTCCTCGGCGGCCTGGTAGAGCGGGTAGTCTTCTGCGACCAGCGCGATCCCAGCCGAGAGGTGGAGCTCTGGATGTCCCCCGGTAAAGCGGTGGAAATCGCCGCGGATCTCCTGGCCAAGCTCCAGGATCCGGTGCCAGGAGCCCACGGCGAAGACATCGTCACCTCCAGTGTAGACGATGTAGACGTAAGGCCCCTCACGGTTGTGGCGGCGCGCCAGCTCGGCCAGCCAGCCCTCGAAGTAGAGGCGTAGCAGGGTGCTCAGGCTGGCGAGCCGCGAGAGGGTCATCTGCTGGCCCAGGCCGATCGCGAAGATCCGGCCGAGGTCATCGACGTCCAGGCGCAGGATGCCCAGCCGCTTCGCTCCTTGGGCGGCTGCGGCGATGCGCGCGAACTCGGCTACACTGCCGTCTCTGTCGAGCGGCACCACGTTGGCGAGGAAGGAGAAGCCCAGGGCGACTGACTGCTGGCGGCGAGCGACGGCTTGCGCTTCCTGAGTCAGGAAATCGGTGTCGTCGACGCGCAGGAGCGCGCCCGATTCGCGGGTGACCCGGCGAGATAGGTCGGCGTCGTCTTCGACGAGGACGAGCTCGAAGCCGAGCGCGCGCAGGGCGTCCTGGTAGGCTCGTGCCCGTTGGGCCGGGAAGACCGGTGGGATATCGAGGAGGCACAGCCAGCGAGCGCGGCGAAGCTCGGCCCCCAGCTCTTCGAAGCTCGCGCACAGTGTGCACTTGCGCTGCTCGGGCGGCTCGGCGCTCGCCCACTCGCCCTCGCGCCGACAGACGCTACACGGTTGCTCTTCGCCACCGCCTCCGCGGGGAGCGAACAGGAATTCCGCTTGCTCGCTCGGCTCGAGGCTCCCGAACTTGCGCTGCTTCTGGATAGCCAGCTCCTGGTGAAGCGCCGCCCACGCTTGGCTGAACTCCCGGCTCCGAAACTGCTCGAAGCGCACGGGAAGGTGGGCCAGGGCGACGTAGAGGTCGCCCTGGTGGGCGTGGAGCAGCAGGTGGTCGAGCTGGCGCCGGAGGTCTGCCAAGTGGTCGGCCTCGAGCCGGTGCGTGAGCAGGTAGAACCGGCCGCCACCGGCGTAGAGCAGGTTGGCCAGCGGGAGCCGTAGCTCCCGCAGCAGCCAGCGGGCGATCGCTTCGGTGAGAAGCTGCAGAGAGAAGGAGCGACCGCGTAGCCCGCGGGCTGCGCCCTTCGCGGTGATCGTGTAGATGAAGCGCTGCACGCCGGTGACATCGCCAGAGACGAGCGCGAGGCGCTCCGCACGCCAGGCGTCGCTCTGCTGGGCGAGCAGGGCATCGGCCTCCGGCTCGTGGAGGCCACTTCGGTAGAGCGCGGCGGCCAGCGCGCAGGTCGTGCGGCTGTGGTCGTAGAGCGAGACGTCGGGCACCGTGCCCCAGTAGGCGGAGGGCACGCACCAGGTGTACTTCTGCAGCAGCGCGAGCAGGGTCTGGAAGCGGGCCTCGAAGCTGAGCTCGGAGGGAACTCGACTCACCTCGTCGACGAAGCTCCGCCACAGCTCCTGGTAGGCGCGCTGCTCGTCGCGGACGGGCAGTGGCTGGACCAAGGGAAAGAGCGACGCCTCGTCGATCTGGAGCGGCCGCAGCGGCAGCCAAGCGGGAGGCGGCTCGCGCGCCTCCAGGCGGACGCGGGAGAAGACGCTGAGCAACTGCTTGCTCCGAGCCTGCGGCGGGATGTCCTGGTCGTCGCGCTCGCCGGAGGAGAGCCAGTCTGCCAGGGCGACAAGCTTGACGAGCGATCCCCGCGGGCGGTGGTGCGTGAGCACCGTCCAGGCCGCTGGCTTCCAGTCGGGGAACCAGCGCTCGATGAAGTCGGCGCTCCACTTGGCATGCGCACCGTGGCGGCCATAGATCTGCTCGTCGAACGACGAATAGGCCTCGCTGTGCGGCTCGCCGGTGCGCTGCCAGAACTTGCCGATATCGTGCAACAGGCTAGCGACGAGAAGCTGGTCCCACTCGTCCATCTCACACCTCACGACCCAATCGTTGAGCAGGCAGACACACAATAACAACAGCCAGGTGCGTGTCAAGGCCAAGCACGCCGGCTCGTGCGATGCCTCGAAACGTCCGGGCCGGGTGGGAAGACAGGGGTTCCCGTCGGTGACCGGGTGGCAGGGAGAGACGTGTCCGGACACAGAGGCGGCAGCTCGGGCGCCACGTGCGCTGCGTGCTCCGAGCCGGCAGGTTTCAGGCCACAGCGTGCTCCGCGCACCGGAAGCGACCGCTCGGCGCGCATCGGTGACGGTGACGCGGAGGCACGGGTCTCGAGCCGCCTCGTGCTCCGAGCGGTCACCGAACGCGGCGTTCCCCGCTCTCCAGGTGCTCCGAGGGTCGGTGTGGTCGAAGGCGCTCCGCCTAGAGACTAGCGGGCGACCTCTCGTCGTGTTTCAATGCCTGCTGCCACCATCGCTGGAGCGACCTGGTCGAAGGGAGCGAGACATGCGGTTCGAGACGGCCTTTACGATGGACACCTCCAGCATCAAGTATGGCCCCGGCGCGACACGCGAGGTCGGCTACGACATGCGCCAGCTCGGCGCCCGGCGCGTCATGGTCGTCACCGATCCCCGCTTAGCCCACAGCGAGCCGGTCGAGGTCACGCTGGCATCCCTGCGCGAGCAGGGGCTCGACACCGTGCTGTTCGACCAGGTCCGTGTCGAGCCGACCGACCTCTCCTTCAAGGAAGCGATCCGCTTCGCCACCGAGGGCCGTTTCGACGGCTTCGTCGCCGTCGGCGGCGGATCGAGCATCGACACGATGAAGGCGGCGAACCTCTACTCCACCTATCCGGCCGACTTCCTGGCCTACGTCAACCCACCGATCGGCGAGGGGCGTCCGGTGCCAGGCCCGCTCAAGCCGATGATCGCTGTCCCGACGACTGCCGGCACCGGCAGCGAGACCACCGGCGTGGCGATCTTCGATCTGACTGAGATGCACGCCAAGACCGGCATCCGGCATCGCGCGCTGAGGCCGCACCTCGGCATCCTCGACCCGGAGAACACTCGTACCATGCCACCGATGGTGGCGGCGTGCTCTGGGCTGGATGTGCTCAGCCACGCCCTGGAGTCGTTCACTGCCCTGCCGTACCACCGGCGCCCGGCGCCCGAGCGCCCAGAGCTGCGGCCGGCCTACCAGGGCGCCAACCCGATCAGCGACATCTGGGCCGCTCAGGCCATCCGGATGGTCTCAGCCCACATCGTGCGGGCTGCGGAAGACCCGAGCGACGAAGAGGCGCGCAGCCAGATGCTGCTGGCGGCCGCCTACGCTGGGATCGGCTTCGGCAACGCTGGCGTCCACCTGCCGCACGGGATGTCCTACCCGGTCTCCGGCATGGTGCGCGACTACGTCGCCGAGGGCTACCCGCCCGACCACCCGCTGGTGCCTCACGGCATGTCGGTCATCCTCAACGCCCCTGCCGTCTTCCGCTGGACTGCCTCCGCCGACCCGGCGCGGCACCTCCAGGCGGCCGAGCTGATGGGCGCCGACGTGCGCGGGGCTGGGCCCGAGGACGCGGGCGCGATCCTGGCCGACGCCATTATCCGGATCATGCAACGGCTAGGGATACCGAACGGCTTGAGCGCCATCGGCTACACGCCGGACGATCTCGATGCGCTGGTGGCCGGTACGCTACCGCAGCGTGCCGTGATCGGCCTCTCGCCGCGGCCGGTGACCGCCGACGACCTCAGGGCGATCTTCCTCGACGCCATGCGCTACTGGTGAGCGC
>CALKCJ010000046.1 GCA_938082375.1 uncultured Thermomicrobiaceae bacterium
CGCTACCCAGGCACACGACCACGCAGTTCTTCCCGACGCCATCTCGCCAGCCTGTCGCTTCGGCTGGCTCCAGCGGTGCGGTCGGCAGCAATGCCTCGCGTGTGCTTACCGCTAATATAGAAGGTTTGCAGATGGGTGGGAAGAATGGGATTCCCCTCCTTGCCGAGACCGCACGCTGTCCCAGGCTCGCGCAGAACCAGTGGCTCTGTCATACTGCCCCTGAAACCGGCCGGTCAGCGCTGGGCCGGCCGAGGTGCGGTGAGAACCAGCCCTTGGAGGGAGAAGGTGATGATCGAGGCATGTGACCGCTACCTGGAGGGACACGAGCAGGAGCACCTGGAGGCGCTGTTCGATCTCCTGCGTATCCCCAGCGTCAGCGCCCTGCCGGAGCGCCAGGCAGACGTGCGCCGGGCGGCCGAATGGGTGGCCAACCGGCTCCGGGCGCTCGGTGTGCCACAGGTCGAACTGCTCGAGACCGAGCGCAACCCGGTCGTCTTCGGCCACTGGCAGGTCGACGACCGCCAGCCAACGGCCCTCATCTACGGCCACTACGACGTGCAGCCGCCCGACCCGCTGGAGCTGTGGGAGACGCCGCCTTTCGAGCCGGCGGTGCGCAACGGCCGGATCTACGCGCGCGGCGCCTCCGACGACAAGGGCAACCTCTTCGCCGCGCTCTGCGGGATCGAGGCTCTGGTGTGCACACAGGGCCGGCCGCCGATCAACCTCAAGTTCTTCTGCGAAGGCGAGGAGGAGATCGGCAGCCCCAGCCTCGGGCCAGTGATCCGCGCCAACCGCGAGAAGCTGGCCTGTGACTTCGTGATCTCGGCCGACGGCGGGATGTACAGCCATGACCAACCCTCGGTCACGCTCTCCACTAAGGGGTTGTGCGCTTGCCAGGTCAACGTCCGTACGGCAGCGACCGACCTCCACTCTGGGCAGTACGGTGCCGTCATCGCCAACGCGGTGCAGACACTGGTGCAGCTCGCAGCCACCTTCCACACGCCTGAGGGGAAGGTGGCGGTGGCCGGCTTCTACGACAAGGTGCGCGAGCTCACGCCGGAGGAGCGGGCCGAAATCGCGGCCGTGCCGTTCGATGAGCGCGAGTATTTGAGCAGCGTCGGCGCACGGGCGCTCTGGGGTGAGCCCGGTTATAGCCCGCTGGAGCGGGCCTGGGCCCGGCCGACGCTCGACCTCAACGGCATCTGGGGTGGCTTCCGGGGCGAGGGGGTCAAGACCGTTACGCCATGTGAAGCACATCTCAAGGTCACCTGCCGCCTAGTGCCCGAGCAGGAGCCGGATGAGATCCTGACGCTGATTGAGCAACATGTCGCCCGGCACACCCTGCCCTGGGCCGAGGTGACCGTCGAGCGCTTCCCCGGCTCGGCTCGCCCCTTCGCCATCCGGCGGGATCATCCGGCGCTCCAAGCGGCGAGGGCGGTGCTGCGCGACCTGTACGGCAAGGAGCCGCTCGCTATCCGGCTCGGGGGGACGCTGCCGGTGGCCGAGATCTTCCAGCGTGAGCTGGGCGCTGACATGGTGTTCTTCGCCTGGGGGATGCCCGACTCGCGGGTGCACGCGCCGAACGAGTCGTACCGGCTAGCGGACTTCCGGACGATGGCCCGTGCCTATTGCCGCTACCTCTCAGCGCTCGCCCGCGCATGAATTGGCGCCGCGTGCGAAGACGGGGGAGAGCTATCGCTGCTCTCCCCCGTGCCGCGCCCAAAGAGATCTGCTAGTACCCGCCTCTGTCCCTGGCAGCCAGCACCTGCGCGCCGATTCGCCCGAGCATGATGTCCCACCGCTCTGGCCACTCACCTGGGTGCCACTCGAAGCGTGCGCGCTCGAAGTACTGGACGGTGTACTCCCGGCCGTTGTCCGGGTTGCGCTCGCGGAACTCCTCGCTGATGGGATAACCGAAAATCGGCACGCCGCCGAACATCTGCCAGTAGCGCAGGAACCCGTGCGCCAGGTTATGTCCGCTCTGCGGGAAGGAGACACACTCGACGTGATCAGGGACGTGGCGGCCATCCCAGGTATGCGCGCCCGGACAAGGGGCTGCGGTGCGGAAGGGAGGTTCATTCTCGCGCCCGATCGTCACTTCACGCCCCAGCAGTCCGAGCAGCACATCCCACCGGTCGGGCGCTGCGCCCGGATGCCACTCGAAGCGAGCCCGTTCGAAGTACTGGACAGTTCTCCCGTTCTCCACGAACTCCTCGGTCAGTGGATATCCGAAGATCGCCAGCCCGCCGAAGTGCTCCCAGAAGGCACGGAAGCCCGCGCACACGTTGTGGCCGGTCTCCGGGAAATAGAGGCAGCCCGGTTTCGGCTGCGCCGGTGCCGGCGCTGGAGCCGGCATACCTGGGGGCATGCAGTCGACCGTCGGCCCGCCCGGCACCGTCTCGATGACACCGGCTGTCCGGATCCTGCCTGGCCCCGGATAGGTGACGGCGGGACCGTCACCACCGATATAGCCCAGGTGCTGAAGCATTTCAGCCGCCTCACCGACGCTGCGGAACAGCGCCTTCTCGAAGGCGACGTCGTTCGCGGGGCGCGTTCCGAGCGCGTAGTTGGCCAGTACCCGATGTTCGGCTTCAGTACCGGCGATCTGGAACGCCACCTTGACTAGCTCCGGCTGCTTGAGCTCGGCGAAACGCCGGGCTGCAGCGATGTAGGCCGCAATGAAGGCGCCCTCGAGCGCCACAATCGTGCTGAAGAGCGCGTCGTAGCTCGAGAGGATGCTGGTATCCGGCACGGTGAAGGTCTGGGTCAGAGGCTGCGCGCCGGCCGAGAGAAGGTATTCCAGGTGGAACTGCTCGGTGGCGCGCGCAGCCTCCAGGATATCGATTACCGGGCCAGGGATCGACGGATCATAGCCGCCATTGCGGGCGCTCTCGATCGCTCCCCCGAGTAGCGTCACTGCCATCGACTCGGCTGTGGCCGCGATGTTCGCGATCTCGGCCACGGTCTCATCTTGAGCGAGGGCGACCCTCAGCAGGCCGAGCCGCGAGAGCATCAACCCGGCGCCGAGTGCCCCAACGCCCTTGAAGAGCGTCCGTCGCGACATGTTGGCCGTCGTCAACCGCTCCAGAGCCTTACTCATCGGTTCTCCTCCTATCTCATCATTCGCTGCCGCAAATGCCGGCCGGACAAGACTGACGAGCGGGGAAGATCTTCCCAGCAGCTTCTGTTGCCACCGGCGTGTCTACGGTCGGAGCTGCGTCACCCCGCTGTCGTTGATCTCCCCTGGGCCTGGATAGGTGATCTCAGGGCCATCGCCACCGATGAAGCCCAGTTGGATCAAGGTCTCGGCAGCCGCGCCCACGCTGGTAAAGAGCGCGTTCTCGAAAGCCACATTGTTTGGCACGCCGCTGAGCACCCCGGCCGTAATGGCGTAGAAACGTAGGTGAGCGCGGTGCTCGGCCTCGACACCGCCGATCTGAAGAGCCAGCTTCACCAGGTCGAGTTGGCCGAGGATGGCAAACTCCTGTGCCGCAGCGAGATAGGCCGCGATAAACGCCTCTTCGAGGTTGATCGCGGTCGTAAGCAGCACTCCGGTATCGGTCACGATCCGTGGATCCGGGATGGTGAAGGTCAGCGTCAAGGGCTTGGCGCCGGCACCGACCAGGACCTCGTAGTGGGCCTGCTCCGATGCGCGCGTAGCCTTCAGGAACTGGATCTGCTCGTCGTTCAGCGCGAGCTGGCCATCGAGCGCGCTCTGGATCGCGCCGCCGATAGCAGTGACCGCGAGCGCTTCAGCCGTCGCCGCGATGTCGATGATCTGCTGAACTGTCTCGCATTGTGCCGCCGCCTGGGCCAGCAAGCTCATTCGGCCCTGTATCGCGTTCAACTCGGCCATCGGTCTCGTCTCCTCTCCGTCGTGTCTGTACGTGGACTGCAGTGTGGCGCCCCTCTCCATCGACACCCTCCCGCCACACTCCGACGCACACCTCCTCACCAACGCCTTCGCTGTACTCGCCAGGTCACCGCGGCCGCCTCATGACCGGCTGCGACGGTGCATACGAGCCGCCTGGCTGCCTGGATCAATGGCGCGGTGCCTCGGACTCGCCGCCACAAACCCTGGTCGTGATAGACTAGCGATGAGATAGAGCGTTTTCGGCAAATCTCTTCGGCGCGCGATCACGTACGACCGGAAGACGGGCAGCCCGTGGACAGACGCGACGACCGCGAGCTGCTGCAAGCCATCGCACGGCAAGATGCGGACGCGCTCGTTGCGCTCTTCGACCGCTACAATCGGCTGGCCTTCGGACTGGCCTACCGGATTCTCGGTGACGCCTTCGTCGCCGAGGAAGTCGTGCAGGACGCGTTCATGAGCATCTGGCGCAATGCCGCCTCGTATAACCTATCCCGCGGGACCGTCCGCACCTGGCTTCTCAGCATCGTGCGTAACCGTGCGATCGATCAACTCCGCGGCAGGTTCGGCCGCAGCCAGAGCGATATCGATCTGGATACCGTGGCACCCATACTCGCCGCTCCCGATCTATGGGACGACGTGCTGACTGAGATCCAGGCGGTAGACGTGCGAGCTGCGCTGAAGGGCTTGCCGGAGGAGCAGCGCGTGGCGATCGAGCTGGCCTACTTCGAAGGGTTGACCCACGCCGAGATTGCCGAGCGCCTAGGCATTCCACTGGGAACTGCCAAAAGCCGGCTGCGGCTCGGGTTGCAAAAGTTGCACGACCTGCTGGTCATGACTCAGGTGCGGAGTGAGAGCGGTGCCAGCGACGGTACCTGATCAGGATCACGCACACTATCGGGAACTGCTGGGGGCCTACGCGCTCGCGGCACTGCCGGCCGAAGAGCGCACTGCCTTGGAACGGCACCTGGCAACCTGCCCCACCTGCCGGCTGGAGCTGCGATCCCTTCTGGCGGCTGCGCGAGCCTTGCCGCTCAGTGTCGACGAGCGCATCCCCTCGCCATCGCTACGCGAGCGTATCCGAAGCGCTGCTTTGGAAGAGCGCGAGCGAGCCGCGCACGCCGCTGAACCGGAATCACCTCCATCCACCTCGCGCATTGCCGTGCTACACGAGCGACGGTCACTGGTTCCCTGGCTCGCCGCCGCTGTGCTCTTGCTCTTTTCGGTGGCCATGCTCGTCTGGAACCTTCAGCTTCGGCAGGAAATCGAATCCATTGCCTTGAAACCAGCAGCCGCCCCACAGGCTCACGGGAAAGTGATCTACCTGCGCGAATGGAACATCGTGTTGATAACCGTCGAAGACCTTCCGCCGCTGCAGCCCGGTCAGGTCTACCAGGTCTGGCTGATCGAGGGTAATCAACCTGTCTCAGCCGGCGTGTTCACCCAACCCGATGGCCGATTCGCGGTGGCAGCCGACATCGCTGACTACTCGGCGATCGCGATTACAATCGAGCAGGGTCCGCTCGGTAGCCCAGCTCCGACGAGCGAGCCGATCGTCATGGCTGAACTCCCACGGCAGTCAGGGACGAGTTAGAGAGTTCCCTGCTGACAAGTCGTTGATCGCCGTCTCCGGCACACCACTGTACTCGACCTCTCGATAGGCGCGAGCAGAAGGGACATTTGGACGAGGAAACGAATCCGAGAGGTCGAGCGGCCGAGCTATGCGGCCAGCGGGTCAAGCTTATCCCGTTCGCTGAGCCCCACCTGGAGGCGCTGCGACGCTGGCGCTCCGATCCAAAGGTGACGCGCTCCCCGATGTGAGCGTGCTGGAGCACCAGTAGCGGGCGCTCCAGATCGCGCACTGACCGCTCGAGCACGCTCGGAGAGCTCGAGGGGGCCAGGCCAACGGTAAGAGCGGCGAGGCCAGCTCGCTGCCCGAGGAGGCGCACGAGTCCGCCGGGTGGGATGCGATCCCGTTCGGCGGAGGTGAATAGGCCGAGGGTATCGGGGAAAGGCGCTGGATCGAACGTGTGGCCGGTCATCACCTCCAGGTGGTAGCCTGTGCGGCGAGGAGATCCACGCGCCCGGCGCTGCGTGGGTGTGGGCTCGGTGGGAATACGGCAGGCGATGGCAGGCGAGCGGCCCCGGCGCATCCGAGCGCCGCTCGATCAGGAGACGATCGACACGCTGCGTGCCGGTGACCAGGTGCTGATCAGCGGCACGCTGCTGACCGCCCGCGACGCGGCGCACCAGCGGCTGGTCGCAGCCTTGGAGCGCGGCGAGTCGCTTCCGATCGACCTCCGCGGGCAGGTGGTCTACTACGTCGGCCCGGCGCCACCCCGGCCCGGCATGGTGATCGGCCCAGCTGGGCCGACCACCAGCGGGCGAATGGATCCGTACACCCCGGCGCTGCTCGCTGCCGGCCTGCGCGGCATGATCGGCAAGGGCTACCGGAGCCCGGCCGTGCGCCAGGCGATCGTCGAGCACGGTGCGGTCTACTTCGGCGCGGTCGGCGGCTCCGGCGCGCTGCTTGCCCGGCACATCACCGCTGCCGAGGTCGTCGCCTACGAGGACCTCGGCCCGGAGGCGATCTACCGACTCACGGTGGTCGATTTCCCTGCGATCGTGATCAACGACCGCTACGGCGGTGACCTCTACGAGAGTGCTCCCCTAGCCTACGCCGAGCCGGATGACCAGTCCTGAGGCAGCCTGGCCGGACGTCTACTTCAGCACGCCCGGTCCGGCATCGCTGAGCAGCTCGACCAGGAGCGCCTTGTGCAGGTGCAGCCGGTTCTCCGCCTGATCGAAGATCACCGAGCGCGGGCCGTCGGCCACCTCGGCAGTCGCCTCCTGCCCCCGGTACATCGGCAGGCAGTGCATGAAGATCGCGTCCGGGCCGGCGGCTTCCATGATCTCCGGGGTCACCTGGTACGCCTGGAGTGCCTCCAGCGCCTCCGGGCTGAGCGTCTGCCCCATGCTCACCCAGACGTCGGTATAGACGACGTCCACACCCTGGACAGCCTGCCAGGGGTCGTGCAGCACGGTGACCGTCGCGCCGGTCTGCTGGGCGATCGCCTGGGCGCGAGCGATGATCCCCGGATCAGGCTGGCAGTGTGGCGGGCAGGCGATACGGACGTTGAGCCCAACCAAGGCACCAGAGAGCGCCAGCGAGTGCGCCATGTTGTTCGCACAGCCGAGGTAGGCTAGCGTCCGGCCAGCCCAGCCACCCAGGTGCTCCTTAATGGTAAGCATGTCGGCCAGGCCCTGGGTGGGGTGTGCCAGGTCAGACAATCCGTTGATGACTGGGACGGTCGCGTGCGCTGCCAGCTCTTCGACGTCCTGGTGCTTGTAGACCCGGGCCATGATCGCGTTCACGTAGCGCGACAGCACCCGAGCTGTGTCGGCGATGGTCTCGCCGCGGCCGAGCTGGAGATCGTTAGTCGAGAGATAGAGCGCGTGGCCGCCGAGTTGTGCCATGCCGGCCTCGAACGCGACGCGCGTCCGGGTCGAGGGCTTTTGGAAGATCATGGCCAGCGTTTTGCCGGGCAAGAGGTGATGCTGCGGCTTGCCGGCATAGTGGTCAGCTTTGAGCTGGGCGGCAAAGTCGATCAGCGCAGTGGCCTGCGCCGGGGTCAGATCGTCGTCGGTCAGGAGATGGAAGGTCTTGGTAATCGTCGGGACAACCACGGGAACCTCCTCCAGGCACACTCAGTCCAGCCGCACGCCGGTGCGAGAGAGACGCTGGACCTGCGCCTGAGCCGGAGTCCCATTCGGCTTGTCCCTTTCCGATGACCGAGATGACCAATACGACCAGCGTCTTGCTGGCGAAGCTATCATCGCACGGCATGCTTGCGGTGTCAAGCCCCAGCCCGCAGGCTCACTAGGCTGCGCGGGTCGCGGCGATGCGGATCGATCCGGGGAGAAAAGTCCCGGGCGCTGGCTTACGGCTAGGGGGAGGCTCCGGAGCCCTCCGACCTCCACCCACTGTCAGCGGGTGGTACTCTTTCCAGGCCAACGGCCTGCCGGTTCTGAGCTACCCCAGCCACCAGCGCCCGGGTCAACACTATTCTACCTCAATCACCAGGTGTATACAGAGCGATGTGGCCGGCAGACGGTGAGTGGTACCCGAGGCAGCTCGTCCAGGCCGTAGCGGGAGATGCGGCGACGTTTCCGCCGCGTGATCAGCGTTTCGCTCGTCTACTCGGGATATACTGGATCTCGAACGAAGGTGAGGAGATCTCATGACGTTTGGTCTGGAAGATTTTCAGGATCTCATCCGGCTCCTCAACGAGCACCCCGAGTGGCGTGCTGAGCTGCGCCGCCACGTGCTCACCGAAGAATTGCTCCAGCTACCGGATCTTGTTCGGCAACTCGCCGAGGCGCAGGTGCGTACTGAGCGTCGGTTCGAAAGCCTCGCTGCCCGCGTCGATGAGTTAGTCGACGCTCAGGTACGCACGGAACAGCGCCTCGAACAGCTCACCGTTCGGGTCGACGAGCTCGCTCAAGCCCAGGTGCGTACCGAGCAGCGGCTGGAGCGACTCATCGCCCGGGTCGATGTGATCGAGCGTGACCTGGCGGATCTCCGCTCGGAGTTCCGCGGTTACCGACTGGAGTGGCGCTACATCCAGCGGGCGGCCGCGTACTTCGGCCCGCTGCTCCGCCGACTCCGGTTAGTCTGGCCGAGCGAGGCGGTCGACCAATACGACGACCGCCTGCCCCGCTGGGCGGCCGAGGAGCTCCTGCGCGCTGATCTACTGGTTACCGGCGTGCCGCGGTACCAGCCCGAGGCTGGCGAAGTCTGGCTGGTCGTCGAGGTCTCGGCGAGGGTCGACCGCGGCGACGTCGAGCGAGCCGTGCGCCGGGCAGAGGCGCTCCGGGCCGCTGGTCTCCGTGCCTTGCCGGCTGTCGCTAGCGAGCGGACGACACAGGGCGCCAAGACCGCTGTCCAGGAACAGACCGTCGTGTTGTTCAAGGACGGCGCGGTCGAGGGCTGGGAAGAAGCACTGCAGAAGTGGGCGAGCTGAGCGAGCGGCCTGCCGCGTCCTGACACCGGCACTCTCGGCTCGAGGCGAGACCTCGGCACGTCCGATACCCCCTCCCCCGTTCCGCTCCCCCGCGCTACACTGCTGCCAGGCAAGCGGGCGAAGGAGGATGTGACCGTGAAATACGCCGCGTTCATCCGGTACGGCAACCAGGAGAAGATCGCCGAAGTCCGGCCGACACACCGGCAGTACCTCTCCCAGCTGAAGGAAGCCGGAAAACTCTGGGCCTCCGGCCCGTTCACCGACGACAGCGGGGCATTGATCATCTACGAGACCGAGTCCGAGGCGGAAGCGCGCCAGCTCATCGAGCGGGATCCGTTTTACGAGGCTGGTGTCTTCCAGGAGATCCAGCTCAAGCCCTGGAACCAGGTATTTTGACAGGGAGGCGAATCATGACAGTAGAGACCGGGGTCAAGGAATACCAGCTCCTGATCGATGGCCAGTTCGTCCCTGCCGCCTCTGGCGAGACGTTCGAGACGCTGAACCCGACCACGAACGAGGTAATCGGCCGGGTCGCCCGGGCGGGCAGAGAGGACGTAGATCGCGCCGTCCGGGCTGCCAGGCGCGCGTTCGACGAGGGGCCGTGGAGCCGGATGACGCCGAACGAGCGGGCCCGGCGGCTACGCCGGGTAGCCGAGATCCTGCGCGAGCGCCAGGAAGAGCTTGCCCGGCTGGAGACGCTCAACTGCGGCAAGATCATCGTCGAGTCGCGCATGGACGTGGCCAGCGCCGCCAACTGCTTCGAGTACTACGCTAACCTTGCGGGCCAGATCTGGGGTGAGACCATCCCGATGAACGGTCCGCTGCTCGACTACACGGTGCGCGAGCCATACGGTGTCTGCGGCCAGATCATCCCTTGGAACTTCCCGATCCTGATGGCGGCCTGGAAGCTCGCTCCAGCGCTCGCTGCTGGGAACACGGTTGTCCTCAAACCGGCCAGCTACACCCCGATCACTGCCCTAGTGCTCGGCCAGATCTGCCTAGAGGCCGGTCTGCCGGAAGGCGTGGTCAACGTCCTCACCGGGCCGGGCAGCGAAGTCGGGGCGGCAATCTGCGAGCACCCGCTCGTCGATAAGATCGCCTTCACCGGCGAGACCGAAACGGGGCGTCAGATCCTCCGGTTCAGCGCTGGCACTATCAAGAAGGTCTCTCTCGAGCTGGGAGGAAAATCACCCAACATCGTCTTCCCGGACGCCAACCTGGAGGAGGCGGTCAACGGTTCGCTCTTCGCTATCTTCAGCAACGCTGGCCAGCGTTGTACGGCGCGTACCCGGCTCTTCTTGCACGAGTCGATCCACGACCGGTTTATGGACGACTTCCTCGCCAAGGCAGCCAGGATTCGGATCGGGGATCCGCTGGACGACGCTACCCAGATGGGCCCGCTGGTCTCACGGCGCCAGTGCGAGCGCGTGCTCAGCTACGTCGAAAAGGCCAGGAGCGAGGGCGCCGAGCTGCGGCTGGGCGGCAAGCGGCCCGACAAGGCTGACCTCCAGCGGGGGAACTTCGTCGAGCCGACCATCTTCGACCGGGTGCGTAACGATATGTCAGTCGCGCGCGAGGAGGTCTTCGGGCCGGTTCTCTCGGTGATCCCGTTCCGCGACGAAGACGAGGTCGTCGCGCTGGCCAACGACACTATCTACGGCCTCGCCGCAACGATCTGGACGAGGGACATCAAGCGGGCGCACAAGCTCGCGGCGCGCATCCGGGCGGGGAACATCAGCATCAACTATCCCGTGGTCAACCCGCCGGAGGCACCGTTCGGCGGCTTCAAGCAGAGTGGCATCGGCCGCGAACTCAGCCGGCACGCGCTCGACCTGTACACGCAGGTCAAGAACGTCGTGGTCGGCCTCTCGGACGAGGTGTTCGACTGGTACGGCCGCTGGCCGGGCGGGCGCTAGGCACGCGGGCGTGTTCAACCCAGAAGGGCGGCCCAACCGGAGCGCGCGAGCTGCTCTTCCTTGGCCAGGAAGTCGAGTACGGTCGAGACGAAGGTGCCATGGCTCCAGCTCAGTGGGCTGACCGAGAGGGGCTCGCCGGTGTAGGGGTGCACCTGCTCGGCGAGCACCCCGCTCGGGAGCGCATGGTGCGCTACCCATTCGATCAGCTCGCGCGCCCGATCCAGGTGAGCCGGTGAGACCGCGCGGGCGATGTACCAGTCCGCCAGCCAGAGGGTGCAGACGAACCAGGGGTTGCCGGGCACATTCGCGACATCGCGGCTGACCTGGTAATAGTAGTCGTCCTCGTAGCGGGCGATCCCGCCCACCGGTGTCCGGCACCAGAGCCGCTGCTCCACTGCCTCCATCGTCTCGACCATCCGTCGGTCACCCGCAGGCACCAGCCCGAACTGAAACAGGCCGGCCAGGCTGGCATCAAGCGTCGTATCCCGGCGAACGCTCCCTTTCTCGTCCACCACCACCGTGCGGACGAAGCGCTCGAGCTCCGGGTCGTAGAAGGCCCGGAGCGCTGCCTGGCGGATCTCCTCGGCCGCTTGCACCCAGCCGCTCTCGAGCTCATCGTCACCGAAGATCTCTGCCAGTTGTGCCGCCGCCTGGAGCCCGGCCCACACCGCCGCCACGGTGAAGGCATGCACGCCGTGCCGCTCCTCCCAGAGATCGTATGAGGGCAACGGCAAGCCCGTGCGCGGATCACGGTACGACGCCAGGAAGCGGGCACACGGCACAACCATCGGCTGGTAGAGCAAGCGGATCAGCTCGATGTCGTGGTACCGCTGGTAGTGTTCCCACAGGGCGTACAGCACGAGCGCCGTCTCGTCTTCCTGGATTGGGAACTGGAGCTCACCGCTCGGCGTCGACCAGGGATGCCAGCTCGAGCCAGCCGAGCCGTCCGGGTTGTACTTGTGCAAGAAGAAGCCGTAGTGCGTGACCAGCTCGTGGACGAAGAGGAAGAAGCGCTGGCTCAACTCGGGATACCCCGCCTTGTCGAGCGCCAGCGAGATCAACGCCCCATCGCGCGGCCACAGGTAGCTGTAGGTGTCCCGACCGAACTGCAGGATGTCGGAGTCGTTGGCGGCGAGGATCGCTCCGCCGCGGTCGATCTGGGTTCGAAGGATCAGCAAGCTCTGGCGCGTGAGTCGCTCGACAGCCGGAGACAGCGAGGCGAACCGCCGCGTCCGGTGGTTCGCCCAGTTCCTCCAGTAGTGGCGGACGCGGTTGAGGATGAACTGCGGCCTCGCACTCACGACGAGGTGATGCAGCTCGCGCACATCGGCGTGACGAAACCCGACCGTCATCCAGAAGTAGGCTACCGCCTCCTGGCCGGGCAGCAGCTCCAAGCTCAACCCTCCGATCGAGTCGACCGAGCCCTGGGCGATCACATTCCTGCTGAGCAGTCCGTCCTCGGCATCGCGCCAGGTACCCTCCCGGCCACGGAAGGCTTTGTTACCGGTGGCGAAGGTATGGTAGCCCGGCTCCGGGCCAGCCCAACCGGAGAACCAGAAGTACCGCTTCCCCTTGTAGTGGACGATGGCACGACCTTCCGGTTCATAGTACGCCGTCTCGCCGTCAGCGTAGCCCCAGAGGTAGCCATCGAAGTGGTTGAACAGCCATACCCGGCGCGGGCGGCCACCCAAATCGCTCACGGCCACTTGGCGAAGCCAGATATCGTGCTCGAGGTCGACGGCGTCGTTCAGTCTGAGCTGGATGCGCAGTTCCGGGTGGCGGAGTGTGACGTCGCTGACCAAGGTGCTCTCCTCGTAGCGAAGGTCGCGCTCCCAGCCTGGCTCGTTCAGCCAGGCCAGGCGGCCATCGACCCAGAGGCCGAACCGGTTCAGACGCCCCTGAGTATGGTTCTCCTGACCCACGCGGGGGAAATACACATCACGCAGCGTGTAGGTGTGGTCGAAGTTGATGAGGAGCCTGCCGTTGCCGAGCGGTATGTCCCGAGGCATGTCACCGATCCGCCACTCTCACCATTCCATATCTGGACATCGTCGCCAGCCACTCACAGCATTACGACAGCCCTGGAATGCCGGCCAGCCACTCGACGAGGAACCGCAGGAGGCTGGCCACAGCCATGAAAGCGCCGGCGAGCCCTAGCGCCGCGCTCGCCGGCCAGCCGAGCTCGACGGGAGACTCGATCTGTTGCTCGCGGCGGCGCAGGAGCTGGACAGCGGGCAGCGCCAGCAGGGCCAGCAGCGTCACTGCGGCCAGCACCAGGAAGAGCGCCAGCAGCCCATAGAGCGGCCGCCACCCGCTCATCGCCAACGCACCGAACGCGGTACTGAGCAGCGCCAGCGCGAGCAAGTCGCGCGGGCCGTCGAGTACCGACCGGTGCGTTAGCGCCCCGGGGCGCCAGACGACGGCGTTCGCCGCCATCCACAGGACGACGCCGAGCAGCGTGCCCGTCCAAGCCCCGGTCACGAACCGAAGCCAGTTCCTCGGCTCATAGAGCGCCGGCAGCCTGAGGTCGTGGAGCAGCGAGTTGACGCCATCGACGCCGAGCGCCAACATCCCGGCTAGAAGGAGAGCCAGAGCGGGAAACGCCGGCAGGCCAGCTCGGCGTAGCCGGCCAGCGATCGCCAGATAGCCGGTCGTGAGCAGGAAGGCACTGTAGATCCCGGTCATGCGCGCATCGAAAGGAAGCCGGTTGCCCGCGAACCAGAACGAGTGACTCGGCCGCTGCGCGCAGAGCCCGTGGAGCACGGCCAACGACTTCTCTTCCAGCGGCCACGGGAACGCCAGAAAGGCAGCGATGAAGAGGAACACCAGCACGGCGAAAGCCAGCGCGCCCGCCTTCTGCCCGCGCGCCGCCCTGTGCGATACGCTCGCCACCATACTGGTCGTCCTTCCCTCAGCCTGTCCTAGGATGAGCATACACCAGCCCAGAGCGCCCACGAAGAGGCCACACTGGTTGTCCGTACAATTTGATCGTACACTATCAGGCGAGTACGATTGCGTCCCGGGAACTGACATACCGGCGGGCCTCGGATGCTGGGAAGGGAAGGCACCGTGAGACGGCCGCGGATAACGCGGCGAGCGTTTCTCCAGATCGCAGGCGGTCTGGCTCTGGCCACGCTCACCGAGATCCGCTTGCCGCACCCCGTCGCGCGCGCGATCACTCGGATAAGTTGGGTCGACCGCGGCATCTTCCCTGGCGCCGGCACCTATACCTCGCCCTCGGTCACAATTCCTCGCCCGTTTAATAGCATCGAAGTTGGCTGGCGCGCCTTCGTTCCGGCTGGCGGCAGCTTGACGATCGCTGTGCGTACCAGCGTCGATGGCCAGCACTGGAGCGACTGGGTCGCGCTTGCTCCCGATCCCCACGTCGCTCCGCAACCGCCAGATGCCTGGGTCTATGCCACCCCGGTACTGGTGGCCCCGAGTACCGCATTGCAGTACCGTGTCCAGCTCGAGCCGGGGATCGATGGCTCACCCGTCAGGCTGGAAGCAGTCGAACTCGGCTGCGTCGATACGCGAGGTCATGACGTGCGACTCCTCGCCCAGACGCCGCTGATCGACGGATGGATCATCCCGCGTGCCGGTTGGGGAGCCGACGAGTCACTTCGATTCGACGAGAGCGGCAAGGAGATTTGGCCACCTCGCTACGCGCCAGTGGAGAAGGTCATCATTCATCACACGGTCACCCAGAACAACCCGCCCGACCCTGCGGCCACGGTGCGAGCCATTTACGCCTACCATGCGATCACCCAAGGCTGGGGGGATATCGGCTACAACTTCCTGGTCGACTGGCAGGGGAACGTCTATGAGGGGCGCTACGGCGGGCCCAACGTCGTCGGCGCGCACACCGCCGGCTACAATACCGCAACCATGGGCGTCGCCGTGCTCGGTAACTTCACGTCGGAGGCACCACCCGAGGCGGCCATCGAGTCCTTGGTGCGCCTCATCCGCGAGCGGACACCCCAGGTCGATCCTGGCGGGATTTCCTACTTTCGCGACTTGGTCGACGTCCCGAATATCGGCGGGCACCGCGACTATAACCTCACTGAATGCCCCGGCGATCATCTCTATGAAGTCATCCCGGACATCCGTGGTCGTCTCAAGGGTACCGGGCCGGTCGTCTTCAGGAGCAGGCCACGTCCGGGTCGCCCTCGGGGTGAGCTCGTCTCAGTGACTTTCACGCCGACCGAACTGTATGCCGGAACCCTCGTGCGTGTCGACTTCACGGTGCGCAATACTGGCGAGGTCGACCTCCTCACCCAGGGCCCACCCCCCGGCTTTACCTACGAAGAGAGCCAGAGTTTCGACAGCGCCGGCTTTCCCAAGGTCGAGGGATGCTTCCGCGTCGGCGTCGACTTTGAGGGAAACACGGGTATCCCGAACCCGTTCCGCTGGGGGCTGCCCGACCGACTTCCTCCTGGCCAGGAGACGACAGTCACCGGCTTCATCCGCCTACGCAGCACCCGCCAGTGGCGCTTTACCGCGAGCCTGGTGCAGGAGTTCGTGCGCTACCAGCAGCAAGGCGTCTTCGCGCAGGACGTGGTGACGCTCCCCGCCCCGACCAGCCCGGCTTCGCCCAGCAGCGATCCCGACATGGTCTACTTCTCGGAAACCCAGCACAACGTGCCACGCATCTTTTTTGCGTACTGGCAGGCGAACGGCGGGCTGGAGCGGTTCGGCTATCCGCTCACCGAGCCCTTCCCGGAGCTCTCCGCCACCGATGGCCACACCTATCTCACCCAGTACTTCGAGCGTGCGCGCTTCGAGCACCACCCGGAGTTCGCCGGAACGCCGTTCGAGGTGCTGCTCGGGCTGCTTGGCTCAGAGCGGACAGCCGAACGGCAGCAGGAGCCTCCCTTTCTGCCGGTTCCACCACCCTCTGAACCGGGCGTTGACTACTTCCCCCAGACGGGACACACGCTACGCGGCTTGTTCCGGCAGTACTGGTGGCAAAATGGCGGTTTGCCGATTTTCGGCTTCCCGATCAGTGAGCAGTTCGAGGAGCCGAGCAAGACGGACGGGCACGTCTACGTGGTGCAGTATTTCGAGCGTAACCGCTTCGAGTGGCACCCCGAACTCGCCGGTACCCGCTACGAAGTGCTGCTCGGTCACCTCGCTCGCGAGATCCTCATCGATCGCGGCTGGCTCTGATCTGGCCGCACTGACCGACGGATAAGCCAGCCCCGACGCCAGTGGCCCCCTTCACTGCATTCACTGCAGACTTCCGCGGGCCCTGCTCTGGCTCCTACTCTCGACCTCGCACGTAGTGTATATTCTGTCCATCGCGGAGCTGGACTCTTCGGGTCGAGCGGCGCTCGTACTGGGAGACATCTGTTAGCTGCGAGCGCGCGACCCGGGTACAATGCAGCGCACGACCCCTGTGCTCGGCAGACAGCTGCAGATCCTCGGCGGTGGCGGGCAGACCGATGAGGACGGTACACCGCGAGCCTCACGACCTTCATGTAGCCGTTCGCAAGATGCGCTGGCGGCTCGGTACCGAGTTATTGCTGCGCCTCCTGCTCTACGCCGTCGGCGCCGGGCTGCTGGTCGCCTCGCTCACCCGCTCGCTCGCTGTCGCCTTCGCGCTGGGCATCCCCGGTGCTGTGGTACTGGGCACACTGCTCCTCCCGCCACTGGCCGCACTCGTGGTCGCCCTGCTGTGCTGGCCTTCGGCGATCCAGACCGCGCGGTCGGTCGATCGCCTCTTCGGCCTGCGCGAGCGCCTCGCGACCGCGGTCGAGCTGACGGAGCACCCTGAAGCGTTGCGTCGAGCTCGTCTCGCCTGGCTCCAGGTACGGGACGCCGCACAGGCCGCCGCGGAGGTGAGCCAGCGCTGGCCGCCACTGGTCGACCGGATCCGCCGCGAGCTCATCGTTGCCGCCACCTTCGTCTTCCTGGCAACCGTGCTCCTCGCGCTCCCGCACCTCGGACTGAGCAAGCTGGGCCAGGTACTGCCGTGGGGAGGCCCCGCCCAGCCGGTGCTTACCGAGAACGGGTTGGTCGCGCCCGATATCGACACACTCGAGCAGCCGGTGAGCGCGCTGCCGGAGAGCCGGATCGACGAGCTGCGCGCTGCCGACCCAGCGGCAGCGCAGGCGACGGAGCAGATCGCGGTCCAGCGCCGTGCACTCAGCCGGCTGGCGCAGGCCCTCGGCGAGGTCTCCGTCGGGCAGGCGGCGGCGCAGGCGATCCAGCAGGGCGACTACCAGACCGCCGCCTCCGAGCTCGCCCAGCTGGCCGAGAACCTCGACCAGCTCTCGCCGGAAGCCAAGCAGCGGCTCGCCGCCGCGCTCGCCCAGGCGGCGCAAGACCCGAGCAGCCAGGGTTCCCGGCTGGCCGAGCTGGAGCAACGGGTGGCCGAGGCGCTCGTGGGAGCCCAGTACGACGCGCAGCGCCGCGCGCTCGAGGAGCTCGCCCAGGAACTTGCCCGCATGGTCCCGTCAGCCACCAGCCCGGGAGGCGATCCACCTGATGAGCTGTTCGAGGACTACCTGGTGTCGGGCGGAACCGACAGCAGCGGCACCGCGGGAAGCGCCGAGGGCGCTTCTGGTGCTGGTGGCGAACGCTGGCAGGACGGTCGAGCCACCGCTGGCGGTACCGAAGGGGGAAGTGGAACGGGCAGCGCGGGCCAGACGGCGGAGCCTCCCAGCCTCACAAGCGGAACCGTCGAGCCGAGCCAGCCAGCTGGCACCCAGGCCAGCGGGGGTGGCGAGCGGCCAGTGATGAACCTCGATCAGGCAGCGCCGAGGCTGGAGGTCAGCGGCACGCCGGTCGAAGTCCCGGCCCAGCTCACCCTCGGGAGCAGTGACCCACTTCCGGCCGGAGGACGTGCCCGGCCGGCGGTGTCGGTCACGAGCCCGGTAGACGTAGCGCCGGGCGCGAGCAGCGACGCACCTGCACTGAAGCCGCTCGCGCCCGAGCAGAACCTCGTTCCTGGCGACCGTCAGGGGCTGATCCGAGAGTATTTCAACGGAGAAGGACGCGAGAGCTCGCCATGATCCATCAACCGCGCACACAAGCCGAGGTCGACCGTCTGCGTGAGACCGTGCTCGCACTCGAGCACCAGGTCGCACACGTCATCGTCGGCCAGCACGAGGTCGTGCGGGGGGTAACGATTGCCCTGCTCGCTGGCGGTCACGTGCTGCTCGAAGGCCTCCCGGGGCTCGGCAAGACGATGCTGGTTCGAAGCTTCGCGCAGGCGCTTCGTCTCCGTGACAGCCGCATCCAGTTCACCCCCGACCTGATGCCGGCTGACGTCACCGGTACGAATGTGCTCGTCGAGCGCGAAGACGGGCGTCGGATGTTCGAGTTTCAGCCGGGGCCTATCTTCGCAAATCTCGTGCTGGCCGACGAGATCAACCGTGCCACACCGAAGACCCAGGCGGCGTTGCTTGAGGCGATGCAAGAAGGTCGGGTCACCGTCGGTGGCAACAGTCACCAGCTTCCACGACCGTTCTTCGTGCTCGCCACCCAGAACCCGATCGAGCTGGAGGGCACCTATCCTCTCCCCGAGGCGGAGCTGGATCGCTTCTTCTTCAAGCTCCAGGTCGGCTTCCCCTCACGGCAGGAGCTGGTCGAGATCGTGCAGCGCACCACCGGCCCCGATGGCCACCGCCCACAGCCGATCGCCGACGCGCAGGTCATCCTGGGGCTGCAGGAACTGGTGCGGGAAGTGCCAGCGGCCAGCCATGTCGTCGACTACGCCGCGCGGATCGTGCTGGCCACGCATCCTGACCTGCCGGCTGCTCCCGAAGCGACCCGACGCTTTATCCGGCTCGGGGCGAGCCCGCGGGCGGCGCAGGCTCTCGTGCTCGCCGGTAAGATCCATGCGCTCCTGGCTGGCCGCTTCAACGTATCGTACGAGGACGTGCGCCGCGTGGCTGTCCCAGCGCTTCGCCACCGGCTCATCCTCACCTACGAGGCGCAGGTGAACGGTGTCACGGCCGATGCGGTCATCCGCCAGATCCTGGCGCGCGTGACCGAAGAGGCGTGATCGGCAGCGCGCGGCCGGCCTACGCCTTGCCGCACAGCGAAACGGAGCCGACCGGTGCGAACTCCTTTCTCCCTTGTAGCGAGAGGCAGAGCGACCGTCGCCCGTCTGTGGGCTCGACCGCCGGCCGACCGCCCCACCGTCCACCTCAGCGGGCACCCGTGGCACCGGTTCGACCGGCTCGCGCTGGTAGGCCGCCGACCTGCCTCGGCCGGCCCGGGTGGCGAGCACCGTAGCCGGCTGCGCACCCCGGCGATCGACTTCTGCGATCATCGCGCCTACCAGATCGGCGATGACCCGCGGTGGATCGACTGGAACGTCTACGGTCGCCTTGGTACCCTGCAGGTGAAGGTCACCGAGGCAGAAGAACGGCTCCACCTCTTCCTGGTGCTCGACTGCTCGGCCTCGATGGACTGGGGCGAGCCGAGCAAGCTCGGGCGCGCGGTCGAGGTGGTCGCTGGTCTCGCCTACATTGGCTTGCGGCAAGCAGCAGTGGTGCGCATCCTCCGCCTGGGGGAGCAGCTCCACGCGCTCGGCCCGGTTACCGGCCGTACCCGCTTCCCCGAGGTGCTCCGCTTCCTCGCCTCGACCGCACCGGGTGGCTGCGTGGCCCTGACCGAGGAACTCGCCCGGCTCCCAGCCACGCTCCCGCGCGGCGCACACCCGATCCAGCCACTCGTCATCCTCGTCTCTGACCTGCTGGTCGCCGAACCAAGCGAGCTCGGCCGTGCCTTCGATGCCTTGCTCAGTGGAGGGGCCGACCTGGCGGTGATCCATCTGCTGAGCCTGCAGGAAGAGGCACCTGACCCGCTCGGCGAAGTCGAGCTGGTCGACGCGGAGACCGGCGAGATTCTCGATATCGGCCTAAACCTGGAGACAGTCGAGGCCTACCGAGACCGGCTGTCGGCCTGGCTCGGGGAGATCGAGCGCCTGTGTGCCCAGCGCGACCTCCGCTACGCGCGCGTGCGCACGGATCGGCCGCTCGACTCCCTTCTGATCGAGGACTTGCGGCATGTGCAGCTCGTGAGGTGAGCTGTGCTGTTCCTCGCCCCCCTGGCGCTCGCGCTCGCCTTCGTCCTGCCGGTCTCCATCTTCCTGTTGCACCTGCTGCGCGGCGGCCGGTGGCGGGTGCGCGTGTCGGCCACCTTCCTTTGGGCTGGTCTGGCCCCGAGCGTCGCAGGCCACGCGCGCCGGCGGCTTCCTCGTCTGACCCTACTCGTCCTGCTCCAGCTCGGCGCAGCCGCACTGAGCGGCCTCGTGCTGGCCCGCCCGGCGACACCGCTCGACGAGCCAGTGCAGCACGTCGTGCTGGTGCTCGATGCTTCCGCCAGCATGCAGGCAACCGATGTACGACCGAGCCGATTCGAGGCGGCACGGACGCGCGCGCTCGACGCCTTGTCGCACCTGCGGCCAGAGGATAAGGTCAGCCTGGTGCGTGCTGGGCCGAGCGCGACCCTGCTCGCCAGCGGCTCACCCGACGAGGTGCGCGAGACCTTGTACCGAGTCCAAGCCGGTGACGGTTCCGGCGCGCTCCGCGAAGCGATCGCGCTGGCCTCTCAGCTGGCTGCCCATACCCCCGGCCTGCTCGAGCGGATTCTTGTCTTCACCGATGGCGCCTTTCCGCCGCTCGAGCCGATCGGAGCGCTCGCTGCCCCTGTTGAGTTCGTGCCTATCGAGGCCAGCCCTGACCCCGGTAACCAGGCGATCGTCAACGTCCAGATGCGCGCTCAACCCTCGTTTCCTGACCGCCGCGTGGTGTACATCGAACTGGCCAACCTGGGCGCCAAGCCAGCGATGCTCCCCGTAGGGCTGCTCGACGCCGCGACCGGGCGCGAGTTCGCCCGGCCAGTTGTCGAGCTGCCGGCGAACAGCACTGGTCGCCTGCTGGTCGAGCTGCCGACCGAGCTATCGCGTCTTTCCGTCGTACTCGAACGCTCCCAGCACGACGCACTCCCCCTGGACGACCGGGTCGAGGTCGATACCCCGCTTCTGGGCACCCGGTCGCTGCGCGTGCTCCTCGTCTCGCCCACGCCCACGGCGCTCCAGCAGGCACTCGAGGCCATCCCGACTGTCCAGCTAGCGGTCGTCGCGCCCGACGCCTACCCGGTTGCTGGCTCGGGCGCCGAACTCACGGTCTTCGACAGCTTTGTGCCCAGTGAGCTCCCGCGGAGTCCTTCACTGCTCGTCAACCCCCCTGTAGGCAACCGTCTTCTCCCTGTCCTCGGCACGTTCACTGCCGCTCGCCTGACGCTAGCTGAGACCGGACACCCGCTGCTCCGCGGCGTCGACCTGGCAGCCCTCAGCGGCACCTCCGCCAAGCGCCTGGCCCGTGTGCCCTGGGCGCGTCCCGTGGTGGCGACCGTTGACGGGCCGCTGATCCTGGAGGGCCACCACCGTGGTTTCCCTGTGGTCGTCTTCGCGTTCGACCCCGCGTCGTCGGGGCTGGACAAGTCGCTCGCCTTCCCGCTACTGGTCAGCAACGCCGTGGCACAGCTCAGCGCCCACCGCTCGGGGTTGGCGGTCTCGCCCGGCGAGCCGGTGGAACTGCCCGCCCCGAGCGGAGCGCGCGCCCTCCTGGTCCGCCCAGATGGTCGCCGGCAGCGCCTCGAACCGGCTGGTGGCCGGCTCTGGATCCGCGAGACCGAGCGAGTCGGCCGCTACCTCGTGCTCGATGAGGCGAACGAGCAGGTAGTCCTCGCTTCGTTCTCCGTGAACCTGTTCGATCGCGCCGAGTCGGACATCCGTCCACGAGGCGATCTAGCCCCGCTCCCAGCGACTCTCCCGGCGGTCGCCGACCCTGCGGGCGAGCTGTCGGTACGGGAGTGGTGGCGACTGCTGACCGCGGCTCTGCTCGTGGTACTCGGGATCGAGTGGCTGGTGTTCGCGCGTCGCGGTTGACGCGCCCAGCCCGCGCCAGCGGCCGAGGGGAAAGCCGAGATCGGTGACGCATGGACAGATTCACAACACTCCAGTTCGACGACCCGCTGCTGCTCTTGGCGCTCCCGCCGGTGCTGGCGGCAGTACTTACCCTGGCCCGCAAGCGGCTACGGGCCATGCCGGCCGTCCAGCGCCGAGCGACACTCGCGCTCCGCTCGCTGATCGTCACGCTGCTGATCCTCGCGCTCGCCGGCCCGTCGCTCACCCATCTCAGGCCGATCCGCAACGTTGTGTTCGCGATCGACGTGTCGGACAGCGTCAGCCCCCAGCAGCAGGCTTGGGCGTGGGCGTGGGTCAGCCAGGCCGCTGCTGCGCTGGGTTCGGACAGCCGGTCGACGGTCGTCGAGTTCGGGCAGTGGGCGCAGCTCGCGGCGCCGGGAGGGACGTCACCGGCGGGTCGCGAAACGGACATCGAGCGAGCCATTCTGCTGGCGCGCAGCGTGCTGGGCTGGCGCGAGTCGAGCGCTGGCGAGATCGTGCTGCTGACCGACGGCTGGGAGACGACGGGGAACGCTGTCCGGGCGGCCTGGCGGGTGGTACCGGACGGCGTCGCGATCTCCTACGTACCTCTCAGCCTGGCGGGCCTGCCGCCGGAAGTGACTATCGCGGCGCTAGAGGCACCGGTGTTTGCTCGCGCTGGCGACCTGCTCGACATCGCGGTCGTCCTGCACAGTACTGGGCGAATCCCTGCTGTCCTGCGCGTCTCACTCGATGGGCAGGTCACGGCCGAACAGCAGGTAATGCTCCAAGCCGGCATCAACCGCGTCCAGGCCACGCTCTGGCTGCCCGCTCCCGGGTTTCACGATATCGTCGCCGAGGTTCTGCCCGCGCACGATACCCGTACCGACAATAACCGGCTGGCCGTCCCCAGTGTGGCCAAGGAGCCGGGGCGGGTACTCGTGCTCGAGCACGAGCCGGGCCAGGCTGCGCACCTGGTCGAGATCCTACGAGCGGATGGCCTCAACGTGCAGGTGCAGCCCTCGGGCGAGATCCCGCCGATGACCGAGCCACTGGCCGGCTTTGATGCCGCCGTGCTGGTCGACACGCCGGCCACCAACCTCACACTCGACCAGCAGAAGACGCTCCAACTCTTCGTACGTGACTTGGGGCGCGGCCTGGTCGTCGTCGGCGGGCCGCGTAGCTACGGCCCTGGTGGCTACGAGGGCTCAGTGCTCGATACTATACTACCGGTCTCGAGCCGGCCGCCGGAGCGGCCTGAGCGCAGCAGCGTGGCCCTCTTCCTCGTGCTCGACAAGTCTGGCAGTATGGCCTCCGCCTGGTCGAACGAGGCGTCGAAGCTGGCAATGGCTCGCGAGGCTGCCATCCAGGCCGTCGGGCTGCTCCAGCGTGGTGACGTGATCGGGATCATCGCCTTCGACTCAGAGTACCAGTGGATCGTACCGACGACGCGCATCGAGAGCGCCGACGACATCGCGGCGATCCAGCAGCGGATCAGCGCCCTCGAGAGCGGCGGTGGTACCTCGATCCTGCCACCGCTCCAGGCTGCCTACGAGGCTGCCGCCCGGGTCGACGCGCGCTTGAAGCACATCGTGCTCCTCACCGACGGGCAGTCGGGCGATCGCGGCTATGAGGCTCTGCTCCGGCGGATGGAACCGGAGGAAATCACGCTCTCGACCGTCGCCATCGGTTCCGATGCGGATACCGAGCTGCTGGCCCGGCTGGCTGAGCTCGGCGGTGGGCGCTACCACTTCACCGAGCGCAGTACCCAAGTACCTCGGATCGCCACTCAGGAGACTTCGATCCTGATCCGCAGCGCCGTCGTCGAGAGCGAGGTCGCGCCTCAGCCGGCAGCCCCCAGCCCGCTGCTGCGCACGCTGCGCGGCGAGTTGCCGCTGCTCGACGGCTACGTCGCAACGACTCCCCGCCAGCGGGCGGTCACCGCGCTCCAGACGGCCGAGGGCGATCCCCTGCTCGCGCACTGGCAGTATGGCCTCGGGCGCGTCATCGCCTGGATGTCAGACGTATCGCCGAGCGGCTGGTCGAGCCGGTGGCTCGATCCCTCGTGGGCCGAGGCGGCGCTGTTCTGGCCACAGCTCGTGCGTTGGTCGATGCCGGCACCGACCCGCGCGGACTTCCTCGTCACTGCCAGGCCTGAGCCTGGTGGACACCGCGTGCTGTTGCGCGTGGAGAGCCTGCGGGAAGATGGCACCTTCGCCAACGGACTGGACACTCGCGCGACGATCGCCTTACCTGACGAGGGCGCACGCGAGGTCGTCTTGCCCCAGCGGGCACCCGGAGTCTATGAGCAGACACTCGCCGTCGAGCGGCCAGGGAGCTACCGGGTGCTCTTTCGCCAGCGGCAAGGCGATCACGTCGTCAAGGAAGAACTGGCTGCCTTCGGCATCGCGTCACCCGGGCTGGAGGGGCGGACAGCGGGTGCCAACACCACCCTGCTGCGCCAGCTCGCCGAGAGTACTGGCGGCCGCGAGCTGCGCCGGCCCACCGAACTCACCGCCAGTCCGGTCGTTGCCCGGCTGGAGGAGCGGCTGGCGCTGTGGCCCTGGCTCGTCGCGGCGGCGGCATCGCTTTTCCCGCTCGACGTCGCCGCGCGGCGTCTGAGCTGGCCGGCACGACGACCGAAGTCCGGGACATACAGCGCACCACTCGTCGCGGGAAGCCAGCCGGCGCGCGAGCGCGAGACTGCGAGGGGCGGGCGCGACGGGGCGTGACCGCCAGCTCGTTAATCACTACCCCGCAAGCACCCCAGCCCCGCTCCTTCCCTTGAGAGGAGAGTCCGTCGAGAGGGGTGCGGTGAGAGCCCGTGTCCGTCGTGCGCCCGGTGCGCGTGTGGCCTGGAGCGTGGGTCACGCGGGGCTGGCGAGCTGCTGGCGGAAGAGCGAGCGTGTGACCTGGCTCAAGTACGGGAATTCAACCTGTCCGGCTGAGTACGTCTTGTAGGCGTAGTAGAGCCCCAGCGCAAGTGGCAGGAAATACCCCACCCACAGGATGCATCCCAAGGGTGGCACCACTGCCGTGAGCACGATCGTCACACAGGTGTAGAGAATGAAGAAGATGACCGCAACCCCGCCGAAGACGAGCCCTTGGAAAGCGTGAATCCGGTTAAAGGCGCTGTTCTTCATCTCGGTGACGAGGACGACGATCGGCACGATAAACCAGAAGATGTATCCGAGTGCCGAGATCAGCTTATCGTTGTCGGTCGCCGGTTGTATCCCGGCAAAGCTCTCTTGCGGGCCTGTCATTCCCTGGCTGCTCATGGTGATCCCTCCAGGCCTATTCAGTGATATGTCCACTGCACCGACCGAACCTGCGCCCTCTCGACGCGGCTCGTTGAACGCTGCTCTCCTCCTCTCCAAGTCGAGCCGGGTACTCTGCACACCCGCGGCCGCTCAGCGCGATCCGTTCCCCGAAAAGCCCAGACCGAGGCGCCGCAGCGAACGGAAATCTCCCTGCCCGATAACGAGGTGGTCGAGCACCTCGATGCCTAACAGCTCCCCGGCCTGCACCACGCTCGCAGTGAGGGTGATATCTGCCCGTGAGGGCGTGGGGTCGCCCGAGGGGTGGTTGTGCAGCAGCATGATTGCGGGCGCATTGTGGCGGATCGCGTCCTTGAACACCTCGGCCACGCGCACCTGGGCGCCGCTGACATTCCCCTGAGAGACGGTGACCGTGCGGAGCACCCGGTTCTTGGCGTCGAGCAAGAGCACCCGGAGGTGTTCCTGCTCCAGGGTCGCCATATTCGCCCCGGCCACGGCGTAGGCGTCCTCCGGTGTCCGGATGACGGGACGTTCCTCAGGTTGGGCCAGAGTCAGCCGCCGCCCCAGCTCCAGGGCAGCCTTCAGCTTCGCCGCCTTGGCCTCGCCCAGCCCGTGGGCCCGGCGCAGCGTCTCCAGGTCGACCCGGGCCAGTCCGGCCAGCCCACTGTGCTCCACCAGCAGCCGCTGCGCCAGCTCGAGCACCGATTCACCCCTGGTGCCGGTGTTGAGGACGACGGCTAGTAGCTCGGCGTTCGTGAGCGCACCGGCGCCATACCGCAGCAGGCGTTCGCGCGGCCGCTCGTCGGGTGGCAACTCCTTGACGGTGAGATGGTAGCGGTTTCGGCCCTCGACCACGCGCTGCACACAACCTCCAGGCTCGCGAAGAAGACGCCGCAGTATCGCCTGCACGTCATTCCCCTGTCAAGGCCCGTTCGTACTGTGGCGCGTTTGTCTCTCTGTCAATTTCTTTGTGCGGTGCCGAAGCGAGGTCGGCTTCCCTCTCCTGGTGGCCGTGACCCGTGACCGAGCCTTTCGGTGCAGCAGGCGCCCTAACCACCGGAGAGGAGGCTGGCCTGAAAGGCTGACTACTCGCCACTCGCTGGTGACGAGCCTCTCGCCCCGACCTGGTCACGCCGCTCGCGCAGGCGGAGCGCAAGCCGGTAGGCGGCCTGGCGGCTTACGCCGGTGAGGCGAGCTACTTCCCGCGCCGCCGCGCTCGCGGTCAACCCGGCCGCGAGCTGCTCCTCCAGCAGCGCCAGCAGATCCGCCTCACTCGCTCGCTGCTCGACCGGCTTCGGTGCGCCGACGACCAGGACAAACTCCCCGCGCGGTGTCTCGGCCTGGTAGCGCCTGCGCGCCTCGCCGACCGTCAGGCGTGCGACTTCCTCGTGCAGCTTGGTCAGCTCGCGGCAGATCGCCAGCGGCCGGTCCCCCAGCGTCGCCTCGAGCTCGCGCAACGTCTCGACGAGCCGGTGCGGGGCCTCGTAGAGCACCAGCGGGAACGGCAGCCCGGCCAGCGACTCCAATCGCCGGCGCCGCTCGCTGGCCCGGCGCGGCAGAAAGCCCAGGAACAAGAAGCCGTCCTCCACCAGCCCGGAGACGGCCACCGCCGCGGTGACCGCCGAAGGCCCAGGCACCGGGACGATCCTGAAGCCTCGCGCAGCCGCCTCCCGTACCAGCACCAGTCCGGGATCGCTGATGCCGGGCATGCCGGCGTCTGAAATCACCGCCACGTCGTGCTGCTCGAGCGTCTCCATCAGCTCGGCCACCCGGCCGGGCGGGCTGTGCTCGTGGAAACTCACCAGCCGTGTCTCGATGCCGTAATGGTTGAGGAGCTTGCGCGCATGCCGGGTATCCTCGGCGGCGATCAGCGGCACCTCGCGCAGCGTGCGCAGCGCTCGCAAGGTGATATCCTCCAGGTTGCCGATCGGCGTGGCGACCAGGTACAGCGTGCCCATCGCATCCCGCCGTTGCCGTTCAGGCAAAGCCGGTTATACTTCACACCATGTACGGACAACGACTGTCTTCCCACGTCTGGGAGACCGGGGGATGACCGAGACTCTGGAGAGCGGCCGGAATCAGCGCGCAGAGCCCACATCATTGTACCGGAAGTACCGGCCGCGCACCTTCGATCCATCCGAACTGGTCGGCCAGGAGCATATCGCCCGTACGCTGCGCAACGCGATCGGATTGGGCCGGATCGCCCATGCCTACCTCTTCTGCGGGCCGCGCGGCACCGGCAAGACCAGCACCGCGCGCCTACTGGCCAAGGCCGTCAACTGCCTGCACCCGGACCCCTGGGCCCGGCCCTGCAACGGCTGCGTCGCCTGCGAGGCGATCAACGCCGGTGCAGCCGTCGACATCATCGAGATCGACGCTGCCTCCAACCGCGGCGTCGACGACGTGCGTGACCTGCGCGAGAAGGTGAAGTACGCGCCGAGCCAGCTCCGGGTCAAGTTCTACATCATCGACGAGGCCCACCAGCTCACCCGCGACGCCTTCAACGCCTTCCTGAAGACACTCGAGGAACCGCCCCCTCACGTCGCCTTCGTGCTGGCGACCACCGAGCCGGACAAGTTGCCCGACACGGTCGCCTCGCGCTGCCAGCGCTTCGATTTTCACCGTATCCCACTCGAAAGTATGCTCGCCCGGCTTCGCTGGGTCTGCCAGCAGGAGGGGATCGAGATCGACGACGACGCCCTGGCCCTCATCGCCCGGCAGGCGACCGGCAGCCTGCGCGACGCGCTTGGTCTGCTGGAGCGGATGGCCCTCTTCGCCGAAGGAGCTGAAGGCAGGGCGTGGATCACTGCTGAGGCGGTGCGTCAGGCGCTGGGGCTGAGCCGCGACGAGCGCCTGACTGGGCTGGTCGACGCGCTGATCCGGCGCGACGCGGGCGCCGGGCTGCGGATCATCGCCGAGGCCGCTGAGGACGGGGAAGATCTCCAGCAGCTCGGCCGACAGATCACCGGCTACCTGCGGACACTGCTCCACCTGCGGGCCGGCGGGCGCGACCACCTGGCCGACCGGGCCGCGCGCGAGCAGGCTGAGCGGTTCAGCCTGGCTGAGCTGGCCACACTGGTGCGGATCTACAGTGGGCTGGAGCTGGCCTTGCCGCGATCTGGCCTTGACCCACAGCTCCCGCTCGAGCTGGCGACGGTCGAAGCCGTGCTCCGGCTCAGCGGCGAGCCAGGGACACTCTCAACCCCCGCGCGAGACGCGAGCGGCGCTCGCTCCCCCGAGCAGCCGGTGACGCTCAGCCGCACGCCGCGCGCCCCCGAGCCGGCTCCGGTGACCGCCGGACCGGCCAACATCCCGGCGTTGTCTCCGAGAGAGCCGGAGCTTGACTCCCGCGCGCACGCAGACACCCCGCCGATGTCGGCAGTCGTGGCACCCAGCACAGGCAACGGGGCGGTTCCCCGAGAGGTAGCGACCACTCGGGCCAGCACCGGCTCCGACTCCATAAACGAGGCCGCACTGCTTGAGAAGCTCATCGCGAGCTGGGCGCAGCTCCGTCGCGAGGTCAAGGCATCGCGCTCCCAGACTGCCGCGCTGCTCACCTCGGTCGACCCAGCGCTCGTCGTCGGGGACGAGGTGTTCCTGGTCTCGCCCTATGAGTTCCACCGTTCGAAGCTCAACGAAGATGTCCACCGGCGATTGGTCGAGTCCGTGATCAGCCGTCATCTCGGGCGCGCCTACCGGGTGCACTGTGTCGCGCCTGAGGAGGTCCCGGCGATCGCGCCGGCTCAAGCCGGCCCGAACCCCGAGCCTGCCAGCACGGCGTCGATGCCTGAGCCCGCGCCGGAGAGCCAGCCGACCCGCGCAGCCAGCAGCCCGGAGGACGAGGCACGGCTGCGAGCGGCCAAGAGCATCTTCGACGCCGAGGAGATCACCTGACGGACGGGGAGAAACCCATGAGCGAGCGGCGCTTCCCTGATGGGTTCCTCTGGGGCACGGCGACGGCCGCTTACCAGATCGAGGGCGCCGTCAACGAGGACGGCCGCGGCCCCTCGATCTGGGATACCTTCAGCCATACGCCGGGCAAGACGCTCGAGGGTCACACCGGCGACGTGGCCTGCGACCACTACCACCGCTGGCCGGAGGACGTCCGCCTGATGCAGCAGTTGGGCACGCCGGCCTATCGCTTCTCCATTGCCTGGCCGCGCCTCTTCCCCCAGGGCACCGGGCCGGCCAACCAGCGCGGACTGGACTTCTACGACCGGCTGGTCGACGCGCTGCTCCAGGCTGGGATCACCCCGTTCGTCACCCTCTACCACTGGGATCTCCCCCAGGCACTGCAGGACCAGGGCGGCTGGGCCGCGCGGGAGACGGTCGAGTCCTTCGCCGCCTACGCTGACGTCGTCGCGCGGCGGCTGGGCGATCGCGTCGAGCACTGGATCACGCACAACGAGCCCTGGGTCGTCGCCGTGCTCGGGCACTACCTCGGCGTCCACGCTCCTGGCCTTCAGGATGCCCGCGTCGCGCTCCAGGTGAGCCACCATCTTCTGCTTTCGCACGGTCGTGCGGTCTCGGCCATCCGGGCCGCTTCGCCTGATGCACAGATCGGCATCACGCTCAACCTCTCGCCGGTACACCCGACGAGCAACTCCGAGGAAGATCGACTCGCCGCTCAGCGCTACGACGGCTTCTTGAACCGCTGGTTCCTCGACCCCGTCTTCGGCCGCGGCTACCCTCAGGACCTGCTGGAAGCGTACGGCGAGCTGGTGCCCACGGTCGAGCCGCGAGACCTGGACGCGATCGCCGTGCCGATCGATTTCCTCGGGGTGAACTACTATACGCCCGCCTTCGTCCGGCACGATCCCTCGGAAGGCAGCCTGCTCAACCTCGCGTTGCTCTCTCGTGAGGAACTTCACGCGGCCGGCTACGAGACTACCGAGATGGGCTGGGCCATCGTGCCCAACGGGCTCTACGAACTCCTCACCCGTCTCCAACGCGACTACGCGCCGTCGACGATCTACATCACCGAGAACGGTGCTGCCTTCGCCGACCGGCTCGTGGGCGGGGAGGTACGCGATCCGAGGCGGATCGCTTTCTTGCGTGACCACTTCGCGGCCGCTCACCGCGCACTCCAGGAGGGCGTGCCGCTCCGCGGCTACTTCGTCTGGTCACTGATGGACAACTTCGAGTGGGCACACGGCTACAGCAAGCGCTTCGGCCTGATCTACATCGACGACGAGACGCTGGAGCGGATCCCGAAGGAGAGCTACGCCTGGTACGCTGAGGTGATCCGGGCCAACGGGCTCGTCGAGCCCGGACGGTAGCGCGTGCTACACTCCGTATCGGTTCGCCGCGGCCGCGGAGTGAACCGGGGGAGGCAGCTGATGCAGCTCAGCCGAGACGTCGTCGACCACGTGGCGATGTTGGCCCGGCTCGGGCTGACCGAGGAGGAGCGCGAGCGGATGCGCGAGCAGCTCTCCTCGATCCTCGAGCACGTCGGTCTGATCCAGGAGCTCGACACCGAGGCCATCCCGCCGACCGCGCAGGTCATCGCGCTGCAGAACGTCTGGCGCGAGGACGAGGTCCGCCCCTCGTTGCCGGTCGAGGAGGTGCTCAAGAACGCGCCCGACGCCGAGGACAACATGTTCAAGGTCAACGCCGTGCTCGAGCAGTCGTGACGGGAGAGCGACCGGTGAGCGAAGACCTGACCCGGCTGACGGTGACCGAGGCGCGCGCTCGCCTGGATCGACGGGAGGTCAGCGCCGTCGAGCTGCTGCAGGCACACCTGGAGCGCATCCGCCAGGTCGAGCCGCAAATCCACGCCTTCATCACGGTGACTGAAGAGATCGCTCAGACCCAGGCGGAGGAGGCCGACCAGCGTATCGCTCGCGGCGATGCCGCCCCGCTGACCGGCATCCCGGTCGCGCTCAAGGACGTGCTCTGCACGGTGGACGCACCAACCACTGCTGGCTCGCGCATCCTGGAGGGCTTCCGCTCTCCGTACGATGCCACCGTCGTCCGTAAGCTGCGCCAGCAGGGCGCGGTCTTCGTCGGCAAAGCCAACACCGACGAGTTCGCGATGGGCTCCTCGACCGAGAACTCGGCCTACGGGCCGACGCGCAACCCCTGGGATCTCGACCGGGTACCCGGGGGATCGAGCGGCGGCTCGGCTGCCGCAGTGGCAGCCAGCGAGGCGATGGTCTCGCTCGGGTCGGACACCGGCGGCTCCATTCGGCAGCCGGCCGGCTTCTGCGGGGTGGTCGGCCTCAAGCCGACCTACGGTCGGGTCTCGCGCTACGGCCTGGTCGCCTTCGCCAGCAGCCTCGACCAGATCGGGCCTTTCGGCCGAACGGTCGAGGACGTCGCGATCGTGCTGGAGGCGATTGCTGGGCACGACGCCTACGACTCAACCTCGGTCGATACCCCGGTGCCCGACTACCGGGCAGCGCTCACGGGCGATATCCGTGGGCTGCGAGTCGGCGTGGCCACGGAGTACCAGGTGCCGGGGATGGATCCAGAGGTGGAGCGCGTCGTCGATGAGGCGATCGCCGAGCTCCAGCGGCTGGGTGCCGAGATTGTCCCCGTCTCGCTCCCGCACACGAAGTATGCGCTCGCGACGTACTACATCATCGCTCCGTCGGAGGCCAGCGCCAACCTCGCCCGCTACGACGGCGTCAAGTACGGCCTCAACCTGCCGGGGGAGACGCTCCTCGAGAGCTACCTGCAGACCCGCGGCCGCGGCTTTGGGCCGGAAGTCAAGCGGCGCATCATGCTCGGCACCTACGCGCTCAGCGCCGGGTACTACGACGCGTACTACGTCAAAGCGCAAAAGGTGCGCACGCTGATCAAGCGCGACTTCGACCAGGCGTTCGAGCGAGTCGACGTTATCGCCGCGCCGACGTCGCCCACGGTCGCCTTCCGCTTCGGCGAGCGCACAGCCGACCCGATCCAGATGTACCTCTCGGACGTTTTCACGATTCCTGCCAATATGGCAGGGCTACCGGGCATCGCCGTCCCCTGTGGCTTCGCCCAGGGGCTACCCGTCAGCCTCCAGTTCATGGGCCGGCCCTTCGACGAGGCGACGCTGCTCCGGGTCGCCCATGCCTACGAGCAGGCGACCCCCTGGCACCGGGCAGTGCCGCCACTGGTCGAAGCGCTGACGGCGAGGGCGCCGTCCGGCGAGGCAGAGTGAGATGGCCGGCGAGCGATCCCGGGTGGCTACCAACCTTCGTGGCCAGCTCCTGGTGCTCCTGGCCTTCGGGATCACGCTGTACTTCGTGGTGGCGTTCGGCCAGCAGGCGTGGAAGGCCCGCCAGCTCGAGGCTCAGGTCGCCGAGCGACGCCAGGCGCTGGCCGCGCTGCAGCGCGAGCATGACCGGTTGGCTGCTGAGCTCGAGCGCTACGTCGCCGACAACTACCAGGCGTATGTCGAACAGACCGCCCGGCGCGAGCTCAACCTCGCCTATCCCGGTGAGACAGTTGGCATTGTGCGCTGGCGTGCTGCCCCGACTCCGACACCCAGTTCGCCGCCGCCGATGCATCAGCCCGCGCCTCGACCGAACTGGCGCCGCTGGCTCGATGTGCTCCACGTGCCGCAGCCGTGAGCGGGCCGCGGCACAGCGCATGTCCGACTGTTCCGCCAGCTCAGCGTCGTGATCTAGCTCATCTCGAGCAGGGCACTCGGGTCAGTGCCGAGGCTGCTCTCCGCAATTGCCGGAACGTACTCGGGTTCGGAATCTGGTAACAGGCCATGCATCAGCGCGTAGATCGCCGCCTGGGTGCGATCCTTCACGCCGAGCTTCTCGAACAGGAGCGAGAGCCGGTTCTTGACGGTACTTTCGGCGAGCCGAAGCGCCTCTGCGATCTCCTTGTTGCTCAACCCGCTGGCGACCAGACGCAGGAGTTGGATTTCTCGTAGCGTCAAGCTGGCAGGCGGCACGCCTTTCTGGAGGGTGCTCAAGCGACGGAACTCGCGGAGGAGGATACCGGTCAGGGCCGGACTGATCACCGCTCCCCCGCTCGCGACCTGGCGAATAGCCGATACCACCTGGTCGGCCGGTGTGTCCTTCACCAGGAACCCATCGGCGCCAGCGCGCACCGCGCTGAGAAAGGTGTCCCGGTCGCCGGACAAAGATAGCACGATGATCCGCACGCCTGGACAGGTCAGCTTGATCCGGTGGATGGTGGCCGCTATCTCCATTCCGGGTAGTGCCGCATCGACCAGCGCCACGTCCGGCCGGCGCAGCTCGACCAGCGACGTCAGATGAAACGCGTCGCCGGTCTCGCCCAGCACGCGAATCCCCTGCTCCGCCTCGAGATAGTGCCGGAGAGCTTGTCGGAAAAGCAGGTGCTGATCGGCAAGAACTAGTGTGATCGAAGCGAGGCCGTCCCGTTCTCGGCGCGTTGGACTAGACGAATCCATAAATGCACGCGAGTGAATCATCGCGGCGTCCCCCTCGAGGTGCTGCTCTTCGCGCAGGACAGTAAAGCTTCAGAGAATCGCCTAATAATTCCTCCCATTCAACGGAACGAGAATCCAACCCCGCCGGTTGCGCGCTCCCGCTTACTCGGTTTACGGACGAACCGGACTGCGTGATAATAGCCAGAAAGTCCTGCTCGACCTCTAACCTGTCAGCTGCACGAGTATCATCCATCCAGGGGGACAAACCTGGTGGGCGAATACGTCGAACGACCAGACGATGCTTTGGTGCACGCGGTACGCTCCGGCGAAGTGACCGCGTTCAACGTGCTGGTCGAGCGCTACCAGCGCACCGTCTATACCGTCGCTCTCCGTTTGCTCCGCGACCGGTTCCTGGCTGAGGATATCACACAGGAAGCGTTTCTGCGTGCCTACACCGCGCTCGACAGCTACCGGGGCGGCAGCTTCCGCGCTTGGCTCCTGCGCATCGCCCACAACCGCGCGCTCGACACACTCCGCTCGCTCCAGCGCCGGCCGGCGTCGCCCCTCGAGCTCGCCGGCACCGACGCCCACGCGGAGTGGTCGGGCGTGCCCGCGCCTGTGAGTCCAGTGGAGCACGCCGCCCGCATTGAGCTTCGGCGACGGATCGAAGCCGCCCTGGCCACTCTCCCGGAGGATCAGCGTGCCGCGGTGATCCTCTTCGACATCGAAGGGTTGTCCTATGAGGAAATCGCCACCGTCACCGGGGTGTCGCTCGGCACGGTCAAGTCGCGCCTGAGCCGCGGGCGCGCCCGCCTCCGCGCGATGCTGGCTGCCGACGAGACCTCGCGGGAACTCCTGGAAGGTTTCCTGCGTCAAGCTAATGACGGGCCAAGTGAGCGCTCGTCCGGATCCGAGTAGCGGCGACATGTCAGCGGGGAGCGACAGGCGACGAGGGGCATGCGGCTTACAGCGGACGGCCACCCGAGCGACGAACTGCTCTCGGCCTATCTGGCCGAGGCCATCGACGACCCGGCGGTAGAGGCCGCCGTATCGGCGCACCTAGCCGCCTGCGCAGCCTGCCGGGAGCAAGTCGCGCAGTTACAGATCATCACTGCGCTGCTGGCCGAACTGCCTGCCCCCAGCCTGCCACGCTCGTTCGCGCTCACGCGAGAGGAGCTGGAGCGGCTGCGGCCTCGGCCGTGGTACCTGCGGTACCAGCCAGTGTTTCGCTGGGCCTCTGCTGTCGCTACGGTGCTGCTGGTCGCCCTCCTCGGCCTCGACCTGTTGACCGCTGGACCGGCAGCCCGCGAGGGTTCAGGCCCGGCGGTCAATCGCCAGGCTCTACCGGAGCCAACGGCCGCCACGCCGGTGGCAGCCCTAAGCGCCCCGACCGAGCCGATAGCCGGAGCTGGGGGGCCCGAGGGATTACCTCGGGAACTCCTGCCGGCAGGAAAGGAGGTGCCTACAGAGTCGAGCGGGGTGATGGCGGCGCCTGCGGAGCCGACGATGTCGACCCCAGCACCAAGCCCCACACCCAGTCCCGAGCTGGGCACAGCGATGCCGTCCCCTCTGCGCCTGGCGGCAGCGGTAGTCAGCATGGTGCTTGCGATGACGCTGGTGCTCGGCTTCCTACTGCCACGCCTCGCGAAGCGACGCGTTTCAAGACTGCCTTGAGGGTACGTGTACCCGATATCGGGTTCGAAGTGGTCTCGTAGAACTGAGGAGAGGTAAAATGCGTGGTCTACAGCGTCTGGTTCTCGCATCCGTGTTCATCGCCATGCTGGCCCTCGCCGGTGCGATGGTCGCCGTCTTCGGCGGGGCAGGCGGAACCCCAAGTCCAGGAGCCGCTGCGGCCGAACCTTCTGCCAACCGGGTCATTAGCGTCAGCGGCGAGGGGCACGTCTTCATCAGACCAGATCTTGCCAGTGTGACGCTGGGTGTCGAGCTCAGCAAGCCAGACATCACGACCGCTCAGCAGGAGGCGAGCCAACGGATGGCGGCCGTGCTGGCCGCGTTGAAGGCGCGTGGAATCCCGGAAGAGAAGGTCAAGACCGTCAGCTACAGCATCTGGGTGGAGCGCAACTACGAGCAGCCTGACCAGCCCATCACCGGCTATCGAGTCTTCCACCTGGTGGAAGCGCAGGTTCAGCCGGTGGATCGGGTCGGGGAGATCATCGAAGCCGCGGTAGCGGCCGGAGCTAACTCGATCTCTGGTATCAGCTTCACGGTGGCCGATCCGAGCACCGTCATCCGGCAGGCCCGCGAGCTGGCGATGCGTGATGCGCGGGATAGGGCCAGCCACCTCGCGCAGCTCGCGGGGGTCACCCTGGGAGCACCGATCCGTATCACCGAGGGTGGCGCGTTCCCGCCGCCAGTGCCGGTCGAGGCCCGAGCTGGTGCTGGCGCCGGGCCGGTGCCGCCGGGCGAGACGCTGGTCAGCGTCGTCGTCACGATCGATTACGCGATCCAGTGACCATCATCTCACCCGCCTCAGCCTCTTGCGCCCCTCTCCCGAAACATCGGGAGAGGGGCAGGGGGTGAGGAAGGATTCACAGGTCGGTTGGCCGCTCGCTGAGCTGTGCCCGCAGAGTCAACGTCTCACCGGTCGATGGCCGGAAAACCTCGAGCGTGACAGTGTCTCCAGGTCGGTAGCGGAACAGCTCATTGACCAGTGGGTGGTCGCCGTCGAGCGCCTGCCCGTTCAGCGAGGTGATGATGTCGCCATTGCGAACCCCGGCCCGGTCGGCCGGTGAGCCGGGCTCGACGGAGGTCACCAGCACGCCGTGGTCAACCGGCAGATCGCCAGCCACCGCCTGGCGGGGCGTGATCGGCTCATAGGTGATACCGAGGTACGGGCGGATGACTCGCCCATGCTGGATAAGCTGCTCGGCGATGACCCGCACGGTGTTGCTTGGAATAGCGAACCCCAGGCCTTCGATCGGCAGGAAGCCTGCCTGTCGCACGACGGCGGTGTTCACGCCCACCACCTCGCCACGGAGGTTGAGCAACGGGCCACCGGAGTTGCCCGGGTTGATCGAAGCATCGTGCTGGATCAGGTTCTCCAGGTTGAAGCCGTCCGGCGTCTCGAGCTGTCTCCCGAGCCCGCTGACAATGCCCTCGGTCACCGTGTTCGTGAAGTCGCCCAGTGTGCTGCCGATCGCGATCACTCGGTCACCAGGCCTGAGGGCGTCGGAGTCGCCGAGCGGTAGCGTGGCCGGTACCGGCCTGTCGACCTTGATGACGGCCAGGTCACTGAACCGGTCGGCACCGACCAAGCGCGCTGGCGCCTTGGAGCCGTCGGAGAAGAGCACCTCGATCTCCTGTGCCCCTTCGACGACGTGGTTGTTGGTGATAATGTGCCCTTGCTCGTCGATGACGAAACCAGTGCCGGTGCCCGCTGGCTCGCTCTCGTCGCCGAACAGCCCGCCAGGCCCCAGCGCCTGGCGATTGACGACCGTGACAACAGCCGGGTTGACCCGCTCCACGATGTCGGCAACTGAGACCCCCTCCTCGACAGCGGCCACGGCCGGCGCGGGCGTGGCGGTCGGAGCCGGGGGCACAATGACTGCGGGAGTCGGCGAGACAGCATTGACCGCCACCGGGACACTCTCGGTCGGCTCCGGCATCACGACGAACGTCGACCGCGGCGCTACCAGGAAGGCGGCCACCGCGCCAGCGATCCCGCCAGCAATGGTCCCGAAGCTCAGCGCCAGCAGTGCCACGAGGACGACCACGCCGAGACTGTATCCGCGCTTCATCGTCACCCCATCCTGTCATGCATCTGGCCGCAACGCTGCTGCACCGGCGGCTGGCGCAACGTAAGCTTGCCCCAGAAGGAGGCCTGGCGGCACTGTGGCCCTGGCGACACGCTGGCGAACGACGCTCCTTGCCCTGGCGCTGGCCCTGGCTGGTTGCGGGGCGCCCGCCCCGGCCTCCGGCAGCGTGGCTCCTCCGGAGGCCTACCCGGGCGGCGAGCTGCTGGTCTCGGTCAAGTGGCTGTCGCAGCACCTCGACGACCCGAGCCTGCGCCTGCTCGATGCCAGCCCGCTCCACGAGTACCAGGCCGGGCACATCCCCGGCGCGACTCACGTCTGGTGGCAGGACACGATCGAGGTGCACAACGAGACCTATGGGATGCTCGTCGGCGAGCCTGGTCGGGCTGAGTTTATCCGCCGGGCGGGGATCACGCCGCAGAGCCGGGTCGTAGTCTACGACGGCGCCGGCAACCGCTACGCTGCCAGGGTCGTCTGGACGCTGCACGCGCTCGGCTTTCGGCAGGTACAGGTGCTCCAGGGTGGCCGACAGGCCTGGCAGGCCGCCGGCCTACCGCTGACCCGCCAGCTCCCGCCAGCGCCAGCTCCCGGCACGCTGGCACAGCAGCTCGACTACAGCGTCTTGATCGGTGTCGACGACGTGCTGGCCTCGCTCGGCGACCCGGCCGTCGTGATCGTCGATAACCGCACCCCGCAGGAGCAGCGAGCGACCTGGAACGGCCGCCTGCGCCCGGGCAAGATTCCGGGGGCGGCGATCATTCCCTGGACGGCCCTGACCGAGCGCGGCCCCGTGCCGGCCTATCGCGACCCAGCGACGCTCAGCGAGCTGTTCGCGAGCCAGGGCGTGACGCCGGACAAGACTGTCATCGTCTACGGCCTTCATGGCCCGGGAGCTGCGCAGACCTATCTGGCGCTCAAGCTGCTCGGCTATCCTTCAGTGCGGGTGTACGACGGCTCGTGGGCCGAGTGGGGCGCCCGAGCCGATCTGCCGCTGGAGGCACTACCGTGAGGGAGTATGGATCGATCGGTGGGGACTGCTTGGAGGCGGTGATCGAGGATCCGGCCGGCAGCACGATGCGACACACACTCGACCATGCGACCGGCACCTGGACCACCCACCAGCACCCGCAGGCGCGCCGTCCCTGGCCGGCTGCCTATGGACATCTGCCGGGCACATACAACCCGACCGATGGCGACGAGCTCGACGTCATCGTCCTGGCCAATGTGCCACTGCGGACCGGGCAACGGGTCCGGGTGAGGCCGATCGGGGTGTTGGTGCGACCCGACGGCGACCATAAGATCCTGGCAGTCCGCTGCGGCGATCCGCGGTACGGCGCCCTCGTCGATCTCCTCGAGGCGCCAGCGGAAGATTTGCAGGCGATCGAGGACTGGTTCGCCGAGTGGGACATCGTGCTGGGATGGGAAAACGCGGAGGCAGCCTGGCAAATGATTCGATTCGCGACCGACGCGAGAGACGAGCCACGATGAGCGAGCGCAAGCTGCTGCGCGTGCTGGTCACTGGAGGAGCCGGCTATATCGGATCGTTCACTGTGCGTGCCTTGCAGGAGGCCGGGCACGAGGTGGTCGTGTTCGACAACCTTCGCTACGGCCACCGCGCTGCTGTGCGCTGCCCGCTCATCGTCGGCGAACTGGCCGACCGCGACGCAGTCTTTTCCGCCTTCGCCGAGGGGCGGTTCGACGCCGTCTTCCACCTGGCGGCCTATACGTCGGTGCGCGAGTCGGTCGAGAACCCGGCCAGGTACGTCCGCCACAACATCGGTGGGGCGATCAACCTGCTCGATGCCTGCCTGGCTCACGAGGTGCCCTGGGTCGTGTACTCCTCGACCTCCGAGGTCTACGGCGAGGCCCGCTACCTGCCGCTCGATGAAGAGCACCCGACTGAGCCGGCTAACCCCTACGGCGCCTCCAAGTTGGCGGTGGAGGAGTTTCTACGCTGGTACGACCACGCCTATGGCCTGCGCTCGATCAGCCTGCGCTACTTCAATGCCGCTGGCGCCGCGCTCGACGGCTCACTGGGCGAGGATCACCGGCCCGAAGAGCACCTCATCCCCAATGCCATCCGCGGCGCGCTTGGGCTCCAACCGTTCCAGCTCACCTCACCACGGGTGGACACGCCCGACGGCACCACGATCCGCGACTACGTGCACGTCCTCGACCTGGCCGAGGCGCACCTGCTGGCCCTCGAGGCCCTGCGCCGCGGCCACCCGACCGACATGATCAACCTGGGGAGCGGCGTCGGCTACTCGACCCGGCAGGTGATCGAGCTGGTGCAGCAGATCACCGGCGTCGCGTTCCCGATCGAGCCCGGCGAGCCACGGCCGGGCGAGCCGCCGGTCAAGTACGCCTCCTACGCCAAGGCCGAGCGGGTGCTGGGTTGGCGGCCCCGCTATGGGCTAGAGGAGATCATCCGCAGCGCAGTACGCTGGCACCAGCAGTTCCCGTACGGCTACCCGGAGTGAGCCAGTCTGCCCCCATGAGCGTCCGGCTGAAGCGACTCTACCTCCACGGGTTCAAGAGTTTCGCCGGTGCGGTCGAGCTCTGCTTCGACCGCGGCGTCACCGCCATCGTCGGACCGAACGGCTCAGGGAAGTCCAACATCGCCGACGCGATCCGCTGGGTGATCGGGGAACAGAGCTACGGAAGCCTGCGCGGCCGGCAAGCGGCCGACGTGATTTTCGCCGGTGGGCCCGGTCGTGCCCCGATGGGCATGGCAGAAGTCAGCCTCACGTTGGAGCAAGAGGGAGAGCGACTCGGGCTGCCCTTCGCTGAGGTTACCGTGACTCGCCGGCTTTTCCGCGACGGTGAGAGCCACTACCTGATCAACGGGAAGCGGGTACGGCTGCGCGACGTGCTCCAGCTCGCCGCCTCGCTGGGGCCGGACTACAGCGTGGTCAGCCAGGGGCTGGTCGACGCCGTCCTCAGCCAGCGGCCGGTTGATCGCCGCGGACTGTTCGAGCAGGCGGCCGGCATCGCCGGCCTGCGGCTGCGCCAGGCCGAAGCCGCTGCCAACTTGGCTCAGGCCGAGGCAAACGCCGCTCGCCTAGAGGATCTCCTGCGCGAGCTCGAGCCACGCTTGCATGCGCTGGAGCGGGCCGCTCACCAGGCCGAGGTCGCCATCCGCGTGCGGGACGAGCTCCGCCAGACCTTATCCCAGCTCTACGCCCGGCGGAGCCGTGAGATCGTGGCCCGGATCGAGGCAGCGGCCGAAGCTGAGTTCATCGCGATGGTCGCGGCGTCGGAGGCGCGCGTCGCAATGGAGCATGCCGCGCACGCACTGGCGGCCGTCGAGGCAGAGACGTTGGCACTCCGTCGGCGAGTACAAGAGCTGGAGCGGGAGCGCCAGACCCGGCGTTCCGCTCTCCAGGTGACGCTCCACCACATTGAGCTGGCCACCACGCGAGCGTCGTCATCTCGCCAGCGGCTGGCCGACCTGGGACGACGCCTCGCCGAACTGGGCAGGGAGGAAGCGACCCTCGGGCAGGAGCGAGAAGCGATTGAGGCCGAGCGCTCCTCGCTCGCGGAGCGCTTGCGGGAACTCGACCACAAGCTGGCGGAACTGGAAGCCGAGGCTCGCACGGTGGAAGCCCGGCGTGCTGAGGCCCGTGCCGCACTCCGCGAGTGCGAGGAGGCGGAGCGTCGAATCCAGCGGGAACTGGCGCGCTGGGAAGCCGAGCGGAGCCAGCAGGAACAGGCCCGCGCCGGGTTACTCGCAGAGCGGGAGCACCTCGCGCGCATCCATGCAGAGCGGGAGGCGCGCCGCCGCGAGCTGGCTGCTCGAACGAGCCACCTCGAGCAGGTGGGCACGGCTCTCGGCGCACGCCTCCTCGACGCTCGACAGGCGCTGGCGACGGCAGAACACGACGTCGCGGCAAGCCAGGCGGAGCTGGCCCAGGCAGCCGCGGCACTCTCCGAACTCGAACGCGAGTTGACAGCGACGCTCGTCCGGCTGGACGCACTGGAGCGGCTAGCGGACTCCGGTGGCATGGCGGGCGCGGTACGCGCTGTGCTGGAGGCTGCCCGCGCAGGCACGCTGAGCGGCGTGGTCGGCACACTCGGTAGCCTGATCGAGGTTCCGCCCGAGCTGGAAGTCGCCATCGAGGTCGCCCTAGGAGGCCATCTCCAGGACGTGGTAGTCGAGCGCTGGGCCGATGCCGAGGCGGCCATCGCGTATCTGAAGCGCACCCGGTCGGGCCGGGCCACCTTCCAGCCGCTCGATACGGTACGCGCCGGTGGCCCACAGCAGGTGCCGCTCGGCGGGCTGGGAACCGAGGTCATCGGAGTCGCGACTGAGCTGGTGCGCTGCGAGCCCCGCGTCGAGCCAGTCGTTCGCAGCGTACTCGGCCGTGTCCTGATCGTGCGCGACTTGCCGACCGCGCGGGCGATGCTCGATCGGCTGCCACCTGGCTGGACGATCGTCACCCGGCACGGGGAGATCACCCGACCCTCGGGCGCGGTCACTGGCGGCTTTCGCGGTCGCGAGCGCGGGCTGCTGGCCCGGGAGCGAGAGCTCCGCGAGCTCCGCCGACGTCGCGGGCGGCTGGGCGCCGAGGTCGAGCGCGCACGCCAAAAGGTTCAGCAGCTGGATGCGACGCATGCCGAGCGGCTGACTCGGCGGCGTGAGAGCGAAGCAGAGCTGGCGCGGCTGGAAGCCGAAGAGCGCGAACGCCGGCTCGAACTTGAGCTGCAGCGCCAGCGGTTCGCCGAACTCGAGCAGGAGGCCACGCGCGACCGAGAGCGTGTCGTGGAGCTCGAGCGCCAGCTCCAGGCGACCGAGCAACGGCTGCAGGCGATCACCGCGGGGCGCGGCCGTGTGGAGGCCGAACGCCAGCGGCTCATCGCGACTCGCGCCGCCTGGCAACGCGAGCTCGAGACGATCGCGGCCGAACTCGAGTCCGGGCGTCATCAGGTTGCTCGCGCGGATCGAGCGGCGGTGCGGCGGCAACTCGAGGTAGCCGAGCAGCGGCTCGCCAGGCTCGAACAGCAGGCCCAGCGGCTGGCCGAGGGGCGCGAAGTCTTGGCCCGTCAGCGTCTCGAGACCGAGCAGGAGCTTGCCCGGCTGGTCGAAGAACGGCAGGCGCGGCAGGAAGACCTGCAGCGACAGCGCGCGGAGCTGGGGGAGATCGAGCGAGAGCACGCTATGGCAACGGAGCAGCTCCAGGAACGCCTGGAGCGGGAGCGCGCGCAGCGGGATGCCTTGACCGCGCTGGAGCAACGGCTACGGGAGGCTGAGCGTGCGCTCGATCGCTGCCGGATCGAGCGAGGCCGTGCCGAGGACGAGCGGACGCTCCTGCTGGAGCGAGCCTCCTGGGATCTCGCTATCGAGGATCCGGAGAGCCTGCTGGGGCGGCTCGCGGCGATTGAGCTCGATCCTGAGGTCCCTGTGGATGAGCTTGAGCGACGGGTCGCGCACCTGCGTGAGCAGTGGCAGCGGCTGGGCCGCTACGGCGAGGAATCAGTCGAGCAGTACCAGCAGGAGAAGGAACGGTACGAGCGGCTCAGCCGAGAACTGGAGGACGTGCGAGCCGCCTCTCGGCAACTCCGTGAGACGCTGGAGCATCTCGAACGCGAGATGCGGGTGAGCTTCAATCGCACTGTGCAAGGCGTCGACCGGGCTTTCCGCCAGATGTTCAGCGAGCTCTTCGGAGGTGGCCGAGGACGTCTCATCGGCCCGAATGGCGCGGGCCACGAAGAGGGAATCGAAATCGTAGCCCAGCCGCCGGGGAAACGCCTGCAGAGCTTGCATCTGCTCTCCGGCGGGGAGCGGGCGCTCACTGCGGTCGCCCTGCTCTTCGCCATCCTCAGTGTCCGGCCGGTGCCCTTCTGTGTGCTCGACGAGGTCGACGCTGCCCTCGACGACGCCAATGTGGTTCGTTTCCGCGACATGCTGCGCGCGCTGTCGGAGCGCACCCAGTTCGTGGTGATCACACACAACCGGGCAACGATCGAGGGGGCTGCGGTCCTCTATGGTGTCACCATGGGGGAAGACGGCGCGTCGCACATTCTCTCGCTGCGCCTGTCCTGACCCCCCTGGCTGGTCTGATTACCGAGCGCGTGTGGCTCTCCGTCATCGAAGGATCGATAAGTTGTGCCCCTCACCTGCCGCGCCGGTCTCCCCGCGCCGATGAGCGCGGGGCAGACTTGCGCTCATCGGCACTCCCTTCCCCCGCCGGTGACTTCCCTTTCCCTGATCCCTCTCCCGATGAGCGGGGTTGCGGCCCTCACCCCCTTTCCCCTCTCCCGATGAGCGGGAGAGGGGTGGCGAAGCCGGGGTGAGGGAGGAAAAGGATGCCCGAAGGGCAAGGTGACGGCCTGGCGGGTTGCTCTACAGCGGGCGCTTGGCTGGCATGCCGGGTCGACGCGGGTACTGCTCCGGCACTGGCCGCTCCAGTCTCACGACAACGATCGTCGTGCCGCGCAACGCCTCGAGCGGTACCGGCTCGACCGCGACCACTCGCGCCCCGAGAATCTCCAGTGCGCGTCTGGCTCCGGCCAGTTCGCCGTCCACCTCAGACCCCTTAGGGAAGATGCCCCACCCCCCAGGCCGGCAGAAGGGGAGACAGAGCTCGAGGAGCGCCGGCAGTGGGGCGACCGCCCGCGCGGTCGCGACGTCGAACGCGCCGCGGTAGCGGGGATCGTGCGCCAGCGTCTCAGCCCGGGCGTGGACTACGCTGACGCCCGAGAGGTCGAGCGCGCGCAGCGCAGCTTCCAGGAACGTGACCTTCTTGCCGGTAGCTTCCACCAGCGTGACCTCGAGCCAGGGTAGGGCGAGCTTCAGCGGGATGCCCGGGATGCCAGCACCAGTGCCGATATCGACCAGCCGGCACGTGTCGCTCGCGCCTGCGCAGGCCTGGCGCACATAGGGCGCCAGGGCCAGCGAGTCGGCAAACAGCCGGACTTGCAGCTCCTCCCAGTCGGTGACGGCGGTGAGGTTGACGCGCCGGTTCCACTCGAGGATGAGCTGGCCATAGCGGGCGAAGCCAGCGAGCTGGGACGAGTCGAGCGGCTCACCGAGCTGCCCGGCGAGCCGCTGGAGGAGCTCCATGTTGTCCCTCGACCGGCTGGTCACCTGATCTGCGGCGCGATCCCGCGGTGCTGCCGAACCAGCGCGAGAGCACGGCGCGCGATGCTTTCGGCGTCGATCCCGGCCTGCTTGCGCAGTGAGGCCTGCGAGGCATGGTCGAAGAAACGGTCAGGGAGACCAAGGCAGGCGACCGGTATCCTCAAGCTCTCGCGGGCCAAGAGCTCGAGCACGGCGCTGCCGAAGCCACCGGCGACCTGTGCGTCCTCGACGGTCACCACCAGCCCGGTTCGCTGCGCGGCCTCGAGGATCAACGCCTCGTCGAGCGGCTTGACGAAGCGGGCGTTGATCACGGTGGCCCGCACGCCTGACTCGGCGAGGATCTCGGCGGCCCGTTGCGCAGGCAGCACGGTCGCGCCGATACCGATGATCGTCAGCTCGTCGCCCTCCACCAGCAGCTCGCCCTTGCCGATGGGGAGCGGGTGCGGGTCGCCCAGCAGCGGGACGCCGACGCCGGAGCCACGCGGGTAGCGCAGTGCAATCGGCCCGCCCTCGTAGTCGATAGCGGTCTTCAGCATGTGGCGCAGCTCGTCCTCGTCTTTCGGCGCCATGATCACCATGTTCGGGATGCAGCGCAGATAAGCGAAGTCGAAGACGCCGTGGTGGGTGCGGCCGTCTTCGCCGACCAGGCCGGCGCGATCCAGCGCGAAGACCACCGGCAGCTTCTGGATGCAGACGTCGTGGATCACCTGGTCATAGGCTCGCTGGAGGAAGGTCGAGTAGATGGCGGCCACCGGGCGCAGCCCCTGGGTCGCCAGCCCGGCGGCGAAGGTGACGGCATGCTGTTCGGCGATGCCGACGTCGAAGAAGCGGTCGGGGTGCGCTTTCGCGAAAGGCAAAAGGCCGGTACCGTCCGGCATGGCGGCCGTGATCGCAACGATGCGCTCGTCCTGATGGGCCAGCTGCGTCAACGTCTCACCGAAAACATCCTGGTACTTCGGCGGCGACGGCGGCGCCCCAGGCACCTTGATCGACGCGCTGTGGTGCTTGAACGGGTCGTCTTCGGCCGGTTGGTAACCCTTCCCCTTGACGGTGATGGCGTGTACGAAGACCGGCCCCTTGATCTTCTTGACGAGCTGGAAGGTCTCGATCAGCTCGCGGAGGTTGTGCCCGTCGACCGGGCCGAAGTAGGTGAAGCCGAGTTCCTCCCAAATCATCGTCTGGTAGACGATCTCCTTGAGGCCGTCGAGGAACCGGTGGCTCAGCTCCAGCCAGAGGTCTCCCTGCGGGAGGCGCCGCAGCAGGCGCTCGATTTCGGCCTTGGCCTGGGTATAGCGCGTGTCGGTGCGGATCCGGCTCAGGTACTTCGCCAGTGCCCCGACGTTCGGCGCGATCGACATCTCATTGTCGTTGAGCACGACGATCAGCGGTACCTGAAGGCTACCGGCATTGTTGAGCGCCTCATAGGCCATGCCGCCGGTTAGCGCGCCGTCACCGATCACGGCCACAGTGTGAAACCGCTCTCCCTTGAGCTGGCCGGCCACCGCCATGCCGAGCGCCGCCGAGATCGAGGTGCTCGCGTGCCCAGCTCCGAACTGGTCATGCTCGCTCTCCTCGCGCTGGAGAAAGCCGCTCAGCCCGCCTTCCTGCCGGATCGTGTGAAAGCGAGTACGCCGTCCGGTGACCAGCTTGTGCGGGTAGGCCTGGTGGCCTACATCCCAGACGATCTTATCCCGGGGCGAATTGAACACGTAGTGGAGAGCGAGCGTCAGCTCGACCGTGCCGAGGTTCGGCGCGAAATGCCCCCCCGTCTTACCCGCGACCACCTCGATGATCGTCTTGCGGATCTCCTGCGCCAGTTGCTCGAGTTCGGGGATCGTTAGCTTCTTCAAGTCTTCCGGGCTATCGATCTGCTCCAGATACATGGTTCCTCCTCATGGGCTGCCCGCTCTCCCCGAGAGGGCGGTGGCGCGAGGCTGGCGCTGATCCTAGCAGCGGTATCGGATTGCGTCAAATGTGGGTACCCTGCTGGTGAGGCTCGCTGGCGGCCGGGAGGTCGATGACGAAGGTCGTCCCCTGCCCCGGCTGGCTCTCCACTGCGATCGTCCCACCGTGAGCCGCCACGATCTCGCGCGCGATTGCGAGACCCAGCCCGAAGCCACTAGGTCGCTGAGTCTCGCCCTCTGTCGGCTCGACACGGTAGAAGCGCTCGAACAGGCGCGGCAGCGCCTCCGGCGGGATGCCCGGCCCATTGTCGCTCACCCGGATGCGGACAAACGGCGTGCGATCGGAACCGGTCAGTGCCGGCTGGGCCGTGATGTGCACGCGGGTGCCCGGTCCGCCGTGCTGGAGCGCGTTGGCGACAAGGTTGTCGATCGCCTGCTCCAGCAACTCCGGGTCGGCCCGAGCGAAAAGATCAGGCACAATGGTCGCGCTCAGCTCGACTCCCCGAGCTTCGGCCGCGAGGCGATGGCGCTCGCTGATGCGCTCTACCAGATCCTGGAGCCGGACAGGCTGACGTGCCGGTCGGCGCACGCCACTCTCCAGGCGGGAGAGCTGGAGAAGCTGGCTGAGCAGGCGGTCGGCACGCTCGCTCTCCTCGGCGATGGTCGCCAGTGCCTGCTCGCGCTGGCGGGTGTCCTCGATCACGCCCTCGCGGAGTGCCAGCGCGTAGCCTTGGATCACCGTCAGCGGCGTACGCAGCTCGTGCGCCACGTTGGCCAGCAGGCGCCGCTGGCTCTCCAGAAGAGTGCGCAGGCTCGCGGCCATGGTGTTGAAGCTGCGCACGAGCCGGCCGAGTTCGTCGCGGCCTTCGCCGGGGATCGCCTGCTCGAGGTTACCAGTAGCCATGGCATCGGCGGCCTGGGTCAGTCGTGTGATCGGGCCGGCCAACGAGCGGCTGACAAGCCAGGTCACCGCCAGCGCGACCAGCAGCCCCAACCCGGTCGCTGCCGCCAGGGGCAGAAGCAACCCGCGGCCGACTGGCGCACGGCGCGCAGGAGCCAGCAGTGCGAGCACGGTACCGTCGGAGCGCGGTATTGACGCCACCACCAGCCTTTGCCGCTCGACTACGCCAGCGTCGAGCGGCTCGATCCGGCGGCCGCCCACTCGCCTAGCAGCCTGCCGGATAGCTGCGTCGACCACCGGCGAGAGGGGCTGGCCCGGTGCCGAGTCGGCAACGACGTTGCCCATTCGGTCGACGATGAGGATGCGCGTGCCCAACCGCTCGGCCTGTCGCGCGAGAAAGCCCTCGAGTGCGGCGGGGCGTGCCGGTGCCTGCTCGAGGAGTACCTCGGTACCCACCGCCAGTATGAGTGCGAAGCCCTGCAGCCGCTGGCTCTCCAGGCGCTCCTGGAACCGCCTGATCGGCACCGCCGCGAGGAGGGCCGTGGTCAATACCATCAATAGCGCCACGAGGACGAACCCGGCGAAGATGCGCCATCGCACGCTGGTGAACACGCGGCACTCCTCTTCCTGGGGTTATTGCGACCATATCGGGCTCGAGATGATGCCCGCACCTCGTAATCGCCTCGTAAACGGCGCACCGCTCCACATGCCGGTGAGTGCGGCGGACCCTACCAGCGCTGCTCGACGAGCCGGTAGCCGAAGCCGCGCACGCCCTCGATGGCCACGCTCGCCCCGGCGAGCTTGTGCCGCAGCCGGTTGACGTGCACGTCAACCGTGCGCGTCTCCGGCTCGTCCTCCCAGCCCCAGACCTGTGCCAGCAGCCGCTCGCGGGTGAAGACAATGCCCGGCCGCGCGGCGAGGGTTGCCAGCAGGTCGAACTCTCGTGGCCGCAGGGGGACAGGGTAGTCACCGACCGTCACTGTCCGCTCGTCGAGCCGAATACGCAGGTTGCCGACCGCCAGCTCGCGCACCAGCAAGGACGGCCCGGCCGAGCGGCGCAGCGCGGCACGTACTCTAGCCAGCAGCTCCCGGGGTTTGAACGGCTTGGTCACGTAGTCGTCGGCCCCCAGGTCGAGCCCCTCGATCACATCGCGCTCGTCGTCGAGCGCGGTCAGCATGATGATCGGGGTGGCGTGGCGCGTCCGGATGGCACGGCAGACGTCGCGCCCGTGCGTGCCTGGGAGCATCAAGTCGAGGATGACGAGGTCAGGTTGCTCCTGGCTGAACAGGCGCAGCCCCTCGCGTCCGTCCGGCGCGGTGATCACCTCGTGGCCTTCCCGTGCCAGGAAGATGCGGAGCAACTCGGCGATGCGTTGGTCGTCCTCGATGACCAGGATGCGTGCCATGGCCGTGCTCAGGGTATCGCAGGGCCGTACAGCCGCTCGGCGAGATCGGCGCGCAGCCCGAGCGCAAACGGCTCCGGTGGTGGCGGCTCCGCCACTTGCCGGTCGATCAGGTAGGCCAGGTAGCGTCTGACCGTCCAGGGGTCGATAGGCGCGGTGAGGACAGCCCGCCAGTCTGGGTCAGCAAGAGCTCGGGGCAGACCGGAGCGCAGCGGATACGTCCGGAAGACGATGTCCGGGAAGCTGGCGGTCAACGCGGGCTCCAGATCGGCTGGGGCGATGATGACGTCCGGTGCTGGCTCGAGCGGCATGGCGCCGGCCAGCCGGACGAGCTGGACGTTCGGGAAGTCGCGGAAGTACCAGCGGAAGGGCTGCTCCAGCGCTGGGTCGATGGCGATGACCAGCCCGTGCCCGCCGGTCGGATCCCGGACGTCGGCCTGGAACGTGGTCACGTCTCGGCTGAGCCGGATGATCCGCTCCGCCAGGAGACGGACGCCCGGCGAGGTTGCTCCGGCCGTCAGAAGCTCGCCGGGGCGGGCGGTATTGGTCATGTTCAGCAGCAGGCTGCTCCGCAGCCCGAGCGCCAGCAGCAGGGTGAGCGGGATGGTGAGAAAGAGCGTCTCCGGGCGGGCAGCCTGGCGCCAGAGCCAGGCGGTGAGCGCGGCCAGCCCGAGGATGATGAGGAGCAGTACCAGGAGTCCAGCCAGCCAGGCGACCGCCTGCCCACCCGGCCCGCCGAGTAACCGGCCGAGTAGGCTGAGCAGGGCCAGCAGCAGGGCGGCCGCCGCTCCGGTGACACCGAGATCCCAAGGAGAGCGGGCCACTCGCCAGTCGATGGCTGCGAGCGCAGTGTGGAGCCCTACCCCGCCGAGCACCGCCAGGGGGAGCGCCAGTAGCCCATCGAGCGCCGGCCCCTTGCCGCCAAGGAGCAGCGCGGCGAGCAGCGCCAGTCCCGTCCAGGCCGCAAGCAACGCCAGCGGCTGCGGCAGCGGCGCTCCGCTCCGGATGCGCAGCCCGAGGGCGCCCGCCAGCGCGGCGAGCGCAAGGAGCGTGGCTGGCAGCTCGTCGGTCGCCAGCAGTACCAGCGGCAGCGGCCAGGACTCCAGCGGCGCCGCGAGGTACTGGCGCGCGAGAATGGACAGGCTGCCTTCGAGGAAGCCGAACACGCCGCCGGGACGGCTCAGCAGCGCCGTCGAGGCGAGGAGCGCGGTTCCCAACATGCCGCCGAGGAGCGACCAGCCGTGCCTCAGCAGCGCCGGCCCACGTCGCCAGAGCCCCCAGAGCGCGAGCGCGATCAGCACGAGCCAGCCGAGCGGGTGGGCCAGCGGCAGCAACCCCGCCGTAATCCCGAGCGCGACGGCCGGGCCGACACCCGGCCCCTCGTCGAAGCGCGCGGCTGCAGCCAGCGTGGCGACGACGGCGAGCAGCAGCAGCGATCCGCCGTCGAGCCGCGTCGAGAGGGCAGTCAGTGCCGGTGAGAGAGCAACGAGGAGCCCGGCGGCCAGCGCGGTGCCGGGGCCGAGCCAGGCCCGCAGCCGGGCGACCAGGAGCAGCGTGAGCAGCCCGGCCAGCAGCGGCACCAGCCGGATCACGCCGTCACCGGCGCCGAACAGGAAGAGCGCCAGCGCGGCGGCCAGAACTGGCAGCGGCTGGGCCTGGCCGGCGCTCGAGAGCGCGTCGCCGCGTACCAGAGCCAGACCGTCGCTGGCGAGCTGGGCTTCGACGGGTGACAGCGGGTAGTTCGTCAGCCCGACCAGCCTGACGAGCAGCGCCAGGCCAAAGAGTCCGCTCCAAAGGACCGCCTCGCGGTCGATCCGCGTCAGGTCGATCCGCCGGTCCAGAACAGTAGGCTCAGCTTGCCCGCGTGTCGGACTCGCTTGGGTCACCCGCGTGCTCCTCATCGTGCGGAGCGGCTGCCGAGGCGACGTCGTGCGCCGCGGCGGAGCCGCCGTAGCGGAGGTCGTTGATGTAGGGTACGAGGTCGTTCCGGATGTAGACCCGGAAGCGGTACGAGCCGATGGTTGCCGGCAGCTCCCGGAAGGCGACCAGCCGGAAGAGCTTTGCTTGCTGCTCCGGGCGCTGGAGCGAGGCGATGCTCGACCAGACACTGCGCAGCACATCTGCGGCTGAGTAGGGAGGCGGCTGGTCGGTCTGGTAGTTCTGGCGCGCCTCGTTCTTCAGCTCGGGGGCGATGGCGAAACGCCGGTAGGTCTCGTCTTCTGGGAACCACCAGCGCATCGGGTACTCCACGAAGGTGTAGCGACCCTCGAGTGCTCTGGCCACATCTGGCGGCATATTGCCGAGGTATTCCAGCGAGTAGAGGATGACCGGTGGAGGGGGATCGGGCAGCTCGCGGAGCGTGGTTCCGAAGTAGCGGCGGTTGGTGAACTCCCGCAGGTACCAGTTCATCGGCCACTGTGTGCCGGAGTCGTACCAGACTTCCAGGCCCATCCCGCCGGTCAACTCGTGGGACAGCGCTTCCAGATCGCGCGTCAGTTGGACGACCTGGGGCGAGGTCTGGACGTAGATCAGCATGTCGCGCGGCACGTCGCCCTCGCGATAGGTCAGCCGCCAGCCGGCGTGGATCTGGAGCAGCGCTAGCCCCAGGCTCAGGGCGGCGCTCATCGTCAGCAGGTGTGGCCGATAACGGCGCTCGGCCGCGACCGTCGCGGCGATCACTGCCAGGACGAGGAGGGGAAGCCAGAGCCAGCGCCAGTGCCCAGCGATCTCCGGCCGGATCGTGCGGACGAGCTGGGGGAAGCGGCTCGTGGTTACCTGGACGAACGGCCCGGCGCTCCCCCAGGCCAGCAGCAGGAACCAGGCGGCCGCCAGCGCGAGGCTAGCGAGCCCGAGGCAGACCGAAAGGCGGCGCTGCCACTCGTCCCAGCTCGCCCAGGTGCGTTCGAGCCGCTCGGCGCCGCTGCCAAGCAGCGACGCGGCCAAGAGGGTCAGCGGCAACGTGATGTGCACGATAAGCCAGGGCATCTTCTCGCCGGCCCAGGAGAGCACAGCCAGCATCACCGCTCCCCAGTAGACCAGCAGGGCCCGGGTGTACCAGCGCCCGTCGAGCTCCTGGCTTCGAACCAGGGCGCGCAACCCCTGGCCGGCGACGACGCCGATGCCGACCGGGAACAGCAGCGCAGCCAGGTACTCGTACTGCGGCACCAGGAGGAGGTAGTAGAACCAGGGCTGTTCGCCGCGCTGCACGCCGTGTTGCCCTAGCCAGTAGCCGAGCGCACCAACTGTGCCGCTGGCCAGCCCCCCGAGGTTGGTGAAGAGGCTGGTGTAGAGCAGCGCGAAGAGCGCCAGCCCGAGCCCAGCAGCGAGTGTTAGCCCGGTGCGGTCGGCCAGCGCGTCGGCCAGGGCGCGGGCGGTCGTCCCCGGTGGTGCGAGGCCGAGAAGGCCGTCGATCCAGCCCCGCTCGGGGTCGCGGCTGCGGTCGAGCAGCCAGAGGGAGCCGATGAGGGTGAGCAGGGCGATCCCGAGCGCGCCGACGACGAGCGGGTGCTGGACGAGCGCGAGGAGGTACGACAAGACGGCACCGCGCGTCGGGTTCTGCCAGGGTATCTCGGGGAGCGGTGCTACCCCCAGGCGCGTAAGTCCTGCCGCGAGAAATCCCAGGGCGATCAGCCCAGCGCCGAGGATCAGGAGCAGGGCCGGGGCCACCCGGTAGGCGACGGCAGCGGCGACGAAGGTGGCCAGGATGAACACCGTGACGAAGGTCACCTCGTGGGTGGTCAGCATGAAGCCGAGCGTGACGCCGCCAGTGACGAGCCAGCGCTGCGCTGGCCGCTCGACATAACGCAGAAAGGCGATGAAGAGCAGGCAGGTGCCGGCGAGGGCGAAGATGTCGTGCCGGATGAAGCGACTGAAGTAGAGGATGGAGGGCGAGACCAGCAAGAGGAACGAAGCGCACAGGGCGCCCCAGCGGCCGAGCAGGCGCTCGCCCCGCAAAAGCGCTGGCAGCAGCACGAGCGCAACGCCGAAGGCAGCGGCGGGTACTCGGGTCACGTAGTCGGTGGCGCCGAAGAGCAGGTAGGCCAGGGCGTCGAGATGGAAGAGCGCCGGGCCGTGCATCAGGGGGTGGTGAATATACCCCTCGCCTTCCGCGTAGATCCAGGAGTAGTACGCGTGGAGCGACTCGTCGTGGTGGAGCGCCCGTGAACCGAGATCCCAGAAGCGGGAGAGCAGCGCTGCCAGGGCAAGCGCGGCGTAGAGCAGGATCTCGAGCGATGGCTGGAACGCTCGCGCACCTACCCCCTTACCGGGCGAGGGCGGGGCGGAGGTCGCCGCGACAGCGCGTGGTGTGGTACCCCGCCCGTTCGGGGCGGCATCCTCGCCAGGTACAGATCGTCTCGCCCATCGCCTCGTCGACACGGAAGCTCGCCCTCGTGCCTGCCGCATCGCCCGCTACGTCTCGTCCTCGACCTGTCACGCGAACGGCGGAGTGCGTGTGCCTCAGTCGCCGATTCTACCACCCGTCCGGCCCACGTCTTGGACTTCGTGGTAGGCTCTGTGGGGGTCAGCTCGGTACTGCCGGAGGGCCAGTCATGACCGGCTCGCTTCAGGCTCCTGACACGCGGTGTACGATCTTCATCGTCTCCGATGGCATTGGCACTACTGCGCAAGCGGCGGTCGAGGCCGCGCTCGTCCAGTTTCCCGGCGTGGAGTTCGACGTCCGCCGCTACCCGGGTGTGCGCACACGCGGGCAGGTGGTAGAGATTGTCGAGGAGGCATCTCGCGTCGACGGGATCATCGTGCATACCATCGTGATCGTCGAGGTGCGGCGGCTGCTCCTGCGCGAGTGCCGGCAACGGCTGATCGACCACGTCGACTTGCTCGGCCCACTCCTGGGGCAGATCTCGCAGAAGATCGGGGTGCGGCCGCTGCTGCGGCCCGGTGTGGCGCGCGGGATCGACGCGGAGTACTTCCACCGGGTCGACGCTATCCAGTATGCTGTGCGCCACGACGACGGGCAGGAGCTAGACACGCTCGACCAGGCGGACATCGTGCTGGTGGGTGTCTCACGGACGTCGAAGACGCCGCTGAGCGTCTACCTCTCGATGTCGGGCTGGAAAGTGGCGAACGTGCCGATTGTGCTCGGTGTGCCACCGCCGCGACAGCTGGAAGAGATCGACCAGAGCAAGATCGTCGGCCTGGTCATCGATAAGGACGAGCTGGTGCGCATCCGGCAGCACCGGCTGCAAGCGCTCGGTGCCTCGCTCGACGGCGAGTACGCGGATCCAGAGAAGGTGGCCGAGGAGCTCGCGTACTTCCGGCGGATCGCCCGGCGGGGGCGCCCCTGGCCGCTGGTCAACATCACCGGCAAGTCGATCGAGGAGACAGCCAAGGAGGTCATCTCGGTCATCCAGCGTGAGCGCTTCCGCAGCCATGCCAGTGAGGCGGCACCGAGGTGAGCGGTGCCGACGCAGCGGCACGCGGCTCGCCTTCATCGGAAGGCAGTTGTGTCCGGGTGGCTGGTGGTCGACCGAGCAGGTGTCAGGCGAGCTTATCTTTGAGTAGAATGAGGGCCGGGTCGGCGACGAGCGTGAGGAGCGCTGGGCGTGCGGGGTCGCACCTGGGGATTCGTGATAGCCGGGATTTTGCTCAGCTTGGTCGGCTGTGTGGTCGGTGGGAGCTTAGTGCTGATCCTGCTCGCGGGTGACTTCTTCGGCGAGGAGGCGCATGTCGCCGAGGTGCCGGTCTACGGCCAGATCGTGATGCGCGGACAGGGCGGGCTGTTCACCGGCTCGGTCGCCAGCGCTGAGGACATCGTCGAGCAGCTCGAGCGGGCGCGAAAGAACCCCGACGCGAAAGCAGTCTTGCTCCGCGTCGACAGCCCAGGCGGCAGCGTGAACGCCTCGCGGGAGATCTGGCTGGCGGTCAAGCGAGTGCAGCAAGCGGGCAAGCCGGTGGTCGTGCTGTTTGAGGAGACCGCGGCCTCGGGTGGCTACTTCATCAGCGCGCCGGCCGACTACATCGTGGCGATGCCGGATACGATCACCGGCAGCATCGGCGTTATCGCCGTGATCCCGAACCTGGCCGAGCTGTACGACAAGCTGGGCATCGACTACACGGTGATCAAGAGCGGGCCGTACAAGGACATGCTGTCGCCTAACCGGCCGCTGACCGAGGACGAGCGCCGGTTGGTGGAGCAGATCATCGCCGAGGTGTACCAGGAGTTCGTCTCGGTGGTGGCCGAGGGGCGGGGGATGCCGGAAGAGG
>CALKCJ010000047.1 GCA_938082375.1 uncultured Thermomicrobiaceae bacterium
GCGGGGAGGCCACCGCGTAGGTGAAGATCCCGAGCAGCCCCAGCACCACGGCGCTCACCAGGAGGGGGAGGATTCGGCTGCGCCCGCCCGGCCTCGCCAGCGTCTCCACGCTCGCTCCTCCCATCGCCGGCCTAGCCACGCAGCCGCGTGGCGCTCCAAAGTATTCACCACGCACGCGATACTCGCACAGTCGGGGAAATCACCACACCGCGGTGACCCAGTCGTTATTCGTCGTAGGCGATGTCCGCCCCCAGGGCCCGGAACTTGCCCACGATGTCCTCATACCCCCGTCGCAGGTGATGAGCGTCGAGGATCCGCGTCTCGCCCTCGGCAACCAGACCAGCCAGGACGAGGCACGCGCCGCTGCGGATGTCGAGCGCCCGCACCTCGGTACCATGGAGCCGCGACGGGCCGTAGATCAGCGCCTCTTGCTTGTCCACGACGTCGATCCGCGCGCCCATCTTGATCAGCTCACCGGCATAGCGCAAGCGGTCGTTGAAGACTCGCTCGAAGATGCGACTGCGGCCGTGTGCCTGCGTCATCAGTACCGCGAAGGCGGCCTGCAGGTCGGTGGGGAAGCCGGGAAATGGCAGCGCCTGGATCTCGGTCGCGGCCAGCCGCTCCGGCCCGCGCACCAGCATCGAGTGCTCGCTCCACCAGACCTCGGCTCCCGCCTCGCGTAACTTGTAGGTGAGCGGCAACATGTCTGGCTCGGAGACGTGGTCGAGGATCACTTCCCCGCGGCTGATCGCCGCACCGATGGCGAGCGTGCCGGCCTCCAGCCGATCCGGGAGAATCGATGCCCGGTACCCACGCAGCCGATCCACGCCCTGCACCCGGATTTTCGGCGTGCCCACGCCGCTGATGCGTGCCCCCATATCGGCCAGGATCGACCCAAGGTTTACGATCTCTGGCTCAGCCGCCGCGTTGACAATTACCGTGGAGCCCTGCGCCAGGGTAGCCGCCATCAGGACGTTGTACGTGCCGGTGTTGCTCGGATAGTCCATGTAGATCTCGGCGCCGCGCAAACGGCCCGCGCGCATGTCGTAGCCGTCGGCGCGCTCCTCGATCGTCACGCCCATCTTCCGGAACCCACGCAGGTCGACGTCGACCGGCCGGGTGCCGAGCTGACACCCGCCGGGTGGCGAGGAGCGCGCACGCCCGAAGCGGGCGAGGAGTGGCCCGGCCACGAGAAAGGACGCCCGCATGCGGGCCACCAGGTGAGCAGGCGCCTCGAACTCGTGGATGTTGGCAGCGCAGATGCGCACCCGGTGGTTGTCCCGGTCGAATTCGACCTCGGCGCCGAGCCAGCGGAGCAACTCGACCATCACCAGCACGTCCTCGAGTACCGGGACATTCTCAAGGACGCACTCCTCTTCGGTCAGGAGCGCGGCCGCCATCGCTGGCAACGCCGCGTTCTTTGCGCCGTCAATGGGCAGCCGACCAGTTAGCCGGTGGCCTCCCCGAACGACGATCGTCTGCGCTGCCGTCGTGACGGCCATCGCTGGCTCCTTCCCCGGCTGATCCAGCCCAGCCGGGCCGGCGTTCAGCCGGTGACCTGCGGTTGTTCGAGCGACCCGCCGACCGCGCCCAAGCCAGCCCTGGCACGTCGCTTGCGCGCGACGTGCAGCCTGACGAGCGACCGCCGGAACGCGGCCTCCGCGCGTGCCCGGTCGATCTCCGCCGTGCGCTCCTGGAGCCGTGCTTGCGCACGCTGGCGCGCGGCTTCGGCGCGCGCGATGTCGATCTCCTCGGCCCGCTCCGCCGTGTCGGCCAGCACGCGCACGACGTTGTGGGCCACCTCGATGAAGCCGCCGAAGACTGCGAGCGATTCCTCGCCGTTCCCTTTGCGGATCCGCATCTCACCCATCGAAAGGAGCGAGATGAGCGGTGCGTGCCGCGGCAGGATGCCGATCGTCCCTTCGGCACCCGGCACCACGACCATGTCGACGTCGTCGGCCTCATACACCACGCGCTCGCCGGTGATCACTTCGACCTTCAATTTCGCCATGCGCCCAACTCCGGACGGCGTCAAGCCTGCCGGGCCATCTCCTCGGCGCGCTCGACCGCCTCGTCGATCGTTCCCACCATGTAGAACGCCTGCTCGGGCAGCGAGTCGTGCTTGCCCTCCAGGATCTCCTTGAAGCCGCGCACGGTCTCGTGCCGCGGCACGTAGCGCCCTGGCCGGCCGGTGAACGCCTCGGCGACGAACATCGGTTGAGAGAGGAAGCGCTGGATCTTGCGCGCCCGCGCCACCGTCAACTTGTCCTCTTCGCTCAGCTCCTCCACACCGAGGATGGCGATAATGTCCTGCAGGTCACGGTAACGCTGAAGCACGCGCTGCACCTCGCGTGCGACCTCGTAGTGCTCCTGCCCGACGATGTTCGGATCCAGGATACGCGACGTCGAGGCCAGTGGGTCGACGGCTGGGTACAGCCCCTGCTCGGCGATCGAGCGCTCGAGTGCGATGGTCGCGTCGAGGTGTGCGAACGTGGTCGCCGGTGCGGGATCGGTATAGTCGTCGGCTGGCACGTAGATGGCCTGCACCGAGGTAATCGAGCCGCGCTTGGTCGAGGTGATTCGCTCTTGGAGCTGGCCCATGTCAGTGCCAAGCGTGGGCTGGTAGCCCACCGCGCTCGGCATCCGGCCCAGCAGCACCGACACCTCGGAGCCGGCCTGCACGAAGCGGAAAATGTTGTCGATGAAGAGCAGGACGTCGCGACCCTCGTCGCGGAAATACTCGGCCATCGTCAGGCCGGTCAGGCCCACGCGCAGCCGGGCGCCGGGTGGCTCGTTCATCTGTCCGAACACGAGCACCGTCTTATCGATGACGCCCGACTCGTGCATCTCGCCCCAGAGCTGGGTTCCCTCACGGGTGCGCTCGCCGACGCCGCAGAAGACCGAATATCCACCGTGCTCGGCCGCGATGTTGCGGATCAGCTCCATGATGATAACCGTCTTACCGACACCAGCACCGCCAAACACGCCGGTTTTCCCGCCCTTGGTGAAGGGAGCGACCAGGTCGATGACCTTCAAGCCGGTCTCGAAGACCTCGACCTGGGTGGACTGCTCCTCAAAGGACGGCGCGGGGCGGTGAATCGGGTAGCGCAGAGCGTCTTCGGGAACCGGCCCCTGCTCGTCGATCGGCTGGCCGACCACATTGAAGATGCGGCCCAGCGTCGGCGGCCCCACTGGAACCTTGATCGGTTCGCCGGTATCGATCACTGGCATCCCCCGGCGCAAGCCGTCCGTCGTCGACATCGCCACCGCGCGTACCCAGTCGTTCCCAAGATGCTGCTGCACCTCGAGAACCAGCGGCTCCTGCCCTTCACGCTCGACGAGCAATGCGTTGTAGATCTCGGGGAGCTGGTCCGGTGGGAACTCAACGTCCACCACCACGCCCTGGATCTGGACGATCCTACCGGTTGCTACTGCGACTGCCATCGGTGCGTTGCCTCTCCGAACTGTCACGAATTCTCGCCGTACCTCGACCTCAGGCCTGAACCGAGCCCAGCGCGTTGGCCCCCGCGGCGATCTCACTGACCTCGCGCGTGATCTGCGCTTGCCGCGCCTTGTTGTAGGTCAACGTAAGTTCACCGACCAGGTCGAGGGCGTTCTGGGTCGCATTGCGCATGGCCACCATGCGGGCGCTGTGCTCACTCGCAACCGCTTCGAGCAGCGTGCGGTAGAGCTGAACTTCGATGAAGCGGGGCAAGAGCGCCTGAAGCACGGCGACCGGACTCGGCTCGAAGATGTAGTCAGCGATCTCCCCCACCCCCTCAGGCGGCTCGACCGGCAAGAGCTGCAGCACCCGTGGCTCTTGCCGCAGCGTGTTGATAAAGTGGGTGTAGATCACGAAGACCGCATCGACCCTGCCGCTGACAAAGTCGGCGCTGGCGATCTCCGCGATCGGGCGGATCACCTCGATTGAGGGGTGATCGGAAATCCTGGTGAACTCGGCCACCATCGGCCAGCCGTACCGCACGAGCCAGTCCCGCCCCTTCCGCCCGACTGCCACAATGTCGAAGTGCTCGAGTGGCTCAGGACGCTCGTGCATCATGAACTCGACCGCCCGTCGGATCAGGTTCGTGTTGAGAGCGCCAGCGAGGCCACGATCCGAGGTGATCATGATGACCTGCACGCGGCGAATCGGCCGCTTCGCCAGGAGCGGAAAGTTCCGGATCTCCTCGGCCGGGCTGGTCATCGCAGCCAGGTCGCCGATCATGGCGCGGATACGGTCGGCGTACGGCCGGGCCGCGACTACCTGCTGCTGGGCGCGGCGCATCTTCGAGGCGGCGACCATCTCCATGGCTCGGGTGATCTGTGCTGTGTTACGAATACTCCGGATGCGCCGCCGGATCTCACGGGGTGTGACTGCTTGTGGCACAGCTCGGTTCCCCCCTTAACCGAACGCCTACACCAGCACCCGCTCTCGCGGCGGGGTCCAGATCGCCCGCTTGAACTCCTGCACGACCGCGCGCATCTGCTCGATCAAGTCGTCCTTGAGTTCGCGCTCTGCAGCGATCCGGCGCAGAATCTCCGGGTGACTGGTGCGCAGGTAATCGAGATACTGGCGCTCGAACTCGCGCACGTGCTCGACGAGCACATCGTCGAGTTGTCCGCTGGTCGCTACCCAGATGATGGCGACCTGCTCCTCGACCGGCATTGGCTGGTACTGCGGCTGCTTGAGCACTTCGGTCAACCGAAGCCCGCGGTCGATCTGCCGCTTGGTCGCCGGGTCGAGGTCGGAGCCGAACTGGGCAAACGCTGCCAGCTCGCGGAACTGGGCCAGCTCCAGGCGCAGCCGGCCAGCCACCTGGCGCATGGCGCGGATCTGCGCCGCGCCACCGACCCGGGACACCGACAGGCCGACGTTGATCGCCGGCCGAATACCGGCGTAGAAGAGGTCCGGCTCGAGATAGATCTGACCGTCGGTGATCGAAATGACGTTCGTCGGGATGTACGCTGAGACGTCGTTGGCCTGCGTCTCGACGATCGGCAGCGCGGTGAGGCTACCGCCACCGAGGTCGTCGCGCAGCCGGGCTGCGCGCTCGAGCAGACGCGAGTGCAGGTAGAAGATGTCACCCGGGTAGGCCTCGCGACCCGGCGGGCGGCGCATCAGCAGGGAGACCTGGCGGTACGCCCAGGCGTGCTTGCTCAGGTCGTCGTAGACGATCAGCGCGTCGCCGCCGCTCTCCATGATCTCTTCGCCCATGGCACAGCCAGCGTACGGCGCGATGTACTGGAGCGGCGCCGGGTCCGATGCCGTCGCCGCCACCACGATGGTGTGATCCATGGCGCCTTCGCGCTCGAGTACAGCCACCGTCTGCGCCACCTGGGCTCGCTTCTGGCCGATGGCGACGTAGATGCAGATGACCCCGGTCCCCTTCTGGTTGATGATGGTGTCGAGCGCGATGGCGGTCTTGCCCGTCTGCCGGTCACCGATGATCAGCTCGCGCTGCCCGCGGCCGATCGGGATCATGCTGTCGATCGCCTTCAGACCGGTCTGCAACGCGGTGTCGACGTTCTGGCGCTTCACCACCCCGGGCGCGATCCGCTCGATCGGGCGATAGCGGTCGGTCTGGATTGGCCCCTTACCATCGATCGGCTCGCCGAGCGCGTTGACCACCCGCCCGACCAGCGCCGGGCCGACCGGCACGGAGGCGATGCGGCCAGTGGCCCGCACTTCGTCGCCCTCCTCGATGCCCGTGTAGTCGCCCATGATGATGATGCCGACCGAATCTTCGAGTAGGTTGAACGCGATCCCCATGACGCCGTTCTCGAACTCGACCAGTTCGCTCGACATCACGTCGCGAAGACCGTGCACGGTCGCGATTCCATCGCCGACCTGGACAACGTGGCCGACGTTGGTCACCACCATGCGGGCGCCGTACTGTTCGATCTGTTGCTTGAGGATCTCGGTGATCTCAGTCGGTCGGACGGACATGCTTCCTCCTGTGTGTCGTTCCGATGCCTGGCAACACTTCCTGCTTAAGCGGCTACAGGCCCGGTGAGCTGACGACGCAATGCCTGGAGCTGGGTGCGGACGCTGGCATCGACAACGTTGTCTCCCATCCGAATGATAATCCCCCCGATCACCTCGGGATCGACCCGTACCTTCAACTGCACGGCACGCCCGAGCGCGTGCTCGAGGCGTTCTCGCAGGCGCCCGATCTCAGCGGGGGCCAGTTCTACGGCTGTGACCGCTTCGACCCGGACCACGCCGCGCTCCTGGAGCACGAGCTCGCTGAAGGCTTCGACCACGTCAGGGATCTGACGAAAGCGACCACGCTCCAGCAGCAAGGTGAGCAGGTTTCGGACAAATCGTTCCTCGCCCTCGCCAGGAACTAATTCGGTCAAAACACGTACCTTCGCCTCGAAGGGGATTGCTGGGTTCTCAAAGAACTCGGCCAGCGCTGCATCCCCCAGTGCCGTGCGACAGGTCTGGAGAGCCTGCTCCCACTGCTCCAACGCCTGGTGCGCTTTGGCGATCTCGAATGCGGCCTGAGCGTAGCGCTTCGCGACGCCTGCGACTACCATGCTCGTCAATCCCCCACCGGCTACGATGTCTTCGGCAAGCGACCGTCTCCGACCTCAGCGAGCGTCTCTTCGATCAGTGCCAGGTGGCGAGTGCGATCCAGCTCCTGGCGGATAATCTTCGTCGCCGCGGTGATCGCGAGGTCAGCGACATCACGCCGCAGCTCGTCCCACGCTCGTTGGCGCTCGGTCTCGATCGCCTCACGGGCCTGAGCGATGATTTGCTCTGCCTGAACCTGCGCCTGCTCACGGGCGCGCGCGAGGAACTGATCAGCACTCTCGCGCGCGCTGGCGAGGATCTTCTGTGCCTCGCGGCGTGCGTCGGCGATGATCTCCTCGTTCCGTGCCTGCGTCTCCGCCAGCTCGCGCTTCATCCGCTCGGCAGCCTCAATACCCTCACGGATGCGCTCCTGGCGCTGGTCGATCATCCGGGTGATCGGGCCGAGCGCGAGTTTCCAGAAGATCGCGACGAACACGATGAACGCGATGAGCTGGATCAGGAGGTTCGTCCAGGTGACTCCCAGCGCGCCCATTGCTGCTCCCTTACTGCCGTCTGCGCCGCACGGTTGCTGCACGGTGTCGAGTCGGTACCCGTCTGGCCGGTCGCACCCGAGCTGATCCGGAGCGGCACCGTCACCACTAGCATAACCTGACCCGGCAAGATCGGCAGCGCCCCTACCCGCTGGTGGGCGCTGCCGGACGCCGGGTCGCGTGCTCCCCGCCGCGTGCTCGACGCGAGAGCGCAGCGAACTCCCTCTACAGGACGAACGCGATGATCAGGGCCACAACGAAAGCGTAGATCGCGACCGCCTCGGCCAGAGCGGCACCGATGATCATCGTTAACCGGACGGCACCCTCCGCCTCCGGATTGCGCCCGATGGCGTCCATCGCGCCACGCACCGCGAGCCCGATGCCGATACCCGGGCCCAGGGCCCCCAGACCGATCGCCAGCGCCGCCGCCATTGGGACAACGACTTGGGGTTCCGTAACATTGGCGAACACGCTCCGCTCCTCCCTTCGCCGGACGCTCCGCTCGTCCGAACCTATCCCGCAACCAACTCCAGCCGCTGCCCAGTGGGGCAACGATCCACTACCTCGACTCTGTCCTCAATCTCCAGACGACGCTGACTAGGCGGCACCCGCACGCTCGTGCCCATGCCGCTCGCCATGTTCCTCGTGGCCCTCCGCCGCCGCCAGCGTGATATAGATCAGCGTCAGCAGAGCGAAGACCAGCGCCTGGATGAAGCCGAAGAGCACCTCCAGATACAGGAACACGACCGGGATCAGTAGCCCAATCACCGAGACCTTGACCGCGTTCGCGATCCCGTACATCACAGTCAGCAGTGCCTCACCCGCGAAGATGTTGCCGAAGAGTCGGAAGGCCAGCGAGACGATCCGAGAGAACTCGCTGATGACCTCGATCGGGAACAGAAACGGTGGGTTCGCCATGTGCTTGAGCCGGCCCCACACGCCGTGCGCCCGGAAGCCGAGAAACTGGAACGTCACATAGCTCAACAGGGCCATGGCCAGGGTCATGTTCAGGTCAGCGCTCGGCGAGCGGAAGAGCGGCACCAGTACCCGGTGCACCTGAGCCGCACTTTCGCCACTCGCGCCCGCGGCGGCCGCCAGCTTCGCGCTCTTGACCGCCTCTTCATGCCAGACCCCTACGGTGCCGACCCCCGGCAACAGCCCCGAGTAGTTGGAGACGATGATGAAGATGAACAGCCCGCCGATCAACGGAAAGATCCGCCGCCCGAACCGCCTGCCGGCGGTGCTCTCCACCAGGTTGAGCACGAACTCGACCACGATCTCCAAGACCGACTGGAACCGGCCGGGAACCAGCGTCGCTGAGCGCGCGATCAGCCTGCCAGCGACGACCAGAAATCCCATGACTAAGAGCATGGTGATGAAGGAGTTGGTGATATTGAAGGCGATCCCGGTACCCGGGAGTTCGAGGCGCCAGAGCGTTTCCGGGGCGACGGCGATGTGAAGCTCCACGGGCGCTCCTACTCGCTACAGACCACTCGCTCGGCTCAACGCAGCTCTCGGTCTTGCCGGGAGGCCGGCCGGCGCCGCTTGAGCCGGCCCTTCTCCGGCTGGTTGATCACCGCGAGCTCATACAACAAGTACCCGGCTGAGGCGAGCCCCAGCGCCAGGCCGACCAGCGTCAAGAGCGGCTGGGTACCCAGCCACTGGTCGAGCAGCACACCCCCGCTAAGACACAGGATGAGACTGGTCACGACCGAACACCCGAGACCTGTTGCGGCCCCGACGGTCTGCCAGTCCCGTCGCGTGCCGAGTGGGCGCTTACTCGACCCACTCACGATTGCGCATCCTATCACAAACCAGCAGGCGGCGCAACGAGTGTCCCGAACCCGCGGCTAATCGCGAGCGGGCTCGGCCAGCGCCAGCGCGCTCAACGGCAAGGGGCGCTGGTCTCCCTCGCGCAGCACGTCCTTCGCCACCCCAATGAATCCCTGGAACAGCGGGTGCGGTCGGTTCGGGCGCGACTTGAATTCTGGATGGAACTGGACGCCGATGAACCAGGGGTGGTCGCGCAACTCCATGATCTCGACGTAGCGCCCGTCCGGCGACTGGCCGCTGACCAGGAAGCCGGCCGCCTCGAACCGCTCGCGGTAGGCGTTGTTCACCTCCCACCGGTGCCGGTGCCGTTCGTAGACCAATGGTGTACCGTACGCCGTCGCTGCCCGCGTGCCAGGCACGAGCGCACAGGGATACCGCCCGAGCCGCATCGTGCCGCCCAGCTCAACGCCGCGCTGGTCAGGCATCAGGTCGATGACGGGGTGGGGGCTCTCCGGGTCGATCTCGGTACTATTGGCGCCGGTGAGCCCGAGCACGTTGCGGGCGAACTCGATCACCGCCATGTGCAGCCCGTAACAGAGTCCCAGGTACGGGATCTCGCGCTCACGCGCGTACTGCGCCGCCAGGATCTTCCCCTCGACACCACGCAGCCCGAACCCCCCGGGGACGACGATCCCCGAAACCTGGCGGAGCGCCTCCTCCAGCTCGCGCCGGGTCACTGTCGCCGAGTTGACCCATTGGATCTCGACCTGCACGCCGTGAGCCAATCCGGCATGGGCCAAAGCCTCGCTCACACTGAGGTACGCATCATGCAACTCGACGTACTTGCCGACCAGCGCGATCCGCACCCGGCGACGCGGCTCCTTCAGCCGCGCGACGAGGTAGCGCCATTCCTCGAGATCGGGCTGGCTGTTGGGCCATTTGAAGTGCTCGGTGATGTAGCGACCCAGCCCCGCCTCCTCCAGGATCAACGGCACCTCATAGATCGTCTCTGCCGTCGGCAAAAGGATGACCGCATCTTCGTCGACATCGCCAAAGAGCGCCACTTTAGCTCGCACGTCGTTCCCCACCGGATGGTCAGTGCGGCAGATGATGACGTCTGGCTGGATGCCGATCGCCCGCAACTCCTTGACGCTGTGCTGGGTCGGTTTGGTCTTCACCTCACCGGTGCTCCGGATGTAGGGCAAGAGCGTCACGTGGATATAGAGGACATTCCGCCGCCCCTCCTCGCGCCGCATCTGCCGAATCGCCTCCAGGAACGGCTGGCCCTCGATGTCGCCGACGGTGCCGCCCACTTCTACGACGACGACGTCCGGCTGGTGCTGCTGCGACACCAGCCGGATGCGCTCCTTGATCTCGTTAGTGACATGGGGGATGACTTGCACGGTACCCCCGAGATAGTCGCCTCGCCGCTCCTTGGCGAGGACGGTCGAATAGACTTGTCCGGCCGTGACGTTGGAGGCACGGCTCAGGTTTTCGTCGGTAAACCGCTCGTAGTGGCCTAAATCGAGGTCAGTCTCAGCTCCGTCCTCGGTCACGAAGACCTCACCGTGCTGGTACGGCGACATTGTCCCGGGATCGACATTGAGGTATGGATCCAGCTTCATCAAAGCGACGCGCATCCCCCGGCTCTTGAGCAGCCGGCCGATGGCAGCAGTGGCGATCCCCTTCCCCACGGACGACACCACGCCACCGGTGACGAAGATGTACTTCGGCATACCCCACTCCTCCCGGTCGATCCCCCGTCCGCGCCTCACGAGCCGGGCGTCAGCACGACCACGCTCGTCGTCTCCCCCAAATCAGCCTTTCTGATCGACAGCGCATCTTGCGGCGTGGCATCGAGCACACCCATCTGGCGCAAGAAGCGCTCCAGCGGCTCACGCTCGTGGTCGCCACGCTCCGTACGGTACTGGAGCGGGATGACGACGCTCGGCTCCACCTGGCCGATGATCTCGACCGCGCGCTCGGCGTCGATCGTCGGGCCACCGCCCACGGGGATCAGCAAGATATCGACCGTGCTGAGCTGCTCGGCCTGCTCGTCCGTCAAGACGTGGCCGATATCGCCCAGGTGGCAGATCACGAGATCCTCGAGCTCGAGCAGGTAGGTCGTGTTTTTACCCAGGCGCCGGCCGCCCTCGTCGTCGTGGAACGTGCGGATCCCGGTAATGAACGTGTCTTTGATCTCGTACTCGCCAGGTCCAGTGATCGCGCGGAACCCTGGCCGTACCAGATCCAGTGCGCTGTGGCCAGGATGGGAATGGCTCACGGTGACGATGTCCGCCCGCTGGCGGCCCATCGTGTAGCCGGTACTCGGCGGTACCGGATCCATGAGCACGGTGACATCGCGGCCTCGCACTCGCACGCACGCGTGGCCGAACCACTTAATCTCTGCCATCGCCCGGATCCTCTTCAGGGATTGGCTTGTAGCCTGTCAGATGGGCGTCGGGAAGCGAGGTCTTCCAGCGGCCTGCCTGAGTATACCCCCTGTCCGTTCACCCGTGCAAGCGTTCTAGTGCCCGCTCACCACTCGTCCTCGGGCGCCGGTGCCTGCTCCAAAGCACCCTCACCGTGACCGAGCGTGTCCAGGACGCGCCAGATGACCGGCCAGTCGAACCCGCGACGCTGGAGCGCCCCCGCCAAGCGGCGACGCCGGGTGACCGGATCCAGCCCGGCCAGGCGGGCAAGGTGCTTCGCCGCCACTGCCCGCGCGGCCGCCTCCTCGTCGAGCTCGGCTGCCTCCACCGTCTGACTCACGGTCTCCGGGTCGATCCCCTTCGACCTCAGCTCGAACTCGAGCAGCCGGCGGCCACGCGGGCCAGTCGCCTGCCGGTGCTCGACCCACAAGCGGGCAAACTCGGCATCGTCGAGGTAGCGCCAGCCGCGCAGCCGCTCGATCGCGGCCTCGATAGCAGGCTCTGCGAAGCCCTTACGGCGCAGCCGGTCACGAAGCTCGCGCTCCGACCTCGGCCGCGCCGCGAGCAGCCGCAGGCTGATTTCCACCGCCCGCTCCCCCTCATCCGCGGACCGCAATGCCTCGACGTCGCGCTCGCTCAAGGTCTGGCCGACGCGCAGGCCGCGCTGCATCGCCAGCGCCCGGCTGAGCCCGAACGCGAACGCTCCGTCGAGGTAGACCGAGACCCGCTCCGGGTCTCGCGCCTGCGCTTCCAGCGCGGTGATGGTGCCACCCGACGACATTCCCGCCTCGCTCCGCTTCCACCAAAGTATGCATTCCAGCCACGCGGGCTGGCATAGTTACCTCCGGTAGGGAGGAGGCCAGCACCTGATGACCCTGGTGGTGACGGAGCGCAGGCCACAGTCGCGGGTCCTCGCCCGTTGGGTCACGTTTCCGCTGCTGCTCGGCGGCATCGCGGGAGCGCTCACGCTCGCTACGGTCGGGATCGCAATCTACCACGATGCCCGCATCGACCAGCGTGCCCCCGCTGATGGGATCTTGGTGCTCGGCGCAGCTCAGGTCAATGGCTACCCCACCAAAGCTTTTCGCGCCAGGCTCGACCATGCGCTCGAGCTCTACCGCCAGGGCCACGCGCCGGTCGTCGTCCTCGTCGGTGGAACCGCCGACCCGCTGGAGCCAACCGAGGCCGAGGTCGGTGCTGCCTACCTCGCCGAGCGCGGCGTACCGAGTTCGGCGCTGATCGTGGTGCCGGAGGGTCGCAACACCTGGCACAGTCTGGAGGCCGCTAGGCCGGCCATGGAGCAGGCCGGGCTGCACCGGCTCCTTGTCGTCAGCGACGGCTTCCACCTGTTCCGCGCCAAGCAGATGCTGAACGATCTCGGCTTCCAGGCGCTGGGCTCCCCAGCGCCGGGCAGTCCGATCCGGCCGGGCAGCGCGCTCGAGTTTACCTATATGCTTCGCGAGCTCGGGGCCTACTTGGCTTACCTGGTCGGTCTGCGCTGACTCGCCAGGTCCTCCAGAAACCGAGCCACCAGCGCGAGCCCCTCGGCGAAGTGGCCTGGCTCGGCTCCCAGCCCGATCCGCAGGTGCCGCTCCAGGCCGAAGGCCGACCCAGGCGCCAGCATCACGCTGGCCTCGGTCGCCAGGCGATCTGCCAGCTCGCAGGACGGCACGTCCAGGTGGTAGCGGAGCAGCCCGAGCAGTCCGCCGCGTGGCGGCACCCAATCGACTAGCCCCTCGCGCTCCTGGATCCAGCGCTCGAGGGCAGCCAGATTACGCGCCGCGATGGCCCGTGCTCGGTCGATCAACCGATCCCGGTGGCGGAGCGCGACGACTGCCAGGAAGTCGTTGAGCTTCCCTGGGCTCAGCGTGAGGTAGTCGCGCAATCCCCAGCAGGCCGCCGCGACCTCGGAAGGAGCGACCAGCCAGCCGATGCGCAGCCCGGGCAGCCCGAATGGCTTGGAGAGCGTACCGATGCTGAGCGCGCGCGGCCCCAAGTCGCGTGCCGGACCCGCCAGCGGCTCGCGGCCCGGCAACTCCAGCCACCGGTACGCCTCGTCGCTCAGCAGCCAAGCGCCGGCCTGCTCGGCGATCCGGTAGACGCGCTCCAGTTCAGCCTGGCTCAGCGTCGCGCCGGTCGGGTTGTGGGGCGTGTTGACGACGACCATGCGGGTGCGCGGCGTGACCAGCCGCTCCAGCTCCTCGAGGTCATAGCGGAAGCGGTTCTCGGGGCGGAGTTGCCAGAGGGTGACCTCCGCGCCGATCGCCCGGGGCACGCTGTGGAGCTGCTGGTAGGCGGGAGCGACGGCAACCACCTGGTCGCCGGGTCGGAGCAGCACGTGGAAGAGCAGGAAGTTGGCCTCGATCGCGCCGGTAGTCACCAGCACCTCGTCCGGCTCGGCATCGCGGTAGAGGCCGGCGATGAGCCCGCGCAGCTCGGCGGTGCCGCGCGCCTCGCTGTAACCCAGCCGGGTGGCCAGCAGCGCTTGGAGTGTCGCCTCCGGATCCGGCTCAAGCGCGAGCAACTCGGTGACCGACAGCGGCTGGATTCCACTTTCCGCCAGGTCGTAGCGCACTCGGGTCTCCCAGGTCGTCATCCAGCGCTCGAGTGCGAACGGTTCGATCGGCATCTCGACCTCCACTGCGCCGCTGGCCCAGTCCGGTCGGCTGACCGGTGCTCGACTCCAGCGCCACTCGGCGACACGATACGGCCCCGGGCCGAGCACGCAGCCCAGGGCCTTCACGCCGGTCACTCGACCACGAGGTTCACCAGCCTGCCAGGCACGTAGACGGCCCGCCGGATGGTCCGTCGATTCAGGTACGGCCGCACCCGCTCGCTCGACCGGGCCAGGTCGATAGCAGCCTCTTCGCTGATACCGGCGGGCACCACGATCCGGTCGCGCACGCGCCCGTTGACCTGCACCACGAGCTCGATCATTTCCTCCGCGGCCAGCTCGGGGTCGAAGGTCGGCCAGGCCTGCTGGTGCACGCTGTACGGTTTGCCTAGCCGCTCCCACAATTCCTCGGCGAGGTGCGGCGCGCCCGGGGCAAGCAGCAGTACCAGCGTCTCGATCGCTTCGCGCCAGGCAGGCGTGCGTGCCGTGTCGGAGTCCTTCAGCCGGTAGAGCTCGTTGACGAACTCCATCATCCGCGCGATAGCCGTATTGAAGCCAAAGTGGTCGAAGTCCTCGGTCACCGCCCGGATCGTACGGTGCATCGCCCGGCGTAGCCGGGCCGCCTCATCGTCGTCCGGCCGATCGGGTGCCACGTCCGCGGTCTCGGTGACGACTGTCCACACCCGGTTCAGGAAGCGCTGGACGCCGGTCACGCCGCGCGAGCTCCAGGGCCCGCCCTGCTCCCAGGGGCCGACGAACATCAGGTACAGCCGCACCGTATCGGCGCCCATCTGCGCGACCAGCTCGTCCGGGTCGACGACGTTGCCACGGCTCTTGGACATCTTCTCCCCGTCCTCGCCCAGGATCACGCCGTGGTTGAACAGCCGGGCGAACGGCTCGCGGTGGTTCACCAGGCCCAGGTCGGCCAGCGCCTTCGTCCAGAAGCGTGAGTAGAGCAGGTGCAGGATCGCGTGCTCGATCCCGCCGGTGTACTGGTCGACCGGCGTCCAGTACTCCACCTTCGCGCGGTCGAACGGCTGCTCCTGGTCGTGCGGGCTCAGGTAGCGGTACCAGTACCAGGACGAATCGACGAACGTATCCATCGTGTCGGTCTCGCGCCGGGCCGGCCCGCCGCACTGCGGACAGGTGGTGTTGACGAATGCCTCGTGGGTCACCAGGGGCGACTGCCCCGTCGGCATGAACTCCGCGTCCTCCGGCAGCACCACCGGCAGCTCGTCCTCCGGCACCGGCACCATGCCGCAACGGTCGCAGTAGACAATCGGGATCGGCGTGCCCCAGTAGCGCTGCCGGGAAATCAGCCAGTCGCGCAGGCGGTAGGTCACCTCTCCCTTGCCCAGCCCGCGCTCTTCCAGCCAGCGGATCGTGCGCGCGACCGCCTCCTCGCCCGGCGTGCCCGTCAGCGGGCCAGAGTTGATCATCCGCCCGTAGGTGTCGTAGAAGAGCACCTCCCGGTAGAACTCGACGCTCCATAGCAGCTCGGCGACTGTGCGCGCCTGCCGGGCCGACGGCTCCAGCTCCTGGCAGCGCGCCAGGGCGCGCCGCTCGTCCGCCAGCGTGCCGATCTCGATCACCTCGCCGTCGGCGAACACGATGTGCCAGCCGCTACCGCCGACGACCTCTGTCCAGGAGCCGGGCTGCAGATGCGCCTGCACCCGCGCGATGTAGCGCTGCCGCTCGGCGTCAGCCAGCGAGACGTAGAGGTGGCCCTCACGCTCCTCGAAGGCGAACCCGGCCTCCCGCAGCGCTGCCGGCAGGCTCTCACGGTAGGTTCCGCGCCGCACCATGCTGCGGGCTTCTTCGCCCGGCCCAGCCACCACCGGGATCACTGGCAGACCGAACTTCAGCGCGAACTCGAAGTCGCGCTGGTCGTGCGCCGGCACCGCCATGATCGCGCCGGTGCCGTAGCCCATCAGCACGTAGTCGGCGATCCAGATGGGGATTCGCTCGCCGTTGACCGGGTTGACCGCGTAGGCGCCGATGAAGACGCCGGTCTTCTCCCGCTCCGCCGACGCGCGCTCGATATCGCTCTCGCGGCGCGCCTGCTGGACGTAGGCGTTCACCTCGGCGCGGCGCTCAGGCGTCGCCAGCTTCGCCACCAAGGGGTGCTCGGGCGCCAGCACCATGAAGGTCGCGCCCCACAGCGTGTCCGGCCGGGTGGTGAAGACCTCGATCGGGTCGCCCGACTCGGCGCGGAAGGCGACGCGTGCGCCCTCGGAGCGGCCGATCCAGTTGCGCTGCATCGTCACCACCTGCTCCGGCCACTCGATGCCTTCGAACTTCAGCAGCTCCTCGGCGTAGGCGGTGATGCGCAGGAACCACTGTTCCAGGTCGCGGCGGTAGACCTCGGTACCGCAGCGCTCACAGCGGCCGTTGATGACCTGCTCGTTGGCCAGCACGGTTTGGCAAGTGGGGCACCACCAGACCGGCGCCATGGCGCGGTAGGCCAGACCGCGCTTGTAGAACTGCAGGAAGAACCACTGGTTCCAGCGGTAGTATTCGGGCAGGCAAGTGATGATCTCCTTGCTCCAGTCGAACATCGCGCCCATCGAGCGCAGTTGCTGCTTCATCCGTGCGATGTTCTGCATCGTCCAGGTGCGGGGATGGATACCGTGCCGAATGGCCGCGTTCTCGGCTGGCAGGCCGAAGGCGTCGAATCCGAAGGGGAACAGCACGTTGTACCCACGCATCCGGCGATAGCGTGCTGCGGCGTCGGCCGGGGCATAGGAGAACCAGTGGCCGATGTGCAGGTTGCCCGAGGGATACGGGAACATCACCAGGTGGTACCACTTCGGGCGAGCCGGATCCTCGCTCACGTTCAGGTAGATCCCGGTCTCCTCCCAGACCTTCTGCCACTTCGGCTCGATCACCTGCGGTCGGTAGGCCTCAGTCCGGCGCCTCTTTACAGTCGTCGCCATCACGAACCTCCGTCGTGCCTCGTCGCTCGTCTCCTCGTGTGGTGATCCGCCACCGTCCGTCGCCCCTCGGTGGCGCGACAAGGGAACGGCCTCCCGTTGCCGGGAGGCCGACCGCGGCGCTTCCTCCACGGCTACCCGCCAGGCCGCCCCCGGGCGTGCGCACGCGCCCCTCCGCGGGGCCGCCTAAGCGACGGGCCCGGCCAGGTGGCCGTCGGCTGCCCTCGTGCGAGCCAGATCGCACCCATGCACCGACCTCAAAAACCGAGCGGCCCGTCCACGAAGGGACGGGCCGTGCCGTGGTACCACCCTACTTGACGCTGTACCGCTAGGGGTGCAGCGCCCACTCCCCGCGCGCTAACGGACGCGACCCGGCGCCGGCTACGCACTCAGTTCACCGGCGCGGCTCTGGGACGAGTTCACGCGCTGGACTCGGGCCGGGCTCCCACCACAACCCCGGCTCGCTGGCCGGCCAGGCGCGCTACTACTTCCCCTCGGCGCCTTCACCAGCACTCTAGCAGACGGCCAGACGCGCTGTCAAGCGAGCCAGCCACCGTGCGACCAAACACACCACGACCCAGCTCCCGACGGGAGCGGGGCCAGCATCCGTCGCGCGTCTAAGCGTTCGGTGGAGCTGAGGGGACTCGAACCCCTGACCCCAACGCTGCCAGCGTTGTGCTCTCCCGGCTGAGCTACAGCCCCAGGATTAGCTCGGCCGCGCGCCGAGCACACCAGTAAATCTAGCATACCGCGCGGCCGAGCGTCAAACGCTGCTGCGCCCAGCTCGCCGCCACTGCTGGCTCGCCACGCTGGTCTGGCATCCACTCTCACCCCGCCCTTCGGGCACCCTTCTCCCGCCGTGCGGGCGAGGGGCTACCCTCGCAGAAATGCTCCCTCTCCCGAAGGTTCGGGAGAGGGAGAAGGGGATGAGGGTGCCTTCTAGGCCTTACGGGTAGATGCCCCGCAGCCGGGTGATCTCGGCCACTCGCTGGATCGCCAAAGCCAGCGCCGCCGTGCGCATGTGCACGCGGTACCGCTCCGCCACCTCGTGGATCGCGTGGAAGCTCCGCGCCATGATCTCCTTCAGCCGGCTATTGACCTCAGCCTCCGTCCAGTAGAAGTGCTGCAGGCTCTGCACCCACTCGAAGTAGGAGACCGTCACGCCACCCGCGTTGGCGTAGATATCGGGCAGCACGACGATACCGCGGTCGAACAGGATCCGGTCGGCTTCGGGCGTCGTCGGGCCGTTGGCCGCCTCGGCGATCAGTCGGGCTTTGATCCGCGGCGCGTTTTCCTGGGTGATCTGCTCTTCCAGCGCCGCCGGCACCAGGACGTCGCAGTCGAGTTCGAGCAGCTCGGCGTTAGTCACGGTCTCGGCACCGGGGAAGCCGACTACTGTGTGGGTGCGCCGCTTGTGCTCGATCACCGCCGGAATATCCAGCCCGCGCGGGTTCCAGATCCCGCCCTGGGAGTCGGAGACCGCGATCACCCGGCAGCCCAGCTCGTGCAGTAGTCGGGCGGCGACCGAGCCGGCGTTGCCGAACCCCTGCACGACCACACGCGCCCCGGCCAGCTCGATGCCGTAGGCGCGCGCCGCCTCCTCTACGGCGAAGACCACGCCGCGGCCGGTCGCCTCCAGCCGGCCGGCCGAGCCACCGAGCAGCAGCGGCTTGCCGGTCACCACGCCGGGGATGGTCACCCCGCCACGGTGCATGCTGTAGGTGTCGAGGATCCAGGCCATCACCTGGGGGTTGGTGTTGACGTCGGGAGCCGGGATATCGGTATGCGGGCCGATCAAGAGCGAGATCTCGGTGGTATAGCGTCGGGTGAGGTTCTGCAGCTCGTTCTGGGAGAGCTGCTTGGGATCGACTTGGACGCCCCCCTTCGCGCCGCCGTACGGCAGGCCGACCACGGCGCACTTCCAGGTCATCCACATCGCCAGCGCCTTGACCTCGTCCAGCGTCACGTCGGGGTGGTAGCGGATGCCACCTTTCGAGGGCCCGGCGGCCAGGTTATGCTGGACGCGGAAGCCAGTGAAGACCTGCACCGAGCCGTCGTCCATCTCTACCGGGAAGTGGACGATCAGCTCACGCTTGCAGGTACTCAGGATGCGGCGCAGGTCGTCCTCCAGGCCGATCACGTCGGCCGCGATATTGAACTGTTCGACCGCGAGCTCGAACAGACTGTTCTGGGGTCTCTGGTGGACTACAGGGCTCGTTACCGTCATGGCCACGCCTCTTCTAGACGAACCAACATCTTCTTCGCCTGGCGGGGACAACGAGACCGCCGGGCCAGCGCACCGCCTCGTGCCGTCCCGACTGAGCCTCGTCGCTCATCGCCTCGATCGCCGAGAGAAAAGGAACGCCGGTGGGCTCACTCCACCGGCGCGCCGAGTGCCTCTTCGAGCAGCCTCCTGGCAACGGCAGGGTTGGCCCTGCCGCCCAGCTCCTTCATCACTTGACCGAGCAGAAAGCCGACCGCCGCGCCCTTACCCCGTCGGTAATCGGCGACTGCCTTCGGGTGCTGCTCGATCACCCGTTGCACCACTGCGCGGAGCCGAGCCTCGTCGCTCACTTGCGCTAGCCCTCGCTCGGCCACGATGGCGTCCGGATCCTGGCCGGTCTCGCTCACCGCCACAAGGACGTCCTTGGCGGTCAGCGCGTTGATGGTTCCGCGGCGAACCAGTTCGATGAGCTGGCGCAACTGCTCCGGCTTCACACCGGCACTGTTGATCGCGACGGCGCGCTCTCGCATCAGCGCGAACAGCTCGCCTGTGATCCAATTGGCCACCGTGCGCGCGACCTCGCGGTCACCCCCCACACACGCCTCGAAGTAGTCGGCGACTGCCCGCTCCTCGGTGAGCAGGCCAGCCTCCGCTGGGCCCAGCCCGTAGTCGTGCACGAAGCGCTCGAAGCGGGCGAGCGGCAGCTCCGGCATCTGGGCCCGGATCTGCGCCAGGTCGTCCTCGGTCAGGAAGATCGGCGGCAGGTCGGGCTCCGGGAAATAGCGGTAGTCCTCGGCATACTCCTTGGTGCGCTGTGAGACGGTGATCCCCTGGTCTTCCAGCCAGCCGCGCGTCTCCTGCACCAGCGGCTCGCCGCGCAGCAGCGCCGCGCGTTGGCGCTCCACTTCGTAGGCCAGCGCCCGCTCGACCGAGCGGAAACTGTTCATGTTCTTGATCTCGACTTTCGGCCCGACGACGGAACCGTCCCGGCTGCGCTGGGAGATGTTGGCGTCGCAGCGGAAGGCACCCTCCTCCATGTTGGCCGTCGAGACGCCCAGGTAGCGGAGCACCTGGCGCAGCGCCACCAGGAAAGCACGCGCCTCCTCCGGCGAGCGCAGGTCGGGCTCGCTCACGATCTCAATCAGCGGCACCCCCGAGCGGTTGACGTCAATCAGGCTGTACCCGGTACCGTCCCAGGCGCGGTGCACCAGCCGGGCTGTGTCTTCCTCCAGGTGTACCCGGCGGATGCCGACGCGCTTGCGCTCCCCGTCGTGCAGGAACTCGAGGTACCCCGCGACGCAGAGCGGTAGGTCGTACTGCGAGATCTGGTATCCCTTCATCAAGTCGGGGTACATGTAGTTCTTGCGGTCGAACTTGCTGTACGGCGGGATGTGGCAGTTGAGTGCCAGTCCCGTCATGACCGTAGAGACGACCGCCTGCCGGTTGATGACCGGCAGCGAGCCCGGGAGCCCGAGGCAGACTGGGCAGACGTGGGTGTTCGGCGCGGCCCCGGCGTACTCGGCCGAGCAGCTACAGAACATCTTCGACCGCGTGAGGAGCTGGGCGTGCACCTCCAGCCCAATGACGGTCTCGAACTCCACCGCGTCACACCCCCTGGGCGATCCATGCCGGCAGACCGGCGCGCTGGCGCTTCTCGCGCCAGTATAGCATGAGCGGCTCCCTCGACCCCCGCTTCGCCTCCCCTCTCCCAGCGAGAGAGGCCGGGGCGGGGGCAGGCCTGTCCGTCCACACTCCGGTACGAGTCACCCTTGCACCGCTTATGTCAATCGAGTATACTAGGATCGCTGGGATGGGCAGCCCCCACTGCCATCCCGGAACCCAATCCCTTCCCTTCCCTTGGCGCGGAGCACTACGTCCCCCGGTGCTCCGCGTTTTTTGTGCTGCCGGCAGCCTGTCTTCGCTACCCCGCGCTCCCTCACCCCGCCCTTCGGGCACCCCTCTCCCGCATGGCGGGAGAGGGGACGGGGGTGAGGGCGCCCCCTCACCTTGCTATACTCTGTAGCAGAGGCAGCGAACGAGCGGCAGCGTCCCCGTTCTCCGGCGCTGCCGCCTGACCGTTGCACGACGTGGAGCGCCGCCGGGCACGGCGGCGGAGAAGGGCAGGCATGGCGGTCAAGCGCGACTACTACGAGGTCCTGGGTGTGAGCCGCAGCGCCTCGGCGGAGGAGATCCGCCGCGCCTACCGGCGACTGGCGCGCCAGTACCACCCGGACATCAACAAGGATCCCGAGGCCGAGGAGCGCTTCAAGGAGATCAACGAGGCCTACGAAGTCCTCAGCGATGAGCAGCGCCGGGCGGCCTACGACCGCTTCGGCCATGCCGGCGTCGGGGCTGGCGTGGGGACTGGCGGCTTCGAGGCCGGCATGGGCGCCGATCCCTTCGGCTTCGGCTCGCCCTTCAGCGACCTCTTCGAGACCTTCTTCGGCGGCATGACCATGGGCACGCGGCGCCGGCCCAGTCGCGGCGCCGATCTCGAGGCCGAGGTGTGGCTCGACTTCGCGGAAGCCATCTTCGGGGCCGAGAAGGAGATCAAGATCGAGCGGCTGGAGCTGTGCCCGGACTGCCGCGGCACGCGCACGCGCCACGGCGCGCAGCCGAGCGTCTGCCCGGTCTGCGGTGGCACGGGGCAGGTGCGCCACTACCACAACACCATCCTCGGCCAGATGGTCACTGCCACCACCTGCAACCACTGCGGCGGTGAAGGCCGGGTGGTGACCGACCCCTGCCCCACCTGCCGCGGGCGTGGCCGGACGGTGCGCACGCGCACGCTCAGCGTCACTGTCCCGCCCGGCGTCGAGGACGGCGTCACCCTGCGGCTGACTGGCGAGGGGGAGCACGCGCCCGGTGGGGTGCCCGGCAACCTATACGTCCGGGTGCGAGTGCGACCGCACGAGTACTTCCGGCGTGAGGGTGCCCAGATCTACCTCGACCTGCCAGTCAACATCGTCCAGGCGGCGCTGGGGGCCGAGATCGAGGTGCCGACGGTGGACGGGCCGGTGCGGTTCACGCTGCCGCCCGGCACGCAGTCGGGCCAGCAGTTCCGGCTGCGGGGCAAGGGCGCGCCCGACCTGAAGACCGGGCAGCGGGGCGACCAGGTCGTCACCGTGCGAGTGGTAACGCCGACGAACCTGACGCCGCGCCAGCGGGCGCTGCTGGAGGAGCTGGCCGAGACGCTGGAGCAGCCCGACCTGCGCGAGACCCACCGCAAAGGCTTCTTCGACAAGATCAAGGACGCCCTGGGGGTGTAGCTGACGCGAGAAACCGTCTCATCTCACAGATAAACCGGGGAGGGTGCAAAGCCCGATCGCACCCGCCCCGGCGTCCTTGCGACACGTGCGTGTACCGAGCGAGACGTCAGCCCCCGAAGGCAGCCACGACCGACTGGTAAAAGGTGTCTAGACCAGACCCGAGCGCCTGCAGGGCGACGATCACAACCAGCGCGACGAGGAGAATAATCAGGGAATACTCCACCAGCCCCTGACCGGAACACCGCACGCAAATGGTTCGCGACATGCCCATTCTCCGGTCAACTTATGAGCGCGCCGGCCCGCGCGGGCCGGCGCGTCCCTGTCGGCAGTCGGGATCCGGGTTTTACTGCCCACCCCCACCACGGAGCGTGCCGACGATCTGGTTGAACACGTTTGCGATCTGACCACCCAACAGCCCCAGGGTCGCGATGGCAGCGATCGAGACGAGAACGATGATAAGCGCGTACTCCACCATGCCCTGGCCCTCGGCCTTCTCCGGCAGATAGAGACCCAAAAGCGCCTTCGCGTACTCGAACATCGTCTCTCGCTCCTTGTCTACAGATCTCCGGCCCGCCGACGACGGCGCGGCCAGACGAGAAATCCGGATGAATCGACCG
>CALKCJ010000048.1 GCA_938082375.1 uncultured Thermomicrobiaceae bacterium
GCGGGGAGGCCACCGCGTAGGTGAAGATCCCGAGCAGCCCCAGCACCACGGCGCTCACCAGGAGGGGGAGGATTCGGCTGCGCCCGCCCGGCCTCGCCAGCGTCTCCACGCTCGCTCCTCCCATCGCCGGCCTAGCCACGCGGCCCGTCCGCAGTCCCACAAGTATTCACCACCTGACCACGCCCGCAAAGCAATCGGATGCCGGAGCGAACCACCGATCATCTCGGCACACCCTTTACTTGGGAGTGTCATAACCCTGAGCAGCGGCATGTGGTAGACTGCGCCAACAATGAGCGCGATACGGTATCTGGCGAACCATCGGCAACATGTGGGGTTGACGGCGCTCCTCGCGTTGGCCGTCGCACTCCACCTCACACTCTACGACGCTGACCACTCCTTCCAGTGGTCCTTCAGCGTGCGTATGCAGCCCGAGCTCCAGAACGCTCACAGCCGCATGCCAGGGCGGTGGTATGGTGACACGGCCCTCGTGCATCCTGGTGACGGCTCTTCTCGAGGGACTTGCTCCACGTCGGAGGCACGCGTAGAGCCACGCTCAGCCACCCTCGGCGTAGCGCTACCGAGACTCGCTGTCGCCCCTCTCGATCGTCCTGGCGCAAGCCGATCACCCTCATCGCTATCAGCACGCCCGATTGGGCCAGAAAGGCAAGCCCTCCTGCAACGCTTCACGCTATGACGGCCGGGCGGGCCATACCTGATGGCCCGCAGCCATCGCCGCCGTTCAATCGAAGCGCGAAGCGTGTCGGGGGGAGAACCCAGTATGCGTTCCGTACTCCTCGGGCTGATCGTGCTCGCCCTGCTCCTACGCGGGGTCAGCGTCTGGTGGATTGCGCGTTCGAGCACGCCAACTCCAGGGAATGGCCAGGCATGACGGCTTCTCTCGAGGAGGCGAGGGCGACACCGACCTCCAGCGTGCCACTTGCTGAGGCCGAGCGGGGTGGCCAGCCACTCGAGTACACGATGGACGGTGACGTCAAGGTGTTCAGGCTGACTGCCAGCGCGGTGCGCTGGCCGATCCTCCCCGACGTCTCGGTGGTCGCCCTCGCCTACAACGGGCAAGTGCCGGGGCCGGCGATCCGGGTCGTCCAGGGTGACAAGATCCGGGTCATCCTCCGCAACGAACTGGACGAGCCGACGAGCATCCACTGGCACGGGATCGAGGTACCCAACGCGATGGATGGTGTGCCCGATGTGATGCAGCGACCGGTCGGGCCTGGTGAGGAGTTCAGTTACGAGTTCACCGTCACTCAAGCGGGCGGCTTTATGTACCACTCGCATTATGAGGCCACTCAAGCCACGCGGGCCTCGGCGGCGCCTTTGTCATCGAGCCGAAGGACGGCGACCCAGTGCAGGCCGATCTCGATATCCCGCTGGTGCTGCAGGAGTGGGGCATAGACCCCGCGACCGGAGAACCGCTCGGGGACATGCCCGGCATGCCTGGGATGTCGATGACCAATTTCTTCACGATCAATGGGAAGGCCTTCCCCGCGACAGAGCCGATCCGGGCCAAGCAGGGACAGCGGGTTCGGCTGCGGCTGATCAACTTCACCTCCGAGGTGCCGCATCCGATCCACCTCCACGGCCAACCCTTCAAAGTGATCGCCAAAGACGGCTACCCCCTGGGAGGGGCCAATCGCGGTGACCCAGTACGTCGGGGCAGGCGAGACCTATGACCTGTTCTTCACCGCGGAGCACCCTGGTACCTGGCTGCTCCACTGCCACGTCCCACACCACCAACAACGGTGAGGAGATGGGTGGGATGATCCTGCCGATCGTGATCGAGCCAGCGAGCGGTTAGGCACCGGCCTTCGCGAGAATACCTGCGATGAACGCGAAGGCACTGGTGAGAACGGACGGGAGAGCACCAATGGCGATGCTGCGAGTCCCAGAGTTCCGACTGTCAACTGGCATCCTGGCATTGCTGATGCTCGCCACACTAGCGGCGTGTGGCTCGAGAGGCATCTCCGACACTAACACAGCGTCTGGTGAGGGAAAGGCAACGGTCACCCTCGCAGTTAATCCAGATCCTCCCATCGCGAACCAAGAGGCGAGGCTCGCTATCCAGGTGAGGAGCGCGAGCGGGAAAGGAGTACCGGGAGCCGACGTCGAAGTCGTCGCCGGGCACACTGGCATGAACATGGGGAAGCTCACCGGTGTCGCAACGGGCTTTGGGGGGTGGAACGTACACAACAACGATTACCCCACCATTGTTGCCCTGCTCGCTGCGCTCGTCACTTTCGCTTGGCTACGCTGGCTCCGCCAGGCCGCGCCAGCTTCGGCTGCTGGCGATTAGGCTCGCCTGGCACAACCCAACACCCGTGTGCGTGGGAGGGCGGTGATGCTCACCAGCGCCCTTGTGGCATCTGTGCGCTGCTCGGAGTGGTTCTGCCGTATGCTTCCCCATACCGGTAGCTGGGCTAGGCGCGCAGCGCGGCCCGGACATCGCGCGCGAAGCCGACCGCGTCCAGGAAGGCCTCGGTGACGAGGCTGGGACGCAGGCCAGTCCGGTCAACCCCGTCCCAGTTCGCCTGCTCGTAGGCCAGTACGCTGGCCAGTACCTCGCCCAGCTCGCCCTCGCGCTCCAGCAGTGCGCGGGTCACGTCTTCGGACAACGGCAGCATTTCTACTACCTTCGACATCGGCAGGTCAAGGAGCGCGTCCAACACTGAGAGTAAGCCGACGAGGAAGTAGCTCTCCCGGTTGAGGCGGCCCATCGCCCCGGCCAGCAGCTCGCACATCCGCGCCCGGACGATCGCGGTGGTCATCAGCTCGTGCGGTTTGCCGGGGACACCGGCCATCACGATCAAGCTAAGCCAGGCGCTGACCAGCCGCGTGCCGAGCAGGAGCAACGCTTGCCGCACTGACTCGATACGTGTGCGGCGGCCATACCAGACGGAGTTGACCAGCCGCAGTAGCTTGTAGGTCAAACCGACGTCCTGGGAGATCAGCGCCTCGAGTTCGGTAAAGTCGGCTTCTGGATCCTGCAGCCGCGTCAGCAGCAACAGCGGCGTTCGGCTCGCCGGGCTACGCCGGCCACGGACGACGTCCGGCTGGTAGAGGAAGGAGCCCTCAAAGTAGTCGAAGCCCAGATCGCGGCAGCGGGCGAAGTCCTGATAGCTCTCGACCCCACCGGCCAGCAGCCGGACGCCGTGGCGCTGGAGCGGTGCCATGAGTTCCCGCAGTGCCGCCGCATCGTGCCCCCGCGCGTCCACTCTCACGACATCCGCTATCTCGACCAGCGGGAGCAGCGCCGGCTGGCCGGCGAATCCGTCCACCGCCACCATGCAACCCTGGAGCGTCAGGTTCCTCGCCAGCTCGAGCACCGAGTGATCGGCCACGACTCGCTCGTCGAGCTGGATCACGAGCCGCTCCTGCGGCAGCGCCGGAGCCAGGTCCCCCAGCAGGAGGAGGACGAACTCGCTCGGCAGGTTGAGAAAGGCGAGCTTGTCGCCGACGATCGCGTCCAGGCCGATCTCGACCAGCGTGTCCAGCGCGAGCTGCGCGGCCGCGCGTTTGCTCTCGAAGCTGCCGTTCGCGCGCACGCCGGCCGGCTGGAGGAACAGCTCGTAGCCGCAGACCTCGAGTCCGCGGTCGTAGATCGGCTGCCTTCCAATATAGATATCACGCACGGTCGAACTCCTCCTACAGTCGGGGATCGACCGTGCCGGCCGTGAGCGGGATAGGAAGAGGTTCCTAGGTGGAGGGTGGACTGCCATCCCACTCAGGCCACCTCACCGCCCGATACCAGCTCACGCCAGACAGGGCCATCGGGGTAGGCATAGAGCTCCAGCGACTCCGGCTTCATGGCGATGCTGTAGCCGGGCTGCGTCGGGGCCTGGTAGCGGGCCTCTCGGATCACTACCGGGTCGAGGAAGTGCTCGTGCAGGTGATCGACGTACTCGACCACCCGGTTCTCCATCGAGCCACTCACGGCAATGAAGTCGAACATCGCCAGGTGCTGCACGTACTCGCACAGCCCCACCCCGCCAGCGTGCGGGCAGACCGGCACCCCGAACTTGGCTGCCAGCAGCAGCACCGCCAGCACCTCGTTCACCCCTCCGAGCCGGCAGGCATCGATCTGGCAGAAGCGGATGGCCTGCGCCTGCATCAATTGCTTGAAGAGCACCCGGTTGGCGCAGTGCTCGCCGGTCGCCACGCCGATCGGGGCGAGCTCGCGGGCGATGGTCGCGTGACCCAGCACGTCGTCCGGATGCGTCGGCTCCTCGATCCACCAGGGGTCGAACTCGGCCAGCTCTCGCATCCAGGCGATCGCCTCCGGTACGTCCCAGCGCTGGTTGGCGTCCATCATCAGCTTGCGCTCCGGCCCGATCGCCTCTCGGATCAGGCGAGCCCGGCGGCGGTCGGCTTCCAGATCCTCTCCCACCTTCATCTTGATGGCGTCGAAGCCCTGGGTCACCGCCTCTCGGCTGAGCGCTACCACCTGCTCGTCCGGGTAGCCGAGCCAGCCGGCCGACGTCGTGTAGGCCGGATAGCCCTTCGCCAGCAGCTCCTGCTCACGCTCGGCGCGTGAGGGAGCCTGCCGCTGCAGGATCTCGAGCGCCTCGCCAGGCGTCAGCGCGTCGGTGATGTGGCGGAAGGGGATGCAGGAGACGAGCTGCTCCGGGGTGAGATCGGCCAGCAGCTTCCAGACCGGCTTGCCCTCGGCCCTCGCCCAGAGATCCCAGACCCCATTGACCACGGCCGCGGTGGCCAGGTGGAGCACGCCCTTCTCCGGCCCTACCCAGCGGAGCTGGCTGTCGGCAGTGAGCCGGTACCAGAACCGGACAAAGTCGGCGGTAATGTCTTCCAGCCGTTGCCCGACCACGAAGGGCGCCAGCGAGCGCACAGCAGCGACACACAGCTCGTTACCCCGTCCGATCGTGAAGGTGAGCCCGTGGCCCTCGAGGCCAGAGCTGTCGGTCTCGAGGACGACGTAGGCAGCGGAGTAGTCCGGATCCGGATGCATAGCATCGGAACCGGCCAGCGTCCGCGAGGTCGGAAACCGCACGTCGTGAACCTGAATCCCGGTGATCGTCGTCGGCATTCCCGGCCTCCCCTCTCTTCGAGATCCTTCACGATCTTTATGTCTTGCCTTGCACGATTGGCCGCCAGCAGCGCGGCGGGCGCAGCGCGCCGCTCACGCCGTCTCGCAAAGCTGGGTGGGCGGCGCCAGATGCACCGGCAGCCGGACTGCACGGAGCGACAGGCCGTCGTCCTCGAACTGCACCCAGCCGAGCGCCTCCAGCAGCCGGAGATAGGCTCCCAACTCACGCCGTCGAACGGCCGGGGCAGCCGTCCCCTCCCTCTCCACCTGGGCCAGGTCATGTTCGAGCAGCGCCTCGGCCAGGGTAAAGACGCTGGCCTTCCCCTCTCGCAGCGCGCTCGCGACCAGCCCGGCCAGCCGGTGCGCGGACACGAGGCGCTCGAGCAGCGCGGCGTCCGCCGCGACGGCTGCTCCCTCCGGCGCGCGGCGGAACTTGCGGTTGCCTTTGGGCTGGCGCGGGCTTGCTCCTGGCGCGAAGTCGGCCTCGTGCTCGCACTGTCCGAGCAAGGGACAACCGTGCGCATCGCACGGTGGGATCCGCGTGTCGATCGGAGTCAGCAATCCGAGCCCGGCCAGCAGGCCGAAGTGAATCCCGGTGCGCGGCTCGTGATAGTGCCGGCAGGCAATACCTTCACCGATTTCGCTCAGGAGCTGCTGGATCAGCCGGGGATCGGCCATCGGCGTCCTCCTCACGACAGGCTCTGGCTCTCGAGCACGCATGCCTGCCCTTGCCGCTCCAGTCGCTCGATCTCCGCGAAGAGCGCCCGGTAGTACCGCCGGGCCTCGTCCTCCCCCAACCGACCAGGGTCGCGAGTGAACGTCGAGCGGTCACCGACGATAACCAGTGCTCGGCGCGCGCGGGAAATGGCGACGTTCATCCGGCGCCAGTCGGCATGCAGCCGGCCGATGGCGGCCTCGTCGTTGCTGTTGACTAGGCTCACCACGATCACCTCGCGCTCGCTGCCCTGAAAGCGATCGACCGTGTCAACCCGTGCCTCGGCCAGCACCGGATCACGCCGCAGCAGCTCTTGCCGGATGCGCGTGTTCTGCCGCCGGTAGGGGGAAATGATGCCGATGCCGCGCGCTACGTCCCGGCGCAGCTCGGGGGGCAGGGAGCAGACGAGCCCGCCGAGCAGCGTGGCGATGACCTCCGCCTCGCGCGGGTTGTCGCGCGCCTCGTCCAGCGAGCGGCCAGCAGTGAAGCGCGCTCCGCTGTCGCGCGCGCCCGGGTCACGCTCGGTCGTCACCAGGACGACCGGCGGCCCGCTCCAGACCGAGCCCAGTGGCGCGGAGATCCCCAGGCCAGCGAGCCAGCCAGCCAGTGTCTGCTCGGCGACTGCTTGTGTGCCGGGTACCAGGCGCCCCTCGTAGAAGGTCTGGCTGACCAGGGTACAGATCGGCGCGTTCATCCGGTACTGCTCGGTCAGGGTGATCAGCGCGTGCGGGTAGAGGCGCGCCAGCCGCTCGAAGGCCGAGGTGCGCAGGCTGTCGCCCGCGTTGAGGCCGAGCTGGCGGAAGGCCTCGGGTACCGGCGGGGGGCTCAGCTCGTCCGAGACGACCGGCGGGAGCTGGCGGTGGTCGCCGATCAAGACGAGGCGGCCAGTGTAGCCGGGCGGGAGGTGACGCAGCGCTTGCAGCATAGCGGGCTCCGTCGCCTGTCCGGCCTCATCGACGATGACCAGCTCGAAGCTCAGCCCTCGCAGCTCGGCGGAGTCGGCCGAACCGAGCGTGCCGACGAAGATGCCAGCATGGTCGTGGCAGGTCTGTGCTCGCCGGATCAGCCGGAAGAGGGCTCCGGCTCCGTCTTGGGTCAGATCGGCCTGTTCCAGCGCCTCGCGCGCACCAGCCCGCTCGGCCAGTGTCTGGCGAGCGACCTGCTCGTCCATGTCGGCACGGCGTGCACCGATCCGGATGACGAACGGCGCCACCTCCGGAAACCGGTCGAGCAGCTTAAGCACGACCTCGTCGGCGGCGCGGTGGGTGTTGGTCAGGATGAGGACTGGACGGTGGTCTCGCTCCGCCCGGCCGTCGTAGTCGAAGAGGTGCCGGGCCAGAAAGGTGCGCGCCAGGTGGGCGAGCAACGAGGTCTTGCCAGTGCCGGGCGGCCCCTGGATCAGCAGCAGGTCTCCGGGCTGCAGCGCCAGCGCCGCTGCGAGCGCGCGCCGCTGGGTCTCGTTCAGGTCGGGCGCTGGCGGCGTCGGAGCCTGGCCTGGCAGGGATGGCGGCTCGACGCCCAGGAGGATCCGCGCCAGGCGCGGTAACTCCTCAACTTGCACCTTGCGTCCCCGGACGCCGGTGCTGGCCACAGCGGACACCAGGAAGTCGGTCAGCCCTTCGAGTTGCCACTCGCGCAAGTCGTACCCGCCGACGAGGTCGACACGGTAGGTTTCCTCGGCAGCGACGCGGTCATTCAGGCGGACGACGAGTTCGTGCTCGCCCATGGCCTTCACGGTACCCTCGAGCGAGAAGATCTGGCCAGGCGCGCGCGTCTCCGGCGTCACCAGCACCCGGTCGTCCTCACGGATCCGCGTCTCGATCCGCTCATCGCGGGTGAAGACCGCGATGAGGCCGGTCTGCTCGACCAGCCGCAGCCGGCCGATCGTGATCCCCTCAGCCTGCTCCAGCATTTCGGCCGGCGTGTTGACCAGGTGGAAGAGCAGCTGGCGCGAGGCGCGCTCCTCGGCCTTGAGCTGGCGGTGGAACCAGGCCCAGTAGGCGAAGAGGCGGTTGGGAGCATAACGGAAGAGCGAGTAGAGCGGCTGCCCCGCGTGCCTGGTGCCATAGAGACAGACACTCCGGTGTTGCGCGGGACAGATCCGACACGGCGGCCTGGCCCGCAGGAACTCGAAGCTGCCGCCTAACTCGCGCAGCCGCCAGTCGTCGCCGGCCCGGTCGAGCAGGTAGCGGTCGTAGCCGGTAAAGAGGCCGGTCGACACACAGTAGCCGATATTGCGCGCCTGGGCGATGAGGTCGACGACGCGCTCGTCGCGGGTCGAGAGATCCAGCCTGAGGCGGCGGATCAGCGGGTGCTGTTCGAGCGGCAGTGGCTTGATGCGCGCGCCCCGGATCTCCTCGACTACCGCCTCGGCACTCTGCTCCCCGAGGCTGTACAGGATCTCCCGGTACGCTAAGGCTTGCAGTCCACCCGGGTGACGATCGCCGGTCTGCGGATCCTGCTCGGCGTCCATCCCGCTCGTCTTGATCTCGACGACCCGCAGCGGGCCACCGTCGAGCGGCTGCTCGATCCGATCCGCTCGCCCGGAGATGCCCCGCGACGGGGCATAGAAGAGGCGCTCCAGATACAGTCGGAGGGCCTTCCCCTCCCAGCGGTGCCGGCAGTAGTCCAGGATCTCGTCGACCACCTCCAGCGGCTGCCGATGGTCTCGAAGCGGCCCGGCGCTGAGCTTAAGGCACAGCGTGGTCAACCACTCAACCCAGACGCGACGCACCCCTTCCAGGTACGCGGCGCGCGCCCGTTCCAGATCGCCCCTGCTGGCCACGAACTCGGCGGCCGCCCGGCGGTACCCCTCGTGGATAGCCCGCCCGCGGATATCGCCACCACCTTCACGCGAGCGCAGGACGTCGTAACTGATGCCGACGAAGCGCGTGTAGAAGACCTGGAGCGGGCAGCCGTAGACCTGCTCGAGCTGCGCTCCGGTGAGCGTATGCTCTGGCGCAATGATGAACTTGAGCAGGACGGGCAACAGCCGCCCGCTGCGCGTCTGGGCGGCGACCGCCTTCAAGACCTGCAGGCGCAGCGGCTCGGTCTCCTCGCGGCGCTGGCGAGCGAGCAGCACTCGATAAAGCGTCGGCGCGTAGTGGGAATAGGGAATCGACCCCTGGCAGCCCGGATACCACTCGCCGTTGAAGACCGCGCAGGTACCGAGCAGGTGCCCATCCTCGGTCAGCGCCTCGAGCACGATGCGACCTGGGCGTAGCTCGCCCACCGGTCGCACCAGGATCGGCACGTCGAGCCACTGCGGCTCGCCGGTCGACTCTTGAAGCTGCTGCCAGGCGCGCTCGGCTGAGGGCACCCCACGCGATCTCCTCATCGCGTGGGGAACCCCTTCCTGGCTGGCCCATTCCGTCGCCGCGCCGCTCACGTCGGACGCTCCCTGTCCGGTTCAGGCTGCTGGTAGAGCACCAGCGCGAAGCGGTCACTCACCTGGAGCAGGTCGGTTCCCCAGACCTGGCTCAAGGTCGCCACCGTCGCGACCAGCAAGTCATGCGGCGAGGCATCCTCGGCCAACTTGCGCAGCTCGGCCTCGTCCTCGCCGTCAGCCAGCGGTAGCAGGAGACGAAAGGTCGCCTCGGCTGGTCGCACGAGGCGCTCGAGGGGATCATCAGCCGGCAGGCGCGCGCGATTGCGCCGGTAGATGCGGAGCAGCCAGGCCAGCGCGGCGTCGGGCTCCCCGTCGCGCAGACTCACCCGTGTGCGTGCCAGCGCCCAGCCGCTCCAGAGCAGATCGTCCCTACTGGCCTCGCGCCAGAGCTCAGCCAGGCGCTTCGCTTCTTCCGCGTAGAAGTCGAGCTCCTCCCGCGGTAGCCGATCCAGCGCTGGCAGCAGCATCAGCACCGGAGCTTCCGGCTTCACCCGCGGGCGACCAGGCGGCTCGTAGAGCAGATCACGCACCGTTTGGGCCAGCGCCCGCGCCAGGCTGACCCGTTGCTGCTGCTCGGCAAGGTGGGCGTACCCAGCAGCGATCGCCAGTCGCCAGCGGGCTAGCCGGACATCCCAGTTGGCCAGCGCGCGCAGCCCGGCGTCCAGCTCGGCAGCCGCCAGGTCTTCAGCCGGGCTGATCGCCTGGCTGTCGAGCCGGAGCAGGCCGCCTAGTCGCTCGGCGGCGATGGCTGCGGCGGCGACCTCGGCCGGCGCTTTCGATTCGGGGTACACCACCGGGTCCTCACCGGCAAAGCGCCGGTGTCCCACGCTCTCCCGGTAGCGGTTCACCCGCGCCACAAACGACCCCGTCGCCTCCGGATCGACGAGGTGCTCGCCGCCGTCCTGTCCCACGTCTCGCCTCCCGATGGCGGCGCTCCTTCCCCTCGAGGATCACGTCGCTCAGCCACTGGTAGCTGAGCGGGTGAGGTCGCCCAGCTCGGCCAGCCAGGTGCGCAAAACAGATGCCGGGCCGATTGCATCCCCGTCCTCACTGCGTCATCGCTGACCAGTATTTCTGATGCTCGGGCCGCTGTCCAGAGCTGGCCAAGCTGGGGGCGAGTGCGGCTCCCCTCGCCAGCCGTTCCGGTTTGCCGACTCGCCGTCCTGCGGGTCTGAAGCCTCCCCATTAATCGCCCCCCCTCCCCCTCTCCCGCATGCGGGAGAGGGGGTGACCTCCCTCACCCCCTGCTCCCCTCCCACGGCTGCGGGAGAGGAGCGCCCCTCACCCCCTGCCCCTCTCCCACAGATGCGGGAGAGGGGGTGTCGAAAACGGGTGGGGGGCTCACCGCGGGAATTCGGCCGAGCCCGGTGCTACAGCCCGGGCGATACCCGCAGGCTCCACCCTACTGCAGCCAGTGCAGGAGTAGGGAGGCCAGCCAGAGGAAGACACCGAAGCCGATCACGTCTTGGAACGCGGTCTCGAATGGGCCAGCGGTGGTGGCCGGATCGAACCCGAGGCGCTTGGAGAGCATCGGGATGACGCTACCCATGAAGCCGGCGGTGACCATCGAGCAGAGCAAGGCGCCGCCGATGACCAATCCGAACGGCAGATGCCTCGACCAGACCGCCCCGATGCTGCCGAGTACAATTCCGCAGGCCAGTGCCATCAGAAACGACGTGGCGAGCTCCTTCGAGACCTGCCGGACCCAGTACCGCAGGCTGACGTGCCCTGTATCGAGTCCCCGCACAACGATAGCCGCCGCCTGCAACCCGACGTTGCCGGAGACGGCCGAGATAATCGGCATGAACGAGGCGAGCAGGATCACCTGTCGGAGCACGGCGTCGAAGCGCGCGATGACCAGGCCGGCGAGTAGCTCGATCCCCATGGTTCCCAGCAGCCAAGGCAACCGGAGGAGGGCGACTTCCACCGGCCGGCGCCGCTCCATGGCCTCGGCGTCGGTGCCAGCCAGCCGCAGGTAGTCTTCGTTGAACTCGCGCTCGAGGATGTTCGCCGCATCGTCAGCAGTGATGATGCCCAGCAGCCGGTTCTCGGCATCGACGACCGGGATGGCGAGCAGCCGGTGCTCGACCAGGAGGCGAGCTGCGACCTCCTGGTCGGCGTCGGCGCGAACCTTCACCGGATCGTAGACGGTGATCTTGCTGACCGGCGTACCGGGCGGCGCAAGCACCAAGTTGCGCAGGCTCAGCACTCCGAGGAGATGGTTCTCCGCGTCGACGACATAGACGTCGTTGATTGTCTCCACCTCGCCTGCCAGGCGCCGCAAGGCAACCAGCGCCTCATCGGCGGTGAGGTCAGGCAGGATCGCGACGAACTCCGGCGTCATGCGCCCACCGGCGGTGTCCGGCGGGTAGGCGAGGAGTTCGCGGATCTCTTCCGCCTCCGCTGGCTCCATCTCGATCAGGATGGCCTCGGCCTGAGCCGGCTCCAGCTCGGCGACGATGTCGGTAGCGTCGTCGGGCGCCATCTCCTCGAGCACATTGGCCGCCTGCGAGCGGCTGAGCTTGACGAGGAGCTGGACGGCAACGGACGTATCGACCTGTTCGAGCAGCCTGGCCAGCTCTTCCTCGCCGAGAAGCCCCACGGCGCTCGCGAGGTCACCGGGCAAGAGCTGGCGTAGCAGGTCGACAGCATCCGCCGGAGGAAGTTGCCGAAGGAGGTCGCGAACCTGGTCGCGGCGCCGCTTCCCGACAGCCTCCTTCAGGGCTGCCTGGAGCGCCTGTGCATCGAACTGCTCGGCTATCACTGCCGTCTCCTCCCTCGACGTTGACCATCGGCCGCCGCATGCTGCCCTGGGCGTGGCTCGAGTTCCGCCGCGCAAGCATCGAGCATACACTCGACCGCGCGACCTCGAGGCTGCCGCGCACCTCCTCGGACGTCCAGCGATTACCTCCAACCTCAGTCCTGAACAACTTCGGCACCCCCGCGATATAATCCCGCCCCAGGATGTTCGCTCGTCTGTCCGATCTCTGCGCTGCCCCGCGCTGCGGTGTGGCTCGGCTCACCGGCACAGCGAGGCGATCGAATCGAGCGGCACGCGTTCGAGGAGATGCTCGATGGCGACCTTGGAGATCCCCATCCCGATGCGCGGCAAGCCACAGCCGAGCCGCGAGGAGGTCATCGGCCACCCGCGGCTCACCGTGTTAGATCACCCGCTGGTCACATCGCTCCTGACGATCACACGCGACCAGCGCACCCCGCCGGCCGAGTTCGAGCGCTGCCTGCACGAGCTCACCCGCTTCCTCCTGTGGCACGCCCTGCAGGACGCCGAGCTCTCGAGCTTGACCGTCGCCAGCCCGACCGGCTCCCGGGCCGACGGCGGCCGGCTGGCTGATGGTCTCGCCGCCCTAGCGATTCTGCGGGCCGGGCTGGGGATGATTGCGCCGCTGCGTCTGCTCGTCCCGGCCGCGCCGATCTACCTGGTCGGAGCGCGGCGAGACGAGCAGACGCTGGTCTCGACCATCTACTACAAGAACCTGCCCGGGCCATTGCACCGGCTCAGGCACGTGTTGCTGCTCGACCCGATGCTGGCGACCGGGGGTTCGGCGGTCGCCACCGTTACGCTCCTGCGGCAGACCTATCCTGGCCCGATTTCCTTCCTCGGTATCATCGGCGCGCCGTACGGCGTACAGCAGCTACTCCAGGCTGATCCCGATCTCCACGTCTACCTGGCAGCGCTCGACGAGCGGCTGAACGATCAGGGCTTCATCGTGCCCGGACTCGGCGACGCCGGAGATCGCCTCTTCGGCACTGCACCAGCGGCGGAATGAGGCCAGACGCCGGCGGCGCACTGCGGCTGGCTATGTTGGAACGACCTTCCACTCGGAGAAGCCGGCATCGGCATAGTCTTCAGGCCAGACTCGCTCCGGTACCACCTCGACGCCAGGTGGCTGCCGCAGGGTGGAGGAGAACCGGATCGGTACCAGCCCCACGGTGGTAAGCGCATCTCGCAGCTCGCCACGCGAGAGGAAGCGGGCCGCGCTGTAGAACGGATGGCCAGCTTCTCCGAGCGTACGGTAATGCTGTCCCCAGGGCGAGTCGGCGAATACCATCCCCACCACCACTGCCCCGTCACGCCGGAGGACGCGTCGACTCTCGGCAAGGACAGCCAGCGGGTCATCGACGAAGCACAGCGTGACCACCAGCAGCACGGCGCCAAAGGTCTGACCGCGGAATGGAAGCTGTTCGCCTCGCCCGCACACGACGCTCAGGCCGCGCTCGCGCGCCAGCAGCAGCGGTCGCATCGCAGGGTCGAGCCCAATCTCGACCCCGAGTGCGGCCGCGAAGCGGCCGGTGCCGACCCCGACCTCCAGCCAGGGACGGGGCAGCCCCTCGAGCAGCGGGCGCAGACAGGCGACCTCGAGCGGGAAGATCACCTTGCCGGGATACCGCTCGTACCAGGCGTCGTAGGCATCGCTCAGGCGCTCGAACAGCTCGCGGGAACCGCCAGACACCCCGACCTCCTCCCACGGGCACGGAGCCTCCTGGCCAGAGTATGGCACGGCACATACGCTGAGCGTCTCTCGTACCCATCATCTGGGAGTGGTTCGCGACGAACGGCGGATCGGCCAGATTCTCGGGGAGCAGGGCCAGGGCTGCCGAGACGCCTGCGTACAACGCGACAAGCGCTTTGTGATCGAGTGCCGATCGTGACCTCGGCGCCTCGCTACCGGAGCGTCGCGAGCGCCCGCCGGTGCTCGAGCACTCCGATGCTCACGCCCTCACACAAGAGCACGTCGGCCACCAGGTTCCCAACGCGCCCGGCTGCGCCCATCACTGCGATTCCTCATCTTCCACTGCCTTCTTGATACCTTCAAGCTCCGCCAGCGACTCCTTCCTGATCTCGCGCCCAGCTATCCATTCGAGAGCACGCCACAAGCCCTTCATTCTCATGGAGGCGGAAACACTCATGCGGGTCGCTTCACCTCCGGCTATGGGCTCGAAAACGAACTCTCCCTCATAGTGAACCAGTCTTCCATCTGCCGTCATGCTGAACTTACGCGGTGGATCAAAGGCGGTCACTTCACACCTGGCCTCGAACCGCATCCCCATCGTTCGCACGGTTTCGTGGAACTGCGTTCCCACACGCATGGGTCCTTCTGAAGTTCGCGTTGATTCGATGACTCCTCGCTGCCACTTGGGTGCATTGCCGAGATCTGAAACAAAATCGAAAACGACCTCGACTGGACGCTGAATTTCAACGTTTCCCCGGATTGAAATCATGTGATCCTCCCGTCCGGCCACACGCTACCTCAACTTTGCTGAGGTGATCCGCAACGTCCGCACTTGGGTCGTCTTTCCAGCGAACGTCATTCGACCGCCGCGTCGCAGCCCTCATGAGAGCCTGCGCGCAGGCGGGCGAAGAAGCTGACGAACTCACGGAGCTCGGGCATTGCCTGCGACATTCCCCCTGGGAATTCGCTAGAGGAGCCCGGTGGAGACAAGCTGGAGGCCTCATGACCCATGCAACTCGCTAACGGGGCCGCGTTAGCCGATACCACTCCCGCCGGGATGAGCCCCAGCGCTGTGGCAAGAACTGCGACCCTCAGCGTTCTTCGCACATTGGGGCACCATTGGGTGAGCATCGCTGTCTCCCTTCTACATCATCCGGTCCCACACGAGTCCCAGCGCGAGTGCCCGCCCATACACCAGGGCGTGCCCTGGTGCGAGGTTGGGAGTGCATGGTGTGTGGATCCATCCACGAGAGTCTTGCGGTATAGTCTCGCCTCGGCTCGATTCGTTACACCGAGTATCGAGGGGGCTGGGAGAGCAACGCGGAGTGAGATGCTCGGGTTTATCACTCCGTCGCACCAGCTGACAGCGCGACCTAAGCGCCCACTGGAGCCATCCTCTGTGCGACGATGGGGCTCTACCATAGGGTAGGAACAAAGGCTCATGCATCCCTACCCTCCTGCAGGTTACGCTACCTTCACTCGAAGCCAGGAAGCCGATCGACGCTCAGACCTGAAGGGGATCTCAGGGCGTTCAGGACATGCGACACGAGGTGGCATTTAGTAGCATCTAGGGACATGGCCACTCCCCATCGCTCAGCAACAACGTCGCCCGGCCCCATCGGGGCCGAGTGGAAGGAGACGGCACAATGGCCGGTTCTGCCCCTCTCGATCCCTCGCCCCTGGCCGCCTCCGAGGACGACAGGCGCTTAGTTGAGGCGCTGCGCGCGGGCGATGAGGGCGCATTCACCCAACTGCTTGAGCGGTACCACACGACGCTGGTGCGACTGGCAATGATCTACGTGACCGACCGGGCGGTGGCTGAGGAAGTGGCTCAGGAGACCTGGCTGGGTGTGCTCCAGGGCATCGATCGGTTCGAAGGCCGCGCCTCATTGAAGACCTGGATCTTCCATATTCTCCTCAACTGCGCCAGAACCCGGCGCCACCGGGAAGCCCGGAGTATCCCATTCTCGGCGTTCTGGAACCCAGCAGCCGAGCCGGGCGAGCCAGCGGTCGAGCCAGAGCGCTTCCTGCCGGCCGATCACCCCACATGGCCACACCACTGGAACGCGTTTCCGGAGTGTTGGAGCGGGCTCGAGGATCGCCTTGTCGCTCGGGAGACCTACGCGTATATTCGACAGGTGATCGAGACACTTCCACTCCACCAACGAGAGGTCATCACGCTACGCGACATCGATGGGTGGACGGCCAGCGAGGTGTGCGCCGCGCTCGGAATCAGCGAGGCGAACCAGCGCGTGCTGCTGCACCGCGCTCGCTCGCGAGTACGGCGCGCGCTCGAGCAGTATTTGCGTGAACAATAGGGCAACGGACGATGGACGACGAACAGGAACTGACCTGTCAGGAGCTCGTTGAGCTGGTGACCGAGTACCTCGAGGGGGCGCTGTCGCCGGAAGATCGGGGCCGCTTCGAGGTACACCTGGCCACCTGCCCTGGCTGCCAGACGTATTTAGAGCAGATGCGCCAGACGATCGAGCTGCTGGGCCGGATCACGGAGGAGATGATCCCCGAGCGTGCCAAAGCCGATTTGCTCCACGCTTTCCGAACCTGGAAGCGCGGCTGAGGCGCTCGTTCGCTAGCTCGCCCTTGTCACGACGCTAGCTGAGCCGTGGTAGCACCGCCATCGGGTCGTCGGGCGCTGGTTCGTGCGGCGGCTCGCCGTAGCGCCAGCGATAGTAGTGCTGGCCCACGTTGCCCATCTCGACCTGCCAGCCTGGCGGGTTCGCTGGCGTGTAGGTGAGACAGCGCCGCTCGAAGCACTGTACCAGCACGTCCCGCACCTCTCTGGCCACGGTCGCTCTGGTCCAATAGGCCTCAGTAATCGGGAAGCCGGTGGCGTAGAAGGCCGGGGCGAAGAGCGGGCCGGTCACATACTCCCCACCCTGGTAGAGCACACCTCGGCTGTTGAGGTACTCCCAGAAGACGCTGGCCACGCGATGGTGCGTCTCCAGGATCAGCGGCCCAGTGACGACGCCATAGCCGGCGAAGCGCTCGTCGACGCCGACCTGACCGCTCCGATCGATCGTCTGGACGATCACGGCCTCCGCCTCTGGTGGCGGCACCGCGAGCAGGCTGGCAAACGAGGCATAGGTGGGACCGAGCGTATCGTTCGGGTCGCCGGCAACCGGGATCTGGGCCGGCGCAGCCGACACGAAGGTTGTATCGCCAACCTGGACCTGGCCGGTGATCAGCTCGCGCACGAGCAGCCCGTTGGTCACGTACCAGGGGGAATCCTGCGACGCCTCCGGTTTGGTCACCTCCATACGCGTCTTATCGTAGTAGGCGACCAGCCTGACTCCTTGGGGCGCCTCAGTGTACGGCTCTGTCCGAACCGAGAAGGCGTACGGCCCCCACAGCCAAGTGCGCTGGGCGACGCCTTCGCTGACCGGTCGATCAGCCACCTGCCACATCCGAGCCAGGCTGGGCAGGAGCGCCCGTCGAACCGCCGCCCCGGCATCGAGCAGCCCGGCGCCGGCCCCGGGCTGGCCCATTGGATCCAGCGGCCGGGCCGTCCTCGTGAGCAGGCTCCGGGTCTGCTCAACGGTGAGCAACGGCTGAACCGAACGCATCAGCGCGACGGTTCCGGAGACGATCGGGGCCGAGAACGAGGTACCCGAGACTGCTCTCCAGCCCGCGTCGGTGCCATCCCAGCTCGTCGTCAGGTTGTCCACCGCGGGTGCGACGAGATCGACCCGAGTGATACGCGAGGAGAAGTCGGCCAGGGCGGTGCCGTCGGCCGCCGTGCCGCCGACCGAGATTGTCTTGGCGTAGCTGGCCGGGAAGGTGACGGCGTCCCGCTTGTTCCCGGCGGCGGCGACCACGACGACCCGCTGCTCGTAGGCGTAGTCAATGGCCCGCTCCAGCGTGGCGCTCGGGGTGTCTGCCCCCAGGCTTAGGTTGATGACGTCGGCACCCTGCTCGACCGCGGCGTAGATCGCCTCGGCGATGGTGGCCGAGGAGGCACCGCTGGCGTCACCCACCTTGAGCGGCAAGAGCATCACCGAGGCAGCCGCGCCCGCGATCCCCTGGGCATTGTCCGCCTGCGCGGCGATGATCCCGGCCACCGCCGTGCCGTGGCCCACCTCGTCGTCGGGATCCGGGTCACGGCGCAAGTAGTCGTAGCCCGGCAACACTTTGCCAGCCAGGTCGGGGTGATCGGCGTAGATCCCCGAGTCGATCACAGCCACCACCAGGTCGTTACGGCCGGTCGTCAGATCCCAGGCCTCAGGGAGATGGGTGACGGTCGCCCAGCTCTGCTGGGCGAACAGCTCATCGTTCGGCTCGTACTGGAAGAAGTAGCGAACCTCCGGCTCCAGGTAGCGGATCTCCGGCTGCCCGAGCAGCCGGGCAACGCGGTCGGCCGCCTGCCGCGCGTCGGCGAACTCGATCGCGATCTGGTCACCGTCTGGAGCGATGGGGCGTGTCTCGAGTCCGGCCAGCGCCTGACGCAGCCCTGGATCTCCCAGCGCCCCCGGCTCGACCCAGACGATCCAGCCGGTCGCCGTCGCCCGCGCGCTGTTGCCCTGCTCGCCAGCACTCGCTCGAGGAGCCGGCAGGAGCGAGCCGAAGAGCAGGAGCACGAGGAGCAGCGTGATCGGAGAGCACCATCGCACTGTCGGCCTCGCCACAGTCACCCTCCGCGGGGGGCGGAACCCGCCTGTACCCGGTTCGCGGCCAGCAGGATACCATCCCCTCCGGGTGCCTGCTGGGCACACGGCCACGGTCGGGCCGCCTTCATCGCCATGTTCGCGCCGGGAGCGGGGACATCACCGGGCTGCATCACCCCGGCCGGTGGGATAGTATGCCCTCGCCGGCCCTGGCGAAGCACCTTGCGGGAGGCGGGGGGGAACGAGCGACGGCTCACCAGGGAGCGGGTTGCCGCGCAGCACCAGCCAGTGCGACAGCCCAGAGATAGCCGGAGACCGGGCAACGCGAAGGGAGCGCAGAGATGGCACGCATCACCGTCATCGGTGCCGGGGCGATCGGCGGGACGGTCGGCGCCTTCCTGGCCCAGGCCGGCTACGACGTCCTGCTGGTCGACGTCGTGCCTGAGCACGTGCGGATCATGAACGCCGAGGGGCTGCGGATCACCGGTATCCGCGGCGACCGGCGCTACCCGGTTCGGGCGGCGCTGCCGGAGGAGGTGCGCGGCCCGCTCGAGATCGTCCTGCTCTGCGTCAAGGGGCACTTCACCGAAGCGGCCATGGAGCAGTACGCCTCGCTGCTGGCGCCTGATGGGTACATCGTCTCGCTGCAGAACGGGCTCAACGAGGAGATCATCGCTCGCTACGTCGGCCCCGAGCGGACGGTGGGCGCGTTCGTCCACTTCGGGGCCGACTACCTGGAACCGGGGCTGATCAGGCTGGCGACGGAGCGCCCGATCGTGCTGGGCGAGCTGGACGGTGCCATTACGCCGCGGCTGCACGAGCTGCGCTTGATCCTAAGCCACGTAATGCCAACCGAGCTGACCACCAACATCTGGGGCTACCTCTGGGGCAAGCTGGTGTATGGATCAGTCGCCTTCGTGGTCTCGACCGTGGACGCGCCGGTGGCCGAGGTGCTGGCGGATCCCCGGGCCCGGCTGGCCGCCCGGACAGCCGGCGCCGAGGTCGTCCGGGTCGCGCGGGCGCGAGGGATCCGGCTGGAGCAGATCGGCATGTTCGACCCCACAGCCTTCGCGGAGGAACCCGGCTGGGAAGCACGGGCCGAGGCAATCCTCGACCGGCTGGCCGAGGAGATGCGCGACTCGCTCAAGCCGCACATGGGGATCTGGATGGATCTCCGCGTGAAACGGCGCAAGACCGAGGTCGATATGCAGTGCGGGGTAGTCGTCGCCCATGGCGAGCGGCTGGGTATCCCGACGCCGGTCAACGCGGCGACGGTACGGGTTATCCACGAGATCGAGGCAGGTGCGCGACCGATGGAGTGGTCGAACCTCAACGACCTAGCCGTGGCCGCATCGGCTTAGCCTGCCCCGATCCAGCCGCTGCGATCTCCACGAGCTCGGCCGCCAGCCAGCAATGTCACGGCTCGCCGGGCAGCGGCGGCGCGCTGGCCGGCGGCCGGCGAGCGGCGCTGGCCTGCTCGTACCCATACGCCAGCCGCAGCAGGGTCGGCTCATCGTAGAGCTTCCCTCCCAGCTCGATCCCGACCGGTATCCCCTCCTCGGTAAAGCCCGCCGGCACGGAGATAGCCGGCAGGCCAGCCTGGGAGGCAATCAGCGTGTTGGTGGGGAAGGTCAGGGTCGTCCAGCGCCCGGCGTAGAGGTCGCTCCGCAGCGGCGGCAGCACCTGCACGTCCGGGTAGAGGAGAGCGTCGAGCCGGTGCGTGCCCATCACGTGCAGGATCGTGCGCTGGAACCGCTCCCGAGCGGTCAGGCGCTTGTAGTAGTCGGGCTCCTCTTCCGGGTTGGCCGGCCCGCGGGCGATGTCGGCGAAGAGGTCGAGGAGCGGGTGGAACTGGTTGGTGCTGTACAGCTCCTCGATCGTGCGCGCTGGGGCCCCCGGCCGGGCGGCCAGGAAGGCGTTGATGTCGTGGCGCGACTGCGCCAGGTAGAGCGAGGTCGTCACGATGAAGTCCAGCAGGTCGGGGATCTCCACCGGGTCGACCAGCTCGGCACCCGCCTCGGTCAGCGTCGTGAGCGCTCGGTGAACGACCTCGTTGACCTTACGCGAATCAGCATCGCTGTCCGAACTGAAGGCCTGCCGCACGACACCGATCCGCACGCCGCGCAGCCCATCTTCGACCAAGGAGCTCGTGTAGGTCTCGGGGATGCGCGCGCAGAGCGCGGCGACAGTGTAGGGATCGGCCGGGTCGTAGCCCACCAGCACGTCCAGCAGGATCGCGGTGTCGCGCACGGTGCGGGTCATCGGGCCAGCCGTGTCCTGGAAGACGACCAGCGGCGAGAGGCCAGCCCGGCTGATCAGGCCGGTCGAGACTCGCAGGCCGACGAGGCTGTTGAACGAGGCAGGCACGCGGATCGAGCCGCCGGTGTCCTCACCGATGCCGACGGCGCCGAGGTTGGCGGCCACGCTGGCGCCGGTGCCGCTGCTCGAGCCGCCGGGGTCACGATCGAGCGCGTAGGGATTTTTGGTCTCGCCGCCGGCCGAGGAGAAGGCGAACCAGGAGGTGGCGAAGTCGGGCAGATTGGTCTTGGCGAGGATGACCGCGCCCGCCGCGCGCAACTTCTTGACGATGGTCGCGTCGTCGGCGGGCAGGTACTCCCTGAAGGCGATCGAGCCGAAGGTCGTCGGCATCCCTTTCGTCTCGACCTGATCCTTGAGCAGGACGGGGATGCCATGGAGCGGTCCAGAGAGTTCGCCGGTCTGTTGGAAGGAGCGGTCCAGCGCGTCGGCTTCGTCCAGCGCTCTCGGGTTCACCGTGATGATGGCGTTGATCTCCGGCCCTTTCTTGTCGTAGGCGTCAATGCGCGCGAGGTAGCGCTCGACTAGCTCGCGGCAAGTGAGCTCGCGCGAGCGTAGGGCAGTATGGATACGGTCGATCGTCGTCTCCTGGAGGTGGAACGGCTGGGCGGACATGGCAGCCTCCTTATCGTGGTTCGGTGCAGGCTGGGAAAGCCAACGGGGCTCGACCGGATGAGGGAGCCTCTCGTCCAGCTACAGGGCCTGCGCCAGCGCGCAAGCACTCGCCGGGATAGCTGCAGTCTGGCAGCCGCGACACGCGGTGTCAACAGCTGTGGGTACTGGCAGCCAGCCGGTCGGCCCGGCCGTCCACTGGTTGCGAGGCAGGCGCGCGCGACGTAGACTGGCCCGCAGGTCACCGATGGCAGGCGCCCGATCGAGCCGGAACGCGGAAGCGAGCGGTCGGGCTTCGGGCGGAGGAGACATGGCTGTTCGTGAGTGAGGTTCCGCGATCCTGGCGACGGACGCTCTACGCGCTGTGGGTCGCCCAGACGTTGACGATCATCGGGTTTAGCCTTCGAACCCCGTTTCTCCCTTTCTACGTCGCCGAACTCGGCGCCAAGACCTTCGAGCAGCAGGCACTTTGGGCTGGTGCCATCAATGCTGGTGGCGCCGCGATGATGGCGATCGTAGCGCCGATCTGGGGCACGCTCGCCGATCGCTACGGCCGCAAGCTGATGGTGCTGCGCGCCATGTTCGCTGGGTCGCTGACGATCTCGCTGATGGCGCTCGCCACCAGCCCTTGGCAACTGCTGGCGCTCCGCTTCGCTGAGGGGGCCTTCACCGGCACCGTCGCAGCCTCGACAACCCTCGCCGCCAGCACCGTGCCGAAGGAGCGACTCGGCTATGGGCTGGGGCTGATGCAGATGGCCGTCTTCTCCGGCTCGGCCGTCGGCCCGTTGCTGGGCGGGGTGCTGGCCGACGCCTTCGGCTACCGGCTCACGTTCCTGCTGGCCGGCTCGATGCTCTTCACCGGAGGGTGGATCGTGCTCCTGCTCGTCCACGAGCAGTTCACGCGGCCGGCCCCGGAGACCAGCGGCCGGAGCGCGAGGCTTTCCACAATCAGCCTGCTCTGGCAACCGGCACTGCTAGCGGTGATCGGGGGCCTGCTGGCCCTGCGGAGCGCGAGCGGTGCGCTCCAGCCGATCGTTCCCTTACTGGTCGAGCAGCTCCTTCGAGGATCAGGCGCGGTCAACTCGATGGCCGGGCTCTCGCTCGGCATTGCCGGGCTGACCAGCGCGGTCGCCTCGATCGTGATCGGCCGGGCTGGCGACCAGTTCGGCATGCGCCGGCTGCTGATCGTCACGAGCCTGCTTGCTGGCTTGACCTATCTCCCCCTGGCCGCCGCCCAGTCCGTTGCCCACTTGGTCCTACTGCAAGCCCTCTTCGGCATCGCCTCCGGCGGCATGCTGCCGACCGCCAACGCGCTGATCGCCCACCTGACGCCAGCCGAGCGGCGAGGCACGGTGTACGGGTTTACCACGACTGCGACCGCCGTCGGTGGCTTTGTCGGGCCACTCGGCGGCACTGCGCTGGCAGCGGTCTTCAGCATCCGCGTGGCTTTTGTGGCAATGGGAGCCCTGCTCCTGGCGGCTGCGATCTGGCTCTGGCAAGCACTTCCTGCCGGCGAGCCGAGAGTTTGGGGCGAGCGCCGCCGGGCGACCGCCGGGCGATCCCGCTCGGCTGACTAGCGCGCGAGCGCGTCCGTCATCTCCTGCCCACCACGCTGCCGGAGGCCCGAGGTGTTGCGGTCAAGTGCGCGCACCATGTGCCAGCAATTCGAGGTCTCCCGTCGCCACGAGTCTCGCAGCCAGCTGGTGCGTCGCCACCCCGACGCTGCTGGTGGTTACCAGGGGCACGGCTTCCCGCGCCGCTACCCAGAGGCCAGGAGATCAACCAGGCCGCTACACCCGGCCGAGGGGATTCGCCCCATCCGGAGGAACGAACCACGTCCATCAGGGCACAGCCTGGTGTCCATGCCAGGGGCTACACGCGCCAGACTAGCCGTGCGAAGCCGGCGGCGCATTCTGGCCGGGCGGAGAGAGATCGAGGCTCCGCTGGCTGAGCCACTCCTGGATGACGACTGTCTGGATCACCACCGGACGGCCGAGAAGTTCCGAAAGCGCCGCCTCGACCGCTGGCCGTAGCCGCCCCTCCAGCCGCCGGCAGGCAGCCTGGCTCGGCGCGCCGAGGATGAGGTCGCCGTCCTCTGACAGACCCAGCAGCATGGCCGGCCGGATCCAGCTCTCAAAGCTCGCTGGCGGAAGCCGCGCCTGCAGCAGTTCTTGCGCCATGGCCCAGAGCTGGTAGTTGGTCAGCCCATCGGGCAAGCGAATCGCTGGCACGGCTGGAGCACCAGAGGGGGCTGTCGGCGATGGCGTCGGATTCGGCTGGAGAGCGGTCGCCTCCCCCGATGAAGGAGTAACCACCTGGATCGGGATGCCGAGGACGGCAGTCAGCGCGGCAGCTAGTCGCCGGGCAACCTCCGGCGGGAGCGCGACCAAGGCCTCGTCGCTTCCCCGCGAGGGCGGGCCGATCGCATGGTGTGCCTCGGAGAGGAGGCGGCTCACCGGGCGAGGCCGCGTCTCTCCAGCATCGAGCCGGCCACGACGCTGCGATCCGCCAGGCGGCACTGTCGCCCGATCAGGTGCTGGAACCCGGGACAGCGCGCCTCTCCTGCTCAGCGCTCTCGCGTTCGGCGGCGAGCCCGGCCGAACCGAATCATCCCCCAGCTCGGGGGAGTTCCTGCTCGCTCTGGAAGCGCCTGGATTCCCCTCGACGACCCAGCGAGCCAAGATCTCGCGGATCCGCTTCGGTGCGACGAAGCTCGATCCGCTGCTAACTGCCTCGCGGATGGCTGCCACCAGCCACTGCGAAGGCTCAGCGTCTTGCAGCCGAGCCGCCTCGCTGAACTCCGATTCGAGTTCGCCCAGGAGCTGGCGCTCGAGCGGAGTCGCTGGTCGGCCGTTGGCGGCCTGGTAACAGGCGACCACTTCGGGCGAAGGCTCGGGCAGTGGGCTGGACGCGAGCTCAGGCGGAGGTATCGGCGAGATAACCGGCGCGGCAGCCAGCGGCGCAGGTGCATCAGCATCGTCCTCAGGATCGATGGGCTTTGTTGTCGTCGTAGTATCCCGCTGTTGGTCATACGTCCGGTTGGAGTGTGCAACGCTGCTCCTCCTCTCGTCGTTGCCCGCGCCAACAGTGCTTGGCTCGGAAGCGATCGAACCACTGCTGCTCTCGCCAACACCGGACGGTGGACCGTTGTTACTCGGTGCAACATCGAGCTGCAACCCAGGGTTGCTCTCGTCAACAGAGGTCGAAGTACGCTCGGCGTGGCCTACCTGGGGGTGACTCGGCGTCACGAGGTCGGGTGACTGGAGCTGGCGGCGACGGGCGTGGCCAGCGCGGGTGCGGGCAGAGGCCCGTGCCTCCTCCTCGGCGACGCGCTGCGCGAGCTGCTGCCAGGTGGCGTGCTGGCGGACGACCGGCAGGATCTGGTGCCACACGTTGTCGCGGTCAATCGGGGCGAAGCGGTCGGAGAAGATATGACGGATGTAACGGTAGACTGCCTGGTCGCGAGCGGCGAGCTCCACGACGCGGAGGACAGCCTCGGGCGTGAGGGAGAAACCCTCGGGCCGATCCTTCACTCGGTAGAAGTTATGAGGCACTCTCCAGCGGTGGCCAGCCTCGTCAACGCGGGTGACCATTTCCTTGCGGATCTCGATCAGGTCGAGGGCGATCAGGATCTTGTTGATGGTGATCAGCTCGAGGCGCTCCTCTCCGTAGAAAGCGGCTTCGGCTTGCTGGCTAGGGAAGGCGTAGCCCTGGTAGGGGGAGTCCTGACGGCGGTCAGTCCAGACGGTGTAAGAGTTGAGGAGCCCCACACCTTTGAGGCCGATCAAGGGCGCGAACTGAGTGACGAGGGTGTTCCAGTGCCAGAACCAGCCGCGGCGGCGAACGTCGTCTCCCGACCGCTCCGCGGGTGGCTCTCCCGCCCGCGAGTGGCCCGCGCTGGCGCGGGGCGGCTCGGCCGCCGGCTCGCCGGTCGATCGGCGCTCCGCTCTCCTCATGCTCGTCACCTCGCCACGGCACGATCGGCCATCGCCTGGCTCCCGGCCACAGTCTACCATGTTTCCACGCGAGTACTCAATGACTTTGGTCATGAGTTTGATTCCAGTAAAACGTGCTGAATAGGATCATATGCGTGGTTCAACTCCAGAACGGCGAGGGGAACCGATTCGTCTGGGGTCGGGCGTGCTCGCCCATGAGCGGTTGCTCGCTGCCCACACTTCGGCGTGGCGGCCCGTGAGTCGCGGCGGTGTTTGGGCCCGCTGAGCCTGATGGACTGGCCGCTCCGGTCGTGACCTGGCGAGCGGCAGCCCTGGTTCTGGCGGTTGCTCGCCGGTGGGGAGGGTCAGGTGTGCCGAGTCGAGAGCAGCTCCCGGTCGCCGGGCGAGGCCAAAGCCGCCCAGGCGCGTGCTCCGGGCCAACGGCTATCGCAGTTCGCGTGCCGAATTAGGCTTGTTGATTCGCGTGACTTGAATCGTTGACTACTGCTTGGCAATACTTGCCAGCGTTGAATCTGCGTGGCATACTGGAGACAAGGTACGTCACGTGCACAACAGCCTGCGTGAACAAACGGAGGCGCGCGATGGAGATTTTGCTCCCGTATCGTAGCGATCCCCGGCTGCTCTTCCAGGTGATTGAGTACGCCAAGGGAAAGGGGATCGAACGCACGGCGCTGGAGGCACGTCTCGGTGGCGGTGAGCCTCTGCGGGAGACTCTGAACGCCCTCGAGCAGCTCGGTCTGATTGACCGGGAGGACGGGGCGGAGATTCGCCTTACCGAAGACGGCCGGAGGCTGGCCTACGCGACCGGCGACGACGAGCGGCGGGCAGAGCTCGCCCGCGCCATCGTTCGCTACCCACCTTATGGGGTCGTCCTGGAGCGAGCACTGGCCGAAGGGCTCAGCGTGGTGGACGCGCCCTGGGTGGAGCGGGTCTGGCAGGTCGACATGCGGCTGGGCCAGCCGCGCAACCGGGTGGAAGAGGCCCGAACCTTCTTCTTCCGGCTGGCCGACGAGGCCGGGCTGGGAGTTTTCCGTCGCGGAGTTCGAGGTCAGGCGTCGCGACTCGTCCTGGCCCCCGATCTGTCGTCCCGTCTCCAGGCACTCCGGGCTGAAGCCAGCGCTCAGCCGGACGAACGACCAGCAACGAAGCTTGCGCCGACGTTAGCAGTGCCTTCTCCGCCCCAGCGCTGGCCTGTCCCCGCTGAGGCCGGCGTCTCGCTCACGGTGACAGTCGACATGAGCCTCTGGGAACTGGAGAAGATCGAGGCCTTCCTCCGGCTGATCGGTCTGGTGCCGGCGGAACGCCGCGCCTGATCCAGCGGCCGATCGCGGGCGGTGTGGTCTATCCGAGATGGGCCGCTTTCGGGGCCGGTGCGTCGCTGCCGGCCTGCGCTATCCTTCGCAGCGACGGCGACGGTAGCGCGCTATGGTCGCTTGCGGTCGCGTGAGAGGAGGCGGGAACCGGTGGGCGAAGAGCACGGGAGGAACCTGGTACGGCGGCTGGCCGTGACGAATGCGGTCGGTATGTTTCTCGTGGTCATGCTGGGGGCGACGGTGACGACGACCGGCTCCGGGGAGGGCTGCGGGCGTTCCTGGCCGCTCTGTCATGGCCGGTTCATCCCGGAGCTGACGCTGCCGACCGTGATCGAGTACAGCCATCGCCTGATCACCGGCGTCGAGGGGGTGCTGATGGCCGGCCTCGCGGTCGGCCTCCTCCGCTACTGGCGCTCGCGGCGTGAGATCCAGATACTCCTGCCGCTCATGGTGCTGACCCTCGTCGTGCAGTCCGGCCTCGGTGCCTGGGCCGTCCTGGCGCCGCAGTCACCGCTGGTGATGGCGCTGCACTTCGGCATCTCCCTCACTGCCTTCGCCAGTGTGCTGCTGATGGCAGCCGTGCTCCGCGAGGAGGGTGGCAGCGAGCGGTACCGGTCATTGCCGCTGCCGCCTGGCTTTGCGGCGCTCGCATGGTGTTCGGTCGGCTTTACCTATCTGGTCGTCTACCTCGGGGCCTATGTTCGCCATACCAATGCCAGCCTGGCCTGCCTCGATTGGCCGCTGTGCCAGGGCCAGCTCGTCCCCGGGTTCTCTGGGCCGGTCGGGGCCGTCTTCCTGCACCGCCTCGCAGCACTTGCCGGCACGCTGCTGCTGGCGGCTCTGGCGCTCTACGCGGCTCGCTGGCGTGGGCAGCGGCCAGACCTCTGCTGGGGCAGCCTGGTCGCGCTCGGGCTGGGACTGGCGCAGTCGGCCAGCGGCGCCGTGCTCGTGCTGAGTCGGCTTGACCTGCTTGTGTCTCTCGCGCACTCGGGCATCGTGGCCCTGCTCTTCGGCACTCTCTGCTACCTCGCCCTCCACACGCTGCCCCTGCCGGTCTCACTGCCGGCCGCGTCAGAGCAGGCCGAGCGCGAGGTGACCGTGCCGGTGGTGGCCATCAGCGGGTCAGAGCGCTAGCGGGTCTGGTGCCATCCCCGCTGCCGCAGCGCTCGCCGCTTGGTAGACTCGCAGCGACGTGAGCGAGCAAGAGGTGTGCACGGGCACCGCCGGGTTCTTGCCGCGGTGGAAGGTGCGAGGTGAGTTCGGATCGATTGCCGAACATCGTCATTCGCGCTTATGGCCAGTACTACGACGTTCTGACGCCCGCGGGCGTGCTCCGCTGTGTTGTGCGGGGCAGCCTGAAGCGGGCGCGGCGCAAGACCGACATCGTCGCGGTCGGCGATCGGGTCGAGGTGCGCCAGGTGGCTCCCGGAGAAGGCGTCATCGAGGCGGTAGCGCCGCGGACGCGGGCGCTTGCGCGACGTGCCCGCGGCACGGAGGACACCGAGCAGGTCATCGTCGCTAACCCGGATCAGCTCGTGGCGGTGTTCGCGGTCACCCAGCCAGAGCCGAGCCTGCCGATGCTCGACCGCTTCCTCGTGATCGCCGGGGCGCAGGAGATCCCGGCCATTGTCTGCGTCAACAAGATCGACCTCGATGCCGACGGCAGCAAACGCCGTCTCTTCGACCCGTACCGGAGGGCTGGGTACCCTGTCGTGGAAACGAGCGCACTCACCAGTGCTGGACTGGAGGAGCTGTGGTCGTGTCTTGCCGGCAAGCTCTCGGCGCTCGCCGGCCCGTCCGGGGTAGGCAAGTCCAGCCTGGTGAAGGCCTTCCGGCCGGATCTGGACATCCGGATCGGCGAGCTCAGCGAGGCCACCGGGCGTGGTCGTCATACGACGACGGTGACCTCGTTGATCCAGCTCGACGAGCAGACCTTCATCGCCGATACTCCTGGCATCGGCACGCTCGGCCTCTGGGGCGTCGAGGCCGACGAACTGGATCGCTGCTTCCCCGAGTTCCGTCCCTATCTCGGCGCATGCTACTATGCCAACTGCCGGCACCTGGCGGAGCCCGGCTGCGCTGTGCGGGCGGCCGTCGAGGCGGGCGAGGTCGACACTGGCCGCTACGCAAGCTACCGGACACTCTTCGAGCAACTCCTCGAGGAAGAGCGTGCCGAAGGGTGGCGTCGCTTGCGCCGGTGAGAGCGGGACAAGAGGAGGACAGGGATGGCTCAGGGGATCGAGGTGCTGCGCGACGGTCTCCGGCAGACGCTGCGCGAGCAGCACCAGGTGATGCGCGAGTTAATCCAGGGTGTGGACACCGAGGCACTGAACTGGTCGCCCGGGCCGGAGATGAACTCGCTTGCCGTGCTATACGCACACCTGCTCGATGCCGAGCGCTTCCTGCTAGCGGTGGCGCTCGGCGAGACGATCCAGCGCGACCGGGCAGCCGCCTTCCGCTATCAGGCCCCGGACACCGCGATGCTGCTCCAGTTGATCGACTCGGTGGAGGCCGAGTCGCTGGCCCGGGTCGATCGCCTGACTGAGGAGGATTTGGCGACGGTGCGCACGCCCGCCGGCGACCGGCTGAACCGGCGGTTCCCAGGCATTTGGTGGGTGCTGCACGCGATCGAGCACAACCGGGAGCACATCGGCCAGGCGATGCTCACGCGCCAGCTCTACGAGCAGCGCAGCGCTCGCGTCTGACGCTGGTACTGGTAGCGCGACGCTGCCAGCGCACGCTCACTGGTGGTCGAGAGAGCAAGCCAGGCCGCGCTGGCAGCGTCGGCAAGCTACCCTGATCTGTTCCGTGGGAGGGAGGCCAGGTCATGAGCACGCCTGGGCTCCGAACGGTTCGGACGCACGTGCTCGAGATCGCCTACAAGGAGGCCGGATCGCCCGGTGGTGAGCCTGTCCTGTTGCTCCACGGCTGGCCCGACAGCGTGCGGATCCGGGACGCAGTCGTCCACGCGCTCACCAGAGAGGGCTACCGCTGCTTGGCTCCATATCTCAGAGGGTTCGGACCGACGCGCTTCATCGCCTCCTCGACGCCTCGCAGTGGCCAGGCGACGGCCTTGGCACAGGATGCTAAGGACTTCGCCGATGCGCTGGGCCTCGATCGATTCATCCTGATGGGACACGATTGGGGTGGCTTCGCGGCCTACCTCGTTGCCGCGAGCTGGCCGGAGCGAGTGAAGCGCCTCGTCGTGCTCTCCGTGGGATACGGATCAACAACCGCGAACAGACGATCGCGTTGCCGTAAGCGAGGGCATTCTGGTACCAGTGGTTCTTCCACACGTGCCAGGGGGAGCAGCGCCTCGAGCGAGATCGCCGTGAGCCTCCTCCGATTCGTGTGCCGACGCGTGCCCTCCACGGCGTCGATGATGCCTGCATCTTGTCAGCGACGACGGTGGGGAAGGAGAGCTACTTGACGGGTGGGTATGCTCGGCAGCTCCTGCCGGGCGTGGGACACTTCCCTCAGCGGGAGCAGCCGGAGGCGGTGATCGCGGCGATCGCGCAGTGAGATCACCGCTGGCGTGAGGCTGCGGAGGCTGAAGCCATGGTCGAGCCTGGGCTTGACCGGCCGCGAGGTGGCGATCCGGCGGGGCCGCCGGAGGGGCCGAGTACCGGTGGCCCGCTCTGGCTGCCGGCGCTGCTCGGCGTGCTGATGACCGTGCTCATGGTCGCGCTCCTCTTCGGCCTGGCCTTCCTGAAGGCAGGTCTCTTCTAGGCTCCTGCTCGAAGCTCTGCGAACTGCCTGTCCCTGCGGAGGCCGGCGCCCTGGAGCGATCAACGCTCTTACAGCCCTCACCCTGGGCCCTCTCACTCGTCGCTGCAGCGGGCTACCGAGCGGGCGCTGCTCGTTGGGGGTAGCGTGCCTTGCTTCCTACTCCGGCGAGCCAAGTCCGAGCTGCGTGTCAGTGAGCAGCGGAGTCTGTCATATGACTGTCGCAATTCGCGTCACTGTCATATTGATGTCGTGATCTCAAAGAGCGATTCTCGGCGACACGCTCGGCCGAGTGCGTCGCGGCTTGGAGCAGGTCGCGGCCGGGCCGTCGCGCTCGCTGCCCATGCGGCGTGCTGAGGGCTTGACAGCCATCGCCGCCACCGCGATAATGGTCTAGACATCTAGACCAAAGCAAGCAGCGAGTGGAGCAGGGAGTGACGGTTCCCCTCTATATCCAGATCCGGGAGGCGCTAGCCGAACGTATCCAGTCGGGCGAATGGCCGCCGGGCACGCGTATCCCGGCCGAGCGCGAGCTAGTCGCCGAGTTCGGTGCCAGCCGCGGCACCATCCGGCAGGCCATCAGCGACCTTGTCAGTAAGGGACTCCTCTGGCGGGTGCAGGGCAGTGGTACGTACGTGGCCGACCCCAAGGTCGATGTCCCGGCGCACCTGTTGCTCAGCTTCACCGAGACCATGCGCCGCCACGGGCTCGAACCCGGCGCTCAGGTGCTCTCCGTCGAGACCATCCCGGCCAGCCGCAAGCTGTGTCAGCTCCTCAACCTCTCGCTGGGTGATCAGGTGTACCGCATCGTCCGGCTGCGCACCGGCAACAACCAGCCGGTGGCACTCGAGTACTCGCACTTCCCGGTGAAGCTCTGCCCTGGCCTCGATCGCTTTGATCTTCAGCGCCGCTCGATCTACCGGATCCTCGATGAGGAGTACGGCTTGGCGCTGGTCCGCGCCGAGCAGACATTGGAGCCGACGCTGGCCCGCCGCTTCGAGGCTGAGGTGCTCGGCGTGTCGGAAGGAACGCCGCTGATGCTGTGGGAGCGGTTGGCCTTCACCTCCACCGGGCTGCCGGTGGAGTACGCCAAGGATCTTTACCGCGGTGATCGTGTCCGCTTCCGGGTCATGCTTCACCTGCCGGGGTGATGCCGTGGGGGGGATGCCTGAAGCGTACGACTACGACTACCTGATCGTCGGTGCGGGTGTCATCGGCTGCGCCATTGCCCGCGAGCTAGTTCGCTCCCCGGTGCGCGTCGGGGTGGTGGAGCAAGGCTGGGATGTCGCCGAGGGGGCCAGCAAGGCCAACAGCAGCATCCTGCACACTGGCTTCGATGCCAAGCCGGGGACGCGGGAAGCCAGGCTGGTCGCCGAGGGCTGGTGGCTCTGGCAGCGGGAAGCGCCACAACTCGGCGTCCCGATCCTTCGCACTGGCGCCGTGATGCTTGCGCTCGACGACGAGCAGGCCCAGGAACTCGAGCGCTGGCGGCGCAACGCCACCGAGAACGGCGTGACTGACGTCGAGCTGCTCACGCGCGACCGGGTGCTCGCTCTCGCCCCGGCCGCCAACCCCGCGGTCGTCAGCGGACTCCTCGTGCCGCGTGAGAGCGTGACCTGCACCTTTACTGCCACCGTTGCGCTGGCCGAGCAGGCGGCCGTCAATGGGGCGGCCTTCCACTTCGGCCGTCGGGTGACCGGCATCGAGCGCAGCCCAGACGGCTTCTACCGGGTGCTGACGGATCGCGGCCCGTTCACGGCGCGCTGGCTGATCGACGCCGCTGGGCTGTGGGCGGACGAGATCGCCCGCTGGGCTGGCGCTGACGGCCTGGTCATCACCCCGCGCAAAGGTGAATTCCTGGTGCTGGACAAATCGGCCCGCGCGAAGGTGCCACGTATCCACCTGCCCGTTCCCACACCGATCTCCAAAGGCATCCTGGTGGCGCCGACCGCGAACGGTAACGTGCTGCTCGGCCCGACCGCCGAGGATATCGACGACAAGCGAGACCTGTCCGTAACGGCGAGTGGGCTCCAGCGCGCCCGCGAGGGAGCGCTGCGGCTGGCCCCGGCGCTCGCCGACGAGCCGGTGATCGCCACCTACGCTGGCCTGCGGCCGGCCAGCCCGGTTGGCGACTACGTGATCGAGATCCATGCCCACGACCGGCTCGTCCTGGCCGCCGGTATCCGCTCGACCGGCCTCTCATCGGCTCTGGCTGTGGCGCGGGAGGTAGTGCGTGGCCTACTGGAGGCCGGCGAGCCGCTGGCGAGCAGCGAGTCGCCGCTCCGGCCTCGCCCGCGTCGGAGCTGGGCGCCGGGCCAGCCGCGCCCGTGTACTCGGCCTGAGCTCGTGGCTGCCGATCCTTCGTATGGCCGCGTGCTGTGCCTGTGTGAACTGGTCAGTGAGGGGGAGATCCGGGAAGCCCTCCGCGCGCCGATCCCGGCGACCACGCTCGACGCGATTAAGAAGCGAACCTGGGCCACGGCCGGCCGCTGCCAGGGCTTCTACTGCACGGCCGCCGTCCTCCAGTTCGTGAGCCGGGAGCTGCGGGTGCCGCTCAGCGGGCTGACCAAGTCCGGGCCGGGGAGCCCGGTCGTCGGGCCACCGGTCGAGTCGCGGGGGAGGCGCAGCCATGGCTGAGCGGTCGTCGATCCCCGAGCGGCAGGTGGACGTGCTGGTTGTCGGCGCTGGGCCGGCCGGGCTCGGCGTAGCGGCGAGGCTGGCCAAGCTGGGTGTCGCGCCGCTGGTGCTCGACCGCGAGCCGGTGCCGGGCGGACTGCCGGCGCAGTGCGAGCACCCCGGCTTTGGCCTCTGGGTCTTCCGGCGGCTGATGCCTGGTCAGGAGTTCGCGGCCCGGCTCGTGGAGCGCGCCGTCCGAGCCGGGGTGCGCCTCGAGACGGACGTCACCGTCCTGGAGGTCACACCAGATCGGACGGCGCTCGCTGTCAGCCCTTCCGGGATCGTGCGCTATCGAGCCCAGGCGCTGGTGCTGGCGACCGGCTGCCGGGAACGGCCGCGAAGTACCCGGCTGATACCTGGCGCCCGGCCGGCGGGCGTCTTCAATACCGGCGTAGTGCAGCGCTTGCACACCTTCCTCGGGCTACTACCTGGTCGGGAGGTCGTGGTCGTCGGCTCCGACGACATCAGCCTGGTAGCTGCCCGCACGCTGGCGCAGGCTGGCTGCCGCATCGCCGCGGTCGTCGAGGAACGGCCATACCGGCAGGGCTACCTGGTCAACGAATGGTGGTCGTTGCGCAGCCAGCGCATCCCGCTGCGGCTGGGGCATCGGGTGCTGCGCATTCTGGGCGACGGGCGGGTACGCGGAGTGGAGGTGGCGCTATGTGACGCGACGGGGACACCGGTAGCGAACCCATACGAGATCCCATGCGACACGGTCATCTTCTCGGGCGAGTTCGTCCCGGAGGCGACGCTGGTCGCTCAGGCTGGCATCCCGGCCGACCCGCGGACGGGGGGTGGGCCGCTGGTCGACCAGGAGTTCCAGACGGAGCTGGCCGGCATCTTCGCCTGTGGCAACCTGGTGCACGCAGCCGATCCCGCCGACTACGCGCTCATGGACGGCGAGCGCGCGGCGCTGGGCGTCTGGCGCTACCTAATGTCTCCGCCGTCCGGCGGGGAGCTGGTGCAGCCTGTTCTGCCTGGCCCGCAGGTGCAGGCCGTCGTGCCGCAGCGGCTGCGCTGGGCTGGCGAGCGGCTCGATCCGGTGAGGCTGGCGGTGCGGGTCGAGCCAGCGCTGCGCGCCGTTCGGCTGCGCGCCGTCGTCGCGGGCCAGCCCTGGGGCTGGTCGCTGGCGCCAGCGGCCAAGCCACACCGCAGCGTCTACCTGTGGCTGCGCCCGGCGCGCCCGAGAGACGCGCCGATCGTCGTCGAGGCTCGGGGATGGCCGATCGTGTAGGAGGGGATGACGTCTAACCGCGTAGCGACGGCGCGAGTGGGGGGAGGAAAGACGATGAGCGCGACGCAACGACTGTTCGTCCGGCAGAGCTCGGGCCTGGTGCGGACTATCAGCGCCTTCGGCGCTATGGTCTTCGGCGTTCACTGCATCAGCCTGTCCTCGTCCGGGCTGATCCCGTTCTCCTGGGTCGCCTCCGTCTGGCCGGGCGCCTCGATCATCGGCGTGCTGACGGTGGCGATGATCCTCGGCTTGTTTCACGCGTACACCTACGCGTCGATTGGGGCCGCGATGCCGCGCTCCGGCGCCGACTACGTGCTCGCCAGCCGGATCCTCAACCCGACCCTGGCCTTCGGGGCGAGCTGGGTGCTGGCCCTCTTCAGCGGCGTGGTCGCCGGCGGCCTGATCGCCTGGATCCCTGGCACGGCGCTCCCGACGCTGCTCCGGACGATCGGCATCCTGTTCGACAGCCAGACAGCGACAGAGCTGGCGACCTGGTCGGCTTCCCCGACAGGCATCCTCGTCATCGGCACTGCCTGCGTCCTGCTGACCTGGGCCACCATGCTCTTGCCTACCCAGACCATCGTGCGCATCCTCGAGGTCGGTTTCTTCCTCGGCCTGGCGGCCTGGGCGGTGATCTACTTCGCGCTGGCAACCGCCTCCGGGCCGGAGGCGTTCCAGAGCGCCTGGGATCGCTTCATGGGAGCTGGCTCCTTCGCCAGCCGCATCGACCTCGCGCTGCAGGCCGGGATGGACTACTCGCCCAACGTGGCCATCATGACGCTCGCCGGACTGATCATGGGCTTCTGGATCTACTACGGCTACTATATCCCCACCTTCTTTGCAGGCGAGGTGAAGGAAGCCCATCGCAACCTGCTGATCGGCGCGTGGTCGGCGCTGGTCATCACCTGGCTGATCTTCTCGGCAGCCGACCTGCTGCTGGAGCGGCTGGTACCGCTAGAGTGGATCGCAGCCGAGGGATACCTCTACAACAATACCGACACATTCGCGATGCCCTGGATCACCTTCTATGCCTCGATCCTGCGGCCGAACGTGTTGGTGGTGGGCTTGATCACCATCGGCTGGGTCTACACACTGATCAACCTGGCCCAGACCTACTTCTTCTACACCAGCCGGATCATCTTCTCCTGGGCGTTCGACCGGATCATCCCCAGCGGGATCGCCTACGTTCACCCGCGCGTGGGCAGCCCAGTGGTGGCGGTGACGCTGATCGCGATCCTGGCCGAGATCGGGGTACTCGACGCCGCGACCCGCGGCATCCTGGCGACCCAGCTCCACTTCGTCTTCTTCGCGGTGATCACCCAGATCGTCCCAGTGCTCGCCATCACGCTCTTGCCCTTCCTGAAGCCCGACCTGTTCGAGACGGCACCGCGCATCGTGCGGGCCAAGCTGGGCTCGCTGCCGGTGGTGACGCTGATCGGGGCGATCACGCTCGTCTACCTGGGCTGGATGATTCTCGCCTCCTTCCTCTTCCCGGCGGTAGGCGGCGGCATCGGCCGCGGCACGATCCTGACCTTCCTGCTGATCTTCCTGATCGGCATCGTCGTCCACGTGGCCAGCCGGCTCTACCGGCTGCGGCGTGAGGGCGTGGATCTCGCCTGGACGTTCCGTGAGATCCCGCCGGTGTAGGAGGCGGACGCTGGTGGTGACGGCGCGAGAGCTCGGCAGTGCTGGAGGAGTGGCCGGTGAAGCTGTTCCGGATCGTGTACTCGTCGGACTTCCATGCCTCAGAGCTGGTCTTTCGCAAGTTCCTGAGCGCCGGGCTGATGTACCAGGCGCAGGCGCTGGTGGTCGGGGGCGACCTGACCGGGAAGGCACTGGTGCCCTTGATCCGGGTCGACGGGCGCTATGAGGCGGTCATCGCTGGTGTCCGTCGAGAGGCGGAGACCGAGGCCGAGCTGAAGCAGCTCCGACGGCTGATCGCCAACGTGGGGTACTATGCCCAGGAGATGACCCCGGACGAGGCCCGCTACTATGCCGAGCACCCGGCCGAGCAGCTTCAGCTCTTCCGGCGCGGGATCGAAGAGCAGCTCACGCGCTGGCTCGAACTAGCCGAACAGCACCTGCGGCCCCGCGGCATCCCGCTCTACTTGATCCCGGGCAACGACGACCCACTCTTCGTCGACGAGATCCTGGGTCGCTGCTCCAGCAGCATCGTCAACGTGGATCGACGCCGGGTCGAGGTGGCCGGCGGGGAGTACACGCTGATCGGCCTTGGGGTGAGCAACGAGACCCCCTGGCGCTGCCCGCGCGACTGGCCGGAGGAGCGAATCGAGCTGGAACTGCGCCAGCTCCTCCAGCCAGTGCCGGCTCGCGAACGGGCTATCCTGCTGGTGCACGTGCCGCCGTACGACTCCGGGCTCGACACGGCACCGGCGCTCGACCAGGAGCTGCGCATCCGCTATGCCGGCGGGCAGGTGCTGATGGAGCCAGTCGGGTCGCGTGCCGTCCGGCGGGTCATCGAGGAGGTCCAGCCGCTGCTGGGGCTGCACGGCCACATCCACGAGTCGCCCGGCTTCCGCAAGCTGGGCCGGACGCTGTGCGTCAATGTCGGGAGCGAGTACGCCGAGGGTATCCTGCGGGCAGCGATCGTCAACCTGGAACGCGGCAGGGTGAAAGGGTACCTCCCGATCTCGGGCTAGCGTCCGGCCCGGCGCCGGGCCGGACGCGCGCAGCGTCAGAAGGAGCCGGACATGGACGTCGTTCTCGGCATCGATCACGGCACCACGCGCACCAAGGTGCTGGCCCTCGACCGCCGCCTGCGGATTGTCGCGGAGGGGGCTGCCGAGCTGCCCCAGCACTTTCCCCGGCCTGGCTGGGTCGAGCAGAGCCCGCAGGACATCCTGGAGACGACGCGGGCCGCGATCGCGCGCTGCCTGGCGGCACTGCCGGCTGAGGCGAGCATCGCCGGGCTCGGCCTGGCGAACCAGGGCGAGACCGTCCTGGCCTGGGATCGTGAGACGGGGCAACCGGTCTACCCGGCCATCGTCTGGCAGGATCGGCGCACAGCCGACCGCTGCGCCGAGCTGGCTGCGGCCGGCCACGACCGGCTGGTGCATGAGCGCACTGGGCTCTACCTCGATCCCTATTTTTCGGCGACCAAGGTCTGGTGGATCCTCACCCACGTGCCGGACGCGCAGCGCTTGGCCCGCGTCGGCCGGCTGCTCGTGGGTACGACCGATGCCTGGATTCTCTGGAACCTCTCTGGCCGCCGCTTGTTCCTGACCGACACGACCACCGCCTCCCGTACCGCGCTGCTCAACCTGCGCACCCTGACCTGGGATCGCGACCTGCTCGACCTCTTCGAGATCCCACGAGCGGTGCTGCCGGATATCGCGGCGAGCACCGGGATCGTCGGCGCGGTAGAGTTGCCCGGCTGGCCGGAGCTGGTGCCGGTAGCCGGGCTGGCGGTAGACCAGCAGGCGGCACTCTTCAGCCACGCCTGCTTGGAGCCGGGGATGGTCAAGGCGACCTACGGTACCGGCACGTTTGTCCTGATGCAGATCGGGCCGGAGCCACGCCTCTCCCAGCGCGGCCTGGTGACGACCGTCGCCTGGACGCTCGACGGCCAGGCGAGCTACGCGCTCGACGGTGGCATCTACACCACCGGCGCGGCAGTGCAGTGGCTCGTTGAAGGGTTGCGCATCCTGGAGCGTCCGGAGCAGAGCGCCGAGGTGGCGCGCTCGGTACCCGACAGCGACGACGTCTATGTCGTCCCGGCCTTCTCCGGCCTGGCCGCGCCCTACTGGGATCCGCGAGCCCGCGGGCTGATCATCGGGCTGACCCGCGGCACGAGCTGGGCGCACGTGGTACGCGCCACGCTGGAGGGGATCGCCTACCGGGTGCGGGATGTGGTCGAGGCGATGGAAGCTGACGCCGGGGCACCGCTCCAGGTGCTGCGGGTGGACGGCGGGCCGACCCGCAACTCCTTCCTCATGCAGTTCCAGGCCGATGTGCTGGGGGTGCCGGTCGAAGTCGCCGAGACGACCGAGGCGACGGCGCGGGGTGCGGCGCTCCTGGCCGGACTCGGCCTGGGCTGGTGGACGACTGGCGACGTGGGAGCGAGCTGGCGGCCGGCGGCACGTTACGAGCCGGCAATGAGCGAGGACGAGCGCGAGCGCCGCTACGCGCGGTGGCGGCGCGCCGTCGAGCGCGCCCGCGACTGGGCTGAGTAGCCGCCGCTCGTCGTGGTAGCGCGCTAGCCGCTCGCACGCTCGCGGATGGCGACCTCCTGTGGGAGGAGATCTTCGCAGATATCCTTCTCGAATTGCTCCAAGTGGCAGCGCATCGCCTCGCGCGCCTGTGCGGGGTCACCCTGAGCGATAGCGACATAGATCGCCTCGTGCCCCTCCAGCGACCGCCGCACGCGCTCGGGCGTCCGGCCGGTCAGCCGCCAGCCGCTGAAGAGCACCTGCGAGAGCGGGCGGCGTGCCTCGCGCAGCAGCCGGTTGCGCGCCGCGGCCATAATTGCTTCGTGGAACGCAACGTCGTGCTGGGCGAAAGTCGAGGTGTCGTGCACGACCTCACGCATGGCCCGAAGTTCGGCTTCCATCGCCTCCAGATCGGCCGGCGTGCGCCGCAGCGCGGCCAGCTCGGCAGCGGCCAGCTCCAGCACCTTGCGGAGCTCGAGTACCTCGTCCAGCCAGTCTACCGCTTGACCCGAACGGACGCGCTCGAAGAGGATCAGCGGGTCGAGGTGATCCCAGAAATCAGGTGGTTGGATCCACATGCCGCTGCCATGCCGAACCGTGATCAGGCCTTTCGACGCCAGCACCCGTACCGCCTCGCGAATGACGGTTCGGCTGACGCCGAACTGCCGCGCTAGCTCGGGCTCGGTCGGCAGTGCTGTCCCCGGCTGCAGGGCGCCGCTGACGATCTGCTGCGCGATCTGCTGCACGACGCCTTCGTGCAGGCGTGCCTGGTTCACCGGGCGGTAAGTCGTGGATCGGGAAGTGCTCAAGGTTGGCCCCGCTTTCTGCGATCCTCTCCGGCCATGCCTGGCCGGGGTCGAGTCGATTTGTCCTGACCACGAGCCGGGCATCGATTGCCGGTGTTCTCTCCCCTGCCTGACAGTATCGCACATTCGCTGAGCTCTCGCCGGAGATGCCGCGATCGCTCGCGGCTTTCCCGCTTGACGCGCGCGACGCTGGCCACTATGCTGATCTGTACTCATCAGATGACTCGATGAGCTACCCTCCTTTGTGGGGACAAAAACCGGGCTTAGGCAGCCGCTGATCGGCTGGAGCGGGGTGCGAAGTGAAGGTCACGGCGATCGAAACGATTCGGCTGGGTGAGTTCCCCAACCTGCTCTGGACGCGTGTCCATACCGATGAGGGGCTCATCGGTCTAGGGGAGGCATTCTATGGGGCTCAGGCGGTCGAGGCGTACGTCCACGAGACCGTCGCGCCGTATCTGCTGGGCAAGGATCCGCTCCAGATCGATCGTCATGCCCGGGCCTTGATCGGCTATGTCGGCTTTCGCAGCAGCGGCGTCGAGACACGTGGGAACTCGGCGATCGAGCTGGCACTCTGGGACATCTTCGGCCAGGCCACCGGCCAGCCACTCTACCAGCTCCTCGGCGGGCTCAGCCGCGAGCGGATCCGGGTGTACAACACCTGTGCTGGCTACCGCTACGTGCGCGCTCGGCCCAGCGAGCGGCTGACTGCCGGCTGGGGGCTCCCCGAGGGGGAGCCGGAAGGCCCGTACGAAGACCTCGACGCCTTCCTCCGCCGTGCCGACGAGCTTGCCCGGAGCCTGCTCGAGCAGGGGATCACCGGGATGAAGATCTGGCCCTTCGATCCCTATGCCGAGGAGAGCGGTGGGCTCTTCATCTCTCCGGAAGGGCTCGAGCGAGCGCTTGAGCCCTTCCGCAAGATCCGTGCCGCGGTCGGCGACCGGATGGACATCATGGTCGAGCTGCACTCGCTCTGGAGCTTACCGGCTGCTATCCGCATCGCGCGGGCGCTCGAGCCCTTCGAGCCGTTTTGGTTCGAAGACCCGATCAAGATGGAGAGCCTGGCCGACCTCGCCCACTTCGCCCGCAGCACACGCGTGCCGGTCTGTGCCAGCGAGACGCTGGGGAGCCGCTTCGCCTTCCGTGAGCTGCTCGAGCAGCACTGCGTCGGCGTGGTGATGCTGGATATCGGCTGGGTCGGCGGCCTGGGCGAGGCCAAGAAGATCGCCGCGATGGCCGAGGCGTACCACCTGCCAATCGCACCACACGACTGCACCGGGCCGGTGCTGCTGACCGCCTCCGTTCACCTCTCAGCCAACGCACCGAACGCGCTGATCCAGGAGATCGTACGCGCCCATTACTGGGGCTGGTACCGGGAGCTGGTGACCGAACTCCCACCGCTCGAGGGCGGCTCTATCGCGCCCCTGCACGGCCCCGGGCTCGGCACGCACTTACGGCCGGAGGTGCTCGAGCGGCCCGACGCGGCGATCCGGCGACAGGAGCTCGCGTACTGACGCGCTGAGCGCTGCGCGGCTTAGGCACAGCGCCGCCGGAGCACGCAATAGAGCGCGATGGCCAGGGCGGCCCAGGAGAGCACCAGCGGCGCATCCGGCAGCTCGGACGGTAGCAGGTAAGCCATGATCAGGATGGCTGCGGTGATCGCGAGCTGGCGAGCGCGTACACTGCCGGAGAGCCGGCCTGCCGCCAGCGCGGCGGCGATAAGTATCCCGGCAGCCAGCGCCGGTTCGCCGGTCGGCGGGTCGGCCGGAAACAGGGAGAGGCCGAGCCGCTCGGGAGAGAGCGCTGAGTTGAGCGCGTGGAGCAGGGCGAGGACGACGCCGGCTACCATCGGCAGGTAGAGCGGGCTCGGCAATCCCCATCGCCGGTGCCACCCGAAACCGAGCCCCGTTTGCCGCTCCAGAGCGACCGCCAGTACGAAGACGAGGGCCCAACCGGCGGTCAGTACCACCCCGGACGTCTCGAACGGCAGGACGTAGATCATGAGGAGCAGGCTCGCTGCCGCCAGGCAGGAGCGCACCGGTAGCGACCGGACGAAGTATCCAGCTACCAGGAGAGCGCCGAGGAGGGCAGCGAAGGTGCCACTCTCCGGGCCGATGAACGGCCTCTCGTGCTCCAGGCCGGCCATGAGCTGCTTTGGAGGGTACTCGACGACCACCAGGTGGCCGAAGGCGAGCGCGCCGAGGGCCAGCGCGGCGACCCCGGCGTAGCCATGCCGCCGCTCGTCGTAGACCCAGGCAAGCGTAAGCGCCAGTGTCGCCCAGCCGATCGCGACTAGTGGCCCGTCGAGCCGGAGCGGAAAGGCGAGCGCTAGCGCCGCCACTCCTGCTCCGATTCCGGTCAGTGCGACCGGGTGGCGCTCGCCCCCTGCGCGCAGGGCGTAGCCACCAAGCAGCCCGGTCACCAGCGCGATCGCCAGGAGAAATAGCCCTCGGTAGCGGGCGGCCCCGCCCGCGAGGAGCGACAGACCACCCCCCATGAGGAAAGCCGTGCTCGCTAGCAGGAGCAGTGCCGGCCAGAGAGCCGGACGACGTGGGGGAACCCTGAACTCCTCAGCCACAGCCGCCAGTGCGTTCAAGGCCCAGAAGCCGGCGAGGAGGGGCAGGCCGAGTGAGGGCGAGATACCCTGCATCACCCAGCGGCCGAGCTGGGGGGCAAGCAGAACGAAGGCCACCAGCGGCAGCCAGGCCCAGCCCCGCCGCAACGTGACCACGGTTACCACGATCAGGGAAGCTGCCAGAAACGCGACCGTGGCCGGGGTGAAGGCCAGACCGAGCAGCATGGGTGTTGCGAGCGCCAGGGCCAGCGCTAACCCGGCTGCTGGCGCTGAGCCGGCCCAAGCGGCGAGCGCGCTGGCAGCCACAGCCAGTGCCAGCATCGCAGCCAGGCCGGCTTCCACCGGCATCAGCTCGTAGAGCTGCACGCCTCCGAGCAGCGCCAGGCTGCCGGTCAGAAGCCCAGCGGCCAGGAGCGCGTGGCCGAGCCCTCTCCTCCGGCCCCCGAAGGCCCAGGCGCTACTCGCCAGGAGCAGCGTGCTCGCGGTCATCCCGGCGAGAAGCACGTAGATACGGCCGGCCCACCCTTGGGCGAGCGCGAGCGTGACCAGCCCGAGTGCGCCGAGCGCGAGCACCACGCCGCCGAACCGGGTCAACCACGGTCCAGCCGCCGGCCTCGCCGCAGTCGCTGGCTCGGCCGCAGCCGCGTGCCACCGCGGGGACTCTTCCCAGGTGACGATTTCTTGCCAGGGCTCAGGCTCATGCGCCGGTGGCGCTGCTACTTCAGCAGGCTCGAACGGCGCGTGAGGAGGCACCAGCGTTGGTGTGGCCTGTGCCTCGACCTGCGCGATCGGAGCAGGAGGCGTCAGCGCGCTGGCCAGGAGCTGCTGGAGCTGGGCCTCGAGGATGCGCAGCCGCTCCTCGAGTAGGGCCATCCGCTCCTGGTCGGTTAGCAGCGGCGCCTCCGGCTCGGGGACACGAGTCGCTTCTGGCTCTTCACGTTCCGGCGGGTGATGCGGCCCGGGTGGTGGCGGGGGCTCGGAGAGTAGCGGCGGGTGCAGCTCGCCCTCGAGGGGCGTCGCCAGGGTGGAGTCGGCCCTGACGCCGTTCTCAGCGGCCAGGCGGATCGCTTGGAACAGGTCCTCCGGTCGGATGCTCTTGACTAGGTAGCCTTTGGCACCGGCTCGGGCGGCGTGGTGCCGGTACTCGTCGTTCTGGTACATCGTCAGCATGACCACGTGGGTGTCGGGGAAGTGGCGGACGATCTGCTCGGTGGCGCGGATCCCATCCAGCCCCGGCATGCTGATGTCCATCAGCACCACATCGGGGTGGAGCTCCCGGACACGCTCGATTGCCTCTCTGCCGGTAGCCGCCTCGCCGACGACTTCGATGGCGTCGTCGGTCTGGATGAGCTGACGGAGGCCTTCGCGGAACAGATCATGGTCGTCCACGATCAGGACGCGGATACGCTGGTCGTTGTCCCTGGCGGCTTCTGCCCCATCTCCACCTGGCAGCACCGTGTCACAGCCCTTCCGGCATCGTGCCGCGGCTTCGGCCGCTCGTGGCTCGGACGCGTGCCATCATCCCAAGCACGGCGGTGCGCTCTAATTCTCTCACCCCCGCCGGTGCTCCTGGTAGGGGAAATGGACCAGTGATAGAAGCCACGAGGCTACGGGCTCGGACGTGGCGTCGAAATTTCAGCTCTTCGTTCGTCGTCTCGTTGAAGACGGTGAGCGGGCGCGCAGCGCGTACTACGAGAAGCGAAAGGGGGCAGGAGATGCGCTCCGTGCTCTTGATGTACGGCATGTACGGCGATGAGCAGGCGGAGGCGGGGCTGTCGCCGGAGGAGTTCAACGAGCTGGTTCAGGCCTATTTCCGCTACGACGACGAGCTGCAGCAGGCCGGCAAGTACATCTTCACGGAGGCGCTCCAGCCGAGCTCGACCACTCCCTGCTCCGGCAGCGCGGGGGGTCAACCGCAATGGCCGCGGGGATTCTCCCTGTCGTAACTCCACCGCGCGGGGTTAGCGAGGATATACTGGCGAATGCGATTCAAAGAATTTTCGTTGCAAACGACGTGTTCGTAATAATTGCGTTGCCACAGACGCCCGCGGAAGGGTGGACATCCAACTGTTTTGACGCCACGGATGTTATTGAACGCTGACGCGCGATTTGAACGCGCCAACCACATCCGCCACCGTAGGGGCAACCCTTGTGGTTGCCCATCCTCATCAGGTGCCCGATCGTCACCGGGGACACCATCGTGGGCAGGCACGAGGCCTGCCCCTCCGGGGGTGGCGTTGGTGATGACGGTGATGCCGTGGACGTGATTGGGCATGACTACAAATGCATCCAATTCCACGTTGAGGAACCCTTCTGGCGGGATTTCCCATTCGGCAATCACCATACGCTCGGCATCATTAAACCGCATTTAAACCGCATTTCCCCATCCACCACCTCGCTGAACAGCCAGGCCCTGTCCTGCGTGATGATGGTCACGAAATACGCGCCGGGCTGAGAATAATCGGAGCTCTTCAGCCGAATGCTGCGGCGGTGGTGTTGCTCCGGATCGAATCGCACAGTCCGCGCTCCTGTGCAAACTTCTCCGCGTCCTTCACCCGCAGCTCGCCGGGAATCAACTAGGGCAGCAGGGCGTCGCGCACATGGCGAGAGAGCGGGGTTCACGCTTTGCCTGTTTTATTCGCTCATCGATCGGACCGCAGAGGGCACCGAAGTGCTGCAATACTTTGCTCGGTGGCGCAGCGCACTTTATCGGACTGAATCCTTCTCTGTTGATAACACCAAAGACGGTGCTATTCGCCTCAAGGCTCGATCGTGCCGACAGCATCGGAGCGCTTCATGACGGTCGAGTGATCGGGACGCACCTAGCAGGTGGAGGCACGTGTTCAGCAGTGGCGCCAATAGCGCCGATCCTCTCAGCTTTCGGAACAAATCCTGGATCGCAGTCTTCAAGGCAGGAAGCTCATATGCCACTGCACTCCACACGATCTCTGTATCGACCTCAAAGTAGCCGTGTACAAGGATGTTGCGCATCCCAATCATCTTGCCCCATTCGATCTCTGGGGCGAGAGCCTTGATCTCTTCGGGCAACGATCTTGCTGCTTCTCCGATAATCTGCAAATGGCGTACGAACCACCCTTGTAGGAGCTCATCCTGCTCAAAGGCCTCTTTGCCACGGACTACATACCGCTCAATGGCTGCTATCGCCTCCAGGATGTCTTGCAGACGTTCCTCTGGAGTTCTCACAGCGGCGCGGCCTCTCGGAGCACGCGTTGCCGGATGCGCGCTTTCAGACCACGCTCCGTGACCACATCGACGCGGCAGCCCAGCAGGCCTTCCAGCTCGAACTGGAGCCCTCCGAGATCGAAGAGGCTCCTCCCAGGCTCTAATTCGACCAGCAGATCGATGTCGCTCTGCTCGTCCGCCTCACCCCGCGCCAAAGAGCCGAAGACCCGCACGTTCCGCGCGCCGTATCTCGCAGCAATCCGCAAAATTTCCTCGCGCTTCTCTTTTAGGATGCGCTCAAGCGACATCGTCGGTTCCCTGCTCGTTTTCCGGGTCGCTTCCTCTGCCGTGCACGACATCCATAGACACCGTGCAGCTCTATCATAGCCGGGATGCTCGGCCTCGTGGTCTTGCCCGGGTCAACCGGCTCGGCTCTAGCGAGCGCGGCCGGCTGGCTCCCGCGGTGGTGGCTTGCTGCGCCGGTGGCCTGGCTACGGCCGCTCCTCGACCAGGCCGGCGAAATCGCTGACCGCTACCGGCTGGCCGCCGCGCAGGAAGATGCGCGGCACCCGCGCCGCCAGCGCCGTCACGACCTCGTAGGGGATCGTCCCGCACAGCTCGGCGATGTCGACCGCCGTCATCTCCCCGCTGCGCCCGTCGCCGAGCACGAGCGCTGGCTCACCTGCTTCAACCTCGCTCACCCGGCTGACCTCAATGACCGTCTGGTCCATGCACACCCGGCCCCGGATGGGGCAGCGCGCGCCCCGGACGACGAACCAGCCGCGGTTGGAGAGCAGCCGGGGAAGTCCATCACCGTAGCCGATCGGTACCAGGCCGCAGCGGATCGCTCGCTCGGCCACGAAGGTATGGCCGTAGGAGATCCCTTCGCCGGCCGCTACGGTGAAGACCCGCCCCAGCCGGGTTACCAGCCGCAGGGCCGGCCGGGCGTCCGGCGGCGCTGGCACCGCGACGGAGGGTGGCAGCCCGTAGAGGACGATCCCGGCGCGCACGAGCCGCTCGCCGGGCAGGTCGGTGTCTCCCACCACACCCCGGAGCGCGGCGGCGCTGTTCGCCTGGTGGACGACGCGCGGGGCGACACCGTGCCGGGCCAGGAGGTGCCATACCTGGCGGAAGCGGCGTGCCTGTTCCCGGAGAAAGCTGGGGTTGGGCTCGTCGGCAGTGGCGAAGTGGGTGAAGAGGCCCTCCAGCTCCAGCCGCGGGTCGGCGACGATCGCCTGCGCCAGCTCCAGGGCCTGATCTACTTCAGCGCCGAACCGGCGCATCCCGGTATCGACCTTGAGGTGCAGCCGCGCCGGGCCACGCTCCTCACCAGCGGCCCGGGCGACGGCCGCGACGTCGGCCGCCGAGCCGACGGCCAGCGCCAGGTCGGCGTCGAGCGCCGGCTGGAGCAGGGTATAGTTCGGCGGGCCGAGCACCAGCACCGGAGCGGTGATTCTGGCGCTGCGGAGGGCCAGTCCCTCCTCGATCCGTGCCACCCCTAGCCAGTGCGCTCCGGCGGCGAGCAGCGCCCGGGCGCAGGGGATCAGCCCGTGCCCGTAGGCGTTCGCCTTCACCACGCCCATCAGGCCCACGTCGTCGGGCAACCGCGCTCGCACAGCATGGAGGTTGTTAGCCAGCGCATCGAGGTCGACCAGCGCGTGGGTACCGGCCTGCGCTGCCGCCAGTCGGTCGGCAAATCTCAGTGCCATCCCCTGCCCCCGCTCCCGCTATCTCCGGTGTGCCCCCTGCCGATCGTATGCGCTGAGGGAGGGATCTGCCAAGCAGGCCCCGAACCGCGCCAGGGCAGCGGGCTATACTGGGCCTAGTGGCCGTTCTCGGGCTCCTGAGTCGGGACGGCGCCTGAGAGGTCGAGCGAGCCAAGCCCTTGCTTGGAGAGGAGCAGACCGTGCAGCCATACGAGAGCGCCGAGCAGCGCGTCCTGCGCCAGGTTCGCTTTGGCGACGAGCAGCCCACCTGGATCCGTCCCAGCTACGACGGCTTCGGCATCGCCAACCTCCCCTGGTCGCTCCTCGCCGCGCTCGGCGGTGAACCCCAAGGGCCGCCGGTCTCTGCCGCAGTCTGGCCGCAGCAGCTCGCCGCTGGGGTCGAGGCCGCCCTGCTGCTCATCGTTGACGGGCTGGGCTACCGGCGGCTCCAGGAGACGATGGCCGAAGGGATCACTCCGGCGCTGGCCCGGCTGCGCGAGCAGGCCGCCTGGTTCCCGCTCACCTCGATCTTTCCCTCCACCACCGCGGCGGCCTTGACCACGCTGGCGACCGGCCAGCCGCCCTCCCGGCACGGGCTGGTCGGCTTCACCTGCTACCTGCGCGAATTCGGAATGCTGAGCAACTTGCTCTTCTGGACTCCGCTCGGGAAGTTCCCCAGCTATGCCAGCCAGGGGCTCGACCCGCGGGCCTTCCTCCCGGTGCCCACCATCGCTGGACTGGCGACTCAGCAGGGGATCGACTGCGTCGTGGTGGCCCCGGAGGCCTTTCGGGAGACGCCGATGACGCGGATGCACTCAGCCGAGGCCCGCTACCACGGTTACCGGACGGCTGGCGAGTTCGTCGCGCATGTACACCAGGCACTGGCCAGGCCAGGTCGGCTCCTGGTCACGGCCTACTGGGATACGATCGATAACCTGGGGCACTTCTCCGGCCCAGATCACCCAGCGACCTTGGCCGAGCTGCGGCTGCTTGACCGGCTCCTGGTCGACGAGCTGCTGGCGCGCTTGCCCCGGCGCGACGTGCTCGTCGTGCTCACCGCCGACCACGGCATGGTGCCGCTCGACCCCGCGCGCGAGCACCGGTTGAACGGGTTGCCGCTCCTCGATCGGGCCGCGGTTCCTCCGGGAGGCGAGCGGCGGGCCGTCTACTGGTATGTCCGCTCCGAGGAGCGGGAGGCGCTCCAGCAGGAGCTGCTGGAGCTGGCCGGTGAGGACGGCTGGCTCGCCAGCGGCGAGACACTCCTGCGCGAGGGGCTGTTCGGCCCACCACCCCATCACCCGGAGGCAGCCTGGCGGGTAGGAGACTTCGTCCTGATCGCCCGTGGCGGTGCCAGCTTTCCCTACGATCCGCCCGGCGTCACCCCGCGCCCCTCGTTCGGCGCGCACGCCGGCCTGGAAGCCGAGGAGCAGCTCGCCCCCTGCCTGGTCTGGCGGCCCTAAGCCCTGCTGCCGTCCGGTCTTCGCGACGAACCGAGAGCCTCGCTGGCGATGCTACTCGCCCTCCGACTCGGGCGCGGTAACCTGTGGCGATCGAGCGGGGATCGGCTGGCGAGGAAAGCTGAGCACGACCAACGCGAACGCGAGCACGACCACGATCAGGATGCCAAGGTAGACCGCCCCGAGCGCATCGGCCAGGGCTGCGCGCAGCGCAGCGAGCTGGGCAGGGTCGAGCGCGGCTCGCAGCTCGGGGTTGAGCAGCGCGTTGCTCGATGTCTCCGAGGTTGCCATGCCCAGCCGCGAGCGCATGGCCGTGCTGAGCACCGTTCCCAGCGCGGCGACCCCGACCGCCCCGCCGATGGTGCGCGAGAACCCGACGAGCGCGGTGACGATGCCCCGCTCCTCCCAGCCGACCGCGTTCTGCACCGCGATAATGAACGCCGTCGAGCTGAAGCCCATGCCGACCCCGAAGAGCGCCGCCACCACCACTGGCCAGAGCAACTCCGCGCGGCTCGGCACGAGCTGGAGGAGCAGCCCGGCCAGGAGCATCGCGGTCATCCCGACCACCACCGGTGCCCGGAAACTGAAGCGCAAGATGATCCGGCCCGAAGCCGTCGAGGCGAACGACCAGCCGAGTGCGAACGGCATCACGACAGTGCCGGCAGTGATCGCGGTGCCGCCGAGCACGCCCTGGACGAAGAGCGGGAGGTACGAGGTGACACCAAACATCCCGGCACCAATCAGGACGCCACCAGTGAAGACAACGCCGATCAAGCGCCGCCGGAAGAGCCACAGCGGCAGCACCGGTTCCCTGGCCCGCGATTCGACGCGCAGGAAGACCCCGAGCAGGAACGTGCCGACTGCCAGGCTCCCCACAACATCGGGCGCCGTCCAGCCCCGGCCCTCGCCCGCTCGCAGCAGGCCGAGCAGGAGCAGCGCCAGCCCGACAGTCAGCGCGAGTGCACCAGCGTAGTCGATGCGGTGCGGCCGCCGTGCGATGCGCTCGCGCAGGGCTAGACCGATCAGGAGCAGGGAAACGAGCCCGAAGGGGATGTTGACGTAGAAGACCCAGCGCCAGCTCAACGTGTCGGTGATGAAGCCGCCGACGGTCGGCCCGGCCACGGCAGAGGCGCCCCAGACCGCGCTGGTCAGTCCCTGGAGGCGGGCCCGCTGCTCGATCGAGAAGAGATCGCCGAGGATGGTCAGCGTGACCGGGATGATCCCGCCCGCCCCCAGGCCCTGCAGCATGCGGAAGAGCACGAGCTGGGGCATCGATTGGGCGAGGCCGCACAGGATCGAGCCGAGCAGGAAGAGCAGCGTGGCGACAACGAGCAGCCGCTTCCGCCCGTACAGGTCGGCCAGGCGTCCGTAGAGTGGCACGGTTGTGGTTGACGTCAGCAGGTAGCCAGAGAAGACCCAGGGATAGAGCGCCAGTCCACCGAGCTGGCCGACGATGGTCGGCATGGCTGTGCCCACGATGCTGGTATCCAGCGCCGCCAGGAAGGTGCCGAACAGCACGCCGGTGACCACGGCAATCTGCCCGCCGCGGCTGAGCTCACGCGGTGACTCCTCGTGGGTCGAGATCTCCGGCGTGCGCAGTGGACGTCCCATCGTGCCTGCCGCCCCCGTTCGCGCTCAACTCCCAGGCCGGCAGTGAGGCATCCTCCGGATCGAGGGCTCGGCTCAGTATAGGCCCCGCCCCCCTCGGCGGCTATCCTCCGCGAGGCAGGCCGGGTGCCGGCACTGCTCGGCCGAGCGCAGCCAGCGCAAGGGGCGCCAGAGCAGCACACAGTGCGGCCAGCACTGGCAGAGGCAAAGCCGCTGTGGAGCGCCCGCTGGGCGACGAGAGGCCGAGCTCGGCCGCTGAAGAGCGGATTTTGGCGAGCTGGAGGGATCTTGTCGCGAGCGGATGCACTGATTTTGGAGGCCGCGACGGGCGTGCGAGCGCTCACGCATGCTGAGCTGCAGGAGGTGCTGGCGCACGTGGCGCAGGCCTGCTTCGACCCGGACGCGAGAGAGCAAGCGGGTGGACGGCGCGACGCACCTGCTCACCTCGCGTTACCCCTCCCCGCTGGCAAGACTTTCGCCGTCGAGTGGCTCTCTCCACTCTTACCTCGATACCGCCGCTGATTCGGACGGCAGTGTCGCTCGACCATCGGTGTTTCGGCGCCAGCCGGTTCGCCTGTCTGGTGCAGTTGCTCTCTGGAGTGTAAGGATCACCGGCAGGGAAGGCCTGTTCTGCCGGGCAATCACCCGGCCAAGAAGGGCCCTCCTTGCGGAAACTGTGTGAGCGGGGCAAGATGCGCCGGCAGGTACGTCAGTGGAGGAGATGGCGTGATGGTTCCAGAGCATCTGCTTGCCGACGAGCGGGCCCGGCCAGTGCTCGACCGACTCTACGCGCTCGATCAGGCACAGCGCCAGGCCGGGCTGCCGCCCGGGCAGCGGATCCGCAGCGTCACCCCACCGACCGGGGCGTTTCTCTACGCCACCGCCCTGGCGCTGCGGCCGGCCAGGGTCTTCGAGATGGGCTCGTCTGTCGGCTACTCGACGATCTGGCTGGCGCTGGCCGCCCGCGAGTACGGCGGCCAGGTGATTGGGAGCGAGCTGCGACCCGAGCGGGTCGAGGAGGCGAACCGCCACCTCCGCGAGGCTGGTCTCGATGCTGTGGCCGAGATCCGCGAGGGGGACGCGGCCGCGCTCGCCCAGGCGCTCGATGGACTGGGCCTGGTCTTCATCGATGCAGAGAAGGTCGACTACACACGCCTGTTCCAGGCGGTGATCGAGCGTGTCCTGCCCGGGGGGTTGCTCCTCACCGACAACGTGGTCTCGCACGACTGCTCCGACTACCTCGCGTTCCTGCGCCAGCGGCGCGATGTGACCACGGTCACGCTGCCTTTCGAGCGAGGGATCGAGTGGACGCTCAAGCGGTGGTGAGCGCACCCTTCAGTTGCTGGCAAGATCCTGGCTGATTTGCCCCAGGGGACGCGACCCCCTACAGGGTGACATTCGTCTTGGCCATGCGCTTCTGGCGGAACGAGCGACAAGGGGGCTATGAGCGCAGACCGAGCCGCTGGAGTTCGTGCTCCAGCTCCTGCCGACTGAGCGGCCCCAACCACGACTTGACGATCTTCCCCTCGCGGTCGATCAGGTAGCTCTGGGGGATACCGAGGACGCTCCAGCGCTGGCTCACGGCGCCGTCCTGGTCGAGGACGAAGAGCCAGGTGAGCTGGTACTTATCGACGAAGGCGCGCACCTCCGGCTCCGGCTCGAGCTGGTTCACGCCGATGGCGACGAAGCCGGCGTCGTGATAGGCCCGGTAGGCGTGCTCGATCTCCGGCATCTCGGCCCGGCAAGGGCCGCACCAGGTCGCCCAGAAGTTGACCAGCACGACCTGGCCGCGGTAGTCGGAGAGCCGGACGTCCCCGCCGCCGAGCCTTGGCAGCGTGAAGTCCGGGGCCGGAGCGCCCACCTGGATCGCCTGGCCGACCACGCGTGGCGGAGGGGTATTCGCCCGGTCGAGGTACCAGCGGAGCAGGTAGACGCCACTGACCAGCGAGGTGGCCAAGGCGATGTTGAGCAGCAGGATCAGCCAGATCGGGCGATGGCGCTTTCCCGATGCTGACGTCGGTGGCTCATGCTGGGTGGGCATCACGACCAGCTCTCCTGCCGGGCAGCTCTCGGTGCTCCGCATCTATGCCCGCGTGCGCGGGGTGGAGCGCTCACCCGCCGTAATGATGCCCGAGCGCGCGGTTGCGGAGTAGGGGCGGTGCTTATCCCCACGCTAGCTCCTGGAACGTGCGGTCATAGTAGATAAGTGGATCGTCGCTGAGGCCGAGTTCGAGCGCGGCGACCTCACCGACGAAGATCGTGTGGTCGCCACCGTCGTAGGCGGCCCAGGGGCGACACTCGATCCAGGCCAGGCAGCCCTCGATCAGCGGCGGGCCGAGCGCGCCGATGCGGTGGGGCACTCTGCTGAAGGTCGGGTCGGCCAGCGGCGCCCGGCCGGAGAACTGCTCGGCCAGGAACTCCTGGTCGCGCGCCAGCACGTTGACTACCCACGCCGGTGCTTCGGCGATCAGCCGGTGGCTCTGGATCGCGCGGTCGATGCAGATCAACACGAGCGGGGGTTCGAGCGAGACAGAGCAGAAGGCGGTGACGGTCACGCCGTGGTAGCCGTGTGCGCCGGCCGTCGTGACCACCGTCACGCCACTGGCGAAGCGCGCCATCACGTCGCGGAAGAGATCTGGATCGACCACAGCTCGAGCACCTCTCGACCCGGCGCGGTGCCTTTCGAGACAGAGTATGGATGAGGGCCTGGAGCGGAGCCAGGGCGAACGATGGACAAAGCTTCCCTGCAGCGCTGCGACTGCATTGGAGCGGACAGAGCCTGTGCTACGCCATGCGGCGGGTTTCGCCACCAGGTAGTTGACAGGCGGTGCACTGCTGCCGACAATAGGCTCGCGCGAACGTTTCACTGCGTGATCGGCGCCTCGCTGGTGCCTGTGGGGAGTATCCGGTGACCACCCTTATCCAGCCAATTCCGCCTGGACGTCCCTCCTTTCTCGCCATGCCGCGGCTCGAGCGGCTCGATCAGCTCGAGGCGGACGTCGCGATCCTGGCTGTACCCTACGGCGTTCCTTATGATATGGAAGGTTCCCGCTTCGCATCGGCCCCCGCGCCCTGGGCCATCCGCGAGCAGTCGCTGTGGTTCCGCCGGTACCTGGGCCATTACGAGGTCGACTTCGGCGGCGACCTCTTCGCTGGTCGCGAGGTGCGCATCGTCGACTGCGGTCAGGTTGCCATGGAGCCCGGGCAGTACCTGGAGAACATGCGGCGGGTGACCGAGTCGGTGCAGGCGATCCTCCGGCGCGGCGCGGTGCCGATCGTGCTGGGTGGCGACCATGCGGTGCCGATCCCGGTGCTGCGGGCCTATAAGGACTTCGGGCCCATCTTCGTCGTGCAGATCGATGCTCATCTCGACTGGCGTGACGAGGTGAACGGCGTGCGTGAAGGGCTGAGCAGCCCGATGCGGCGCGCCTCGGAAATGCCCTGGGTCTGCGGCATGGCCCAGCTCGGCCTGCGGGGAGTGGGCAGCGGCCGGCAACAGGAGTTCGACGATGCCCGTGCGTACGGGAGCATCCTGATCTCCGCGCGCGAGGTGCACGAGCAGGGCGTCTCTGCCGCGCTGGGGCGGATCCCGGTGGCCGAGCGCTACTACGTGACCTTCGATGCTGATGGGCTTGACCCGGCGATTGCCCCCGGCGTGAACGCGCCAGCGCCCGGCGGCCTGACGTACTACCAAGTGTTCGACCTGCTGCGCGGGCTAGCCGAGCGGGGCCGAGTAATGGGCCTCGACGTCGTGGAAGTCGTGCCGGCACGCGATCCGGCCGGGATCACCAGCCTGCACGCAACCCGGTTGATTCTCGACTTCATCGGCGTGCTGGCGCATACTGGCCAGATCGGCCGGCAGAAAGTCGGCTGAGTGTAACCGGCGAAGGGGAGAGGTGGAGGTCGTGATGCGAGACCGCGAGCGGCTCGGGCCTCTCGAGCCAGCGACACCGGCCATGGCTGGCAAGGTGCTCGTAACGGGTACGGCCTTCCTGGTGACCGGTGCCGCGTGGGCGCTGATGAGTTATTACCAGTTCGTCGGGGGCGACCGGTCGATCGGGACGATCGATGCACTGCTGGCGGTGATCCACGTGTTCGCTGGCCTGTTGCTCTACCGCCGGGTGCCCTATAGCGTGCTGCTGGGCCTCGTGGTGGTGCTCCTCGGGCTGGCCGCGGCGTTCTTGAACGAGTACCTCTTCCTGCTCGTGCCGGATGGGCTGAGCGGCCTGCTCTTGATCCTCAGCTCCCGGGAGCCGAGGAGGACAGGATAGAGCTGGGTCTCTGCTAGGCCTGAGAGGGGAAAGGTGCTCGTTTGTCTTCGAGACCTGCTAGAATCGGGCAGTTCGCGTCGAGACTCGAACGCTATCCGGCAACGATCGGTGATAATGCATACCGAGCTCGGACGATGCCGCGTCCGAGACCCGCGAGGCCGCGCGCCCAGTGGTCACGGGCGACCGTAGTGCGAGGAGCGATGGGGCTATGAGCCGACCGATCGACGAACTGGATCTCGCGATCATACGCTTACTGCAACAGGACAGCCGCATGCCGAGCGCCGAGATCGCACGCCAGCTTGCAGTCGCTGAGCGGACAGTGCGGGCCCGAATCAATCGCCTCGTGCAGGACGACGTGATCAGGCTCGTCGCCGTCCTGAACCCGGCGAAGCTTGGCTATGAGGTGGTCGCTGACATCTTCCTGGAAGTGGAGCATACTCGCCTGGAGGAGATCGCCGCTCGTCTCGCCCAGATGCAAGAGGTCAGCTACGTCGGCCTGACGACTGGGGAGCGAGACATCAGTGTCCAAGTCTTCGTCCCCTCGATCGATGCGCTCTACCGGTTCATCACCGAGCGGCTGAGCACCATTCCCGGAGTGCTCAATACGACGACCTACATCGTACCCCGGGTCCTCAAGTGGCTGCACCATTGGACACTGCCCGACCATCTCCTGACGCCGGAGGCCGCGCGGCCCACCAGGCGGCGTCGGGCTGCTCGCGAGCGAGCCGAGCGAGTAGGGGATGGCGGTCGCCAGGACGGAAAGCGACAGCGAAGCCGGAAGACGATGGAAATCGGAGCCGAATCATGACCACGACCGCACGGAGCAGCACGCATCAGGCATGGCTGGAGCGGGCGCGTTCGGCACTCGGGGGTGCAGTCACCAGCTTCAAGCCGCCGAACGAGCTGGCGATCGTGATCTCGCACGGGCTTGGCAGCCGGATCTACGATGTGGATGGCCGGGAGTATATCGACTACGTGATGGGCTCCGGCCCCTTGATCATCGGCCATGCGCACCCGGCCGTGGTCGAGGCGGTTTCCCGCCAGGCGGCCCTTGGCTCCACCTTTTACTGGCTGACTGTCCCGGCGATCGAGCTGGCGGAGAAGATCGTCGAGGCAGTGCCCTGTGCCGAGCAGGTGAAGTTCGTGTCCTCCGGTTCAGAGGCAACCTTCCATGCCCTGCGGATCGCTCGCGCCTACACCGGCAAGCAGAAGATCCTCAAATTCGAAGGTGGCTTTCACGGCGTCAACGACTATGCCATGATGAGCGCCTTGGCCTCGGAGCCCACGCCCTATCCACACCCGATCCCCGACTCCGACGGTATCCCGCCCCAGCTCGCCGAGACGGTGCTCGTCTCCCGCTGGAACGACCTAGAGCTGACCCAGCGGCTCATCGAGGAGCACGCGCACGAGCTAGCGGCGGTCATCTGCGAGCCGCTGCAACGCGCGCTGGTTCCAGCGCCGGGCTTCCTCCAGGAGTTGCGCCGGCTGACCGAGCAGCACAGCGTGCTTCTGATCTTCGACGAGATCGTCACCGGCTTCCGGCTGGCCTATGGCGGCGCCCAGGAGCGCTACGGCGTCGTGCCCGACTTGGCTACGTACGGCAAAGCGGTCAGCGGTGGGTTTCCCCTGGCGGCCATCGCCGGCAAGGCGGAAATCATGGCAGTGACCGACCCCTCCCGCCGCGGTCGTGGCGAACCGGTCGCCCACCTGAGCGGCACGCTCAATGGTAACCCAGTAGCCGCGGCTGCCGGGCTCGCGACCCTGAGCGTGCTGCGCGAGCCGGGAGTGTACGAACAGCTCTACCGCACCACCGAGCTGCTGAAGGCTGGCCTGCGTGAACTGGCAGCCGAGCGTAGTATGGCGGTGCAAGTGCTGGGCGAAGGCCCGCTCTTCCAGGTCCTCTTCGGGGAGCAGGAGCCGAAAGACCATCCGGGCGTGCTGGCGACCGACCGGGCGCGGGCCCGTCGCTTCGGGCTTGCCTGTTTGGAGCGTGGGCTGTTCGTCAACCCTGGCGAGAAGTTCTACGTCTCGCTCGCCCACTCCACCGAGGACGTGGAGCGCACGCTCGATGTCTTCGAAGCCGCACTGGACGAAGTCCGCGACTGAGGCGCTCGTGCTCCCGGTTCGGGCCTGGCCGAGCCTGCCCGCCTGATGCTGACCGGCCTGACGCGCGGTTCGGCCTCTCACTGTCCCCGCGCCTGCCGTGACACCCTCGGCACTTAGACTAGCCGCTGCCTGGCATGCGACCTTCCCTGCTCTCGGCGCTCGGACGCGGTGCGCGAAGACCTGCTCGTGGTCGCGAGGCAAGCGCAGGAGCTTGTCACTCAGGCGGAACACGCGCTATCGGACGCCTCGGCGCGGCTCGTCAAGGCCAGTGAACGCTTCGTACGCGCGTCCAGAGAAGCGAGTGACGCCACAGGTCGTGTCAGTGCCCAGCTCCGCCGCCTTCAATTGATGCTTGATGCTCGCGGTGAACCTTGTCCTCGCGCTCGGGCTGCTCGCCGCGGTGCTGATCGCGCTGCGATGACGCCCGCTTGCCGCAGCTGGCGAGCGCATGGAAACGTCGCTTGCCTTGCCCGTCATTCGACTGTTCGCTACGCTTGCCCTGCGAGGGTATCTGGTTCATTTGCCGGACGGAACGGAGGGTGCTCATGCGTGCAGCGCGGTTCTTTGGCCCGGGGGACTTCCGGCTGGTCGAGATCGAGCGCCCGTCGCCCAATCCGGGCGAGGTGCTGCTGCGGGTGCGGGCGGCTGGGCTGTGCCACTCGGACCTCCATATCATTTATGACGAGCTCGGAGGATATCCCTTCCCCACACCACTGACGCTCGGCCACGAGATCGCTGGCGAGGCGATCGAGGTCGGCCCGGGCGTCGATCCGTCGCTGCTCGGGCGGCGCTTCGCTGTCTTCGGCCCGGCTGGCTGTGGCCAGTGCGCGTTCTGCCGGGCCGGGCGCGACAACCTCTGCACCCAGAGCCTGCCGATCGGCCTGGCGCGGGACGGCGGGTACGCCGAGTTCGTGGCCGTGCCTGCCCATGCGCTGGTGCCGGTGCCGGACGGCGTCGGCGACTCCGAAGCTGCCGTGGCGACCGACGCTGTCCTGACATCCTTCCACGCGCTCGCCCACGTGGCGCGAGTGCAACCCGGCGAGACTGCCGTCATCATCGGGGCCGGTGGGCTGGGCTTGAACGCGATTCAGGTCGCCAAATCGCTCGGGGCGTACGTGGTCGCGCTCGATCTCCAGCCGCGCAAGCTGGAGCTGGCGCGCCAGTTCGGGGCTGACCTGGCGCTCGACAGCCGCGACGTCGATCCGGAGAAGCCGCTGCTCGACCGGCGGATCGACGTGGTCGGCGATTTCGTGGGCAACGATGCGACGAAGCTGCTGGCCCAGCGGCTGGTAGGCCGGGGTGGCCGCGTGGTGCTGGTCGGGTTGGGTAGCGTCGGCGGGCCGCTGCTTGGCCTGCGGGTCGTTGCGGACGAAGTCGCGATCCTGGGCAGCTTCTGGGGTACCCGCGCGGAGTTGGCAACCGTGCTCGACTTGATCGCCCGAGGGATCCTGCGGCCGCCGGTCGAGACGCACCCGCTGGACGAGATCCTTACCTGGGTGCAGCGGTTGCGCGAGGGGGCGGTCGAGCACCGGGTGGCTCTAGTACCCTGAGCTGGGCCACGGACGGCCGCGGGAGCGCACGGTGTGACAGCTCTCCGTGTGGATCGTTTTGCGGGAACCAAGGATGGGCTGATGAGCGAAGGAACACGGGATCTTCGATCACGAGCATACTTGCGGCCAGGCTTTGTGATCCGACGGGTTGTTAACCCGCTGATCGCGCGCCTGGGGATGACAACGATACTGGCAGTACGGGGGCGGAAGACCGGCCGCTGGCACACTGTGCCGGTTCACGTCCTCGAGTATGGAGGTCGGCGGTACCTGCTTGCGTCACGGGGCGAGACTGAGTGGGTGCGTAACCTCCGGACAGTCGGCGGTGGTGAGCTTCGCCGGCGGGGCCAGATCGAGCGCTTTCGGACGGTCGAGGTGCCGGAGGCGGAGAAGCCGCCGCTGATCGAGGCCTACCTCCAGCGCTGGGGCTGGCAGGTACTGGCCCAGTTTGCCGTGCTGCCCGACCCTGCTCACCACCCGGTCTTCCGTATCGAGCCGGTCAAGGCCGCGTCGGTATCCTGACCATGACTCCGTGCCGCGCGTTCACGCCGCTACCCACCGTCTCTGGCGCCCGAAGCGGGTAGAGGGATATCTAGCACATCGGCATGGGAAGAAGGGATGCAGCATGGGCCGCCGATTCCAGCTCGTGGATGTCTTCCACGGTGGGCCGTTTTCCGGTAACCCGCTCGCCGTGGTTCTCGATGCCGAGGGGCTCTCGACCGAGGAGATGCAGCGGATTGCTCGCTGGCTGAATCTCTCGGAGACGGCTTTCCTGCTGCCGCCGACGACGAGCGCTGCGGACTATCGCGTCCGGATCTTCACGCTGGAGCGGGAGCTGCCGTTCGCCGGCCACCCGACGCTGGGGAGCTGCCACGCTTGGCTCGTGGCCGGCGGCAGGCCGCGGAGCGAGGACGAGATCGTCCAGGAGTGCGGGGCGGGGCTCGTGCGCATCTGCCGCCGCGAGGGTCTCCTGGCGTTCGCCGCGCCGCCGCTCGTTCGCAGCGGGCCGGTCGATGGGTCCACCCTTCGGACGATCGAGACGGTTCTTCGCATCGACCGGTCGCGTCTCGTCGATGCCCAGTGGGCCGACAACGGGCCCGGTTGGGTTGCCGTTCTCCTCGAGTCGGCGGAAGAGGTGCTGGCCCTCGAGCCCCTCAAGCAGTTCCCGAGCCGTGTCGAGATCGGCGTGGTCGGTCCCTACCCGGCAGCTAGCCCCGTCGCCTTCGAGCTGCGCGCGTTCTTCAGCGATCACCAGGGCAACCTGGTGGAGGATCCGGTCACGGGCAGCCTCAACGCGTCGGTGGCGCAGTGGCTCCTGTCCTCCGGCCGTGCCAGGGCACCGTATGTCGCTTCCCAGGGGACGCGCCTCGGTCGCGCTGGCCGGGTCGTGATCGACCAGGATCGCGAGGGCACTGTCTGGGTCGGTGGCAGGACGACGACGTGCTTCGCTGGCGAATACCTGCTCTAGGCACCGAGCCGTGCACGATACGAGGGAAGACCTGGTGGATGGAAACGCTGGCCGTGTGAGCGTAGCGGGTCGACGGTGCCTGGGGGGTACCGGACGTGCAAAGGCGGGAAGCAGCTCGGATGAGACGGGTGCAGGCGTGGGCGCTGTTACTGGCTGGCCTGATGGTCGCGGTGCCGATCGTGGTACCGCTCCTGGTACGTGGCACTCGGAATCCTGGGGTGTGGTCGGGTATTGGGTTAGTGCTCATGCTGGGCGCGCCAGGGGTGCTGGCCGGGTTGCTCCTGGCGCTGAGCGAGGCCCGTTGGGCTCGTTGGACCGCGCTGGCCCTCTCCCTGTTCTTCGTGTTCGTCGCCTTGGCCATGGCAGGTTTCCTCGCTGGCTATCTTTACCTGCCGATGGCGCTCGGACTGGTGATCCTCTCGGTCATTGCGCTTCGGCATGGCAGCACCCGTACGGCTGATGGGGGTATCTAACGGAGTTGATCGCTGCCCCGCCCGGCTGCGGGGCCGGCCGCGAGCGTGGCACGTTTCTCTCACACTCTACGAAAGGACATCGCTCGCCGGTGAGTGGTGCCAAGACGACTCGTGCCCGCTGGACACAACCGACCGGGTTCTGGTAGGCTAGAGAGGCGGCTGTACGTACAGATTCGCAGGGGGACGATCTCGATGACGCCGGCTGTCGCCTTCTTCAACCAGAAGGGTGGGACTGCCAAGACCACGAGCACCCTCAACGTCGGGGCCGCCATGGCTGAGCAGGGGCTCCGGGTTCTGGCCTTCGATCTCGATCCCCAGGCCAGCCTGACGATGGCGCTCGGCATCGATGTCCAATCGCTCCCGCTCTCCGTCTACGACCTGCTGGTCGACGAGACGGTAGCGCTGGCCGAGGTGGCGCAAGCCACGCGCATCCCCGGGTTCGACGTCGTGCCGAGCCATCCGGATCTGGCGGCCGCCGAGCTGGAGCTACTGAGCGAGCTCGAGCGCGAGCGCAAGCTGAGTCTCAAGCTCCAGGCCGCCCAGCCGCTCCCGTACGACGTGGTTCTGATCGACAGCCCACCGGCCCTGAACATCCTGAGCATCAACATCCTGGTGGCTGCCAACACGCTGGTAATCCCGATCGAGCCGCACCCCCTCTCGCTGATGGTGCTGCGCCGGCTCTTCGAGACCGTCAACCGAGTACGCCGGCTTAACCCGCGGCTCGAGGTGCTGGGTTTCCTGCCCACCAAGGTCCACCACTCCTCGCGCCTGGCGGCCGACATGCTGGCGACGCTGCGCGAGCAGTTCCCCGAGTTGCCGCTTCTACCCTTGATCCCGCTCTCGGTCAAGGGCGCTGAGTCGGTCGCTGAGCATAGCTCGATCCTTCAGTACCAGCCGCGGTCGCCGCTGGCCGCGGCCTACCGGCAGGCGGCGGCCGAGATCGCTCGACGCGTAGGGAGTCCCAGCCATGTCTGAAGCTCGCCCGCTCCAGGAGCCGGTGCCGTCGCTGCGGAACCTCCCCGGTGACCAACCAGCCCCAGGCAGCCAGCCGCCGCGCCGACGTCGCCGCTTCACGGTGGACGCGCTCTTCGCCGATACCTCGCCGCGGGCGGTCGGCACACGCGAGCTGGCGACGGCCAGGGAGATCCGGCTGGATCGGATCGAGCCCGACCCTGACCAGCCGCGACGCTCCTACGACCAAGAGCGGCTGGAGGAGCTGGCAGCCTCGATCCGCCTCGAGGGTGTCTTGCAGCCGATCGCCGTGCGCTACGACCCCGAGCGTGACCGCTACGTGATCATCCACGGCGAGCGTCGCTGGCGGGCGGCCCAGCTCGCCAGGTTGGAGAGCATCCCGGCGATCGTCCGCGAGGTGGGCGAGGAGCAGCGGCTGATCCAGCAGCTTATGGAGAACATCCTGCGCGAGGACCTGAATGCGCTCGATCGGGCCGCCGCACTGCGCCGGCTGAAGCGGCAGATGGGCGATGCTCCCTGGGAGCAGGTGGCCGAGGCGGTGGGGATCAAGCGCAGTCGGCTCTTCCAGCTCCTGAGCACCGAGAAGCTGCCGGAGCCGGTGCAGGCCGAGATCCGGGCCGGCCGGCTCTCGGAGAAGCAGAGCCGGCCGCTGCATGGTCTGCCAGAGTGGGCACAGGCGGCGCTGGCCGAGCTGATCGTCGAGGAGGGGCTGGAGCAGCGGGAGATCGAGCGGCTGGCTCGGGCGCTGCGCGCGAATCCCGAGCTAGCGCAGCAAGACGTGGAGTCGCTGCGCGAGCAGCTCCGCCGCATGCGGAGTACACTCGTCGCCGCCCAGGTTCGCCGTGGCCGCCAGGCTGAGCCGGCTGTCCGGCCTAGCACGCCGCAGCCGGCAAGCGCCGACGGCCCGGCGATGGCCGTGCTGGAGCAAGTGAGGGAACTCGGGGAGACGTTGATCCGGCTCGACGCCGCCCGCCTGGCCGGAGACGAGCGCGCCCAGCTCGCCACCGAGTTACGCGGCTTGGCCCAGCAGATCCGTCGTACGCTGCGCGCGCTGGGGGACTGAGCCATCCAGGCCCCGTTTCCCTACCGAGCCAGGACCTCGCGGAGCGGCCGGATCTCCACGCCAGCCTGGGTCAGCCGCTCGCGCACGCGCCGGGCGATCTCGGGCGCGTTGGGCGCGTCGCCGTGGATGCAGATCGTCTGCACCTCGGCGCGCAGGTCGGGCCCGTCGATCGTCCGGATGCGCCCCTCGAGCACCAGCTCCTCGGCGCGCCGGGCGACCTCGTCCGGCTCCCAGGCCTGCTTGCGCCGCTCCAGCACGAGCTGCCCCTGCGCGTTGTAGTTCAGGTCGACGTACCCTTCCGCCGCGTGGGGCACGCCGACGGCCGCCGCCGCGCGGGGGGCCACCTCGCCCATCATCACCAGCGCCACGTCGTCGCCGAGCGCCTTGATCGCCCGGCAGAGCGCCTGGCACAGCTCCTCGTTCTGGGAGCACATCACGTAGAAGGCGCCGTGCGGCTTCACGTGCTGCAGCCGCGAGCCAGTAGCCTGGGCAAAGGCCTGCAGCGCCCCGGCCTGGTAGAGCGTGTACTCGTACACCTCCTCGGGGCTCACGTCCATCCGCCGGCGACCGAAGCCGAGCAGGTCGGGGAAGGCCACGTGGGCGCCGATGCCGACGCCGTGCTCGACCGCCAGCCGGACGGTCTCGCGCATCGTGGTTGGGTCGCCAGCGTGCCAGCCGCAGGCGATGTTGGCCGAGGTGATCAAGGGCATCAAGGCCGCGTCGTTGCCGAGCGTCCAGCGCCCGAAGCTCTCGCCCATGTCGCAGTTGATGTCGATAGCGCGGGCCATAGCTCAGCTCCTCTCCAGGTTCTCCTCGCTGATGGTCGCGTCCTGCCTGGCCAGCAGGTCGATCGCCTCCTCGAGCGAGACCTCCTTGAAGTGGATGTAGCTCCAGCCGGGAACCATCTGCCCCAGCTTCCACATCGCCGCCTTGGCCACCACCGCGTTGCAGATGAAGCCGCCGAGCGTCGGCCCGTCGACGCAGAGGATGATCGGCTGGTCGCCGCAGACGTTGACCGCGCCGACCGGGTAGCCATTGTCGATGATGTTCGAGGGGTGCCCTCCGCCCGCACCGCCGCTGGTGCGGGCCCACTGCCAGTTGTAGATATCGAGCCGGTAGCCGGTGCGGTTGGAGGCGGCGTCGAGCTTCCAGTGGTGACTGAAGAAGGCGTCCATGTCCTCTCTGGTCATGTAGTCGGGGTCGGCCTGCGGCCCGCGGGTGGCCTCGACCTCCCAGACCTCGTTGTAGCCAGGGTAGCCCGGCACCAGGTGGGCCTGCACCCGCCGGTCGATCACCCGGCCGAGGTCGATGCTCGGCTCGCCCAGCGGCAGGCGGTCGCCGGCCTGGAGCTTGCGGCCCTCGAGGCCACCGACGCTGCCGGGCAGGTAGGTCGCCCGGCTGCCGAGCACCGGCGGCACCTCGATCCCCCCGCTGACCGCGAGGTAGGTGCGGAAGCCAGATCCCTGCAGGTAGTCGAACTCCAGCAGGTCGCCTGGCCGTGCCCGGTAGCTGCGCCAGAGCTCGATCCGCTGTCCGTTGAGCCGCGCGTCCATATCGGCGCCGCAGACGGCGAAGGCCCGCTCGTCGTGGAAGGCGACCACCAGCCCCCCAGCGGTGATCTCGAGCCCGGCCGCCCCGGGCGGGTTACCGACCAGCACGTTGGCGAAGCGGAACGCGTAGTCGTCTATCGGCCCGGCCGGAGCAAAGCCGAGTGAGAGCATCCCGATCCGGCCAGGGTAGTCCTGCACCGTCGTCTCGAACCCGCCGTTGCGCACTTCCAGCATTGCCCAGTTCTCCTCCCTGTCGTCGCGCCGCGCTCCCTCGAGCCATCAGGGGATGGGGACGCGCGCCGCCGCCTCGGCCTGGTGGCGACGGAACGCTTCTGCCTCTTCGCGCACGCTGTCGAGGAACCGGAGGTACTCGCCGACGTCGAAGGTCGCTGTCTCGTCGATCACGTACTGGTAAGTGCCGTCGTAGACCGCCTGGATCATCGTTTCCAGCTCCTCGTCGGTGACGCGCGGGCGGAAGCGCAGCCGGTCACCGGGCCTGAGCAGCACCGGGCTCTCGCGGAAGGCGGGGTTGCGCTGCTGCGGGTCGTAGATCGGCACGGTGTGCGCGAAGATCTGGTAGCCGCCGGCCGACTCGACCGGGTAGATGGCGAGGCATGGCCCGGCGATGCCGATGGTGCCTGCCGGGGTCCAGTGCCGGGTGGGGTTGTACTTGGGGATGACGACGGCCCGGCGCGGGTCGAGCGGGTAGGCGAAGGGGAGACCAGGGAAGAAGCCGAGCGCCGCGTTCCACCAGTCGGTGGCCATGATGTACTCGAAGAACTCCTCCTTGTCGCGCAGGCCGTTGTACCTGGCCGCGTACTCGGAGTTGGTGCCGTTAATGATGTTGGGGGCATCGGCGCGCTGGTACTGGACGTAGCGGGCGATTGCCTCGCGCGTCCACTTGTCGTCGAACGCAATCGGCAGCTCGACGATCCGGCTGGGGACGACCAGGTCGTGGAACGGCGGCAGCTCCTCGTACTGGGCCTGGACGAACTCGATGAGCCGCTTTGTCGGCAGCGCGCGGCTGTCGTAGTTGATGAGCACGCTGCGCAGTGCCGGGATCACCTCGATCAGCCCCTCAGGCTGGTGGCGCTTGATGGCGTCGTCGAGCCCGAGGACGCGGAAGCTCATGGTGAGGTCGAAGACCATCTCCCCGAACTCGACGAGCAGAAAGCTATCGCCAGCGTTCCGGTAGACCACCCCCGGCCGGCCGTTGTGCTCGGGGAACGTGGCCAGGATCACCCCGGATGGCTGAGCGGCGGTGTGCTCGGTCATGACGCGCTCCTTCCGCTGGGAGTACTGCGGGCCGGCGGGCGAGCTACTCGGTGCCGGCGTCGGTGAGCACGACGATCTCCTGGCCAGGCCGGATCGGCTCCTCGTTCTCAACCAGGAACCGCACCACGCGCCCGCCGGAGTCGGCCGTGATCTCGTGGAACGTCTTCATCACGCCGACGAGGCCGATCACCGCTCCCGGCTGGATCACGTCCCCCTCTTTGACGAACGGCTCGGCGTCGGGGCTGGGCCGCCGGTAGAAGATGCCGGGGAGCGGCGATCGGATCGTTCGCTCGGCCATCGCGGACTCCTCCCTCTTCCCTACACGCACGACAGACAGGCCGTCTCCAGTGCCATTGGCTCATCCGACTTCGCTAGTATGGCTGGCTGCATGCGTTAGCTGTGCCCGACAGCTTCGACGATGCGCTCGGGGGTCAATGGCAGGCGTTCGATGTGCACATCGAACGGGGCCAGCGCGTCGAGCACTGCGCCGGCCACCGAGGCCGGTGTCGCCAGCAACCCTCCCTCGCCGATCCCCTTGATGCCACCGATGGTGACTGGCGACGGCGACTCCAGGTGCTCGATCGTGAGCGGTGGCACCTCGGCCGCACCCGGCAGTAGGTAGTTCACGAACGTGTCGGTCATGAGCTGGCCGCTCTCGTCATAGGTTATCTGCTCGTAGAGCGCACCGCCGATCCCCTGGGCGATGGCACCCATCACCTGCCCCTCGACAATCATCGGGTTGAGCATCGTGCCGCAGTCCTCGACTGCGACGATCCTGTCCAGCCGTACCAGCCCGGTTTCGATATCGACCTCGCACACGGTCACGATGCAGCCGTTCGAGTAGGTCGCCCGGGGGTCGTAGAACTTGGTCGCGCTCAGCAGCGGTTCCTCGCCTTCGGCGCGTGTCCGGTTGTCGAGGTAGGCGGCGAAGGCGACCTGGAACATCGAAAGTGAGCGGTCGGGCGCGCCCTTGACGAAGACCGTCCCGTCCTGGATATCCAGGTCTTCGGGCGCGACCTCGAGCAGCCGGCTGGCTACCCGCAACACCTTCTGGCGTACCTCCTGGGCGGCCAACGCGACCATCCCACCCCCGATCACCGCGCTGCGGCTGGCGTAGGTGCCCATCCCCCAGGGAGCGCGATCGGTGTCCCCATGCTCGACCACGACGTCCTCGATCGACACGCCGAGGATCTCGGCTGCCACTTGGGCCAGCGTGGTCTCGTGACCCTGCCCGTGGCTGTGCACGCTGACCGCGACGCGCACCTTGCCTGAGGGGTCGATGGTGACGGTGGCGTTGTCGTGCGAGGGGAAGGGGAAGCCAGCCTGGAGCGCGATCTCCGATCCCCAGGCCGTCGGCTCGACGTAGAGGCTGATGCCGACCCCCAGGTACCGTCCCTGCTGGCGGAGTTCCGCCTGCCGGCGCCGCAGCTCCCCATAGCCGACCAGCTCCAGCGCCCGTTCCAGCGACTCCCGGTAGGTGCCGCTGTCGTAGACCATACCAGTGCAGGTCGTATAGGGGAACTGCTCGGAGGAGATTACGTTGCGGCGGCGAAGCTCGGCCGGGTCGAGGTCCAGCTCGCGCGCGATCTCGTCGAAGAACAGCTCGCGCGCCGTCTGCGCGGCTGTCCAACCGACTGCCCGGTAGGCCCCGACCGGCGACTTGTTGGTGCAGACGGCGATGACCTCGTGCTGGTAGTGCTGGATATCGTAGACACCGGGGATCAGGCCAGCACCGGCGAGCGGCTCGATCAGCGCGCTGGCCGTGTTGAACGAGTAGGCGCCGCCGTCGCCGATCAGCCGCGCCTTGAGCCCGAGGATCCTGCCGTCGCTGCGCACGGCGGCTTCCAGCTCGATGATCTGCTCCTTGGCGTGCGTGGCTGCGGCCAGGTTCTCCCGGCGGTCTTCGACCCACTTGACCGGGCGGCCGAGTACCTTGCCGAGATACGCTACGACGACCTCTTCGGGGTAGATCGTCATCTTCTGGCCGAAGCCGCCGCCCACCTCGGGCGAGATGACGCGCACCTTATGTTCGGGGATACCGAGGAACAGGGCCAGGAAGAGCCGCAGCATGTGCGGCATCTGGGTCGAGGAGTAGAACGTAAGGTGCCCGGAGGCGCGCTCGTAGACGCTGATGCAGCCGCGCGTCTCCATCGGCGCGGCGACGAAGCGGTTTGTGTGCAGGCGCCGCCGGAAGACGTGGTCTGCCTGGGCGAAAGCTCCCTCGATGTCGCCGAGCGTCGTGGTCTTCTGGTAGACGATGTTGCTCCCCAGCTCCTCGTGGAGGGTCGGTGCGTCAGGCTGCATGGCACGTTGGGCGTCGACCACCGCCGGGAGCGGCTCGTAGTCGACAGTGACCTGCTCGGCGGCATCCTCGGCCAGGTAACGGCTCTCCGCCACCACAGCGGCGATCGCCTCGCCAACGAAGCGGACTTTCTCCTTTGCCAGCACGGGCTGCGGCGTCGGTTTCAGCCCCTCGACCGGGAGCCCACTGGCCAGTGGTGGCAGCGGGGCGACGTCGTCGGCGGTGAAGACGGCGAGCACGCCCGGCATCTCTTTGGCTGTCGCAGTGTCGATCCTCCTGATACGGGCGTGCCCGTGGGGGGAGCGGACGAAGGCGACGTGGACGGTGCCCGGCAGGGTGATATCGGCCAGGTACTTGGCCTCGCCGGTCAGGAAGCGCGGGTCTTCGACGCGCTTCACTCGGGCACCGAGCCACTTTCCCCGGGGCAAGACCTGGAGTGTCATCTGGGCCTCCTCGTCGGCTTGCTAACGTGCGCCGGCCAGCTTCTCAGCCGCGGCGCGGACGGCGACGACGATGTTCTGGTAGCCGGTGCAGCGGCACAGATTACCGGCCAGCGCCTCGCGGATCTCTTCGTCGCTGGGATCCGGCCGCTCCTGCAAGAAGGCGTAGGCCGTCAGCACCATGCCAGGGGTACAGAAGCCGCACTGTAAGCCGTGGTGTTCCCAGTACGCTTCCTGTACCGGGTGCAACCCGTTGTGTGAGAGACCTTCGATCGTGAGGACATCGGCCCCTTCGGCCTGGACGGCGAGCATGAGGCAGGAGCGGACCGCCGCACCGTCGATGAGCACGGTACAGGCGCCGCAGACGCCGTGCTCGCAGCCAAGCTTCGTCCCCGTCAGGCCGAGCTCGTCACGCAGGAAGTCGGCGAGCGTCATCCGAGGCTCCACCTCGGCACTCACGGCTTGCCCGTTCACGGTCAAGCCGATCGATACCCGTGCCATGGCTGCGATCCTTTCGCTCTACGATCCGCTCGCTACGTGCCGGCGCGCCGGCTTGCCTCCTCCAGCGCGCGGCGTACTACTGCTCCGGCCATCCGCTGGCGGTAGGCGGCCGAGCCATGCACGTCGGAGAGCGGCTCGTCGATGGCCTCGACGGCGAGCGCGGCGGCCTCGCGGATCGACTCGGCGGTCAGCGGCTGGCCGGTGAGGGCATGCTCAGCCGCCGTCGCACGGAGCGGCCTGGTCGCCACCCCGAAGAGCGCGATGGCCGCGTGCTCGCAGGTGCCGTCGCCCGCCTGGCGCAGCAGGACAGCCGCCCCGGCCAGGGCGAAGTCGCCGTGGCGCCGGGCAATCTCCTGGATCGCCCAACCGGCGCCGGGCGGTGGCACCGGAATTCGCACGGCGGTCAGCAGCTCGCCGGGCGCAAGGGCAGTCGTGAAGAGGTCGACAAAGAAATCACGGGCCGGGACGACTCGCTCGCGGCTGGCGCTCCGGACGACGAGCTCGGCGTCAAGCGCGAGGGCGATCGCTGGGTATTCGGCCGAAGGGTCGGCGTGGGCCAAGCTCCCCCCGATGGTACCGCGATTGCGGATCGGCGGGTGGCCGACCAGGCGGGTGGCCTCGGCGAGCAGCGGAACTCGCTGGGCGATCAGCGCATCGCGCTCGACAGTCCGTTGCCGCACCATTGCGCCGAGCACGACGGTGCCGTTCTCAGCCTGTACGTCGGCTAGACCGGGGATGAACGCGAGGTCGACGAGCAGGCTCGGCCGGGCGAGCCTGAGGTTGAGCAGCGGGATCAAGCTTTGGCCGCCGGCCAGCGGCCGGGCATCGGGGCCATGTGTAGCGAGGATCGCCAGAGCTTCGTCCAGGCCCCGTGGACGGATATAGTCGAACGGCGGGGGCTTCATCCGTCTCCCTCCCTTCCCTGCTCACCAGGAAAGTGACCAGCGCTCGCGTCTGGCTGGCCAGCTTCTCGGTCGGTGAGCGACGCCCTCGATCTCGATCGGCTTCCACGCTTGTGGTGTCTGTCCCGTATGCTAGGAGCTGGTCGAGGAGGCTGTCAAGTACCTCTGCGGCGCTCCCAGCTTGGACGCCGACAGGGAGTCTGGCGGACGCGAGGTGAAGCAGAGAGGGGCAACAGGGGCGTGTTCAGCAAGGTGCTGGTGGCCAACCGCGGGGAGATCGCGTTGCGGGTGATGCGTGCCTGCCGGGAGCTGGGGATCGCGACTGTGGCTGTCTACTCGGAGGCCGACGCGACGGCGTTGCACGTGCGCTACGCCGACGAGGCCCGCTGTGTCGGGCCGGCGGTGGCCACTCAGAGCTATCTCAACATCGACGCGCTGGTCCAGGCGGCGCGCGAGACGAGGGCCGAGGCGGTTCACCCAGGCTACGGCTTCCTGGCCGAGAGCGCGGCCTTCGCCCGGGCCTGCCGGGAGGCCGGGCTGGTCTTCATCGGCCCCAGCCCGGAGGCGATCGAGCTGATGGGCGACAAAGCGGCAGCGCGCAGGCTGGCGCGCGAGGCCGGCGTGCCGATCGTCCCAGGTACGGCGGAGACGGTTTCGCCAGAGGAGGCGCTGGCCGCGGCTGAGGAGATCGGCTTCCCGCTTATGGTCAAGGCTGCGGCTGGGGGTGGAGGTCGTGGGATCCGCGTCGTCGAGCGCCGGGAGGAGCTGGCGGGCGCGGTGGCGATCGCGGCCCAGGAGGCGCAGGCGGCCTTCGGCGACGGCGCGCTCTACCTGGAGCGGTACCTGAGCCGGCCGCGGCATGTCGAGGTGCAGGTGCTCGGGGACGAGTACGGGAACGTGGTGCACCTCTTCGAGCGCGAGTGCTCGATCCAGCGGCGCCGGCAGAAGCTGCTGGAGGAAGCGCCCTCCCCCGCGCTCACTCCGGAGCTGCGGGAGCAGCTCTGCGCAGCAGCGGTGCGGCTGGCCCGCGCTGCCAGCTACACCAGTGCCGGCACGCTCGAGTTCCTGCTCGATCAGGAGGGGCGCTTCTATTTCCTGGAAATGAACACCCGCATTCAGGTCGAGCACCCGGTGACCGAGCTGGTGACCGGGGTCGATCTGGTGAAGGAGCAGATCCGGGTGGCAACGGGGGAGCCGCTGCGCTGGCGGCAGGGGGAGATCGAATTACGCGGGCACGCCATCGAGTTCCGGATCAACGCGGAAGACCCGGAGAGGGGCTTCTTCCCCTCGCCCGGGGTGGTGGAGGCGCTTGAGCTGCCGGGCGGGCCAGGAGTACGGGTGGATCACGCGCTGTACGCCGGGTACGAGGTTCCGCCGTACTACGACTCGCTGATTGTCAAGCTGATCGTCTGGGGGGCGGATCGGGAGGAGGCGCTGGCGCGGGGCCGGCGAGCGCTGGAGGAGCTGGTGATCGAGGGGATCAAGACGACCGCGCCTTTCCACCGCCGCTTGCTCGAGGAGCCGGCCGTCATCGCCGCCGACTACCACGTCCAGTTGCTCGACGGGCGGGTATGACCGGGACTCCTATCGTCTTTACGCTTCTTCGAGGAGCTGTGGTTCCCGTTTGCCGTGCCGCTTGGGCAACCCCGTCGACGAGTAGTAGAGGCATTCCAGCATGTACCGTAGAGGCTCGGACGAATACGCCGCGCCACCTTCTGTCGAGCTTAGGCCGAAGTAGCCGAGGACGGTGTGGAGAAACGGCTCGGCCGCAAGCGGCGGGAGCGCTCGCGCCGCTTGCCGGTGCAGCCGATCAATACAGTCCTGGGCAGAGGGAGGATCCCTCCACTGTGTCGCTGGGCACAGTACCAGCCAGTCCTCCACGATGCGCTGCGCCACGGCGAGCGTTGACAGCTCGGTACCCCATTCCTCGGGTTGTCGGCGAACCAGGCTGAGCGCTTCACGGAAGATGTCCGGGTTCGAGTAACACACCCCGCTAAAGGGAATCGATGAGTCGGCCGCGCTGTGACGAGCAGGTCAGCAGGATCGCCAGCGCTGTGGCTCGCTGGTCAGCCCGTGGCGAGAAGCGCTCGGCGATCGCATGACACCACTGTTCGATCTGTTCGATCGCGGCCAGGCTCACTGAATCGCTCAGGAGCGCTGGCCTCGCAGCCATCAGGACGGCCAGCCCTCTCTCCGACCAGTATTCGTTCACCGGCTTGCCGCGGACGAAGTTGGCTATGGTCTCGAGCGCTTCCGCCGAGCCGGTCGCGAGAGAGTCTGCAAGCGAGGTGACCTGATCGACTGTCCAGTTCTCCGGCACGAGTTCCAGAAGGTCTGCTGTGAAGCGTCTGTCAGAGGATCGCGCGAGCGACTCGCGAACACTGTGAAAGCGACCCGTTCGGCGAAGCTCTGCGATCGTTGATCCAGCGATGTGGCGGTTCCACGACCGCTCCAACTTGGATCCCCTGAAACGATCCGCCTGCGGCTCAGCCAGCCGGCGCAGCGTGTCCAGGCGATCGAAGTCGAGGTCGGCCTGCGTTCCGTCCCAGCGAGCCTCGCACTGGGCAATGATCTCGTCAATCCAGCCGTGATGGCTGCCGGCCAGCTCTTGCCGTGCGTCGAAGTAGGCCGCAACGACCGGTGTGCTCGTTGCCGGTTCGAGGAAGAGGTCAGCGATGGTCCCCGGGGATGCGGAAAGGAGCAGCTCGGCGAGCTGCTGGATCAGCCAGCGCTTGGCCTCGTCACGACTGGCAAGCCACGTCGATGGGCTGCA
>CALKCJ010000049.1 GCA_938082375.1 uncultured Thermomicrobiaceae bacterium
TTGAAACGACCGGCACTGGTCCGAGGCCGTCGACCTCGATATGGTTCCGACAGTACCTATGAGGGCTTGAAACCCAACCAGGTTCGATATCCATCCGGAAGTCACTTTCCTGTTCCGACAGTACCTATGAGGGCTTGAAACCTGCCCGGCTCCGCTGCTGGGCAGACATGCTCCTCCTGTTCCGACAGTACCTATGAGGGCTTGAAACTCCTGCAGCTCCTGAAACTCCCTGATGACCTCGTCGTTCCGACAGTACCTATGAGGGCTTGAAACTCGGGCGTGGCTGCCCGGCGGCCCTCCACGGACAGCGTTCCGACAGTACCTATGAGGGCTTGAAACTCTCATAAGCCACCACGAGAGCAACCGGGGCACCAGGTTCCGACAGTACCTATGAGGGCTTGAAACCACTCTCGGCCAGCGCCTCCAGCTCCTCGGCTAAGGCGTTCCGACAGTACCTATGAGGGCTTGAAACGAGCGCCAGCCCAATGCTGCTGAGCGTCGTCTGGGGTTCCGACAGTACCTATGAGGGCTTGAAACTCGTCCACACCCGCTGTGGACGGGTGTTGCCGCCGCGTTCCGACAGTACCTATGAGGGCTTGAAACGAACAACAGTTCTGATTGTCACGCGCAGTCCGAAAGTTCCGACAGTACCTATGAGGGCTTGAAACTTCCCCTCCCAAGGGGAGGGCGGGACGGGCGCAACGGGTTCCGACAGTACCTATGAGGGCTTGAAACAAACGTCCCGAGCACCTCGACGCCGGCTGGGATCGGCGTTCCGACAGTACCTATGAGGGCTTGAAACGCGCCGGCCGAGAACTCGAGCCGGTACCCGCCCTCGTTCCGACAGTACCTATGAGGGCTTGAAACAGTCGGGAGGCAAGTCGCGCAGTTCGCGCGCGACTGTTCCAACAGCACCTCTGGGGGCGTGAACCTCTGGTCGGGAGCAGGCCCCGGTTGCTCCGCGAGGGGTTTCGGCAGGACCTACTGCGCTCGAAATGACCGCGTGCGCGGCTGGCGCTTGTGGGGTGACGCTTGGGTGCACTCAGTAGTCATGAGCGCTTAGCGTGGGTAGTCTAGCGATCGGTTGTTCGAGCGTTGGGTCGTTGCGGGACGTGAGACGAGTCATGAGCGAGAAGAATACGCGAGCACCCACAGTCAGTACCTTCGCGATCCTCGCGATTTGTTGGCTCTTACGGTGTGGTGTGTTGTCGATCCAATGCTATTCTCGGCGCCCTCGCGGTTCACGTTTGTCGGCTGGGGTCTGATTTTGATAGCAGTGCTTGGTTGGAGGCTTGCGGATCGGTGTGTTTGGGTGCGGTGGCTCATCGGTGTTTTGTGGTGTTCCCTCAGCCTTGGAACAGTCACGCTTGCCTAGGCCGATGAGTTACCCGAAGTATCCGTGCTCTCCGTGGTGCTCTCGGTCGTGTGGATCCTGCTTGGGGGATTGGTTTTCATTGGTCACAAAAGGGTTTTCTGGCTTGCGGTGATCTGGGCAACACTTTCTCTGGGTGGCTCGGTAACGGGGCTTCTTATGGGCGACCCTGAACAACAGGCGCCCGCGACCATTAGGTCGTTGCCGCATGCTGCCGTTCTGTTCGGTTTGTTGTACTGTCGGCGATCGCATTTTCGGACTTCGGCAGCTCAACCCTCTGAGTCCCCGAACCAGTAGTCGAGCGGGATGCGAGGGCATCGAGGAACTCTCGGCCGGTGTCCACCTCGAGCGAAGGAGGTCCCTTGTTGCTGGTAGGGATCCTTGGGCTCGGTCCGATCGATCACATGGTGAATCGTCGCCTAGATCAGGCAGCCATCAGGGTCACCGCTGCCTGGAGGGCGGCGTGTGCAGCGCTCGAAGCCCAACTCTCTGCCGGTCGTCCTGAGACGTCCGCGCCGGTGTCGGATTGGACTCCCCCTAGCGAGATTGATTGCGGAGCCGGGACAGTACCGGTGCGACGATTTGCCGCTCCTAGGGTACTTGGCCGGGAGGCCAGCGGGTGGGTTTACGCAGCGGAACGTATCGTCGAGTTCCAGAAAGCACCCCCTCGGTTCGAACTCCGCTGGCTCACACCACAGAGAGGTCCGGGTTTGGCACGTTCTAGTAGTGACCTTCGCAGTGGTCGCGAGCGTGCCGAGCCACTCGTTCGATATGAGCCGTAATCCGCTGAGACTGGGGAGTCTCCGGTACACTGCACTCGGGGTGCCAGCGGCGACGAGCGTTCCGTCTCAGATCGGATCCAGCTGCGGTATGGACACAGCCGGTTGCCTTGTATCCCTGGACGAGCCTCCTGGTGCTGGCCTTCGCGGCTTTCGGCGGTGAGCTGCTCGGTCGCGGGTTCCCGGCTAGGGCCTGGCCGGTCTTCCTCGCCCTGCTCCTCTTGAGCCTTGCCGACCTCGCGCTCAACGGGCTGCCGTCCCCGCTCCCGCCCGCGTCGACGCCCAGTCCACCGCTGCCGGCTGCGCGGCTCTACGGTAACCTCGTCATCCTCTGACCCAATGGCGAGCGATTCATGCTGGGCGCACTGGACCTGCTCGTCTGCGCGGCCCTCGCCGTGCACCGGCGTCGCCGGGACGCTTCACCCGCCGCTGCGTTGCTCCCTGGCCCAGCAGCGATGGTGCTGGCGAGGATCTTCGTCCGCGTCAGCGAGCGGTAGCACTGGTTCTGCTCCTCCTGCTCGGTTGGCTCCTGAGCGACGCCATCAACAGGGTCCTCGCCTCGCGCACGTTGACAAGTTTTGTGGCGATATCGGTGCCTGCCGTCCGGCGGCGCCGCTGCGCTGCATGGCACAGAACGGCCTGGGAGTGCTATACTGTGCCTGCGGGCCTGACGGCGACAGCCTCGCGAGTATGTCCCTGTCGGTGCGCGGAGAGGTGGCCGAGTGGTTGAAGGCGGCTGTCTTGAAAACAGCAGGGCGAGGAGCCCCGGGGGTTCGAATCCCTCCCTCTCCGCCGCAGATGCCCAGCACGGGAAGGTGCCTGAGAGGTCGAAAGGGGTCGCCTGCTAAGCGATTGGGGCTGGCGTAAACCGGCCCCCGAGGGTTCGAATCCCTCCCTTCCCGCCCATGGGGTCAACCTGGGGTCAAACGGTCGTCAAACCGTGGTTCGACTAAGACAACGCTCCCGCTCGGGTGAGCCAGCGGGGACATCCGTTATCGCACATCGGGCTGCAGCCGAGCCACTGTCCCCCCGGGTCTAAGCCTCAGCCAGTCCCTGCGTGAACACTTGCACGCCTCGGCTTCCGGCGCAGGCCAGGTGGGCGAGGCGCAGGGAAGCCCGGCTCACAGTGCCAAGAGAGCAAACAGGCTGACGGCTGGCGGCAGGGTTCCGATTGGTGCACCACGTCTGGTGGTGAGAGGCCCGCCTCGCGCCAGGACGAAGCCCAGAGCGCTCAGGTTAGGCCGCAGCCCGCTAATCACCAGCCGGCGCCTTCCTTTCGCCTACCGGCTACGGGGCGCTTGCGTGCGATCGACCCAGCACTCCGAGCACTCGTACGACACGAACTCGAGCCAGCTCCGGATCTCCTCTGGCTCCAGGAGCCGGTGCGCATGGTCGGCAAGCTCGACCTCGTACACTGTACCCACGCGGTCGGCGATGACCACGCCGGCCAACGGGCTACCATCGTTACCGACTAGCCCAAACCACTCGTGGATCTCGGTGTTGTCCGCCACCGCCACCGGAAACGGCAGCGCCGCCACGTCGCCCAGCAGCACTTCCGTCCCGAGCGGCAGCACCGCCACGACCTCCGCTGCCTCGGCGCGGATCGCCTCGATCCGCCCGGCGATCGCCCGCAGGTAGTCCAGGCATACCGCGCAGGGCCACTGGTGGGTGAAGACCAGCGCCAGGTTGCGCCGCAGGTAATAGCGACGCGTGCTGACTGTGCCCTTACCCGCGGCCAGCGCAGTGAAATCCGGGATCCGGTCGCCGCGTGCGACCGGTGGTCGCGTTCCTGTGCCGATCGGCTTGCTGCTCACAGCCTGCTCCTCGCCTCTGGGTATGTCCCGGTTGCTCGTGTCAAAACAAGGATGCCAGCCACTGAACCACCCCGACGAGGAGTGTGCCAGCGGCTATGAGGAAGCCAGCGACAGCGCCGGCCAGGAGCAGGGACGACTTCTGACGCAGATCCCTGGACAATTCTTCTTCCGAGCGAGAACTGATGAGGTAGCGGCGTAGCTGGCTCCCCTCGGGCGGCGGCCCGACGCTCCCGTCGTCTTGCAGCACGCCAAGCACATACGCCGGGTGGTCGACCAGGACGGCGTGCTCCACCTTCCGGTACCCGAGCGTGCGGCTGGCTCCAGTGCCCAACGCTACCGTTATCCCTCCGATTGTCACCGTACCGGCTCCCTCCGCGGAGGGTTCGAACCGGTCGACGAGCTTCCTGGCGTCAATGTCCGCCCCGAACGGGTTGACTGTGACCCGGCCGGTGGCGTCTTCCAGCTCGAAGGGCACACGCTGCTCGTTCTGCGAGACGACCTCCGAGCCCCGCTGCCGCGTGGTGCCTCCCTTGCTGGTGCGCCTCGTCTCCTCGTACTCGCGCGTCGTCACCGATCGAACGTACACGCAGGGGAGGCCAGCGATCTCGCTGGTCAGCGGTGTCGCACAACGAACAATCCCTTTCAGTTCGACGAGTTCGCCCGGCAGGCGGTCGCCCAATTCGGCGATCGTCGAGGTCGGAACGAGCCGTACGAGGCTAAACTTGTGCTGCACCTTCCGGTAGCCGATGGCACAGAGGATGCCGGTACCCAGCGAGACCAAGAAAACGAACGCAACGAGTCCCATGCGGTCGATCTCTCATCGCTCTGCACCGGACCTACCTGACCGAGGTTCGGCAGCCTCAGCCACTCGCGAGCGTACGGGGTGACAGCCGCCCGCGTCAACTGGTGGCGCTGCGGATGACCGCGCGGATCTGGCTCCAGTGCTGCGCCTCCCGGGCAATACGGAGCGCGGCGTCGCGCTCGACCGGCGGGCCGAAGAGCTCGCCAGTCCCTAGCGTACAGCCGAGCCGGGTCAGCGGGACGAACTGCTCGAACACGTCGACCCCTTGGGCCAACGAGGTAAGGCCGAGATCCCGAGCGAGCCCAATCTGCGCGCGGGCAACGACGGACGCGGGGGAGTCGGTCCCGAACAGAGTGGTCAGCTCGCGGGCGATCGTGACACCGCTGACCTTGAGCTCAATGAACGAGAAGAGCGAGGTGCAGCCCCCGAAGCCCTCTACGAAGACCGGGCTACCCAGTGCCCGGAGCTGCCAAATCGTCTCCCGGCTTTCCTCGATGCCGAAGCTGAGGGCCGGTTCTGGCAGCCAGAAGCCCAACGACCCCGCCGGTAACCGCGTCTCGTCGAGGAGGCGAGCTAGGTCTTCGACTAGTCGGGGTTGTATGGTCTCGACGCCCGTAAGGTGGAGCAGGATGATCAGCGACCCTGGCGTCTGCCGACTGGCCTCAGTCAGCCAACCGGCGGCTTCCCGGAGCGCCCACCGATCGATGGTGTCGACCAGTCCAGCCTCTTGGGCTACACTGATGACCTCGCCGACCGGTGCATATCCTCGATCCGGATGTGGCCAGTAGGGCACAGCCTCGAACCCGTAGAGTCGACCTGAACGGAACTCCACCACCGGCCGGTAGCGCAAAGTCAGCTGATCGCTCTCGATTGCTTCGCGCAGCCGGGCGGCCAAGAGCGACCGCGTCGACGCTTCTTGGTACATCCACGGCTCAAAGACGACTGCCCGGTCGCGCCCCAGGGCCTTGGCCCGGTAGAGAGCGATGTCGGCGTCCCGCAGCAGGCGCGTGCCGTCGATCTCCTCTGGCGTGCTCACGGTGATGCCGATGCTGCAGCGGATCTCTACGACCTGCCCGTCGATTCGGATCGGGCGCCCCAGTTCCCGGGAGATCCGCTCGGCCATCACCAGCGCTGCGTGCTCGCCGGCACCGCGCGCGAGGACGACGAACTCATCACCGCCCAGCCGGGCGACCAGGTCGTCTGAACGCACGATGCGCAGGAGCCGGCACCCGACTTCTTTGAGGAGCGTGTCGCCGGCCGGATGGCCGAGGGTGTCGTTCACGTGCTTGAAGCCGTCCAGGTCGAGCAGGAGCAGTGCCAGGGGCCGAGGAGAGCGCTGCGCTGCGGAACCGGCTAGCGCTTCGACCTCCTCGAAGAAGTGCGCCCGGTTTGGTAGGCCGGTCAGTGGATCGTAGAGGGCGAGCTGGCGAAGTCGCTCCTCCATCTGCTGGCGCTCGGTCACGTCGAGGGCGACCCCGATCACGCCGATCACCTGCCCGGACGGATCACGGAGAGGCTCCAGCCGCATCGAATAGCTCCGGTCGGTGAAGCCGAACTCGAACTCTTGCGACTCGCCGTCGAGGGCACGGCGGTAGCGCTCGAGCAAAAACGCCTGGTGGTCACCGTCTTTCACGATGTCGGCGACTGATTTCCCGATGAGCGTCTGGCTGTTCATTCCCAGGACTCTCAGTCCGGCCCCGCTGGCCGACGTGAAACGGAGATCTCGATCGGTTGTCCACAGGATCGCTGGTACCTGCTCGAGGACGAGCTGTAAGCGAGCCTCACGCTCAGCCAGCAGCTCTTGCACACGGCGGCGCTGCTCGACCTCCTCCTCGAGCTGTCGATTTGTGCCCCGAATCTGCGCAGCCGCCGTCGTGACCCGTGCAGTCTGTCGCATGGCGAGGGCAAGAAGGGAAGCCGTGATGATCCCAAAGGCGAGTGTCAGTTCAGGCAAGGGCGAAGACCTCCGGAGTACGGTGCCAGGTCTCTGCCTAGCAAACTCCTCATCGGCCCACAGCGTGCCAGCGATGGCGATGGCGACCCAGGCGCCGAGCAGCAGCGTGACCGGGGCGAGCCAGCGCGGCCAGGGATATCCAGCCAGGCGCTCTGCGCGCCAGGCGAGAAGCAGGAGACTGAGCCCCCCGGCGGTGGCTCCGAGGAAGCCAAAGATGAGCGTGCGGTCGTGGACGAGCTCCCGCACCAGTACCTGTTGTTCAGGAATGCTCAGGAGCATGCCAGCGAAGCTCCCGCCGATGAACCAGCCGGGGAAGTCGAGAACGAGCGCGAGGAGCAGGTTCGCCGAGATGAAGGTGACAACTGCGCCGATGAGACAGAGGAGTCCCAACCGGAGCGGGCGTGTCGTCCGCTCCTCGGCGACCAGCAGGCCGAGACCCGCGAGGGCGATCACAACCCGAGACTCAAGGGAGGGTAGCCAGAGCCAGGCGAGGGTGAACGTTGCCGTCGAGCCACTGGTCAGGTGCCAGAGCGATGCGAGCACGCTCTCGCTGCCGAGGAGGGTGACGAGGAAAGCGATTCGCCGAGCAGCTCGCCAGTAGCCGAGGAGCGCAGCGCCCATTCCCACGCCCCAGAGCGCGAGTCCAACGCCAGGCGGAGCCACGAACGACCAGCTAACACCCGTGTACACGTCCGTAAGGCGGTGGGCCAGCAGCATGAGGCCGCTAGCGAACGTCAGCAGCGCGAGAGATAGGCCCAGTACCAGGGAGACGCTCTGCCAGCCACCCCTGCCAGGCCTGATGAGATGTCCCGTTCTGAAGCTGACCTGTGAAACCACGCTGCCCCGCCGTGACGCTCGATGTCCGCTTACGGCGAACAACACGCTGCCCTAAGTAAGACTACGACCAAGTGGACGAAACGCTGAAGTCCGGTCGATGGCCAGGTAGTCCTCTTTGGTTGAGGAAACTCGGCCGACACGCGCGTCTCGCAGGGCGTACTCGTGAAATCGGGCGCAGCGATTCTGAAAGGGGATTCGGCTAGGGGATCCCGGCCTGGATGGCGGCATCGATGACCTGGCGGGCGATCGGCGCGGCGGTGCGGGAGCCTTCGCCGCCGTGCTCGACCATTACCACCAGTGCCAGCCGGGCGCCGTCGACTGGGCTAAAGGCAGTGAACCAGGCGTGCGGCTGTTCCTGGCCCGACTCAGCCGTGCCCGTCTTGCCAGCCACCGGCTGCGTCACGCCCTGGAAGGCGGCGAAGGCGGTGCCGTTGGGAGCGGAGGTCACGTCGTGCAGGGCCGCCCGGATTGCTCCCTGGATCTCCGGGGAGAGGGGGAGCGTGCCACGCGCCCTCGGCTGGGCAGTGTAGAGCTTGGTGCCGTCGATCGCCACCACCTCCTGCACCAGATACGGCTGCCAGAGCGTGCCTCCGTTGGCCAGTGCTGCGTACGCGTCGACCACCTGGAGCGGCGTGGCGAGAAAGAAGCCCTGACCGATCGCGAGGTTGACCGCGTCGCCGCGAGCCCAGTAGTCGCCGTGGGTGCGGAGCTTCCACTCCGGGTCGGGCACGATCCCAGCCACCTCCGGTACTTCCGGGATGCCAGTTTCCGAGCCGAAGCCGAAGGCGCGGGCCATCTGGGGCAGGAGGTTCGGCTCGCGGCTGTCGAGCTCGGCCCCGATCTGGAAGAAGACGGTGTTACAGGACTGTACCAGCGCGTTGTGCAGGCTCAGTCTCCCCTGCCCGTGTGGGCTCCAGTCGCGCCAGACCTGCGGGCTCCCCGGCAGGGAGAAGGTCGCTGGGCAGTCGAAGGCGGACTGTGCCGTTAGCCCGAGGTGCTGCATCCCGGCGGCCATGGTGACCACCTTGAAGGTCGAGCCGACCGGGTAGCCGACCTGGGTGGCCCGGTTCAGGAGCGGTCGCCGCTGCTCGTCGTTGAGCGCCGCCCAGTCCTCCAGGCTCAGGCCGAGGATGAACTGGTTGGGGTCGAAGCTCGGGTTGCTGACCATCGCCAGGATGGCGCCGCTGTTGGGGTCGATGACGACGATGCTCCCGGTTCGGTCGCCGAGCGCCTGGTAGGCGGCCATCTGGAGGTCGAGGTCGATAGTGGTGACCACGTCGGCTGCTGGCTGGCTGGGCACTTCGGCCAGCACCTTGCGCTCCTGCCCATTAGGACCGACGATGACCAGCCGGCCGCCGCGCTTGCCACGCAGGTACTGCTCACCCCAGGCCTCGATCCCCGCGCGGCCGATCCGGTCGCCCGGCTCGTAGCCGCGCTCGGCGAGCTGCTGGAGCTCGTCGCCGGTGACCTCAGTTAGGTAGCCAGTCACGTGCGCCGCCGCTGGCCCGGCCGGATAGGCCCGCTCCGGCCACTGGCGGACGACCACTCCGGGAATGCCGGCCAGCTCCTGGAGGAGGGCCGGGTCGAGCGGGTCGGGCAGGCTCTTGATCGGCATGAACCAGTCCGGCTGGCCGCCCTGGTAGCGCTGCTTAATCACCTCCGGGGGCAACCGGAGGAGCTGGCTCAGCTTGTCGAGCAGAGTCTGCTCATCCTGGATCTGGCCAGGAATGACGCCCACCTTGTTGACGGTGCCCAGGTGGGCCAGCGGCCGGCCTTTACGGTCGAGGATGCGGCCTCGCTGGGGAACCGACGGGATCCAGCGGACGAAGCCGTCGGCCAGGTCAGCGACGATCACCGAGGGCGTCCAGTCAATCCGGTAGCCCCCGTCCTCTTCCACGACTGGGATGGCGTTGTCTTCAGTCAGTGTGCCGACCCGATCAGTCTGGCGCACGACGTGGACAGGGAGACGAGTCACCGGTGCCGGTGCCTGGCCGATCGTCACCTCGATCGAGCGCTGGCCCATCTCCTGAGCGATGCCCTCGTAGCGGGCGACGAAGTCTTTCTTGCTGATGTGCGCCTTCGAGGCTTCGGAGAGCAGCTCGTACATGCCGGCGTAGTCGCCGCGCATCCAGCGTTCGACGAAAGCGTCGACGACGTCGCGCGGCGTCCGGTAGCTCGGCGTCGGGGGAGCAGTCGCGGAGGCGCCGGAGGTCACCCCGGGCTCAGCGGACGGCTGGTTTGCCTGGCCGAGGCGGTCAGCAAGCAGGAAGAAGCCGATAGAGAGGACGGCTAGCACCAGAGTGCCGGTGAGCAGGGTGGAGGCCGTGTTACGTTGCGGCGGCCGCTGGGAATAAGGAGAACGATACCCTGGCACCGGCGGGCGTCTCCTATCTCTGAGCCGCTCCGATCCCGGGAGCACAGCAGTCCTCGGTTGGGGCATAGCAGAGGCGGCGCGACATACTCTCCACCTGCTCGCAGCGGGTGACCGTTCGGCACAATGCTGGCACGCGGGCCGGCGATGCGTCAAGCGCAGCGTGCTGGTCAGCGCACCCGCAAGCGGGCAGCGCTGCGATAGGCCAGACTGACGCTGGCGCCGGTGTGGATGCGCTGGATCGACTCGCCGAGCAGCGGTGCTACTGAGAGGACCGTGATCTTGTCGATGCGCTTCTCGGGCGGAAGCGGGATCGTGTCGGTGACGACGAGCTCCTGAATCGGGCTGGTAAGCAGGCGCTCGATGGCCGGGCCGCTGAGCACCGGGTGCGTGCAGGCAGCGTAGATCGCCCGCGCGCCGCGAGCGAGGCAGAGTTGGGCGGCCTGGGTGATCGAGCTGGCCGTATCGATCTCGTCGTCGATCAGGATGACCGAGGCGTCTTCCACGCTGCCGATCAGGTTCAGCGTCTCAGTGCGGTCATCGTTGCCGAGCCGGCGCTTCTCGATGATGGCCAGGGGTGCGTTGAGTTCCTCGGCCAGGTTCCGGGCGCGCTTGGTGCTGCCGAGGTCAGGCGAGACCACCACGATATCGTGCAGCGCCTTCTCCTGGAAGTAGCGGGCGAAGATCGGGAGCGCCGTCATCTCGTCGACCGGGATGTTGAAGAAGCCCTGGATCTGGCCGGCGTGGAGGTCGACAGTCAGGATGCGGTTGGCACCGGCGACGGTGATCATATCGGCGATCAGTCTCGCCGTGATCGGTACCCGGGGCTGGTCCTTTTTGTCCGTGCGGCCGTAGCTGTAGTAGGGGATGACCGCGGTAATTCGACCGGCGGAGGCGCGCTTGAGCGCATCGATGATGATCAGGAGCTCCATGATGCTCTCGTTGACCGGACTGGAGAACGACTGGATGACGAAGACGTCGTTCTCTCGCACGCTCTCTCCGATGCGGACAAAGATATTTTCGTTGGAGAACTTAAACACCTCGATGCGTCCGGGCGGGATATCGATGTAGGCGCAGATGGCGCGCGTCAGCTCCGGGTTAGAATTCCCGCCGAAAATGGTGAGCTGGTCATAGAGCCCCATGATCTCGCTCGACCTCCTCTCCGATTAATTGGTCGAGAGCCCTTCTGGCCGCCTCCTGCTCTGCGGCACGCTTGCTCGGCCCGTGACCCACGCCGAAAGATCGCTCGCCGATCAGCACCTCAGCCGTGAAGGTTCGCTGGTGAGCCGGTCCGGATACCGCAATCGTGCGATACACCGGTGTGAGATGCAAGCGCTCCTGAGTGACTTCTTGCAACCGGCCCTTATAATTGGCCGTCTGGCTGATGCTGATCCGCTCCTCCGCTTCGCTCTGCAGTAGCTTGCTCAGAAACCGGCGGACCGCTCTGATCCCGCGATCCAGGTAGATGGCCGCCAGCAGTGCCTCGAACCCGCCGGCCAGGATCCGGTCGCGCACTGGCCGGCCCAGCGCGGGCCGCTCCCCGCGACCCAGATAGAGAAGTTCCTCGAGACCGAGCTGGCGAGCCCAGCGTGCCAGTGTCGGGGTGCGCACCAGTGCCGTACGGTACGCCGTCAGCTCGCCTTCCGGCGCGTCTGGGTACCGCTGGTAGAGGAACTCGGCAACCAGCAGGCTCAAGACGGCGTCGCCGAGGAATTCCAGGCGCTCATTCGACTGGTGCACCGCATCCCGGAGCGACGGGCTTAGCTCATTGACGTACGAGAGGTGGGTGAGTGCCTGACGGAGCAATTCCGGGTTGCGGAACCGGACGCCGAGCCGTTCTGTGGCCTGCTGGAGGCGGGCATCTAGTTGTTGCAAGCTCTCTCGAGACTTGGCCGTCGCAGTCATGATCCCGTCACGTCGCCGACTTGAGCAGCGCATCGAGGTCGACGCTCGCCTCGTGCGCCAGGGCTGCCAGCTTTTCCCAGTTGATGGTGATGATGTACGTATAGTGCATCGGCTCGGTTTCCCGGGTTATCGAGCGTGCTAAGCCCGGGCCAACCAAAAAATGGATGAGCGCCTCGGCCATCCGATTCTCTTCAGGGTTCCGGTCGTCCAGCGAGATAGCGTCGCCGCCGGCGCGATAGGCTGCGTACGCCCGACGCAAGCCGCGCTGGAAAGGACGAGCCAGCCGATCGGCCAGCGCCCGTTCCTTGCGCATCACTCGGCGCTGGCCGGCCACGATCTCGTCAGCCGTCTCGGCGGCGGCGCTCCGCTCGATGTCCTTGGCTTCCTCGCGACCAGTATAGTGCTCGGCTATATAGTGCAGAAGCCGCTGCACCTCGTCAGTCACGGTCGTCCTCGCTCAGTCTCTCAGGCGTCATCTTCCTCTCGCGCGATGCGGCTGCCCGTGCGAGCGTGCTCGAGCGACAAGCCGCCAGCCAGGCACGACAATTGTCGCATAGCGCTTTGGGTACTGTCTGGCCTATCGCCTCGGCGAAGGCCGACAGGTGGGGCTTCGCGGCGAAGCCCATCTCGTGCTCAGTTCCACACTCGGCGGTTCTCGTCCTGACGCTGCCTCGATCTCTGACACCCAGGCGCCGATTTGACTGTGGTGCGCGCGCCGCGATCGTGCGCTCGATCGCGGCGGTGATAGCCACGGTATGGTTCAGCGCGGGCGCATCTGCCGCCTCCATTTGGTCGACGCGCTGGGGCGCGAGCCCTTCAGCCCTTGAGGGAAGGGGGTGTAGGTTCCATGCTGCGAATGAAGTGAATGAAGACCCGTTGACTGGGCGAATCGCTGGCGCTCACTTCGATGTGGCGGGAACCAGTGCCTTTCCACCGAGCGGCCGATACTATACCTAAGGAAGCGGCGCCGCGCCACATCGAGGAAGGAGAGACCGGCGCCCGGCGGAGCCAGTGGCCGGTCTGGGACGTGAGAGGAGTCACTCGTGCAACCGATGACCGCAGTGAGCCGGCGACTCGCCTGGCGGCTGGTCACGCTCCCGCTCCTCATCGCTGCGCTCGCCTTGACCGGCAGCCCTGCTGGCGGTGGTCTGGTGGCTGCGTCGGGCGAGCCGGAGCCTGGTTTCACCCCGGTCTCGTATCGCCCTGCGAACCAGGTACGGGTGGTGCCTCAGCCGTGGAGCGCGGTGGAACCGGCAGCCGGCTACCAGCGAGTTTTCCCTCCTGATGACCGCGTCCAGCAGTCGCCGACGACTTCCCTCCCTGCCTCTGCCGTGGTGATGGTGGCAGGACATCTGGTGGATGATCTCTGGATCATCTGTAGCGGCGCCCTCATCGGGCCGGACGTGGTGCTGACGGCCGCTCACTGCCTGTACGACCACGAGAACGGCGGATGGGTTGACGAGGTCATGGCCGTGCCGGGCGCTGATGGCGAGACCTGGCCCTATGGCTTCGAGCTGGCAACCAATGCGTTCGTACCACAGGGATGGGTGAAGCTCGGTGATCCCAAGTTCGACCTCGGGCTGATCGTGCTCGCATCCCCGCTCGGCGAGCACGCGGGCTGGCTCCCGGTGGCGGCGCTCTCGACCGAGGAGCTCGCGGATTCCGGCTTCTCCTATACGGTCGCCGGCTACCCTGGCGACAAGTCGGAAGGCACGCAGTGGTGGGCGAGCGGCACCGGGTTGCTCCGGGTTACCGATAACTTGCTGTTCATGGACGCTGACGCGACTAAGGGGATGAGCGGTGGGCCAGTCTGGCGCTCGGCCGATCCAGTCCTCATCGGCGTAGTCTCCCACGAGCGCGCGTCGGCCAACGTCGCCCGGCGCATCGATGAGAACGCGCTGACGTTCCTCGAGGACGTCTGCGCCGACGCCGGTTGCACGATCGGGAGTGAGCGCGCAAAGGCTCCACAGCCTGGGCAGCCTCCTGTGGCCGGCCCGCAGCCGGTTTTCACGGCACTCGAGCCAGCGCGCTACGCTCGCGTGGCGCCGGGCGTGGTGACAGTGCGCGCGGCGGCGGTGTCGGACACGCCGGTCGTCCAGCTGGTCCTCCGGGTGGCAGGGCAGGAGTTCGCCGTGCAGTCAGGTGAGCTGGCAACAGGTATCGCGCTCGGCCCCGGGCTCTACACCGCGGAGGCGCTCGCCCGCGACCAGCAGGGCGACACACTCCGGGTGCTCTGGGACTTCGTGGTGAGCGACGACCCTGGCGAGTCCGTCTGGTTCGACGGAAACGGCCGGCCAAAGACCGAGCGGATCAACGCTACCCTGCGAGCCCTGGTGGAGGCCTTCCGCTGGCACCTCTACGGCATGAGCTGGGACGGCGTCGACCACCGGGGTGATATGCCGACGCATGCCGAGGCGATCATCCCTGGCGAGCCGGTGCCGATGTGGGTGGACGGCGAGACCTTCGACCAGGCGACCACCGAGGCCACGCTGCGCAGCCTCGTCGAGGCGTTCCGCTGGCACTTCTGGGGGATCTCTTGGGACGGCAACCCGCACGGCGAGGTGCCGACCCATGCCGATCAGGTGCTGCCGCCGGAGCCAGTCGACCCCTGGTTCACACCGGAGGGCCAGCCGATACGCGAGAACATTGAGGCCACGCTCCGCGCGCTGAACGAGGCCTTCCGCTGGCACCTCTTCGGTGCCACCTGGGACGGCTACCCGCACCCGGAGCTGCCGACGCACGCAGGCACCAGGTAGCGCCGATGAGCCCGGTTCCGGATGAGTCGCTTTGTTGCCCTTTCGGCTGAGAGGCAGCACGCACGCTCCGGCGGCGCTACTCGCCGAGGACGTCATAGGCCGCCGCGTTGAAGCCGCCGTCGCCGACCGTGAGCGGCGCGCTACCCGCGTCGCGTGGGTTCAGACCGGTGATCGGCCCGCCGTTGATCGCGGTGGCCGGGGTATCGTCAGTCGCGTCCGCGCCGGTGCGGGTGGCACCGGCTGGCACGCAGCGGAGCGGCGTGATGCCGTGGACGTGGGCGGGAGGCTGGCGCGGCCAGCGCGACCGCTAGCAGCGCGACCAGAAGCAGCGCGAGGAGAAGCTTGCGCATTAGGTCCTCACTCCCGGGAGGATTGTAGACGCCTGTTGCCATCAGTACGCGCGGCGGTGTCTGCCGGATTGCGGGGAGGGGACTACTCGATGTTGCGCAGGTGTGGGTCGAGCGCGTCGCGGAGCCAGTCGCCGATCATGTTGATCGAGAGTACCGTCAGCATGATGGCCAGGCCGGGGAAGGTGGCGAGCCACCACGCCGTCGCTACGTAGGCTCGCCCATCGGCCAGCATGTTGCCCCAGGTCGGGCGCGTGGCGCCGACTCCCAGGCCGAGGAAGGAGAGTCCTGCCTCGGCGATGATGGCTGCGGCCACGTTGAACGTGCCGAACACGATGATCGGCGTGATGCAGTTCGGCGCCACGTGCTTGAAGAGGAGTGCCAGATCGCGCACGCCGATCGCTCGAGCGGCGATCACGTACTCCTGCTCTTTAGCCGAAAGCACGGAGCCACGCATGATGCGTGCGTATGGTACCCAGGTGGCGATGGCCAGCACAATAATGACGTTGAGCAGGCCGCCGCCGAGCACTGCCACAATGGCGATGGCGAGGAGGAGATAGGGGAAGGCGAGAAAGACGTCGCCGATTCGCATGATCAATGCGTCGACACGCCCGCCGTAATATCCGGAGACGAGACCGAGGGTGGATCCGAAGCCAGCGCCCAGGAGGACTGCGGCCAGCCCGACGATGAGGGAAACGCGAGCGCCGTAGACGATGCGGGAGAAGATATCGCGCCCGAGCTGGTCGGTGCCGAGGGGATGATCGAGCGAACCCCTGACCGGTGTGGCACCGGGCATGAAGGACGGACACCAAGTGAGGACGGGGCAGGTCAGGCGCTTGGTGATATCTCCGATCATTGGGTCATAGGAAGTCAGGAAGGGAGCGAGGATGGCAGCGAGCACGACGGTGGACAGGATAGCCGTGCCAAGGAGGCCCAGACGGTTGCGTCGCAGCAGTCTTAGCGCGCGCTGCATGGCCGATCGCCGCGCCCGCACGTCGGCGAAGGGCGTTAGCAGGGTCGGTACCGATGCCCGTTCGCCAGCCATCGCTCCCTCCGCTTACCAGTTGCCAGTGCCTCGCTACTCAGCCTTCTCAGGTCAGCCGCACGCGGGGGTCGAGCCAAGTGTACATAATATCTACAATCAGGTTGATCAACACGAAGCTGACGGCAATGATGAGTACTGATGTCTGGATCACCGGGAAATCCCGACTGTAGATAGCGTTGACGAGCAGTTGCCCGACACCGTCCCACTGGAAAATCTGCTCGGTAATGATGGCACCACCGAGGAGGACGCCGAAGTCCAGCCCGATCACGGTCACGAGCGGGATAGCTGCATTCTTAAAAGCATGGCGAAAGATGACGACCCTCTCCCGCAGTCCCTTTGCCCGGGCGGTTCGAATGTAATCAGAGTTGAGCACTTCGAGCATGCCGGACCGGGTCAAGCGGGTAAGCCGGGCGAGGCCAGGGGAGGCGAGCGTGATCGTCGGCAAGATGAGGTAGGCCGGCGACAGCTTGTACCCCTGGGAGGGGAGCCAGCCGAGGTTGACCGCGAAGATTAGGATCAACATGATGCCCAGCCAGAAGTTTGGTATCGACTGGCCGAACAGCGCCAGCAACATGACGACGTTGTCGATCACTGAGTAGCGCTTGACGGCCGAGATGGTGCCGAACACGACGGCCAACACCACCGATACGAGCAAGGCGGCGAGCGCGAGCACGATCGTGCGCGGGTAGCGGGCTAACACAATCTCGAGGGCAGAGTAACCACGGTAGCGTAGCGACTCGGGGAAATCGCCGCGCGCGACGCTGCTGAGGAAGTTGAGGTACTGCACGTAGAGCGGCCGGTCGAGACCGAGCTCCCGCCGCACCCGTTCGATGTCCTGCGCCGTCGCCGCCTCGCCGAGCATCAACTGGACGGGATCGCCAGTCAGATTTGTGATGACGAAGACCGCGGTCACCACGCCGAGAACGACGAAGAACGCGTGGACGACCCGGCGCAGGATGTATTGACCCATCCCCGGCTCCGATCCGCTCACGTGGCCTCAACCGCTTGGCCAGCGTGCGCGGGGTGTCTGACTCGAGCTCGCGCTGCGAGCCCTCGCAATGGGCTTTCACCGGAATCTGGGCGCTCGCCGTGCCCCGCGCACGCCGGTTCGCCGTCTACTCGTTCCACTTCATCTCGTGTGCCCAGATCATCTCATCATTGCGTGGCTCCCACAAGACCCAGTTGTTCACGCCGTAGATGTCGACGAGCTGGTACATGAACAGGGCGCCGGCATCGTCGTAGAAAAAGCGCTGCGCCTCGGCGTAGAGCTGGCGCCGCTTCTCGACGTCCATCTCGACGCGAGCGGCCTGGATGATCTTGTCGAACTCCTCGTTGCAGTACGGCCGTCGCCAGTCGAAGTTGTAGTCCTTGGCTTGGGCACAACTGAAGAGAGGGAAGAAGGTGTTGTCGGCATCGAAGAACCAGTTACCCCAGGACGCGAACACAAGTCCGGGGGTTTCTTTATTCTTCTGCATGTCGGTTAGCGTCGCTGCCTCACGCAGCTCCGGCGTGCACCGGATGTTGGCCTTGGCCATCTCCTGGGCCATCGCCTCGGCCACTTCCTTGTCCTTCGGGTAACGGCCTTGGATATACCAGATCTTGATATCGATACCGTTAGGATAGCCGGCCTCGGCCAGGAGCTGCTTGGCCTTCTCGGGATCGTGCGGGTACGGCTCGAGGGTTGGGTCGTAGCCGAAGGCCCAGATCGGTAGAACGGTCGCGATGCGGTACCCGTTGCCCAGGAGAATAGCGTCGATCACCCCCTGGACGTTGGCGGCGTAATTAATCGCCTGGCGCACTCGCTTGTCGTTATACGGCGGAACCTCGATGGTGATGAAGTAGAAGGGTACCCGGTTGCCCACCACCCGCAGCGCCCGCGCGCGTCCGCTGGCGTTGATGCTCGCGATCTCTTCCGGTGGCATGGCCGTGGCCACGTGCACGTCTCCGGCTCGAAGCGCCGAGACGCGCGTTGCCTGCTCAGTGATGGTGACGAGCCGTACGCGCTTAATCTCGGGCGGGTCGCCCCAATACTCCTCGTTGGCCTCCAGCACCAGGTCCTCGTTGGGGCTCCAGCTCACCAATCGGTAGGGGCCAGTTCCGTTGGCCTCCCGGGAGACGACTTCCGGGCCCTGCGACGCCCACTTAGGGGCCACGATCGTCATGTGGAAGCCGGTCAAGCGGGCAAGGAGCGCCGGGTCAGGCCGGCTGGTTTTGATGTTGACAGTGTAGTCGTCGATGATCTCGACATCCTCGATCACGGCATAGGTGCTGCGCGAGGCGCCAGGAGTCTCGTCGCTAAGCGGGCGCAGGATACTATAACGAACCGCCTCAGCGTTGAATGGCTCGCCGTTGTGGAACTTGACCCCCTGGCGCAGCTTGAACTGGATGGTCAGGTCATCGATCCGCTCCCAACTGGTGGCTAGCGCAGGCACGATCGTCTGAAGGTCACGGTCGAACGCCACCAGCGGCTCGTACATGTGCCGCAATTGCGACTCTGCAACCGTCCCCACATGCCGCTGGGGATCGATCCCGTAGGTCGTCAACTGGTTGACGCCCCAGGCGATCACCAGCTCCTCCGGCTTGCTCCCCGATGGGCGGCCAGGGGGCGGATTGTCGAACTTCGGGATCTCGACGCCACGAACCGCTTCCTGTCGAGGCGTCGGTTCGGCAGGCGCCGGAGATGGTCCTGCGGTCTGGGCAGCGGCTGGCGTTGGAGATGGCCCTGGGGTCTGGCCGGGTGCCGGTGGGCCAGCTTGCTCAGCCTCGCGGCGGCAGGCAGCAAGGAGCGCCGAGGTCACGGCGCCGGCCGCCAAGCCAAGGAAGGTGCGGCGGCTCAAGTTCCGGCTCATTGAGCCGTACGGCGTCCGGAGGTCCTGTCGGGGATCGGCCATGGTGCTCTCCTCCTTCCGGCGCGCGGGCGCCCATGAAAGCGGTCTACGGGCTGATCACGGCCTCCACTCCAAACCCTCTCTCAAGCTCTCTGCGTTCAGGCGCTGGCCAGGCCGGCCAGGATCTCCTCGCTATAGGCGAAGGTGATCGGGATACCACCGGTGTGGACGAACACGATCGTCTCGTCCGGGCCGATCGTCCCCTGCCGGACCTGGTCGATCAGCGCCGAGAACGCTTTGGCGGTGTACACCGGATCCAGGATTAGCCCCTCGGTGCGGCCGGCCAGCCGGATCGCCTCCAGGCAGGCCGGTGTCGGTACCCCGTAGCGCTCGCCGACGTACTCGTCGTGGATGGTGATGTCCTCCGGCTCCAACCGGGTGTCCAGCCCCAGCCGCTCCGCGGCTCCGTTGGCAGCGCCGAGGATCAAGGTCTCCACCTGCCGGTGGCTCCCGCCGACGCTCACCGCGTGTACCCGGTATGGCTCGCCGAGAAGCTTGCCGGCCAGCGCCAGCCCGCCCGAGGACGTGCCGGCAGCTAGGAACAGGTGATCCGCCTGCAGGCCTCGCGCATCAAGCTGTTCCAGCAGCTCGACCGCGGCCGCCAGGTAGGCAATGCTGCCGTCCGACTTGCAGGCGGGGTTCTTGGGCACGTTGTAGACGGTGCGGCCCTCGGCTTCCAGCCGGGCGGTCAGCTCGTCGAGCTCCCGGTCGACCACCGCCGGGTCGGCGCTGGAGGCCTCGACGATCCGCGCGCCCACGATGTGGTCGAGCAGCAGGTTGCCGTTGACCGGGCTGTCCTTGTGGCTGGGAATCTTCAGGATGTAGGTCGTCAGCCCGAAGCGGGCGGCCAGCGCCGCGTGCAGCCGGGCGTGGTTCGACTGGGCGACGTTGGCCACGATGATTGTGTCGGCCCCCTGGGCCCGGATGTCGGCCAGCCGGTACTCCAGGTGGCGCACCTTGTTGCCGCCGAGCGCGAAGCCGGTCAGGTCATCGCGCTTGACCAGGAGGCGTGGCACCCGCGGGCCGAGCGCTTCGCGGAGCCTCGGCATCTCCTCCAGCGGGGTCGGCAGGTGGGCGAAGGGGACCCGCGGCAGCCGGTTGACGTGCTCGAGAAGCTCTCCCCGGCTAATGACCGGCGCGGTTCGCTGTGCCATAGCTCCCTCCTTTGCTGCTCCAGAAAACACGCACCTCAAAACGCCAGTGCGTAACCGTCACGGCGCGGGTCGGCCCCAGCGAAGAACGCTCCCGTATCCGGGTCGACCAGGATCCCCTGACCGCCGCCGACGAAGGGCGTCCAGGGCTCGAGGAGCTGGACGTCGTGCCCGCGGCGGCGCAGCTCCTCGACCACCGTCGGCTCGATCCGGTTCTCGATGGCGAGCTCCGTACCGGTTAGCGTGCGGAAGCGCGGCGCCTCGATCGCGGCCTGGATGCTGAAGCCGTGGTCGAGCACGTTGATGATCATCTGCGGCGTCGTCTCCATGATGCCGAACGAGCCCGGCGTGCCGACCATCAGGAAGAGCTGGCCGTCTCGCCAGACCTGCGACGGCGAGAGGCACATCTCTACCTTCTTGTTGGGCGCGATTACGTTGGGGCTTGCGGGGTCGAGGTCGAACCAGTGCACGAAGTTGTTGAGTGCCAGCCCAGTGTTCCCGTGGACGATCCCGCAACCGAAAGCGCCACCGAGCGTCTGGGTGCAGGCGACCGCGTTGCCGGCCCCGTCGATGGCGACGAAGTGGGTCGTGCTTTCGCGCAGGATGGACTCGGGGCTGCCGGGCAGGATCTCCTGGGGGTGCTTTTTCGACGTAAAGCGCTCGCCGCCGCTGTAGCCGGCCCGCTGCGGATCGATCAGCCGCCGCCGGAGGGCGGCGTACTCCTTTGAGAGGAGCCCGGCGACCGGTGGGTTCGGCGCTGGGGCGTAAGTGGTACGGTCGGCGACGGCGAGCTTCATCGCCTCGGCCAGGTGGTGGATATGGTCAGCCGATCCCTGCCCCATGGCCGCCAGATCGAAGCCCTCTAGGATGTTCAGCGTGATTAGGTACTGGATTCCACTGCAGGGCGGCGGTGGGCAGAAGATTCGATAGCCCCGGTAGTCGGTGAAGATTGGCTCCAGCCAGGCCGGCTCGTAGGTCGCGAGGTCGGCCCCGGTGAGCAGGCCGCCGTGGGCCTGCGAGAAACGGGCGATCTCGGCACCGATTGGCCCTCGGTAGAAAGCCTCGGCCCCACCCTCGACGATGAGCCGGAACGTGCGCGCGAGGTCCGGCTGGCGCAGGATCGCGCCCGGCTTGGGAGCCTCGCCGCCGTGTAGGTAGGCCCGGCTGGAGGTCTCCCAGCGCCGGAGCCGCTCGACCGACTGGGAGAAGAACCAGTGGCCCTTGATCGTCATCGGGAAGCCGTGCTCGGCGTAGTAGATTGCCGGGGCGAAGACGGTAGCCCGACCCAGCGAACCGTAGCGCTCGAGCGCCGCCAGCCAACCGGCGACTGCGCCAGGGACGAGCGGCGAGCGGATGCCGTCGTCCTTGCTCCCCTCTTTGGCGAAGGCGTCGGGCGTGGCGGCCGCCGGCGCCCGGCCGGTGTAGTCGAGTACCACCGGGGCCGGTGCCCCGGGCGTGGTGATGACCATGTAGCCCACCCCACCGGCACCGGACATGAACGGCTCGACGACGTTGAGTGTCGCCGCGATTGCCACGGCGGCGTCGACCGCGTTGCCGCCCTGCTGGAGCATGCTGAGGCCGGCCAGCGAGGCCAGCGGATGAGCCGAGGCGACGGCCCCGCGTGCTCCAGTCACCGCCGGGCGGTGTGCGAGACCCAGGTTGGGCCAGGCCATGCGTTCTCCTTCCCTTTGACCGAGTGTGCAGCGCGCACCACGAGTCAATGTTCGACGCAGCGTCGCGCCCCTTGGACGGGGGCGGCACCCGTTCCGCTAGAGGTCGCTCGCACGGGGCGGCGCGCGTTCCACCTCCTCTCGACTCGACCGCGGCGGGGCTGTCGTCTCGCGGATCAGGAGCCTAGGCTGCAAGACGCGGGTCTGTGCCGGCCCTTCGGGCTCGGCGATCCGCTGCAGCAGAAGCTCGACCGCGGTCATGCCCGCCTCCGCGATCGGGAGATCGACAGTCGAGAGCGCCGGGGTGGCGTAGCGAATGTAGTCCGGGTTGCCGAACGCGACCAGCGAGAGGTCGCGCGGTACCTGGAGTCCAGCGTCGCGGAGCGCGCGCAGGGCGCCAGCAGCCATCGCGTCAGTGCCGACGAAGAGCGCGGTCGGTTGTTGCTCGAGCAGAGAAAACGTCGCCTCGTAGCCGCTCTCGAAGCTGTAGTGGCCCGTGACGACGAGCGAGACGTCGGCCTCCAGACCCGCCTCGGCGAGGGCGGCGGTGTAGCCGGCCCGCCGGCTGATTGCGGTAAACCGGTTCAGCGGATGAGTGAGGTGCGCGATCCGGCGGTGGCCAAGCTCGATCAGGTGCTTGGTGGCGAGGTAGGCGCCGCGGAAGTTGTCGAACTGCACCTGGGAGATCGGTGCCGCGGCGGGCAGGTCGCGGTTGATGGCGACGACTGGGGTGCCTCCGGCCTGGGCGTGAAAGAGGTGCTCGTTGGCGATCCCGATGAGGGAGATCGAGAAGAGGATGAGGCCATCGACCTGCTTGCGGAGCATCAGCTCGACAGCCCGGTGCTCCGACTCGAGATCCGGCGCGTCGGCGAGCAGCAGGCTGTACCCTGCCTGCCGGCAAGCGGCTTCGGCTCCGAGGATGACCAGCGGGTAGAGCGAGTTGGTGAGGCTGCTGATCACCAGGCCGATGGTCGCTGTGCGTCGCCGGGCCAGGCTGCGGGCCAGCTCGTTCGGGCGGTAGCCGAGCCGCTCGATGGCGGCGCGGACACGCTCGCGGGTGGCCTCGCTCATCTCCGAGAAGCGGCCGTTGAGATAGTGCGAGACCGTGGCGACCGAAACGCCCGCCTCCTGGGCGACTTGCCGGACGGTGACGTGTCTCTGGTTCATCACTCGCTGATGCGTGCCTCGCTCGGCTGAACCGGTATAGCCATCGTAGAGGAGCGCCGGACGCCTGTCAAGACCCGACGTCGGGGTCACGTCCACTCGTGGGGTCAGCCGCGTCCTTGAGGCGCAGGCCTCGTGAGGTAGCGCTGGGCGGCTCAGCTCGACGCGGCGATGACCGGTGCTGCCGAGCTTCCCTCCAGAGATGCCACTGGCGGGGGCTTCGCGACGATCGCCCTGAGCCACGGATAGGGCACCCACTGCTTCGAGGTGTTCGTCTGGACTAGCTCGTATGGCCGCAACGCTTGCCTGTCATCGTGCCATACTTGAGTAACAGTCGAGGCGAGCGCACTCCACGCCCGCATCGAGGGAGCACTGGGAGAGGTCGATGACGGATCAGGTACGCGTGCGCTTTGCGCCCAGCCCGACGGGAGATCTGCACGTCGGCGGGGCGCGCACGGCGCTGTTCAACTGGCTCTTCGCCCGCCAGCACGGCGGGGCCTTTATCCTGCGCATCGAGGACACCGACCAGGTGCGCCTGGTCGGCCAGAGCATCGCCGGGATCATCGAGTCCCTCCGCTGGCTCGGCCTGCACTGGGACGAGGGGCCGGATATCGGCGGGCCGTACGGGCCCTACGTGCAGAGCCAGCGGCTTCCCCTCTACCGGGAGCACGCCGAGCGGCTGGTGCTGGCGGGGCAGGCTTACTACTGCTTCTGCACGCCCGAGCGGCTGGAGCGGGTGCGCCAGGAGCAGCGCGCCCGCGGCGAGCCGCCCGGCTACGACCGCCACTGCCGCTACCTGCTGCCGGCCGCGGTCGAGGAGCGGCTCGCCCGCGGTGAGCCGGCGGTGATCCGCTTCAAGATGCCGCTCGAGGGCGAGACGACCATCGTCGACCTGCTGCGCGGCGAGATCACCTACGAGAACCGGCTGCTCCAGGATCTAGTGCTGCTCAAGTCCGACGGCTTCCCCACCTATCACCTGGCCAACGTGGTGGACGACCACTACATGCGCATCAGCCACATCCTGCGTGCCGAGGAGTGGATCCCCAGCGCGCCGCTGCACTACCAGCTCTATCACGCCTTCGGGTGGGAGATGCCCGTCCTCTGCCACTTGCCGCTGATCCTCAGCCCGGACGGCAAGGGCAAGCTGAGCAAGCGGCACGGCGCCACCGGAGTGCTCGAGTTCAAGCGCCAGGGTTACCTCCCAGAGGCGATGATCAACTATCTGGCGCTCCTCGGCTGGGCCTACGACGCGGAGCAGGAGATCTTCTCCCGCGAGGAGCTGATCGAGAAGTTCCGGCTGGAGGAGGTCAACCCGCACCCAGCCCGCTTCAACTTCGAGAAGCTCCTCTGGATGAACCAGTACTACATCAACCACGTCCTCTCGCTCGACGATCTGGCCCGGCGTTGCGTGCCGCTGCTCCAGGAGGCCGGGCTGGTGCCGCTCGAGGCCAGCGATCCGTCCACCCCGGCCTATGCCTACGTCCGCGAAGTGGTGGCCCTGGTCAAAGACCGCCTCAAGCTCCTGACTGAGGTCGTCGATCTCACTCGTTTCTTCTTCACTGAGGTCGAGGACTACGACCCTGAGTTGCTGCTCGCTCGCAAGGTGGAGCCGGAGACGATGCTCTACGCGCTGGAGCGAGTGATCGAGACACTGCGCACTGCCGACTTCAGCGATGAGGCCGATCTCGAACGGCGGCTGCGAGGACTAGCGGAGGAGCTGGGATTGAAGACCGGCCAGCTCTTTATGCCCATCCGGGTGGCGGTGACCGGCCGCACAGTCTCGCCGGGTCTGTTCGAGACGCTGCGGGTGCTTGGCCGGGAGTGCTCACTCACACGGCTGGCCGCAGCGCGGGAGAAGCTGGCAGAGTATCTCCCCCGCAGAGCAGCGGCTGGTTGAGCGCCAGCGCTTGCGGGTGTGCTCTGTCCTAGCTCATTTCGAGACTCCCGTGGCGTGACGCCACGTGGTATCGTACCGGAACACGGGCCCGGTATCGATGCCAGTGCTGGGGCGAGCGATCAATCCACTCTAGCCGTGCCGGGTCTCTCTGCTGGCTCGTTGCTCGCTGTCCTTGTGCTGTTCCCTTGCCTTCAAGCCGCGCCCAAGTGCTGGCGAAAGAACGCCAGCGTGCGACGCCAGGCGTCGATAGCCGCCTCCGGTCGGTAGCTGGCCCGGGTATCGTTGAAGAACGCGTGCGGAGCGTGCGGGTAGATGTAGAGCTCGAACTGCTTGCCGGCCTCGCTCAGCGCCTGGCGCAGCCGCTCCACCTCCGAGGGTGGGATGCCCTGGTCTGCCTCTCCGTAGAGGCCGAGCAGCGGGCAGGAGAGGTTCCGCACCTGTTCGATTGGGTTCGGGTTGCGACCATAGAAGACCACCGCCGCTCCTACCTGATTGCTCCGGCAGGCGGTCAGCAGTGAGAGGCCACCGCCCATACAGAAGCCGACTACTCCCACCTTCGGCCCGCGCACCTCTGGCCGGCTCAGCAGGTAGCGCGCGGCCGCGTCGATCTCGACCACGGCCCGGTCGTGTTCCAGTTCCATCGCGAGCTTGCGGGCTTCGTCCGGCTCGCTCGCGACCTTGCCGTGGTAGAGATCGGGTGCCAGCGCGGCGAACCCCTCGGCGGCGAAGCGGTCGACCACGTCTTTGATGTGCGGCTCCAGTCCCCACCACTCCTGGATCACAACGATGCCTAGCGCCGGAGCCGTGCCCGGAAGCGAGAGGTAGCCCGGCACCTGCCCACCGTTGCCGGGAAATTCGATCATCCTGCCTGCCATCAACGTACCTCCCTCGACTCGCGCTCGCCCGTGGAAGGCGAGGCAGCCTATTCGCGCCGGTGCGCTGACGCTGGCCGAGCCGGTCAGCCGCGTCAACCGGTTGCTGCCAGGGCTCGAGCGCCCATCTATGGTGTGAGTCGGCCCGCTCGCTCCTGCCCCGGCTGGCCATCGCGGTCTGCTGGTCAGCGGGCACGCCCTCCAGGGCTCAGCTCACGAAGGCGACCGACTCGACTCGGGCGGAGGTGCTGGCTGGTACGGCCGATCGCCAGTGCCACTCGCCCGGATCGGCCCGCAGCAGCCGACCGCCGGAGCAGATGGCCCAGATCGACCCATCAGGCGCGGCCACGAACCGCTCGACCATGTCCTCCATCGGCGTCTCGAGGCCGCGGTCGACTGGCTCCCAGCTCTCGCCGCCGTCGGCCGAGACCACAATCCGGCCCATCCGCCCGACGTGGGGCGCCGGGCCGGCGAGCACTAGGTGCGGGTGCGTCGGTGGGACGATAGTCGCCCGGGTGTAGTCGGTGAGCAGCTTCCTCCAGCTTAACCCGCCGTCGCGCGAGCGTGCCACCCCGCCCAGCCGCGGCCCGCCCTCGCCCCGCGGCTGCGACCGCAGCGCGGCGTAGCCGAGCGAGACGTAGAGCACGTTCGCCTCGGACGGATGGCCAGTGATATGGTGCACGTCGTGGTCTGGGCCGACATCGATGTAACTCCAGGATTCGCCACCGTCGCGGCTCTCGATCAGGCCGCCGACCTCGACCGAGGCGAGCAGCCGCTGCGGCTGGCCGGGCGGCGAGTAGACGTTACGCACCGCGCCAGCGCGTGGCGAATAGGGGAGGTACCACTCGTCGCAGCCAGGCAGCCGGCGGACGCCCTCGAGCTCCTGCCATCTCCGCCCGTGGTCGAGGCTACGGAAGATGCGCCCCGGCTCAGAGCCGCAGAGCAGTGCGCCGGGAGAGGTCGGGTCGGGCGCGATAGTTCGCAGCACCGGCGTGGTCAGGCCATCGTTAGCGGGCAGCCAGGTGCGCCCACCGTCCTCGCTGCGGAAGATGCCGTCGCCGTAGGTGCCTGCGAGGAGAAGGGTCTCGCCGCTCGGCGCGCGCTCGGCGTAGAGCGCGCTGACGCGCCGTCTCTCAAGGTCCAGCGGCTCCAGCCGGTCATCGGCGAGGCGGAAGACTCCGGAGTCCGTGCCCAGGTAGGTCTCGAACATGGCTCGCTCCTATTGGCTCGTACCCCAGCGTACTCCAAACGGGGGTAGAGAGCCAGGCCCCGGTAGCCGTACCAGAGAGTTCCTCATCCAACCGAGCAAACGAGGCGCGACAGGCGACCTCGTCGGCAATGATCCAGCATCCGCGTGGCGGGAAGGAGCAGGGCCGCCGGCCGCGAGGGTCGCGATCGCTCAGCACATCCGCTGGCACGAACCCACTTCCGAACGTCCGGAAGGGGGAAGCGAGTGTGAGGGTGGGAGAATGCGGACGACCTTCGGTAGCTGTGGCCGTTGAGCTGGGAGCAGTAAGGCTGAAATACGTGGCACCTCACTCGCGTGGGAGACCATTCGCGCACGGCGGCTGCGCCGGGCTTGTATGGGGATAGGCCATGTCACGTAGGTACTATTTCGCCTATTGGTCAAGCATGGACGAACAGCAGATGTACCGTCGATGTGTGTGCCCTGAACTTGTGGGTCTAGCCACACTGCCGGGATGGAGGTTCAGGATCAACTGCCTTGGGGTTGCCACCGTCGTGTCCGATGAAGGCAGCACGGTATACGGCGCGCTCTAAGTCATCGACGAGGAGGACGAGAAGCGCCTGGATTTCTACGAGGTCGTGGATGCCGGATCTTGCGTGAAGCGCACGGAGACGGTCTATGGCGAGGGTGAGGTCGCTCTCGAAGCTCTGCTCTACGTGGCCACCGTGGACGAGCCCAGTTCTCCCAAGGAGGGACACCTAGAGCGTCTCGTGGCTGCCGCGCGCCGCCACGGCCTGCCCCCTGGTACATCGAGGAGCTGCGCGCATGGGCGAGGGCTGGCGGCTGAGTCCTGTGCTGCCACAGACAGCGCGGCCAGACCTGGCCGAGGCGACAGGCACGACTGGTCATCATGGGCAGCGAGGAGCCGGCAAGCACGCGCTCGCCCGTGCGCTCACTAGTAGTGGATGCTCACCACCGAGCCGACGCTCAGGAAGTTCCAGAACCACTCGGCATCCGGGTTCTGCAAGCCCACGCAGCCGTTACTGGTGAACCCGCCGAACTGTGAGGGCGGTGTCCAGTAGTTGCCGTGCAGCGCGTATCCCCCGTACTTGAAGTACTGCGTGAACTGCACGTTCTCCAGGTAGTAGTAGCCCGGAGCCCCCCGCGGGATGCCGACCGTCGCCGCGTCCATCGTCTCGTTGCGAACACGGTAGAGTATCTGGAACACGCCGATGGGCGTCTTGCCGTCGCGCCCGGCAGTGATGATCGCCACGTAGACCGGGCGATAGCCGTCGTAGGCGACCGCGTAGAAGGTGCTCAAGCTCACGTCGACCCAGTGGCCGCCGTAGATCTGCGGTGGCGTGTGCGGCACCAGCGGCTCGACCCAGGCGGAGGAGACGTACCGCGCCGGCCCCAGCTCGTACCAGATCGATGTGCCGTACATCTCCTCGCCCTGCACCACGCCACGGATGGCCACCGGGTGGCGGCGCCAGGTGGTGCCGACGACCGGCGCGTCGGCGCGCGGGGCTGACCGGATCAGGAGCTCGTTGGTCGTCACCACGCCGAAGACTGCGCCGTCGTCGGTACTAACCGCGCGCGACCAGCGTGGGTCGACCAGCCCCGGCGGGATGGGCATCGCATCAGCTGCTTGGGATACCGGCTCCGTCTTTACCCGCCGGGCCTGGGCGTACTGGGCACCGAGCCGCCCAAGGAGTACCTCGTAGTCGGTTCCAGCATACTCTGGGTGGTACTCGAAACGAGCCCGCTCGAAGTACTGCACGGTGTAGACCTGGCCGGTGTCGGGATTGACTTCGCTGAACTCTTCGGAGATCGGATAGCCAAAGGTGTATAGACCGCCGTGCTGCTCCCAGTACCGCTTGAAGCCGTAGGCCAGCGTATGGCCGGTCTCCGGGAAGAAGATGCGATCCGGGTCTCCCGCGACCCACTCCGCCGTCTGCGGCGGGAGGGGCCGGAATGGGAGCTCGTTCCGGCGTTCCTCCGTCGCCCAGTTACCGAGCAAGGTCGCCAGTACCTGGTATGGTGTGCCAGCATACTCCGGGTGGTACTCGAAGCGAGCCCGCTCGAAGTACTGGACAACTAGGCCGTCCTGGGTGAACGGCTCGCTGATCGGGTAGCCGAAGACCATCAGGCCGCCTCGCGTCAGCCAGGCTTGCAGGAAATCGCCGCTGACGTGATGCCCGGTCTCGGGGAAGTAGAGCTTCAAGGCCGTCCAAGGTGCCGCGGCGGCAGGGTGGGGAGTCTGGATTGCCCATCCAGCCAGGGTAAACGCGAGCATGACGATCACGAGGCCCCACCGCCGGAGAGGTCGCATGTCTTCCTTCCCTTTCTCCTAAGGCGACAAAAACCGGATCCTACAAATCGAGCCCAATCCAGCCCACCACGAGGCGAGAGGAAGTCGATCCTGCAGCGAAGTCGCCGACGGGGTCACACGAGTCACCCTCTCCCTGTCCATAGAAGATAACGGCGGGAGGTGGGCGGAAGTTTCATCCACCTCACTGCCCTACCGTGGAGACTGACCTGAGCTGCGCCGCGTACCCGTTGCCGATCCACTGGGCGATTCCGAGGCCCGGGCTGAACCACAAGACGAGCATCTTCTGAGCGCCTGCCTCATCGTGCTCAGTCACAGTAAGCTGCCAGGCCGGCACGATCCCGTAGGTCGTGCTGACGAGCTGGGCGCCTTGCACGGCCACCTCCACAGTCGTGCGTCGGGGCGTGGATCGGGTCGAGAGGACGGTGGTCTCAGTCGACCAGCTCGCTCCCTCGCTCAGGTCTGCGGCACCCAACAGGCGAATCGGCGGCCAGAAGAGCTGGAGCTCGACGCTGTTCCCGCGCTGGTCGAGCGTGTCGACGCCGTAGAGGAAGATGCCGTCGTCGGTAATGCCCCAATAGGTGGTGCGTGCACCGGTGGGGCCACGTTCCGAGCGCGGGATCAAGGTCGATCCCGCGACGAAGCGCTCGGTCGGCTGACCGGTCTCCCAGATCTCCTGGCTACCCAGGCTCGTGCCGTAGACCCACCGGGTACCTGGCTTGAGCCCATAGTAGCTCGCACCGCTCCCCAGAGGGATCGGCGGTGTGTACCGGTAGCGCCAGCGGTAGTAGTGCAGGCCGATGTTGCCCATCTCGACCTGCCAGCCTGGCGGATTTGACGGGGTATAGGTAAGTACCCGGCGCTCGAACGGCTGGATCAAGACCCAGGTCGATGCTCCTTTGAGTCGAACCTGTGCCCAGAAGGGGTCGGCGATCGGATAGCCGAGCACGAAGATCCACTGGAAGAGCGGGTCGGCCGGCTGAAGCTGGCCGTCCTGCCAGGCTGGGCCGCTCTGGGTCATGAAGTCCCAGAACGCGCGTGGAATGTTGTAGCCGACGGTCTGCCCCAGCGGGCCGAGGTACTGCACGTACTGGACAAGCTGCGCGTTTGGATCCTCAGCGGCGTCGGGCCAGGTTCCCAGACCCTCCGGGGAGAGTACGGCCGTGGCAAACTCGCCGGTTCGATCGGGTTGGGACTGGTCAACCAGCCGGCCGAGATCTGCGTAAGTGGGGAACGTATTGTCCGGGTCGCCAGCGACCGGGATCGGCGCTCCGCTGCCAGTGTCCAGAAACTCGGTGTCTCCGACCTGAATCCGGCCACTGGTCAGCTCGCGGGTGAGGAGGCCGCCGGTAACGTACCAGAGGTTGCTCGGGTCGCCGGACGGGTCAGTAAGCTCCATGCGTCCCTTATCGAAATACTGGACGAGCCGCGCGTGCTCGGGCGACTCTCGATACCGCTCGTGCAGTGCCTGGGTGAACGCGGATGGCCCCCAGAACCATGTCCGCGCGACGAGGCCGAGCAGCACCGGTCGATCGGTCGACTCCCAGCGCCGGGCAAACGCATCGCTTGCGAACTGCTGCTCCTGCGCCTGGGCCCTAGCTCCGGTGATGGCCGTCGATACAACGAGGGCCATCGTCAGAGCGAGCAGCACAGTCGCAGCTCGCTGGAGGAGCATGACGCGTGACCGCGATTTCCTCTCAGGCGCAATCTTCATCGATCGCTTCCCCCTCTCGTCGTCAGCCGGCGCGAGCACCGCCGTTGCCGGTAGTGGCGGCTCGAATCAGCGGGCACGAGCACTGCCAGCGCAGAGTGACAACCCATCGTAGGCGAGCTCGATGCCCTGGGGCAAGCGTGCGTTGATTACCGCATGGGAGACCTCGTGGCTGATGTGCGTGAAGTAGGCACGTCGAGGCCGGATCTGCGCGACAATCGCGAGGGCCTCTTCCAAGCTCAGGTGTGTCGGGTGTGGGCGCTCGCGCAGGGCGTTCAGTACCAGCACCTCGACCCCGGCGAGGAGTTCGAGCGATTCGGGCGGGATCTCCTTCGCGTCAGTGACGTAGGCCAGCGAGCCGAAACGGAATCCCAGGACTGTCCCGCGGCCGTGACGCACTGGGATCGGTACGATCTCCTGTCCGAAGAGGTGGAATGGCCCAGTAATCTCGTGGAGCAACAAGTCGGGTTTACCACCGTAAAATGGAAACTGATTGACGAAGGCGTAGCCGAAGCGAACGCGGAGCTCCGCCGCTGTCTCCGGGTCCGCATAAACGGGGAGATGCGACTGGGCCAGGTAATTGAACTGGCGCAGGTCGTCGAATCCGCCGACGTGGTCGGCGTGAGCATGGGTGAAGAGGACGGCGTCGACCCGAGTGAGGCCGGTCGCCAGGGCCTGGAACCGTAACTCAGGGGCTGTATCGATCAGGATGTTGTGATCGGCGAGGTGGACGACTGCCGAGCTACGGGTGCGCCGGTCTCGAGGATCGTCGGAGAGGCAGACCGGGCAATCGCAGCCGATGACCGGGATGCCGTTAGAGGTACCGGTTCCGAGGAACGTCAGTCTGATCATCGAGCCCCTTCGGTCGCACTCCTGTCCGTTACTGGAAAGTCATTCTACCCTGAAGGGGAGCTGGTTGACTGGGGAAACAGGACTTCTGGTTAGTTGCCGGGCGAACTGGCATCACCGATAGTCATCGGCGAGAAGAATCGAGACTCCTTGACATGGAGCAGTCGTCGAGGATGAGCGAATCGCCGGGTCATCGGGCAGGATCTCGAGGCTGGTTTCGTCGGAAAGCTGCGACGGAGTCTCAACCGTCAGCCGACCGGCGAGGTGACGTGCTCCGTGTCCTGGAACTGATGGCCCAGTCCCTGCAGACAGGAGATTCCACGGCCGAAGTTCTGGCAAAGCTTGCCGAGCATGCCAGGCTGGTATTGGAAGCCGACGTGGTCGTTGTCCGCCGCTTGCTCCCCGCGCAGCAGAGCTTGCTCACTGAGGGAGTCGCTGGGGTGGTGCCGGAGCAATTGGGCGGAGTGCATGGTGCGGTCGTGCCGGCTCCCCCCGGGTTCGGAGCGGTCGCCCCGGGCACGTTTGCCAGCGCCGGACTACCCGGTGAACTGCCAGAAGCGTATCTCGGCCGAACCGATGCCGCCGAGTTGGCCGAACTGGGGATCAAACAGGTGCTTGTGCTGCCTCTCTATGCCCGCGGCGTCCTTGTCGGGCGCTTAGATATCGGGCGGCGAGTCGATGCGCCATTCACGCTCGACAAGCGAGCGCTTGCCCCGCTGATCGCTTTTCTGGTCGCCAGCGTGCTGCTCCCTGGGGCAGGGCCAGAGGATGAGCGCCAGGCGAGAGCGCTCCGGGCGCGCGCCGCCGTGATCGAGGCATTGGACCCGGCCGGACGTCTGGATCAGGTGCTGGTGCGCATCGGCGAGGCAGCAGATGCCGTCGCTCCGACTGGGCTGGTACTCAGCCTGCGCTGGCAGCCTGAAGAGGGCGGTTTCCTGCCGGTGGGAGTGGCTGGGGGGCCGCCTTACGTGCTGGAGGTGGCGAAAAGTATCCCCTTTCAGCCGGCCGCGATCCCAGCGCTGCAGCTGGTGGCGCAGCAGGCAGAACCGGTCGTCGTACCGGAAGCGGAAGCGCGGCAGATGCTGGGGCCAGCGCTGGCGCAGCAACTTGGCGTCCGCCTGGCTGTACTGGTTCCGCTGCGCGATGGACAGGGGCGATTACTCGGGGCCCTTCTCGTGCTCAGTCCACGCGGTGGGTTAGAACTCGAACCAAATACCGTCTTCACGCTCTCAGAGCTGGCACGGGCCATTGCGCCAGCGCTGACCCTGACAGCGAAGGTCGAAGCGCTTCACCAGGAGGCCGAGCGACGTCGCCTCTTTGAAGGTCTTGCTCGTAACCTGGCCAAAGCGGAGGACGAAGCCGCAGTAGCGCACTCGCTGTGCGAGCGCCTTCGGTTCTCCCTCGACACGTCGATCTGTTGCGTCGGCGTGGTGTCGGAAGGGAAAGACAACATCACGTGGTATGGGCGGGCGACTGGCCAGCAGATCGGCCCGGTGACGACCGCCCTCGGAGGAGACGCTGTCGCGCGGGTGGTGCGCCTGCACCTACCGGTACGTCTCACCACGGGCGATGTGCCTGAGGTCGAAAGCTGGCTTCCGGCAGAGCTTGGCCTGCCGCCAGCGCAGTCAGCGCTCATTGTACCGGTGACAGCCAACGGCCGGCTCGTCGGGGTGCTGGCGTTGGCGAGCCCCAAACCCGATGCGTATCGCGTATCTGACGAGGAGGTTGCCACCGAGGCAGCGCGCTGGGTGGCGCTTTCGGTCGTTCGGCTCCAGCACTTGCGGTTAGCCCGGGAGGCCGGCGAACGCCGTGCCTCACTCCTCGGCCAGTTGCTGGCCCGTCAGGAGGCCGAGCGCAAACGGTTGGTCGACGCGGTGCACAATGTGACGTTGCAGGGACTCGCGAGTGCGCTGTACCGCATCGAGCTTACCGCGCGCCGGGCTGACCAGCAGCCCATCGAGGCGACGGTCGCCGAGCTGCGTCATGTGCGCGATCTCCTGGCGCAGCAGATCGCTGAGCTGCGGGAGTTCGTCTTCCGCCTGCGCCCGGCCACGCTCGACCATCTGGGGTTGGAGGCCGCACTGCGCGAGTATCTGCACCACCTCAAACACCAGGCAGGCGTCGAGGCTGCCCTCGACGCCGATTTACCGAAACGTCTACCGCCCGAACTGGAGACGACGATCTATCGGGTGGTGCAGGAGGCGATCGACACAGTGCGGCTGAAAGCCGGAATCACCCGGGTACTGGTGCGACTGCGCCAGCGCCCGGACGAGGCAGTGGTGGTGACGATCGCGGACGATGGCCGTGACTTTGCCGGGCTAACAGAACCAGCCGCGGGCGAGACCCCGCTGCCGGCCGACCTCAGCCTGCTGGCCTTGCGCGAGCGAGTCGCGCTGGCTGGCGGCGCGATGCGGTTCACCGGGTTACCCCAGGGGGGTGCGGTGATGCAGATCGTGCTGCCGAATCCACGCGATTCCTGATGGCAGCACGATGGGCTGGTACTGGTGTGCTTGACCCAATGCAGTACTCCTGCCCAGGACTCCTGGGGGATTGAGGGGGGATGCAGTACGAGAGTAGGTAGAGTCGAAAAATGCCGTTAACCCAGTGTCCGGCCCGTAGAATGAAGGAAGCCGGAGATAGGCGACATCGCGTATCGAGCCGGGGTCGAGCAGGAGTGGGGCCGCTGTGGTGATGAGCCGACCGATTCGTGTCCTGATTGTTGACGACCACGATCTGTTCCGTGAGGGGTTGCGCCAACTCATCGAGACCGACGATGACATCGAGGTTGTCGGCGAGGCCGCTGATGGCCAGCAGGCAATCGAGCGGGTCAAGGCGCTCAACCCCGATGTGGTGCTGATGGACATCAGCATGCCAGGGCTGGACGGGATTCGCGCCACTGAGTACATCGTCCGCCACCATCCGAACGCTCACGTGATCATGTTGACGATGTACCAGGACGATGAATACGTGATCCATGCCATCCGTGCCGGTGCCAAGAGCTATCTGGTCAAGAGCAGCAAGCCGGACGAACTGCTGCGTGCTATCCGGGTGGCTGCCGAAGGGGGGGCGAGCATCGACCCGGCGCTCGCGCCGGTGCTGATGCGTGAGTACCAGCGGTTACTGACGAAAGCACCTTCCCGTACCCAACACCAGCTTACCGAGCGCGAGCTGACCATGCTTCGGCTGCTGGCTCAGGGCTACAACAACAAGCAGATCGCCGATCAGCTCCAACTGGCTGAAAGCACGGTCAAGAACAACCTCTCCGCGCTGTTTCAAAAGCTTGGCGTCCGCGACCGCACCCAGGCGGTGATTTACGCCATCTCGCACGGCCTCGTGCCTCGCCCCACCGACCAGCGCGCCTGAGGCTTCCGGGGAGCTGCCCGCCGGGTTTCGCCCACTCGCTCGGACGTGTCCCCCGTGCCCGGCGCGGCATGTGGCGCGTCGGGGCTTCCCCTTCTGTTTCTCTCCTCGAGCGCGATCGAGTGCCTGAGGTCTCGCCGCGTGCCTGCCGGCTGTGGCAGAGTACGCCTGGCGGGAGACTCGCGGGCCGCCGCGCTGGGATGAGCTGACGACGAGGTGAGGAGTGGTGATGAGCACGCAGCCACTGAGCGGGATTCGGGTCGTTGATCTCACCCGAGTGATGGCAGGGCCGTTCTGTACCATGTTGCTCGGCGACCTGGGCGCCGACGTGGTCAAGATCGAGCGTCCAGGAACCGGCGACGATACCCGCTCCTGGGGGCCGCCTTTTATCAACGGTATTAGCGCCTATTACCTCTGTGTCAACCGGAACAAGCGCAGCGTCACGCTCGACCTCAAGCACCCGGCGGGGCAGGAAATCCTCTGGCGGCTCATCGAGCGGGCCGATGTCCTGGTCGAGAACTTCAGCCCGGGCACGATCGAGCGGTTGGGCTTCGGATATGAGCGAGTGCGCAAGCGGCGTCCCGAGATTGTCTACTGCTCGATCTCCGGCTTCGGCCAGACCGGGCCAGGCAAGGATCGGACGGCATACGACCAAATCGTGCAGGGCATGTCCGGGCTGATGAGCGTGACCGGCTTCCCTGACGGCGAACCGACCCGCTTCGGTGTCCCGATCGCCGACATCGGGGCCGGGATGTTCGCCGCCTACGCAATCGTGGCTGCCCTGTTCCATCGCCTGCGGACGGGCGAGGGCCAGTACATCGATACCTCGATGCTCGGCGGGCAGGTGGCGCTGCTGACCTATCAGGCCGGGATCTACTTCGCGACCGGTGAGGCGCCGAAGCGCACCGGCAATGCCCACCCGATCGTCGCGCCGTACCAGACGTTTCACACGGGCGATGGCTACGTCAATATCGCGGCCGGCAACGATGCTATGTTCGCCCGTCTCTGTCGGGCACTGGGCCTCGACCACCTGGCAGACGACCCGCGCTTTGCGACCAACGCCAGCCGGATTACCAATCTGCCAGCGCTCGTCGCGGCGATCGAAGGCGCCCTAGCCAAGTACCGGACGGCCGAGGTCGTCGCGCTGCTCGATGCCGCCGAGGTGCCCTGCGGGCCGATCTACACGGTGCCCGAGGTGTTCGCCGATCCCCAGGTACAACACCTCGAGCTGCACCAGCGGGTACCTCACCCGGTGCTGGGCGAGGTTGACCAGCTCGGCTTCCCCTACCGCTTCTCTACCTCGCCGGCCTCGATTCGGCGCCACCCGCCACTGCTCGGCGAGCACACCGAGGAAGTGCTGGCCGAGCTCGGCGTCAGCTTGGCCGAGGTCGCCGAACTCCGCCGATCGGGAGCGGTCTGACCCAGGCGCGGTTACGCCGAACGACCTCGCACGGCGCGGCCCTGCGCCGGTTCCGGCGCCGGCTGAAGGGGCACCCACGGTTGCCAGGTGAAGCGTTGGCGGTAACGGTCGAGCACGGCGATCACCGGGTGGCCGAGCAACAGGACGAGCGCGGCGTTCCCCAGGGCGCGCGTCCCGTCGAAGGCCAGGGAGGTGGTGAGATAGAAGCGCGCGTACGTCCGTACCGTTTCGCTGAGCGACATGCCCGGATGCCAGTAGAGCCCGACCGGTTGGTCGATCCCCGGCGCGACGAAGGGCCAGAACCAGAGGTTCATCAGGGCGCCGAAGAGGAAGCCCCAGGCTGCCCCGAACGCGGCCAGCAGCGCCACCTCCCACCGGCTATGCAGGCGCGGCAGCCAGCCGGCGGTCATTCCCACCCAGCCGGCCGCCAGCATCTGGTACGGGAGCCAGGGGCCGATCCCACCGGTGATCAGGGCTGAGAACAGGAGTGTGAGCGAGCCCATCAAGAAACCGAATTCGGCTCCGTAGCAGTAGCCGGTCAGGATGATCAGCAGGAAGATCGGCGAGGCACCCAGCAGGCTGGGGATCAGCCGCAGCGCGGCATCGAAGGCCACCAGCACGCCAAGCAGCGCGACGAGGCGCGAGCGCGAAGGGCCCGACGCCCACCCCTGAAGCTCCGAGAGGAGCAAGGCAAGGCAAGCAGCCGCGAGCGCCGCAAAGAGCAGCGGGATAACGACGCCCTCTCGGTTGTCACTTCCCTGCCTGTGGAAGAGCGAGAGGAGAAACGGGTAGACAAAGGCAACCGCTCCTAGCGTGCTCGCGACCGCCAGGACGATCGAGCTGGTGCGCTGTGATCTCCTGCTCATCGCACTCCCTCAGGGGCCAGCCAGCGAACTGGCGCGACGCTTTGGGGCGGGCCGACGGGAGCAATCGCCGCCGGATGTAGGATGGCTGCGAGCAGCTCCAGGCCAGTTATCAGCCGTGGCCCGGGTCGGCTGAAGTAGCTGCTGGCATCGACGGCGTAGACTCGGCCGCTCGCCGCTGCTGGCGTCGCTGGCAGGCCGGGTACCCGATTCAACTCGGTCGCCACCGCGCGAGCGCCAGCGAGGTCGTAGCCGCACGGCATCAGCACTAGTACCTCGGGCCAGGCAGCCACGACATCGTCCCAAGTGACCGTAAACGACGGAGCGCCCGCCTGGCCCAGGAGGTCGCGACCTCCCGCCAGCTCGACCATCTCCGGTACCCAGTGGCCTGCGACCATCGGCGGATCGAGCCATTCGAGGCAGACGACGCCGGGAGCCTCTCGCTCCACCTCAAGCCGTTGCCGCACGTGCTCGATCCGGTGCCGCAAGCTGGCGACGACGGCCGCAGCGGAGGCACGCCGGCCCGTGTGCTCACCGATCAGCCGGATCGAGTCGAGCACATCGAGCAGCGTGTGGGGCTCCACGGAGAGGACTTCAGGCCGCTGGGGAAAGGCACTCGTGATCTGCACCACGTCCTCGTAGGAGACGGCGCAGACCGGGCAGAGTGCTTGGGTGAGGATGAGGTGTGGGCGGAGCTGGGCCAGGCGTTCGGTATCGAGCTGGTAGAGTGGCCGGCCGGATCGCACGAGCTCGCGGACGGCGCGGTCAATCTCGGCGTGGCTCAAGCCGGGTGGCAGAACACTGCGGGTAATCTTCGGCTTGACACGCACCGGCGGCGGGTAATCGCACTCGTGAGTGACCGCGATCAGCTCGTCGTCCAAACCCAGAGCACAGCATATCTCAGTGAGACTCGGCAGGAGCGAGACGATACGCATTGTCGGCTGCTTTCGCTACCACGGGCCATGCGCTTTCAGCTCGGCCAGGATGTGCCCTTCACTCGCCAGGCTTGGACGGCTGCGCGCTGTTCCCGGCCTCGAGTGGCGCTTCAGGCATGGTGGCCAACCAAGTCTCGCCGAACTGCCTCAGTTGCTCGACCAGCGGCAGCGCGGCCAGGCCCATCTCAGTCAGCGAGTATTCGACCCGCGGTGGGATCTCGGCGAATTGACGGCGGGTCACCATCCCCGCGCTCTCGAGATGACGCAAGCGACTGGAGAGCACCGCCGGGCTCATGCCGGTCGAGTGGAGCAGCTCCTGGAAACGACGGCTTCCGTGGCTGAGGTCGCGCAGCAGCAGCAGGGTCCAGTGATCCCCGAGGAGCTGGGCGGCGCGGGCGATCGGGCACGCCTCACGTTGTGCTGTGTCGCTACGTCGCATAGCTGGCTCCAAGCTAGAGGTGCATTGTAGCGCACTTGCGGGTTGACATGGCGGCTCCCGATCAGTATTGTAACAGTAGTCGATATGAATTACGTAGTCAAGGGAGGATCGAGGCCATGCAGCAGGCAACCGTCGCTCCTGAGGTAACCGGCGTCGCCCGCTGGGAGATCGACCCGGTTCACAGCGAGATCGCCTTCTCGGTGCGCCATCTGATGGTGGCGACCGTACGTGGCCGGTTCAATCGGTTCCAGGGGGTCATCGAGTTCGACCCGGCTCACCCGGAGAGCGGTCGCGTCGAGGTGACGATCGACGCGGCGAGCATCGACACCCGCAACGAGCAGCGGGACAACCACCTGCGCTCGCCTGACTTCCTCGATGTGGAGAAGTATCCGACGATCACCTTCGTCAGCAAGCGTATCGAGCCGCTGGGGGACAACCGGTTCCGGGTCGTCGGTGACCTGACACTCCGCGGCATGACCAGGGAGGTGGCGCTCGAGGCCGAATTCCTGGGAGTGAGCAAGGATCCCTGGGGTGGCGAGCGGGCCGGCTTTAGCGCCAGGGCGAGGTTGAACCGGCACGACTTCGGCGCGAGCTGGAATGTCGCACTCGAGACCGGTGGTTGGCTCGTGGGCGATACCCTCGATGTCACTTTGGATATCGAGGCGGTGCGCAAGGCTGAACAGGCTTCCTGAGGCCGATGCTCTGCGACAGCGGGCTGGAGGGGCAGCCCTCCGGCCCGCTGTCTTTTGTCCGCCCACGCCGCGCGGGTCATGCCTGAAGAAGTGCTGGTGCGCGGACGGCTCACTCCAGATCGACCGCGAGAAAGGCCTCAGCCAGCGCCAAGCCGGCCGGCCGGCCTGCCTCCTCTGCCCGCCGGCGTAGCCGTGTCTCCAGGCCACCGGGGAACGCGCTGGCCTGCGTCACATGCAGGCGTAGTGCGGCGAGCTTGCGCTCGAAGACCGGCGCGATGTCGACGAACGTATCGGGCTGGTCGGTACCGAAGAGCAGGACGCGGGGGACGACGTGTGGGGATAACCCTTGCTGAAGGTGATCGGGAAAGAAGGTTGCGAGCCGGCACGCCGGGAAGGCGGCGGCCAGTGTCGCGGCTCCGACGACCCGGTGATCCGGGTGCTGACGGTACAGCCGGGTCAGTGGGTCATGGGTCAGCAGCAGGTCGGGACGGAAGCGCCGGATCTCGGCGGTCAACCGTTCACGGAGCTCCAGCGTGTCGAACACCTCCCCGTCGGTGAAGCGGAGGAAGGTGACGCCCTCGACGCCGAGCAGGCGCGCAGAGGCTTCCTGCTCTGCCTCGCGCACCTGGGTGAAGCTCTCAGGCCGGTTCCACTCCGGCGGCTGCCCTTTATCGCCTGAAGTCACGACGACGTAGTGGACGACGATGCCGGCAGCGCTCCAGCGGGCGACCGTGCCGGCGCAGAAGAAGTCAGGATCGTCGGGGTGGGCGCCAACGATCAGCACGCGGCGCGCGTCCGGCAAGGCTCCGCTCATTGTCCTCCCTTTCGCGCTGCTGATCCGACCTGGTCGACCCAGGCCCGATAACACGCCAGGGCGAGGTCGCACAGCGCGCGCCGGCCTCGCTCCTGATCGACCAGGCTCTGGGAGAGTAGGACGATGACGAGGCGACCGGCGGGCGCCCAGATGATGGCGGTGTCGTGCACGTGGCCTGGCAGGCTACCGGTCTTGTTGCCGATCACGGCTTCCGCTGGCAGGCGTGCAGGAATGACATCCCGGAACTGCTGTGCCCTCAGGATCTGGCGCAGGTCGTCGAGCAGCGGCCCCTCCGGCACGATTTGCCCAAGCTCCAGGGCCGAAAGCAGCTCGGCCAGGTCACGGGCGCTGACCAGGTTCTCCGGCTCACCCGCCTGCGCCGCCCGCCCGAGGAACTTGCGAGCGAGGACGGTCTGTTCCAGCCCGAGGCGTTGTGCCAGGCCGTTGATGCGTTCGAAGCTGAGCCGGTCGATCAGCAGGTTCGAGGCGGTGTTGTCGCTGACGATGACCATCAGTACTGCCAGGTCGCGCAGGGTGAGCCGCAGACCCGGCTGCAGCCAGCGCAGCACGCCGCTGCCACCGACCCAGCTCGCCGGCTCGACCCGCATCGGCTCCTCAGGGTGGGCCTCTCCGGTCTCGAACTGCCGGTAGGCCTCAGCCAGGATCAGCAGCTTGATCACGCTAGCGGCAATGACCGGGATCCCGGCCCGATCGCTGATCTCCCAACCGCGGTCGAGGTCGCGAGCGACCAGGCTCACCTTCCCTGGGACACGCTCGATCGCTTCCCTGACCACCGTCGGCGTCGTCTCCGGCATGCGCACCTCCCGCGCGGCAGTATAGGCCCACCGCGTCGCTGGCGGGAGTATGCTGGAGGTGAAGACGAGGGGAGGCGCGGCGATGCAGGTGCGGGCGATAACCGTGGGCGCGGAAGTCACCTTCGCTCACGAGGCGGTTCGACTGAACGATCGGCTGGAGAGCTTCGGGGAGCGAGCGCGCCAGCGCTTCACGGCGGCCGGCCTCGCAGTCCAGACGCTCCGGCTGGCCAGCCAGCCCTTCCCCGAGATCGTGCCGGCCGATCCAGGGGCCGTGCTCGCGCTGGCCTGCGGGCTGGAGCAGGCTGCCCTAGACGCGGGCTATGAATATGTTTCGCTCGGCCCGGCCGGTCCGCAGCAGCTCGACTGGGTGCCGCCGCTTGCCGAGGCGCTGGTGGCGACCGAGCGCGTCTTCGGCACGGTTGCGGTGGCAGACCGGCCCTGGGGCATCTCGCTGCCGGCCGTGGTGGCCGCTGCCTCGGTCATCCGGACGCTGGCCGAGCGGACGCCGAGCGGGTTCGGCAACCTGCGCTTCGCCGCGTTGGCAAACTGTCCTCCGGGCATCCCCTTCTTCCCCGCCGGCTACCACCGTGGGCCGAAGCCAGTCTTCGGTGTGGCCTGGGAAGCGGCCGACCTGGCGGTCGAAGCGTTCAGCACGGCCGGGACGCTAGAAGAGGCCGAGCGACTCCTGGTCGAGCTGGTCACGCGCCAGGCACGCCGGGTGGCGGAGGTG
>CALKCJ010000050.1 GCA_938082375.1 uncultured Thermomicrobiaceae bacterium
CGCTGCTGGAGCGGATCCGGGGCGGTTGAGGAGGGCAGCAGGGGGACGTACGGGGCTTGCTCGGGTATGGGCGGAGCTGCGGGCGTGTGGGGTACGGTGCGGGCGCAAGCAGCTGAGCGCGGCTGATGCGGGCTGGGGGGCCAGTGGGGGCGTGCCTCGCCAGGAGCTAGCTTAGCGGATCGTCTTGAACAGGTGTTGGACACCGAGGCTTACGAGATGGGCAAGACGTGAGCCACATGAAACCCGATCGTCACCCCGACCGATTCGCCCTCGGAGAAGATCCCTTCTTCAAGGAGGCTTCGGCCAACCGCCTGCAGCGGGGCCGTGCCACCGCCACTTCGTACTCAACCTGTGAGCCCAGATAGATCGCGCTTCGCACGACCCCACGGTAGGTACCGTCCCGACCCAGGTGAACTGTCTCTGGCCGCACGACGACCCGCACGCGCGCGCCGGGCGCCAGAGGCTCTCGGTCCGGCGACGGCACAGCGACCGTTGCTTCCAACCCGTCCAACGCGATCCGGTACCCGTCTTCGGTCGCCTCAATGACGCGCCCTTCGAGCAAGTTCACCTTTCCGACGAACTCGGCCACGAAGCTATTCGCCGGCCGCGCGTACAGCTCAGCCGGCGGCGCCACCTGCTGAATGCGCCCGCGGTCGAGCACCACGATGCGGTCCGCGAGCGTCATGGCCTCAACCTGATCGTGTGTCACGTAAATGGCGGTGATGCCGAGCTGGCGCTGGATGCGGCGCAACTCGACTCGCATCTGCTCCCGCAGCTTGGCATCCAGGTTGGAGAGCGGCTCGTCCAGGAGCAGCACCCGGGGCTGAGTGACCAGCGCCCGCGCCAGGGCCACGCGTTGCTGCTGGCCACCGCTGAGCTGGTCCGGTGAGCGGCGCTCGAGGCCGGTCAGTCCCACCAAGTGGAGCGCCGCAGCCACGCGTTTGGCAATCTCGGGCTCGGTGACTCTGCGGACGCGCAGTCCAAACGCCACGTTTTCGAAGACGTCTAGGTGCGGAAAGAGGGCGTACGACTGGAAGACCATGGCCGTGTCCCGGGCATTGGGCGGCAGGTCCGTGACCCGCACCCCGCCGACGAACACCTCACCCGCCGTTGGGGTCTCGAGCCCGGCGATGATCCGGAGCAACGTGGTCTTCCCGCAGCCGCTGGGCCCTAATAGGCACACGAATTCGCCCGCCTGCACCTCCAGCGTGACGTCGTCCACCGCTGTAACCGGTGAGGCGCTCGGGTCGGCGAAAATCTTCGTGACCCGGTCGACAAACAACGCTGTGTCGCGACGCGGCGCAGCTGCCCCAGGAGCCCTCACAGGAACCTCCCTTGCACCGGGGTGTACCCCCGCCCGACCAGTAGCCCGATAAGACCGATGGCCGCCACCACGATGGTGAGGAGGATCATGCTGTAGGCAGCGGCGGCGTCGTATCGGCCCGAACTACTTCGCTCAGGATCTGCACCGTCATCAAGTTCCAGTTGGCCGAGACGAGGAAGACCGCAGCGCTGATCGCGGTCATGGCCCGGACAAACGCAAAGACCAGGGCCGAGAAGAACGCGGGTCGGATCAGCGGTAACGTCACGCGTCGGAATGTCAGCGCACTAGAGGCTCCACGATTCTGTGCGGCTTCCTCGATAGCGGGGTCGATCTGCCGCAGCACGGCGATACCGGCCTGAATCCCGACGGGCACATAGCGAAAGACGAAACAAGCGACCAGGATCACCATGGTGCCCGTCAGCAGCAGTGGGCGCTGGTTGAATGCCAGGACGTAGCCGATCCCCACCACCGTGCCGGGCAGCGCGAAATTGAGCAAGGAGATCAACTCGAGGCTCGCCCGGCCGGGGAACCTCTTGCGGACCACGAGAAAAGCGACCACCATGCCGAGCATTCCGGAGATCGGCGTGGAGACCAGGGCGATCGCCAGGGTTTCTTTGATGGTGTCGGCTCCGACGCTCAGCACGTAGTGCAGCGCCTCGAGCGACGGCCGGTTGTCCACCCCCCAGGTTCGTGCGAGCGCGCCGACCAGGATGACCGCGTAAAACATGACGACCAGCGCTGCCACCAGCGCCGTGACCCCGAACAAAAGCCAGGTGGCCAGGGGACTCGCGGTCTTCGGCGCTGAGCGCCCAGGCCTTCCGGTCACGGTCACATACTGGCGGCGGCCAATGACCCTGCGATGGGCAAGAAACGCGCCGATGGAAGGGATCAGGAGCAGTACCGATAAGGCGGCGCCGGCTTGCAGGTTGAACATCCCGGTGATCTGGAGGTAGGCTTGCACCGAAAGTACCGGGAAGGCGCTGCCTGCCAGGAGCAGCGGGTTACCGAAGTCCGCTAGGGACTCGATGAAGACCACGAGGAAGGCGCTCGTGACCCCGGGCAGCGCCAAGGGGAGGAGCACGCGGCGAAACACGGCCCACCGCGTGGCACCGAGGTTCAGCGCAGCATCCTCCAGTGTCGGATCGATCCCCTCCAGCACACCTCGCAGCACCAAGTAGGCCACCGGTGCGAACGTCATGGTCTGGGCCAGCACCAGCCCATTGAGGCCATAGATGTTGCAGTCGCGTAGCCCCAGCAGGCCCGACGTGATGATGCCCCCTCGGCCGAACAGCAGAATGATCGCAATGGACGAGACAAATGGCGGCGACACGATGGGCAGAATCGCTAGGATGTGTAGCAGCCGCTTGAGCGGGACTGCGGTGCGGACCAGCGTATAAGCGTAGGCAAAACCCACAGCGACGCTGGCCGCCGCCGTGAGCACGCCCACCGTGAGGCTATTCAAGATCGCTCGCTGGACGTACCACGAACGGAGTTGTTCCTGGTAAACATCAAGGGAGATGACGCCGTCGCGCGCCACGCTGACGACCACCACCCGGATGAGGGGCCAGACGATGAAGACGAGGAACACGCTTTGGATGACCAGGGCCGCGATCAGCACCGGGGAATCGGCTAACAGGCGACGGATGGGTTCCGTCAAAAAGCGTGCAAACATCAGGCGGCAGCCTCCTTCCCGGTGACCTCCATCCCGTCCTCGTACCCTACCCCCACGTAAACCCTCGCCAGCAGCTCTGGAGCGTTCAGCCGCCGGAAGCTCGTCTGGGCCACCATCAGCATCTTCCAGATCACC
>CALKCJ010000051.1 GCA_938082375.1 uncultured Thermomicrobiaceae bacterium
ATGGTGATGCCGGGGGACAACGTGAACCTGGAGGTGGAGCTGGACAAGCCGGTGGCGCTGGAGGAGGGGTCGCGCTTTGCGATCCGCGAGGGGGGCCGGACGGTGGGCGCTGGCGTCGTCACCCAGATCCTCAAGTAGCGCGGCCTAGGAGGGTACACGGTTATGTCCCGACGCCCTACGCAAAAGATTCGGATCCGGTTGAAGTCGCACGATCACCGGATTCTCGATCAGTCGGCGCGCCAGATCGTGGAGACGGCGGAGAGCACGGGAGCGAAGGTCGCCGGCCCGGTTCCGTTGCCGACGAAGATCGAGCGGTTCACGGTGATCCGCTCGCCGTTCATTGACAAGGACTCACAGGAGCACTTCGAGATTCGCACGCATAAGCGGCTCATCGATGTGCTCGAGCCCAGCCACGCGACGATTCGAGCGCTCATGCGACTGACGTTGCCGGCTGGCGTAGACATCGAGATCAAGTTGTAGCAGTGCGCTGAACGCAGCGGGATCACGCTCTCGCGCATGCGCAGCAGCGCGGGCAAGGGTGCCTGGAGCTGCCACCGAGAGGGGGAGAGCTGATGATCGAAGGACTACTCGGCCGTAAGCTGGGTATGACCCAAATTTTCGATGAAGCGGGGCGTGCCGTGCCGGTGACGGTCTTGGAGGTCGGGCCGTGCGTCGTTACCCAAGTTAAGACACGCGAGCGCGACGGCTATCAGGCCGTCCAGCTCGGTTTCGGCCGGAAGAAGCGCCTCAACAAGCCGATGCAAGGGCATCTCAAGGCCTCGGGAGCGCAGCCGCGGTATCTGCGCGAGGTCAAGGTCGACGATCCGGCGGCGTACTCCGTTGGCCAGGTCCTCGATTGTAGCCTGTTCGCACCAGGTCAACTGGTGGACGTGACCGGCTGGCGGAAGGGCCGGGGCTTCCAGGGTGTCGTCAAGCGGCACGGCTTCGCTGGCGGGCCGAAGACGCATGGCCAGTCGGATCGCCTGCGTGCCCCTGGTTCGATCGGCTCGACGACGACGCCTGGCCGCGTGCATAAGGGCAAGCGGATGGCTGGGCGGATGGGTGTGCAGCGCGTGACCGTGCAGAACCTTCAGGTGATGAAGGTTGACCCCAGCCGGAACCTGGTGCTGGTCAAGGGCGCGGTGCCGGGCGCGAACGACGGCCTGGTAATCGTGCGCCACGCGGTCAAGCGGCGCAAGCGCGCCGCGGCGACGGCGTGAGAGGGAGGCGAGCGGTGCAAGTTGCGGTATATGATCTCCACGGCCAGCAAGTCGGCCAGACCGAGCTGGCGGACTCTGTCTTCGGCATCGAGCCGCACGTGCCGGTGATGCACCAGGCTCTGCTGCGGCAACTCGCCAGCGCTCGCGCCGGAACGCACGAGACGAAGACGCGGGGCGAGGTCAGCGGCGGCGGCCGCAAACCGTGGCGCCAGAAGGGCACCGGCCGTGCGAGGCAAGGGAGCATTCGGGCGCCGCATTGGAAAGGTGGCGGCGTCGTCTGGGGGCCACACCCGCGCAAGTACACCCAGGCCATGCCCAAGAAGATGCGGCGACTGGCCATTCGCTCGGTCTTGTCGGCCAAGCAGCGCGAAAACCAGCTCGTCGTGGTCGAGGGACTGGGCGAGATCGAGCCACGCACGAAGGTGATGAAAGAGGTGCTTGGCCGGCTACCACTCGGGGATGCGCGTTCCACACTGATCGTCGTCGATCGGCCGCGTGACAACGTCTACCGTGGGGCCGGTAACCTGGAAAACGTCAAGGTGCTGATGGCTCAGTACATGAACGTCCGCGATGGGCTGAAGTACGAGCGAATGATCCTGATGCGCGAGGCGGTGGAAGAGATTCACCGGCTCTGGGCACAGGAGGGGAAATAGCCATGGAATACCAGGATGTCCTGAGGCGTCCACTGATCACTGAGAAGAATACCCGCCTCATGGAAATGAACCAGTACACCTTTGAGGTGGCGCCCGACGCCAACAAGATTCAGATCAAAGAGGCGGTCGAGCGGACGTTCAATGTGAAAGTGAAGAAGGTCAACACGATGAACGTGCGCGGTAAGCCCCGTCGTCGCGTACGCCGACGTGGGCGGTTACCCATCATTGGCCGGGAAGCCTCGAGGAAGAAGGCAATCGTGACCCTGGAACCCGGCTACACGATCGAGCTGTTCAGCCAGCTTTGATGCCGGGCCTGGAGAGGGAGCGCTTCGATGCCTATCAAGAAGTATAAGCCGACCTCGCCCGGGCGCCGCAACATGTCGGTGCTCACGTTCGAGGAGATTACCAAGAAAGAGCCTGAGAAGAGCTTGATCGAGCCGCTGAAGAAGCACTCAGGCCGGAATGCTCAAGGCCGGATCACGGTGCGTCATCGCGGCGGGCGCAACAAGCGCTTCTACCGGCGGATCGACTTCCGGCGAGACAAGCACGGGATCCCAGCCAAGGTGGCGGCGATCGAGTACGACCCAAACCGGTCGGCGTTCATCGCGCTGCTCCACTACCGCGACGGTGAGAAGCGCTACATTCTTGCGCCACTTGGGCTCAAAGTAGGTGATGTGGTAGAATCAGGGCCGACGGCGCCGGTACGCGTGGGCAACGCGCTGCCCCTGGCGAACATACCGCTGGGCACGCAGATCCACAACATCGAGCTGTATCCGGGTCGTGGCGGGCAGCTCGTCCGATCAGCCGGCGCAGCGGCGCAGCTTCTCGCCAAACAAGACGACTACGCCCAGATTCGCTTGCCGTCCGGTGAGGTCCGGATGGTGCGTGTCGAGTGTATGGCGACGGTTGGCCAGGTGGGCAACCTTGACCATGCCAACGTGCGTATCGGGAAAGCTGGCCGCAAGCGGCACATGGGTTGGCGGCCGACCGTGCGCGGCTCGGCGATGACGCCCCGCGACCACCCGCATGGCGGCGGCGAGGGCAAGGCGCCCACCGGGATGCCACCGAAGACGCCGTGGGGCAAGCCCGCGCTCGGCTACCGGACGCGGCGCAACAAGCGGACGGATCAGTTCATCGTGCGGCGCCGCTACGAAGGGCGCTCGTAGCCGGTGCTGGGACAGGAGGCGAGGGAACGTGGGGCGGTCATCGAAGAAAGGGCCATACATCGATCCGAAACTGAAGCAGAAGATCGATGAGCTCAACCGTACGGGGGAGCGACGAGTCATCCGCACCTGGGCGCGCGATTCGACGATCTTCCCAGAAATGGTCGGGCACACTGTGGCGGTGCACGATGGTCGGCGGCACGTTCCCATTTTCATTACGGAGCAGATGGTGGGGCACAAGCTTGGTGAGTTCGCGCCGACGCGGACGTTCCGCGGTCATGGCAAGGACGCCGAGCGGGCCACGCGACGCCGTTAGGCGAGCAGCTCGAGGGAGACGGTAGCGAGTCATGGAAGTGACGGCGAAAGTCCGTGAAGTCCGGGTCTCACCGCGTAAGGCGAGGCTGGTGATTGATGCCGTACGCGGCAAGCCTGTGTCTGAGGCGATGGCGATCCTGCGCTTCCTGCCGCAGAAGACTGCCCCCATCGTGCTCAAGCTGCTCAAGTCTGCAGCGGCCAATGCCGAGCACAACTACGACTTGGATCCGTCGCAGATGTACGTCAAACGGATTCACGCTGACGACGGGCCGCGGTACAAGCGCTGGCAGCCGAGAGCTCGTGGGCGTGTCGGGCGCAAGTGGCATCGCACAACGCACATCACGGTCGTTCTCGACGAGATGCAGAAGGGGGCCTAGCTTGGGCAGGAAAGTTAACCCGATCGGTTTCCGGCTCGGCATCGTGCACGACTGGAAGTCCAAGTGGTTTGCCGAGAAAGATCGGCACTACCGCGAGCAGCTCCACGAAGACGTGGCGATCCGGAACCTGATCCATGAGGAACTGGCCCGAGGTGGGATCTCCAAGATCGAGATCCAGCGCGCGGTGAACCGGGTCGATGTGACCATTCATACCTCGAAGCCGGGCGTTGTGATCGGCAAGCAGGGGGCGAACGTCGAGCGACTGCGTCAGCTTTTGGAAGCGAAGGTGGGGAAGAAGGTGCACCTCAATATCCAAGAGGTGCGCAAACCAGAGTTAGACGCGCAACTCGTCGCAGAGAGCATTGCCGAGCAGATTACCCGGCGTGTCTCATACCGGCGGGCGATGAAGCACGCCGCGGCGCAGGCGATGCGGGCTGGAGCGAAGGGCGTCAAGATCAAGGTCAAAGGGCGCCTGGGCGGAGCGGAGATGAAGCGCGCCGTGACCGAGATGGTCGGGCGCGTGCCGCTGCAGACGCTGCGGGCGAACATCGACTACGCTCAGGTTCATGCCCCGACGACCTATGGTCAGATCGGCGTGAAGGTCTGGATCTACCACGGCGACGTGATTCCGGAGAAGGCTGGGCATGCAGCGGAGGCCGGTGAAGCGGTTGCCGTCGCCGACTAACCAGGGATAGGACACGACTATGCTGATGCCGAGGCGAGTCAAACACCGTAAGCAGCACCGTTACCGGACGCGGGGGATTGCCACTCGCGGCAACACCGTGGTGTTCGGCGAGTACGGGATCCAAGCGCTGGAGCCGGCCTACGTTACCGCCAGGCAGATCGAGGCGGCACGACGTGCAATTACCAACGCGGTGCGGCGTGGCGGGAAAGTCTGGATCCGTATCTTCCCCGACAAGCCGGTCACCAAGAAGCCGGCTGAGACACGGATGGGGGGCGGTAAGGGCAACCCCGAATACTGGATGGAAGTCGTCAAGCCCGGGCGTATCCTCTTCGAGCTTGCCGGGGTGCGAGAAGATCTCGCAGAGGAAGCCCTGACGCGAGCCATGCACAAGCTACCGTGCAAGTGCCGCATCGTGAAGCGGGAGACGGTTACCGAGGCCGCACCCGCGACGGAATCGTAGGCCTGAGGGAGGTCGCCGTGAAGCCGGCAGAGATCCGTGCCCTATCGAGTGACGAACTCCGGCGCAAACTCGATGAGCTGCGCTCGGAGTGGCGAGATCTCCGCTTCGACGCAGCCCTGGGCCGACTCACGAACCCGATGCGGATCCGGCAGATTCGCAAGGATATCGCGCGGATCTACACGATCCTGACTGAACGTGAGCGGGAGGCACTGGCGGCGCAGGGTCTTCTGCCGCCACCGAAGCTCACGCGCCGAGAGCGCAAGAAGCGCACAGCCCGTCAGATGCGGCAGCAGTCGTAGGTGGTGAAACAGATGGAAGCAAGCGCACAGGCCGCGAGCCAGGGACGACCCAAGCGAAGGCTGACGAAGGTCGGCCGGGTGGTATCGGATAAGATGGACAAGACCGTGGTGGTGGCCGTCGACTATTTCCGGCGTCACCCGGTTTACAAGAAGACGGTTCGGCGCACGAGTAAGTTCAAGGCTCACGACGAGTACAACCGCTGCCGGATCGGCGACCTCGTCATGATCGAGGAGACCCGGCCGCTCAGCAAGACGAAGCGCTGGATCGTACGCCAGATCCTGGAGCGGGCGACGCCGGAAGTCGCTGCCGAAATCGCGGAGGAGGAAACGGAGCAGGAGGCGAAGCCATGATCCAGCCGCACACGCGACTGGTTGTTGCCGACAACACCGGTGCGAAAGAGATCATGTGCATTCGGGTGCTGGGGGGCTCGGCGAAGAAGTACGCGACCGTCGGCGATGTGATCGTCGCCTCGGTGAAGTCGGCACAGCCGCACGCCAGCGTCAAGAAGGGTGATGTTGTCCGAGCTGTGGTCGTGCGTACTGCGCAAGGGTACCGGCGAGCGGACGGCTCGCATATCAAGTTCGATGACAACGCGGCCGTCCTGATCACTCCGCAGGGAACCCCGCGTGGGACGCGCATCTTCGGGCCGGTTGCCCGGGAGCTGCGCGAGCGCCAGTTCATGCGCATCATCTCGCTCGCGCCGGAAGTACTGTGAGGGGGCGCTCTCGATGGCGGAGAAGATCGTGACCGGAGACGAGGTGATCGTCCTGCGAGGAAAGGATCGCGGCGCCCGCGGGCGCGTCCGGCGCAACCTGCCGCGTGAGGATCGGGTCATCGTCGAAGGGGTCAACATCGTCAAGAAGCACCAGCGTGCCATTCCCGGTGTACGGCAAGCCGGGATCATCGAGATGGAGGCGCCTCTTCATGTCTCGAAGGTGATGCTCATCTGCCCGCACTGCGGCAAAGCGACCCGTGTCGGCTTCCGCTTCACCGAGGCGGGGCAGAAGGTTCGCTACTGTAAGAAGTGCGATGCCGTGATCGAGAAGCCGGTGCCCTCGAGGGCACGCGCGTGACAGGGCTGAGCAGGTATGGGAACAGAGGTCAAGGAGCGCGTCGAGCCCAGGCTCAAGAAGCTGTATCGGGAAGAGGTGGTACCCAAGCTGATGGAGGAGTTCGGGTACCGGCATCGCTATGAGGTGCCGCGGCTGGAGAAGATCGTCCTCAACATCGGCTTGGGCGAGGCCGTCAGCAACCCACGAGCGATCGACGCGGCGATGAACGATCTCGCATCGATCAGTGGACAGCGCCCCGTAGTGACGCGGGCGCGCAAGTCAATCGCCGCTTTCCGGCTGCGCAAGGGAATGCCGATCGGGGTGATGGTGACCCTGCGCGGCAATCGCATGTACGATTTTCTGGATCGGCTGATTTCGATTGCGCTGCCGCGGATCCGCGACTTCCGCGGGCTATCGCCGCGCTCTTTCGACGGGCGGGGGAACTATTCGTTGGGGCTGCGGGAACAGCTCGTCTTTCCGGAAGTCGACTACGACAAGATCGACCGCGTGAGGGGGCTGGAGGTGAGCATCATCACCACGGCCCGCACAGATCGGGAGGGGCGCCGTCTCCTCGAGCTACTGGGCATGCCCTTCCGAGACGAACGGTGACCAGGAGGAGCGATGGCAAAAAAGTCAAAGATCGTCAAGGCGATGAAGCCACAAAAGTACGCCGTGCGACAGCACAACCGCTGTAAGCTCTGCGGTCGGCCACGGGCGTATATTCGGAAATTCGGGGTCTGCCGGATCTGCTTCCGGCAACTCGCCTTGCAGGGTTTGCTGCCCGGTGTGAAGAAGGCGAGCTGGTGAATTGGCGGACAGGCGTTGGAGCGGAGCGAGGCAGACTGGACGATGACGATAACTGACCCGATCGGTGACATGCTCACGCGGATTCGGAACGCTGGGATGGGCCGGAAGGCCGAGACGAGTGTGCCGGCCTCGCGCATCCTGGTCGAGATCGCTCGTATCCTGAAAGAAGAGGGCTATATCGCGGACTACACGGTGGAGCCGGCCGAGCCACGGCCGATTTTGAGGATTCGCTTGAAGTATACGCCGGAGAAGCGACACGCTATCCGTGAGATCAAGCGCGTTTCGAAGCCTGGCTTGCGCATCTATGCGGGGAAGGACGAGTTGCCGCGCGTCAAGAACGGGCTCGGGATCGCCATCCTCTCCACCTCGCAGGGGGTCATGAGTGATGCGGAAGCCCGGCGGCGTGGCGTCGGCGGCGAAGTGCTCTGCACCGTCTTCTGATCGTCCGACCGAGGCTGTGACGGGAGGTAGCCGGCATGTCGCGTATCGGAAAGCGGCCGATTCCGATTCCCGCCGGGGTCGAGGTAACCGTCGACGCGGGACTGGTTCGCGTCAAGGGCCCGAAGGGTGAGCTGGAACTCCAGATCGACCCGGAGATCAGCGTGACGCGCGCCGATGGCACGCTGTTGGTGCAACGGCCGTCGGATGAACGACGGCACAAACAACTGCACGGTCTCTACCGGACGCTCATCGCTAACATGGTGCAGGGCGTGACTGAGGGGTACCGGAAGGATCTGGAGATCCACGGCGTCGGCTACCGCGCCGCGCTGGAGGGGAAGACGCTCGTCTTGAACGTGGGCTATTCCCATCCGGTGCGGATCGAACCGCCGCCTGGCATCAGCTTCGTGCTCGAATCGCCCACGCGGATCGGGGTGGTGGGGATCGACAAGCAGCTTGTCGGTGAGATCGCAGCGCAGATTCGCCGGGTGCGACCGCCGGAGCCATACAAGGGCAAGGGGATCCGATACCTCGGCGAGCAGATCCGGCGCAAGGCCGGCAAGACCGGTAAGGCGAAGAAGTGAGGAAGACGAGAGAAGCGGGGCTCGAAAGTGCATCGGCCGGTGCGGGCACGGCCGGGCCAGGATCGAGTATCCCGACGCTTCTCGGGAGGTTCGAACAGCGATGCGCTACCACTTCAAACGGCAGCTTTCACCGCGCCAGCGGCGCCATCTGCGGGTGCGCGCGAAGGTCTCTGGGACGCCGGAGCGACCACGGTTGAACGTGTTTCGTAGCAACGAGCACATCTACGCACAGATCATCGACGATACCGCCGGGCATACGCTGGTCGCCGCGTCGACCCTGGAGAAAGAAGTGCGCGAGCGTTTTCCCGCGGAGCATCCAAAAGTGGTCGAAGCTCGGGTCGTGGGGCAGGTGATCGGCGAGCGCGCGAAGGCCAAGAGCATCAGCCGGGTCGTGTTCGACCGGGGTGGGTACAAATACCATGGCCGAGTCAAGGCGCTGGCCGAGGGTGCCCGCGAAGCGGGGCTCGAGTTCTAGTGAGACGAGGTGAACGACGGTGAGCACAAGCCTAGCCGTGAGCCAGATACACCGTGTCAGGCCTGAGGAAGTTGGGGAACTGCGCGAGCGAGTCGTCCAGATCAACCGAGTCGCCAAGGTTGTCCAAGGGGGGCGACGGTTCCACTTCAGCAGCGTCGTCGTCGTCGGCGACGGCGAGGGGCATGTGGGCGTGGGGATCGGGAAGGCGGGCGAAGTGCCCGACTCGATCCACAAGGCGGTGGAGAACGCGAAGAAGCGATTGATCCGGGTTCCCCTCGAAGGGCGGACGATTCCACACGAGGTGGAGGTCAAGTTCAAGGCGACGCGGGTGATGCTGAAGCCGGCAGCGCCGGGCACCGGCGTCATCGCTGGCGCGGGAGTGCGTGCGGTCGCGGAGGCAGCGGGTATCCGTGACCTGATCGCCAAGACACACGGGAGCAATAATCCCGTCAACGTGACCCAGGCGGCGCTCCTGGCGTTGAGCCAGTTGGAGGCGGCTGAGGACGTCGCGCATCGCCGATCGATTCCGGCCGAGCGGTTGCGAGTGAGGAAGCGGGCAGTGGGCGATGAGCGGTAGCCGGACACTTCGGATCACGTACGTGAAGAGTTGTATTGGGTATCCAAGGGATCAACGCGACACGCTGCGCTCGCTCGGATTACGTCGACTGCACCAGACCGTCGAGAAGCCGGACACACCGTCGATTCGTGGTATGGTGAATAAGATACGCCACCTTGTGCGGGTCGAAGAGGTCGAGGCAGCAGCCACGCCCGTCGGTTCGAGCAGTTGGAGCCGATCGCGGAAGGGTGCCGAGCATGAAACTGCATGACTTGAAGCCTGCACCCGGCTCGCGGAAGCCGAAGACGCGGGTCGGCCGCGGGATCGCAGCCGGCAAAGGGAAGACAGCTGGACGGGGGACAAAGGGCCAGAAGGCCCGCGGCAAGGTGCGGCCGGGCTTCGAGGGCGGGCAGAACCCGCTGTATCTCCGGCTCGGCTACCGGCGCGGGTTCACGAACATCTTCAAGACCGTCTACGAGGTCGTCAATGTCGGTCGGCTTAATGAGCTGGAGGTCGCGGGGCCGATCACACCTGAGGTGCTGTACCAGATGCGGATCGTCCGCGATGACAAGGCGCCGGTGAAGGTGCTGGGCGAAGGTGACGTCACCCGACCGCTCCACGTGCGCGCTCATCGGTTCTCCGCCACAGCCCGCGAGAAGATCGAGGCTGCTGGCGGAACGGCGGAGGTCATCGCGTAATGCTGCAGGCAGTCATCAACGCGTTTAAGATCCCGGATCTGCGGCGGAAGATGCTGTTCACGCTCGGTCTCCTGGTAATCTTCCGCTTTGTGGCGACGATCCCGGTGCCGGGTGTTGACCAGGAGGCCCTGCGGAGGCTGCTCGAGTCGAACCAGCTTCTGGGCATCCTCAACCTGTTCTCTGGGAGCACATTGACGAACTTCTCGATCGTGGCGATGGGGGTCTATCCGTACATCACCGCCTCGATCATCATGCAGCTCCTGACGCCGGTGATCCCGCGGCTGACCGAGCTTTCCAAGGAAGGCAACATCGGGCGGGCGAAGATCAACCAGTACACGCACTGGCTGACTGTCCCCATCGCCCTGTTGCAGGGGTACGGCCAGGCCGCCCTGATGACCCAGGCCGGTGTGCTCCGCGATTTCGGGCTCTTCAGCGCTGATACCGCGCTGCGCAGTATCGCGCTGCTCCTAACAATGACCGCTGGCACCGTGTTTCTGGTCTGGCTCGGCGAGCTCATCACCGAAAACGGGATCGGTAACGGCGTGTCGATCATCATTTTCGGTGGCATCGTGGCAAGCCTGCCGAGCTCGGTCGGCAACCTCTTGACCGGTGGGACGCTGACGCAGAACCTGATCGGCACCGTGACCTTCCTGGTCATTGGCCTCTTGACGATCGTGGGCATCGTGTTGATCAACGAGGGACAGCGACGGATTCCGGTGCAGCACGCGCGCCGAATCCGGCGCGGCCGGGTCTACGGTGGTGGCACGACGTTCATCCCGCTCAAAGTTAACTCCGCAGGGATGATCCCTCTGATCTTCGCGATTAGCATCCTCGTCTTGCCGGGTATGATCGCGAACTTCTTGACCACGTCGGAGCGACCGTGGCTTCGCGAGCTCGCGGGCGGCATTGCGGCGGTCTTCAACCCGAACAGCGCGCCGTACCAACTTGCCTACTTTGTACTGGTCGTCGCGTTCACGTACTTTTACACCATGATCCTGTTTCAACAGCAGAATATCGCCGAGACCCTGCAGCGACAGGGCGCGTTTATCCCGGGTATCCGGCCCGGTCGCACCACCGAGCAGTACCTGACGCACGTGCTCATGCGCATCACGTTGGTTGGCGCGCTCTTCCTCGGATTTGTCGCCGTGCTCCCGTACATCGCCGCGAAAATCACCGGCGTGACGGTCTTGTTCCTCAGCTCCACCTCGCTTCTGATCGTCGTCGGTGTAGCCATCGACACGATGCGACAGCTCGAGGCCCAGTTGCTCATGCGGAACTATGAAGGCTTCATCCGCTAGAGGAGGACATGACAAGCAAGCGCACGCATGTGCTGATCATCGGGCCGCAGGGGTCTGGCAAAGGCACCCAGGCAGCCCTCGTTGCCCCGCGTCTCGGCCTGGTGCACCTGGCGACTGGTGACCTCTTCCGCGCCTTAATAGCATCGGAGAGCGAGCTTGCCCGCGAGGTACGTTCCTACTACGAGCGTGGCGCGCTCGTGCCCGACGATCTGACGGTGCGAATGTTGCTCTCCCGGCTCGAGGAGCTCGATCGCTGTGACCCGGACTATCGTGGAGTGCTGCTCGATGGCTTTCCCCGTAACCGCGCACAGGCTGAAGCGCTCGATGCGGTACTCAAAGAGCGGGGAGACGAGCTGCTAGCAGTGATCCATCTGGTCGTGCCGCGGGACGTCCTGATCGAACGCTTGAGCGGGCGGTTGGTCTGCCAGCGGTGTGGCGTGACCTATCATCGCACCTTCAATCCACCTCGGCAGCCTGGGATCTGTGACCGTTGCGGCGGACCGCTGATCCAGCGGAGCGATGACACGCCGGAGGCGATCGCACGCCGGCTCGACATCTACGAAGAGCAGACCGCGCCGCTGCTGGACTACTACCGGCAGCGCGGCCTCCTGATCGACATCAACGGTGATCGGCCCATCGACGAGGTGAGCCGCGCGATCCTGGCTGCACTCGCCCCTCGTCTAGGAGCTTGAGCATGCCGGTCATACTCAAGTCGGCGCGGGAGGTCGAGCTGATGCGCGTGGCCGGCCAGATCGCCGCGACGGTGCTCGACGAGCTGGCGCAGGCTGTCCGCCCCGGCGTGACGACTGCCCAGTTAGACGAGCTGGCGTGCGCGCGGGTCCGCGAGCTGGGTGGCCGACCGGCGTTCCTTGGATACCGGGGCTATCCGGCCTGCATCTGCACGTCGGTGAACGAGGTGGTACTGCATGGTATCCCGGGAAAGCGTGTGCTTCGTGAGGGGGATCTCCTGTCACTCGACCTCGGCGTCGAGTACCGCGGCGTGTTTGTCGATGCGGCGGTCTCGCTGGTCGTGGACAGAGGGAATGAGCTTGCGCAACGCTTGGTGGCGGCAGTGGTAGGCGCATTTCGCGCGGGGCTCGAGATGGCTGTACCAGGCCGACGGCTTGGCGACATTGGGGCAGCTATCGAGGCATACGCGCGCCTGCAGGGTTTCAGTGTCATCGAGGGGTACGCGGGGCATGGCATCGGGCTCGCACTCCACGAGGAGCCGACGGTGCCGAACACCGGCCCGGCGGGACGCGGCATGCGGCTGCGTCCTGGCATGACCGTGTCGATCGAACCGATGCTGAGTGCTGGGCGCCCGGAAACGGTGGTGGCGAGCGATGGCTGGACGGTCTCCATGCGTGACGGGAGCCTGTCGGCGCACTACGAGCACACTGTCTGGATCAGCGCGGACGGCCCGGTCATCTTGACGGCGCGGTAGCGCTCGTGTGTTATACTGTATGTTTGTGATGCGTGCGAGCAATCGCGCGTAATTGAGGTGTCGCGTGCCGAAGAAGGATGTCATCGAGGTCGAGGGAACGGTGACCGAGGCGCTGCCGAACGCGATGTTTCGCGTGGAGCTGGACAACGGTCACGAGGTGCTGGCCCACGTCTCCGGGAGGCTGCGGATGCACTTTATCCGGATTCTTCCGGGAGACCGGGTTAGGGTTGAGCTGTCACCCTACGACCTCACGCGGGGGCGGATCACGTACCGTCTGCGCGGCTAAGACCCTTGCGACACGCGGTGCATGAATGCCGGAAGGACGAGACAGCGTGAAGGTGGCGGCATCGGTCAAGCGGCGCTGCGACAAGTGCCGGGTTATCCGGAGACGTGGGGTCGTGCGGGTGATCTGCTCGAATCCCAAGCACAAGCAGCGACAAGGTTAGGAGCTGAACGGTATGGCGCGGATCGCTGGGGTCGACCTGCCGAGGGATAAGCGCGTCGAGATTGCGTTGACATATATTTATGGTATTGGGCTACCGACCGCCAAGAAGCTTCTCGCTCGTACTGGGATCAACCCGGACACGCGAGTGAAGGATCTGACCGACGACGAAGTCCAGCGCCTGCGCGACATCATCGAGAAGGAGATGGTCGTCGAAGGTGACCTTCGTCGCGAGGTCAGCATGAACATCAAGCGGTTGATCGATATTGGATGCTACCGCGGGATACGACATCGTCGAGGCTTGCCTGTCCGCGGCCAGCGAACCCGGACGAATGCGCGGACACGCAAGGGGCCGCGGCCGCGCATCGGTGGGGCGCGGCGGAGCCGCCAGACCGGTTCATGAGACCGGCGGGCCAGCTAGCCGGTTGGGTCTGATGCAGAGGGCGGAGATCGGGAGGGTTTGATCAGATGGCAGAGCGGCGACGCGGTGCCGGGCGCACGAGAGGGCGACTGCGCCGCAGGGAGCGCAAGAATATCCCGCGCGGGCGGGCGTACGTCCAGGCGACTTTCAACAACACGATCGTGACGTTGACTGACCCGAACGGCAACGTCATCGCCTGGGCCAGTGCTGGCTCGTCCGGGTTTAAGGGGTCGCGCAAGAGCACGCCCTATGCAGCCCAGGTGGCCGCGGAGAACGCCGCACGCAAGGGCATGGAGCACGGCTTGCGGCAAGTGGACGTGTTCGTCAAGGGGCCGGGGGCGGGGCGCGAAATGGCGATTCGCTCTCTCCAGGCGGCCGGGCTGCAAGTCCTCTCGATCACCGATGTGACGCCGGTGCCGCACAATGGCTGCCGGCCTCCGAAGCGGCGTCGCACGTAGGCGTTCGACTGCTCAATCACGGACACAGAGTCGCCCGATGGGGCGAGGGAGGCTGAATGGGACGTTATACCGGGCCAGTGTGCCGGCTGTGCCGACGAGAGGGGATGAAGCTCTACCTGAAGGGCGAGCGGTGTCTCGGCCCGAAGTGCCCGATCGTCAAGCGGCAGCCGAACAAGAACTATCCACCAGGTCAGCACGGGCAGAAGCGAACCCGGCGCCCGTCAGAGTATGCATTGCAGCTGCGAGAGAAGCAGCGCCTCAAGCGGGTCTACGGAATACTAGAGCGGCAGTTCCGCCGGCACTTCGAGGAAGCGGAGCGCCGGCCGGGGTTGACTGGTGAGAACTTGCTGCAAATCCTGGAGCGGCGGCTAGACAACGTCGTTTACCGGCTCGGCTTCGCCGACTCGCGCCGACAGGCTCGCCAGCTCGTCACGCACGGGCACTTCCTGGTCAATGGTCGCAAGACGGATATCCCGTCGTACCTGGTTCGACCAGGTGACATCATCGCCGTGCGGCCTGAAAGTCGCGACCGCGAGTACTTCAAGGTGGTGCAGGAGACCGCCCAATCGAAGGCGGTGCCCGCCTGGCTCACGCGCGATCTAGAGACGATGAGCGGCCGGGTTGTGAGCTTACCGACGCCGGATCAGATCGAGATTCCGCCGATCAATACGCAGCTGGTCGTCGAGTACTACAGCCGCCGCTAGCCGGCGGACGTCCGACGATCGGCGAGCCAACGAGCTCAGGAGGGCTGTGAAGCGTGCTGGAGTTCGCCCGACCTCGCGTCAAGCAGACTCATGCTGCGCCCACCTATGGGCGCTTCGTCATCGAACCGCTCGATCCCGGCTACGGGACGACCCTGGGGAACGCCCTGCGCCGGATCCTGCTGCGCTCCCTGCCAGGCACGGCTATCACGCGGGTGCGCATCGCCGATGTCTGGCATGAGTTCTCGACGATCGAGGGCGTCCGGGAAGACGTGACCGAGATCGTGCTCAATCTGAAGAGCGTACGCCTGCGCGCCGTCACCGACTTTCGGGAGGTGCGAGCGACACTCTTCGCCCAGGGTGAGGGCGTGGTACGTGCCGGGGACATCGACTGGCCCGGTGAGGTCGAGGTCGTCAATCCGGATCACGTCATCGCGACGCTCGACAATGAGGATGCGCGGTTGGAGATGGATCTCGTCATCGGCCGGGGACGGGGGTACGTGCCGGCCGAGCAGCAAGGCGTCTTCTCGCTCGGCGAAATCCCGATCGACGCGCTCTACACCCCCATCGTCAAGGTCAATTACGTGGTGGAGCACACGCGCGTCGGCCAGATGACCGATTACGACCGGTTGATCATGGAGATCATCACCGACGGAACTCTTGACCCGGCCGATGCTCTCAGCGCGGCGGCCCGCATCCTGGTCGATCACGCGCGCATCATTGCGGAGTTCGAGCGTGAAGGTGTGGCGGATGAGGCCGAGGAGGTCGCGGTCGTACGGGTCGAAGATAACCGTCTCCTCTCGGAGCTGGGGCTCTCGCAGCGCGTGCTGAACGCGTTGCGTGCTCGCGGCATCGAGCGCGTCTCGCAGGTGCTCGCCCTGCGGCCGGAGCAGTTGCTAGGGATCCGGAACTTCGGCCCGCGCGCACTGCAGGAACTGCGCGAAAAGCTCGTCGAGTCTGGCTACACCGGAGGGCCGGTATTCGCCGACGTCGGGGTGCCGCAGTCGGCCGAGGTCAGCGGCGGGGCAGACAAGGAGAGCACGGAGGTGTCGGACGAGGAAGAGGAGTCCTAACCCATGCGGCACCGGAAGGCAGGCCGGAAGTTCAATCGCAATACGAACCAGCGGAAAGCGCTCTTTCGAAACCTTGCGGTCTCGCTGATCCTTAACGAGCGGATCAGGACGACTGAAGCCAAAGCGAAGACGATCCGCCCGATTGTTGAGCGCTTGGTCACCCTGGCACGCGATGACACCGAGCACCACCGGAGGCTGGCGCTGGCGCGCCTTGCCGACGAGCGGGCGGTCGCCAAGCTGTTCGACGTGATCGCGCCGCGCTTCGAGGGGCAACCGGGCGGCTATACCCGCATCTACAAGCTTGGGCCGCGGCGGGGCGACGGCGCGCCGATGGCCGTCATCGAGTTCGTCGCCTGACCACGGTGTGAGGACGGCGGCCGTGGCATGGATGTCGGGCTCTTCCGCTTCGAGATCGGCTACGACGGCACGAACTTCGCTGGCTCGCAACGGCAGCCCGGTCGCCGAACCGTGCAGGGCGTCCTGGAAGAGGCGCTGCATGGGCTTACCGGTCGAACAGTCGCGCTCATACTGGCAGGGCGCACCGACCGCGGCGTCCATGCGGTGGGCCAAGTGGCGAGCGGGGAACTCGCATGGCAGCGAGCGCCGGACGACCTGGCCCGGGCGCTCAACGCCGTGCTCCCTGACGATGTGGTCGTGTACCGGGTCCAGCGCGCGCCGGCCGGGTTCCATGCGAGACGCTCGGCTCGCTACCGGGAGTACCGCTATCGCATTTGGGCGGGACATGCACCGCCACTCCTGTTCCGCCGGTATGTGTGGCACCTTTGCCGCGCGCTGGATGTCGATGCCATGGCGGCAGCGGCGCAGGTGTTGCTCGGTACACACGAATTCCGGACCTTCGCGGGAAAGGGGCTGGGCCTCCCAGGTACGGGCAGGCGTACAGTTCGGACGGTCAGTTGCGCGCGGTGGCAGGCCTTGGAGGTCGCCGTCGATCGCGCCGAGCCAGGCACGCGGCTCATTGAGTTCCAGATCGGGGCCGACGCGTTTCTCCCCCACATGGTGCGAAACATCGTCGGTGCCATGGTGGCTGTCGGAACGGGGCAGCGGACGCCTGAGTGGATCGGCGAGCTTCTCGCGGCGGGCGATCGCCGTCTCGCGCCAAGCCCGGCCCCGCCGCACGGGCTCGTCCTCTGGCGGGTGGCCTATCCGGGTGAGGAACTCGGTGACGAGAGCGGGCGTGAACGGCATGATCCACTATAGATTTCTTGGGTGAGGGGAGAAACAGATGGCCGTCACTCCGAAACAGAAAGCGAAGATTCAACGAACCTATGTCGCGAAGCCGGGAGAGATCGAGCGTAAGTGGTACCTCGTCGACGCAGAGGGTAAAACGCTCGGGCGCCTGGCCTCACAGATCGCAGCAATCTTGCGCGGCAAGCACAAGCCGACTTACACGCCGCACATCGATGTCGGTGACTTCGTCGTCGTGATCAATGCTGCCAAAGTGCGCGTGACTGGGACGAAGGATGTGGACAAGATCTACTACCGGCATTCTGGCTATCCGGGAGGGCTGAAGGCTATCGCGTTCCGTGACCTGATCGCCAAGCATCCGACTCGGCCGATCGAGCTCGCCGTCCGGCGGATGCTCCCCAAGGGCCCGCTCGGCCGGCAGCAGTTTAGAAAGCTCAAGGTCTACCCAGGGCCGGCTCATCCCCATGCCGCACAGCGGCCGGAGAAACTCGAAATCGACGCGTAGGGAGGACGTAAAGACGGTGGTGGAGGCGAGGGCGGCACAGCAAGTCCAGCAGACGAAAGAGCGTTACTTCCATGGCGTAGGGAGGCGTAAGACCTCCGTCGCGCGCGTGCGGCTCTACCCCGGCAACGGCCGCATCATCATCAATAATCGCCCGGTAGAACAGTACTTCGGCGGCCGTGAGCTCTATCGGGTCATGATCACCGAACCGCTCCGACTGACGAACCTGCTGGATCGATTCGAGGTGCGAGCTCGCGTCGTCGGCGGTGGGCTTTCCGGTCAGGCCGGCGCGGTGCGCCATGGTATCGCCCGGGCGCTCGTACGCTTCAACGAGGAGTTGAAGCCAGTGCTGCGGCGCGCGGGACTACTCACACGAGACCCACGGGTGAAGGAGCGCAAGAAGCCCGGTCTCAAGCGGGCACGCAAGGCACCGCAGTACACGAAGCGGTAGGCTATCGCTGGCGATTACCCATTCGGACTCGCTCGCGTCGTGGTGGACACCCCAGGAGAGCGCTTCCTGGCGTGTGTGTGTCCTGTGTGCTCGTCAGCCCACTTCGTGCCTGCGCTGCGGCTGACCAGGAGGCCGCTCTCCGGCACTCGGCTGCCGGAGGTTCCGACAGAAGGCGATGGCTGCCCGAAGCTGCTCAATCACGTGCGAAGGACGTGGGAATCCGAACGCGAGTGGGCTCAGCTCCAGCGTCAGGTAACCGGAATAGCGCCGGCGCTCAAGGAGGCGTAGCAGCGGTACGAGCGGTAGGGTGCCGTGGCCGGGGAGTTGGTGATCGCGGAGCAACGAATTCGCCAGGCTGAAGGCGTAATCTCGACCGGCCGCGTCGCTCAGATGGACATTCGCCAGCCGAGGCAGGAAGGCGCTGGCCGTGGCCAGCAGATCCCATCCGAAGCTGGCCGCATGTGCGGTATCGAACGTGAAGTGCAGATCCCACTCCTCGGCCACGCGGAGCAGGTACTCGAGCTGGTCAAACACACTCGAGCGCTGCCCGTGACACGAGAGATTCTCGAGCGCGAGGCGAAATCCGCTCTCCGAGGCGATGTCGAGGGCGCGAGCGACAGCGTCGAACCAGTGCTGCGCCCCGCGTGCCTGCGGGTGGATGGTTGAAGGCGGATGGATGACAAGGGCAGCGCAGCGTTCCAGCCGGGCTGCCAGGCGTGCCGATTCCACGATATCCTCAGCGAGCTGCTCTGGAGGGGAAAACGGGATGCGTAGGATCGCGTGCACCGTTCGGACGGGAACCTCGTGCTGACGCTCGAGCTCACGGATGACTCCGGCACCTCGCCGCGCAAGACGAGGGGTCAACAGCAGCTCGAGTCCATCAACCCCTGCGGCGCGCGCGATCGCGAACCGTGTGGAGAGCGGGAACCAGGCGAGCGATCCAGTCGAGACGAGCACCTGCATCGACGCGACCACTCCGTGCAGGCTTGGGCCACAGGCGGCACAACGGCAGCTACCGAGCACTCGCCTGAAACCCAGTGTATCACCTTCGATCGGCGTTCCGGTACCTACGGAGCGTGCCGAACACTGCGGACGATCGCCTGCTCCATCGCCAGCTCCGCAGCGACCGAGGCGACCAGGACGCGCTCGTGGGTCGCCCGATCCTCACGCGAGGTGAGGACGAAGACCGTGTCGCCGTCGTACAGGGTGTGAGCGGGGCGAATCGCCCGCGCCAGCCCGTCATGGGCTGCGATCGCCATGCGCGTCAGCGCGTCGCGGTCAAGCGGGATATCGGTGGCGACGACGGCGATCGTCGTATTCGTCCCCGTAAACGGCGGCGACGAAGCGAGCGAGAGCAGCAACATCCGGCTGTCGACCCATTCCGTACCGTCTTCGTGCCTGGCGCCTGCGATGATTCGGCCGCGCTCTGGATCGACGAGGTCTCCGACTGCGTTGACCGCGACCAGCGCGGCGACGGAACCGAAGGCGGTCTCGACCTTTGCGGCACCGAGGCCCGCTGGCGTCGATCGCTCGCGGCCAGCGAACTTGCCCACCCGAGCGCCGGCTCCGGCTCCGATACGGCCAGCAACCCAGCCGTCGGCCACTGCGGCCGCCGCTGCCCGGTAGCCGCCCTCGGCATCCGGTCGCGGAGAGTCCGGTTGTTTCAGATCAAAGAGCACTGCAGCGGCGACAATTGGTATAGGTACGATCTCGGTTGGGAACCCCCGGCCATGCTCGCTCAGCCAGTGGGTCACGCCATCGGCGGCTGCCAGACCGAAGGCACTACCGCCTGTCAGCAGCACTGCGTCGACCCGTTGCACCAGCATGCCCGCTTGCATTAGCTCGGCTTCCCGCGTGCCGGGGGCGCCGCCCCGCACGTCAGCGACCGCCAGTGCGGGCCGCTCAGCGATGACGACACTACAGCCGGTTTCCCCGCTTGGATGAGTCCAGTGGCCGACGAGGAAGCCTTCGAGCGAGAACGGAGGAGCGACGATCCTGGTCACCGTGGACCTCCTTCCACCACCAGTGCCCGGGCAGCGAGCGCGGCACCCACCCACGTCTCCATCGATGGGGGTACTTGGCTCGAGACCGAGCGCTCACTCGATCACGACTGTCAGGCCTGGGGCCGCGATGTCGACAGGTTGGCCGAATGCGTCTTCTGCCTGGTGCCGCAGCTCGTCCACGCCCCAGGTGGCCCAGTAGTGTGTCAGCACCAGCCGCCGCACGCTGGCAGCAGCCGCGAGTTCCCCGGCCTCGCGCGCGGTCAGATGGCCACGGGTGCTGGGTCGATGCTCGAGCGGTGCCTCGCGAAACGTCGCTTCGCAGATCAGCAGGTCTGCCTTCTCCGAGAAGGGGACGAGATCGGGATCGGGGCCCGTATCCGCGAGATAGACGATGACCCTGCCGTCTACCTCGATACGGAATGCCCAGCACGGGATATAGTGGTGGGTCGGCTGGAAGCGGATCTGGAACTCCCCGAGCTGGAGCCGGTCGTCGGGAGCGTACTCGGCGATCATGAAGACCTCATCGAAGAACCCCTCGGCCCCTTCCTCCCCTCTCGCGAGCGCCGAGGCGAGACCGGCGAGGAAGACGCGTCCGCCCGGTGGCATCCAGAGAGGCAGTGGGCGGCGCATTAGGCCAGGCATGTACTTAAGGCCGTAACGCAGGGGAACCAGATCGAGGACATGATCGGCGTGCAAGTGGGAGATCAGCACGCTGTCCAGTGCATCGAGCCGAACGTACTGTTGCAGAGTCGTGAGTGTATCGGCCCCGCAATCGAGGAGAATGCGCTGTCCGGCTGCTTCGAGCAGGTATGCCGAGCAGCCCTGACCAGGATTGGGGCAGGCAGCGGCGCCGCCGAGAACCGTGACTCGAACCATCTCGCTCCACTTCCCATCCCATGCGTTTCGAGACGAAAGCCCGCTCGCAACCGTGCCCGGTCGCTGCGACGGGTGACTACCCCTGAGACCCTCGATGAGGGTCGACAGGCTGGCGAGCGACCGGCTGCGCTCCCCGCGCGCCGGGCCGCTCCCGGGTCGGGTGGCTTGCCCGCTGTGCTCGATTGTAGTAGTCGCAGTCGTGACTGATCACACAGCGTTCGCAGGTCGGACGGCGAGCGCGACAGACAGCGCGCCCGTGGCGGATGAGGAGCAGATGAAACCGGAATACGTCGTCGGGAGGCACGAGGGGTTCCAAGTAGCGGTGAGCGGCACTCGCCGAGATGCCTGGTGGAAGAAGTCCCAGGCGTTGAGAGACCCGGTAGACATGGGTATCGATGGGAAGTGCCGGGCGGCCGAGAGCGAAGAGTAGGACGCAGGCGGCGGTCTTCGGACCCACCCCGGGCAGCGATTGGAGCCAGGCACGTGCTTCCTCCAGTGGGGCTTCACGGAGCCAGCGCACTCGTTCCTCGTACTCGTCGTCGAGAAGCGCCACGACCGCTGCCCGAATCGCGGGTGCCTTGTGGCGACTCAAGCCAGCCGAGCGTATAGCCTCGGCGATCTCGTCGTCGCTTGCGCGGGCGAGGTCGCTCCAGTCCGGGAATGCCTGGCGCAACGACCGGTAGGCCCGTTCGCTGTTGACGTCCGAGGTGTTCTGGGAAAGGATAGTGCCGACGAGCTCTTCCAGGACGTCCCCGTGCTGGTGGTGAACGGGCCGGCCGTAGCGGGCCTCGAGCGCAGCGAGGATCTGCTTGATTTTCTCGCGGTCTTCAACGTGGGCGGCTTCGTTCACCGCCTTAGGGCTGCTCAGGTTCATCGAGCGTCTCCCAGCGAACGGCCCGGGTCGGAGCGAAGCGGTGAGCCGGTGTCGCCCAAGAGAGTATACCGGCGGCGCAGCCGAACCCCTCGATCGAGCTCGCGCTCACGGCCGGAATCCGAGGTTCGGTATCCTTGCGCGTGTACCATGCGTCGTGAGAAGCGAGGCTGCTACTGCGTCCACGCAGTTCGTGAGTATCGGAGGCGACCATGGCGCTCGAGTTGTCCGAGACAGCACGACAACTCCTGCGAGCCCGCTACCTGCGGCGGGATGAGCAAGGGCAGGTGATCGAGACAGAGGAGGAACTTTTCTGGCGTGTGGCGAGAGCGATCGCGGCGGCGGAGGGCGCCTTCCCTGGTAGGCACGAGGAGCAGGCCGTTGCGGAGCAGTTCCACGAGCTGATGACCACCCGTCGCTTCCTACCGAACACTCCGACCCTGATTAATGCTGGCACAGAGCTCGGGCAATTACTTGCGTGTTTCGTCCTACCGGTACCCGATTCTCTCGACGGCATCTTCAAGGCCCTGCGAGACGCAGCCATTATCCAGCAGAGCGGCGGCGGTACAGGGTTTACCTTTACCCACCTGCGGCCGCGCGGCGACCTCGTCCGCTCGACGAAGCGCCCGTCCTCGGGCCCGGTGTCGTTCATTCGGATCTTCGATGTCGCCAGCGACGTGATCGCGACCGAGAGCGTGCGCGGTGGGGCCAACATGGCCGTTCTGCGCTTCGACCACCCCGATGTGCATGAGTTCATCGCCGCGAAGCGAGATCCGCAGGCGTTCACCCACTTCAATTTCTCCGTGCTGGTGACCGATGCGTTCATGGCCGCAGCGGCGGAGGGGCGAGAGGTCGAGCTGATCAATCCGCGCACCGGTGCCGCGCAGGCGAGGATCAACGCGCAGGCACTGCTTGATGAGATGGCCGAGAACGCCTGGACGGTCGGCGACCCGGGGTTGCTTTTCTTCGACCGTATCGAACGCGATAATCCGACTCCAGTGCTCGGCCCGCTGGAAGCTACCAACCCCTGTGGAGAGGTGCCGCTGCTTCCCTACGAGGCCTGCTGCTTGGGGTCGCTTAATCTCGCCGCGTTTATCCAGGAGCAGGATGGTCGGGCATCCCTCAACGAGGAGGAGCTGGCTCGAGCCGCTGGCATCGCGATCCGGTTTCTCGATAACCTGCTCGAGGTCTCGCGCTATCCGACTCCGGAAATTGAGGCGATGTGCAAGGCGAACCGGAAAGTCGGACTTGGCATCATGGGCTTTGCCGATCTCCTGCTCCACCTCGAGATCCCCTACGGCTCACCACCTGCTGTGCAAGTGGCCGACCGGGTAATGGGGCTGATCCAACACGCGGCGGTGGCGGCGAGCCAAGCTCTGGCGAGCCAGCGAGGGCCGTTCCCCAACTTCCCGATCAGCCGCTATGCCAGTGCAGGACAGCAGCCACGACGGAACGCCACGGTGACGACGGTTGCGCCGACCGGGAGTATCAGCATCATCGCCGGATGCTCCAGCGGGATCGAACCACTCTATGCGCTGGCTTACCAGCACGTCGGGGAATTCATCGGGGTCATTGAGCCGCATCCGCTCCTACTCCGCGCGCTGCAACGCTTAGGGCGACTCGATCCCGAGCTCCTGCGCGATATTGAGGTGACCGGAACCATCAGCCACCGGGACGACCTGCCAGAGTCCCTGCGCAGGCTCTTTCGGGTGGCGAACGAAATTTCGCCAGCCGAGCACTTGGCGATTCAGGCTGCTGTCCAACGTCACGTGGAGAACGCGGTGAGCAAAACGATCAACCTGCGCCAGGAGGCGACGGTCGATAATGTCCGTCAAGCATTCACGCTGGCACACCAGCTTGGGTGTAAAGGTGTGACTGTCTTTCGCGAGGGCTCTCCGCGCGGCCAGGTTCTCCAGGTGCTCGGCCACTGCTTGAGTTGCCTCGGCGAGGAGACCGTCCCGGTCGAGGTGCCGATGAACCGACGGCTCACAGGCTAGCCGGGGCGCGTTCCATCGCGCCCCGGCTTCGGTCGGCAGGTCGGACTCAGGAGCGCACCTGAATGGGGATGCGGCGCTGCGGGGCTGGCTCGGCCTTCGGCAGGCGGATCTCCAGCACACCGTGCTCCAGCGATGCCTGCGCCTGATCTTCCTTCACTGGCGCTGGCAAGGTCACGGCACGATAGACGGTGCCAACCCGCCGCTCCTTGAGGTGCCAGGTGCCGCCAGTCTCCTCACGCTCTTCGCGGCTCTCGCCCCGAATGGTGAGGACGCCCCGGCTGACTTCGACGGCGATCTCCTCGGGCTTGAAGCCGGGCATGGACGCACGAACCACGATCGAGTCCGCCGTTTCCTGCACATCGAGCGGCACCGTTAGCATACCTTCTTCACGGCCGGTGAGTTCCGACACCAACCGATCGAGCCGCTCACGCAACGTCTCCAATTCACGGAGTGGTGACCAGCCAGTGATGCTCATCGACAGCCTCCTTCCGACACACAACCCTCGTGGGCGACTGCAGCAAGTGTACCCGCTATCCAGGTCAACCGGCATCGTTGCTCGTGCCCCGCGTGCGCCTGTGCAGCATGCTATGCTCAATCGACGACACGTGAGATGTCGCTGGGACACATTGCCGGGGTCGACTGGACGCAGTTGATAGGAGGAGTGATGCAGTTTCGGTATCATGACCTGGGTGTCGAGCAGGCGAAGGTTCAAGACGTCGTCGAGCGCGAGATTCGCGTGCTCGAGCGGCGCCTGGCCGACCTTCCCGACGATCTGCCCCAGCTCGATATCACGATGGAGCATCACCAGCGCAGCGATACTTATACTGCGCGCTTGCTCTTGCGTGTCCCCGATCGTGATCTTGTGACTCGCGGTGAGGGACGGAATCCGGCACAGGCGCTGCGGGATGCTTTCAGCGACCTGTATGACGAGATCGAGCGCTTCTTTTCGAAGCTGCGCCGTGAGGATGCAATCCGCCGGGCACGCCAGCATCCTGGGACGGTGAAGCCGCCGGTGCCACCCGAGAGCAGCGAGTGAACCCTGTTCGATGGCGTAGCGTTCGAGCTTCGGTAGCGCGCTGGTACTAGGCGCGAGCGACCCGCCTGAAGCCAGGCGCGCAACGACGACTTTATAGGATACTAAGGGGGGATTTGAGGTGTCTGTCGAAGACCGCGGCGCGCCCGACCCGGAGCGGGAGCTGGAACAGCGACTACTCGATCGGCTGCAGACGCACATCGAGCGAGAAGCGATGGTAGGAGAAGAATCTTCGGGCGAGATATCGCTTGCCGAGCAGCGGAGGGTGCTCGCGGCGCAACTGGTCGAGCACCTGCGACCGCTTCGGCGGTTCATTCGCCGGGAGCTGGCGCGGTCGGTCAGCTTGGGTACGATCCCGCCCAACACGCTCAGCGAGGACGAGCTCATCGATACCGTCCTGGTCCGTGCCTTGCAACATGCAAACGATGCCCCGCAGCAGGGCTTGTTCCGCTGGTTGCGTCGCCTCGCACGGCGGGTGATCAGGAGCTCCATCGATGCCGAGCGGAGACGGATCGAGTACGAGCGCTCGCTCGAGGAACCGGTGGCGCTGGTCGGCGAGGACTGGCCCGACCAAGTGGTGCGCCTGATCGACATTCTGGCCGACCCGCGCGCGGAGTTGCCAGAGGAGATGCTTCTCACGCAGGAGATTCAAAGTATCCTGGATCAGGCCCTCGATCGCTTGCCGGAGCTCTGGCGTGAAGTGTTCCTGATGCGCACTGTCGACCGCTGGGACGATGCCGTCATCGCTTCGGCTGAGGGAATACCAGTCGACCAGGTACGCTCGATCGTGGAGATCAGCCGAGCGTTCTTAGCCGAGGCGTTGCGGGAACTGAGGTACTCTGAAATCGCCTAGTACTGGGCACTCGACGAGATCAGACGAGATCAGAAGGACGTGCTCGCATGCCTCCGACACCGCACGAGGTCGCGCTGTCGACGGATCTCTACGAGTTGACGATGGCCGCCAGCTACCATGCCTTGGGGATGCAGGGCAAGGCGGTCTTTAGCCTGTATGTCCGGAGACTTCCGCCGAACCGGAGTTTTCTGGTGGTAGCAGGCATTGTGGAAGCGCTCCGGTACCTGTCGCAGCTTCGCTTCGACCCAGACGCCCTCGCGTACTTACGCTCGCTTCCGGTGCTGCCGCGTGAGTTCGTCGATAGCCTGGCGGACTTCCAGTTTACCGGCGATGTGTGGGCAGTGCGTGAAGGTACGGTGCTGTTTCCAGACGAGCCGATACTGGAAGTGGAGGCACCGATTCTTCAGGCGCAGCTTATCGAAACCGTCGTCCTCAACGCGATCCACTATCCGAGCTTGGTCGCGACGAAAGCGGCGCGCTGCCGGTTAGCAGCTCCTGGCAAGACCTTGGTGGACTTCGGTCTGCGACGGACGCCTAGCCTGGATGCGGGGCTAGCTGCAGCGCGGGCGGCTTATTTGGCTGGCTTTGCCTCAACGAGCAATGTACTGGCCGGGGAGATTTACGGAATCCCGGTCACGGGCACGGTCGCTCACTCGTTCATCGAGGCCTTCCCTTCCGAGCTCGAGGCCTTTCGGGCCTTCGCACGCACCTATCCGGGGGATCCGGTGTTGCTCATTGATACGTACGACACGCTCCGCGGCGCACAGCACGCGGTACAGGTTGCGCGTGAGCTGCGGGCGGAGGGCCGGCGGGTACGCGCGGTGCGCCTGGACAGCGGCGACCTAGTTGCCCTCAGCTATCAGGTTCGGCGGATCCTGGACGAAGCGGGATTCCCGGAGATTCAAGTCTTCGCGAGTGGAGGGCTCGACGAGTACACGCTGGCAGAGTTCACGCGAGCCGGCGCGCCCATCGACGGCTACGGTGTCGGTTCCCGGCTCGGCACCTCCGATGACGCTCCACTCGTCGATATGGCCTACAAACTGGTGGAATACGCAGGTCATCCGGCATTGAAGCTCAGTACCGGCAAACAGACCCTCGTCGGGGCGAAGCAGGTCTGGCGGCACACTGCGAAGGACGGGCGGTACGATGGAGATGTGATCGCCGTGCGCGAGGAGGCACCGCCGGGGCCCGAATGGCACCCGTTGCTCCAGCCAGTAATGCGTGGTGGGCAGGTGCTGGAGCTTCCATCGCTGTCGGTGCTCCGCGCGGAGCACCTTGCTGAGATGGAGCGCCTGCCGGAAGCGCTGCGACGCCTTGATCGGGTGGAGCCGTACCCGGTACAGCTCAGTCCCCTCCTCCGGGCACGTCAGCAGGACGCCGTCGCGATGATCCGGACGCGCGAGGGGATTTGACGAAATGTCAGCGGCCCGGCGCAAGCCGGTTAAGGAGCGCGCCCATGTTGCATCGTGTCGATCTCACCCCGCTACCGTTGGATTCCTACCAGCCGCTCATCGGCGAGGAGGTGATCACCCGGTTGCGCGCACTGTCAGACCGACTGCGCGGTGTCCGAATGGTCCACATCAACGCCACCCCGTACGGGGGAGGCGTCTCCGAACTTCTTCGTTCGGAGGTGGCCGTGCTCCTCGGGCTCGGCCTGCACGTAGACTGGCAGGTGATTGCCGGTGACACGCACTTCTTCGAGGTGACGAAAGGGATTCATAACGCGCTGCAAGGCGGACGCTACACGCTGGCCCCCGAAGCGCAGGAGATCTACCTGCACAATAGTGCGGCCAACGCCGGCCGGTTGGACGGGAACTACGATGTCTACATCGTCCACGACCCGCAGCCAGCCGCTATCAGGCGTTTCCAAGCACACGCGCAAGGGCGCTGGATCTGGCGGTGCCATATCGATACCTCCGAGCCCAACCGTGAGGTCGCCGACTTTCTCACTCCCTTGCTGGAGCCGTACGATGCGTTCATCTTCACCTTGGAATCGTTCGTCTTGCCCTCGTTGCGGCACAGGCGGGTTCGAATCATTCCTCCCGGGATCGATCCGCTCAGTCCCAAGAACATCGGACTGCCGGCCGAAGTCTGCGAGCGCATCGTCACCTGGCATGGTGTCGATCGGCGTCGCCCGCTCCTCCTCCAGGTCTCGCGCTTCGATCCGTGGAAGGATCCACTGGGGGTGCTAAGAATTTACCGTGCTGTCCGTGAGGCCGTGCCGGGGCTCCAGCTCGCCCTGCTCGGCTCGATGGCTCACGATGACCCGGAGGGCTGGTATCTCTATGAGCAGATACGAGCTGACGCGGGTGACGACCCTGATATCCACGTGGGCAGTAATCTCACCGGGATCAGCAGCGTAGAGGTGAACGCCTTTCAGCACTGTGCCGATGTCGCGATCCAGAAGTCGATTAGGGAGGGATTCGGCCTCGTGGTCAGCGAGACCTTGTGGAAGGAGACGCCTATCGTCGCGGGGCGCACCGGTGGGATAGCGCTGCAGGTGCCAGCGGCTGCCGACGCGCTGCTGGTCGATCCGCTCGACGAGCCGGGCTTCATCGAGCGTGTGCGGTACCTGCTTGACCATCGGGACGAAGCTCGACGGTTGGCGCGCCGAGGCAAGGAGCATGTGCGCCGCCGTTTCCTGATCACGCGAATGATTGAGGACGAGCTAGCATTCATCTGTGAGCTACTGGGTCGCTAGCGCTCCTGGCGCAACGCGTGTGGATGGGCACAAGCGGCGGAGGTTCCTTTCACAGAAGTGCAGCATGACAGCTGGTGGCCAGGATCCCGTGAAGGAGGACAAGTCGCAGCGCGAGGGAGGATAGTGTGTCCGGGGCATTGGATCCCGCGTGGCTCGAGGTGATGCGGCAACGTTTACTCGAGCACAAGGCGCAGCTCGAACGGCAGCTCAACGATCTCCGCTCCGTCGTTCAGGCCGAGTCACAGTACCAGGACGAGGAGGGGCCGGTCGCTAACCACCCCGCTGATGAGGCGTCCGATCTGCTCGCCGCAGAAATGGATACCACGATTGGTCGGGCGCTCGAGGACGAGCTGAAGGCGGTGAACATGGCGCTCAAGCGTTTCGACACCGGTAGTTACGGGATCTGTGTCGACTGTGGTCGACCGATCGAGCGCGAGCGGTTGGAAGCTATCCCTTGGGCACTTCGGTGCGTCCGGGACCAGCAGAAGCTGGATGCCGCCCGATCACGTCGTCGACCGTGACAGGCGGTGTTCTCGTGTCACCGGCCGCGGAGAACTCGCCAGGCAAGCAGCACGCTGGTTGCTAACAGCACTGCTACGCCGACACCCATCAGCGGCCCCAACCAGCCGATCAGCCAGTCGGGATGCCAGACCGAGAGCAGCAAGCCCAGGCTGATCAGGCCGGCAGCGACGAGGATAGCGATGACGAGCCGGTTGATCATGGCGCTCAGGCGCTGGATGATCTGCTGTACTTCGGCGATGTGCATCGTGACCTCGATATCCGAGTGCTCGAGCTGGCGCAGCAGCCGGTCGATGCGACGAGGGAACTCCAAGATCAACCTGATGCTGTCGTCTGCTGTCTCGGTCACTCTCGGTAGCCAGCTCTGAGGCAGGTATCGTTCCAACAGGGTGCGGCGGACATACGGCTCGGCTACCGTGAATGGCTGGAAGCCTGGATCGAGGTGCCGGCCGACTCCCTCGTGCATCATCAAGGTCTTGAGCACCAGCATCAACTCAGTGGGCAACACGAGGTGTCGCCGGCGCACGATGGCGAGCAGGTCGCTCGCGATCTCCTGCAGCCGGTACTCTCCGAGAGCCATACCGTAGTATCGGTCGAGCAGGTGTTGCAAGTCGCGGCGCAGGCCGGCACGTTCGGCCTCATGACGGATGATGTTCAGCCGGCTCAGGGCGTCGATCACGCGGTCGGGCTCCTGGCGAATGACACCGACCAGCGCGTCGAGCAGGTTGTCGCGGGTGAGCGGGTCGAGGCGGCCGACCATGCCGAAGTCATAGGCGACGATACGGCCATCAGGGAGGACCGCGAAGTTACCCGGGTGGGGATCGGCGTGGAAGAACCCGTGAACCAGTATGGCGTCGAGGACGATCCGGGCGGCTCGCTGAGCGAGCGCAGCGCGATCGATCCCGGCGCGATCGATCGCGGCGACGTCGTCGATCGGGATCCCGTCGATCCGTTTGAGCGTGAGCACGGATTCGGCCGTTCGCTCCCAGATCACTCCCGGAATTACGATATCGGCGTTATCGCTGAACTGCTGCCGTAGCTTGTCGGCGTTGCGGCCCTCGCGCCGGTAGTCGAGCTCAGCACGGATTGTCCAGGCGAACTCGTCGACTAGCCCGATCAGATCGTAGAACTCGGCCAACGGGGCGCGCCGCTGTGCTGCCCGTGCCAGCTGGGCCAAGATGGCCAGGTCTTCCTCGATCGTCTCGGCTATGCCAGGTTTCCGGACTTTCACGACGACGGTGGTGCCGAGATGAAGCCTGGCCGCATGCACTTGCCCGATGGAGGCTGACGCCAGCGGCTCCGGGTCGAACTCAGCGAAGAGCTGAGCCAGCGGCCGGCCGAACGTGCGCTCGATCTCCTGGACAATCCGGTCGGCAGGCATTGGCGGAACACGATCGCGCAGCCGGGCGAGCTCGCTGATGTACTCGGCAGGAAGGAGGTCTTCTCGTGTCGAGAGTATCTGGCCAATCTTTATAAAGGTCGGACCGAGTTCCTCGAGAGCCATGCGGAGGTGAGTTGCTCCGGCCACGCGGTGATCGAGCCGTACGCCGCGTAGGCGGCCTCGCTCGCGGGCCGCGAGCGTGCCGAAGCCCAGTTGGTCGAGCACCCAGCCGAAGCCGTGCCGTGACAGCACCGCGACGATCTCGCCCACTCGGCGGCGGTGATGGAGAAACTCGCGCGGGAAGAAACCCTTGGGCGTTACCATCGCCCGCGCAGTCCCACTCGCCTCGCACAGCGGCCGAGACCCCGATGGCCAGTCACCGCCTGTACCACTGTCCCCCTATCGGGTCCGGGCCTGCTGGTCAGCGACCAGCTCGCGGCGCCGAACCGCTTTACGCTCGCCCAGCTGCGCTGGCGCGGCATCGCCACATCCTCGGTAACTGTAGCCGCTTCTCAGCGAGAGTATAATTCCCGAGGTTAGCGGACGCCGTTAAGGAGCTTGGCAATGGCGTATTCGATGCGCCGGGTAGTCAAGTGGAGCAGCGATCCGGGCCTCGCAGCTCGGATGGTCATCGTCATGGGCTTGCTGGCATTCGTCTACCTGGCCTTCATGGCGGTGCTGGTGGCCGCCGGGGCCGACGCGGTCACCGTGCTGGTCATCGCGGCGATCCTGGCCGGGTTCCAGTACTTCTTCTCCGATAAGATCGCGCTCTTGAGCGTCGGCGCTCGGGTCGTGGAGCCGCAGCAGGCCCCCGATCTCCACGCCATGGTCGAGCGGCTGGCCGCGCTAGCCGACGTGCCGAAGCCGAAGGTCGCCATCGTCGACACGCCGGTACCGAACGCCTTCGCGACCGGGCGCAGCCCGCGCGCGGCGGTGGTGGCCGTGACGACCGGGCTCCTGGACACCCTGGAGCCGCGCGAGGTGGAGGCGGTGCTGGCGCACGAGATCAGCCATGTGCGCAACCGCGATGTCATGGTGATGACGATCGCCAGCTTCTTCGCGGTCGTGGCCCAGCTTGTCCTGCGTTGGGCATACTGGGGCAGTGCCTGGGGCGGCAGGCGGGACCGGCGAGACGGCAATGCATTCCTCATCATCTATCTGGCGTCGTTGCTGGTCTGGGTTATCAGCTTCTTCTTGATCCGCGCGCTGTCGCGCTATCGCGAGTTCGCGGCCGACCGCGGCGCGGCCCTGATCACCGGCGCGCCGTCGCAGCTCATGTCCGCGCTGCTCAAGATCAGCGGGGTCATGCAGCGCATTCCCGACCGTGACCTGCGCGAGGTCTCCGAGCTGAACGCCTTCTTCATCATCCCGGCGATCAAAGGCAGTTCGTTGGCGGAGCTCTTCTCGACCCACCCGTCGCTCGAGCGGCGTCTGGAGCGACTGCGCGAGCTGGCCCGCGAGATGGAGGGGCTGTGAAGCGCCTGCTGGACATCTTGCTCGGGCGGTCGCAGCCACCGCCGGCTCGCAGCGAGGGGCTGATCGCGCTCTCCACGGCGGTCGTCACCATGGAGGCTCAGCTCGGCTTCCGGCCCGGGCAGGAGGCGGCCCTCGTCTTCCGCCCGGTCGAGTCTCCGTATTTTGACCGGGCAAGCGAAGAGCTCGATGGTCTGCTTGCGGTCAGCGCGCGTGAAGCTGGTAGCGCGTACCGCACGCTGGTCGACCGCTATCGCTACCGCTGGGTCATCCTGAGTGATCCCGACTTCGAGGACCTGATCACGACCGTCCACATGCTGGCGCAGACGCTGCTTGAGCAGGGGTTCGGGGAGCAGCTTCTGGCTGCGGTCTTTCGCTTCACTTCGCCGGACGGCCAGCCCTTCTACTGGATCTACCAGTACAAACGGGGACGCTTCACACCGTTTGCGCCGCGTGGCGATCAGCAGCGCGACCACGCGCTTGAGCTACGCCTAGCCAACGCGCTCCAGCGCGAGCTTCCGGTGGAGCCGGAACTCGAGCGCTGGTATCCTCTGTGGGGTATCCCCTTTTGACTCGAGCAGGCTGCTGCGTGCCGCTCCAGTGGACGGCTGTTGCATTCGCCGCGGCCTGTGTCAACCGGGTATTAGGCCCTCGCTAGCGAACAGCTCTCTCGCTTCCTCGAACGTCGTATCGGGCGGGGGCAGGATGATGTCGGATTCGACAAACTCGTCAGTGGGCACCGGCTGCCCGTGCTGGCGTACCAGGTCGAGCATCCTGTGCAGGAGAATCCGGAAGCGTTCCTCGTCACCGACGGCGATCGCCTCGACCAGCGCGTTGTCGACACTGTTGAGCTGATCGAGATAGGCGCTCTCCAGCCGGTACTGTCCTTCGGTAGCGATCCGCACGATCATGAACTGCTCCCCTCCCCGAGTTGCTTGGGCTGCTCGGGCTGCCCCAGCTCGCGGCGCAGTGCCGCCAGCTCGGCCTCGACAGACTCGCTGACGGTGACCCGTGCCAGCTCGCGCTCGATCGTGTCTTGCGGCCCGGCCGTGAGGTCCTCAAGAGCGCCCGAGGCGAGCAGTTCGTCGATGGCGCCGGCTCGCGCCTGGAGCTGCTCGGTCTTTTGCTCGGCGCGTTCGAGCGCCAGACCGACATCCGCCATCTCTTCGGAGATGCCGGTGACAGCCTCGTTGATGCGGACTTGCGCCTCGGCCGCGGAATACTGCGCCTTGATGACTTCCTTCCGTGTGCGGAAGCTCTCGACCTTCGCGCGCAGCCTTGTCTCCGCCTGTTCCAGCTTGGTCTGCTCCTGTTCCAGGCCGGCTATCTGCTGGTCAAGCGTGGCGACCTGCTGCTGGGCCACGGCCTTGCGCTCCAGCGCCAGCCGCGCGAGGTCTTCGCGGCCGACGGCCACCGCCTGTCGTGCCTGCTGGGTGAGCTTCTCCAGGCTCTCCTGGAGTTTGGCGCGCTGGAGCTCGAGCCGACGCTTTGACGTGGTGACATCGACGATGCCACGACGTACCTCCTGCAAGAGCTGGAGCTGCCGCTCATAGGCGTAGTCGAGCGTCTCTCGCGGGTCTTCGGCCCGATCCAGCAGTCGGCTCAGCTTGACTTTGATCAACGTGGTCATCCTGGAGATCAATCCCATGATGCTCTTCTCCTTTCCGCCCTGGACTGCCGAAGACGATTATAGGGGAGGGCGGGAGTCTAGGAAAGCGATGTCGCAAGCCAACCGGCTCCAACACTCGATAGGCTCTCTTGCCGATCTCTCTTCTCTTCTGTTAGCCTGTCGCCGTCGTCTCGGCTCGCAGGGGATGACACGATCAGGCACCAGTCGGTCAGCGCGAAGGGCAGGTCAAGGATATGGAACTCATTGGCCTCCTGTTTTGGCTCTTGCTTCTCTTCTCCGCTCTCACTCCGGTGGTGCAGCGTCGTCTGCTGGACGCGCAGCGTCTGCGAACGATCCACTTGATTGAGCGCCGTCGCGGCACGCGCGTGATCACGTTGATTCACCGCCAGGAGTCGATCTCGTTTCTCGGGTTGCCGATAGCCCGGTACATCGATATCGAGGATGCCGAAGCGGTGCTGCGGGCTATCCGTCTGACGCCGGACGACCTACCGATCGATCTTATCCTGCACACACCGGGCGGGCTCGTCTTGGCGGCAGAGCAGATCGCCCAGGCGCTCGTACGTCACCGTGGGAAAGTGACGGTGTTTGTACCTCACTACGCGATGTCGGGCGGGACGCTGATCGCGCTGGCGGCTGATGAGATCGTGATGGACGAGAATGCCGTGCTCGGGCCGGTCGACCCGCAGATCGGACAGTTCCCGGCTGCGTCGCTGCTCCGAGTTCTCCGCGAGAAACCGATCGCCGAGATCGATGACCAGACGCTCGTGCTCGCGGACATCGGTGAGAAGGCGCTCCGACAGGTGAGAGCCGCCGTGATCGAAATCCTCACCCACAACGGAATGCAGCGAGAGCAGGCCGAGCCGTTGGCCGACGCCTTGGCCTGTGGCCAGTGGACGCACGACTATCCAATCGCGCTCGAGGAGGCCAAGGCCCTGGGCCTGCCCGTCGCGGCTGGCGTTCCTGAAGAGGTGTACCAGCTCATGGAGCTGTATCCGCAGACCACACAGCGGAGGCCATCGGTGCAGTATATTCCGCTCCCCTATGAGCCGCCGCAGCGCGACCGTGGTCGCGGTGAGCGACAGCGATGAATGTTCGCGCCGCTGCGGCGAGGGTGAGCAGCCAGGGAACGAGGCAGAGGACGGCGGTCTGGAAGTGAGCACCGGTTGAATACCTTCTGACCAAGAGATGAGCACCGGTTGAACACCGCCGTGCCTGGCCAGCGCATTGGGGGCGGGCATAGACTGGGCCATGGACTGACTGCGGGCGCCGGTGTCATGCCCGGCCTTCCGAAACGAACACCCCCCTCTGGGGCAGGTTGCTCTGGGGCAAGTCCCCGATCGCCTGGGTTCGCTCGCTAGCGCGGATGTCTCCCTACTCGACCGGACGCGGTGTCTTCAGATGTCGATGAGCGCGCGGCTGATTCGACCCCAGGCCAAGCTTCGGCTTATTCTTCCCGTCATAGCGCTGCTGATCACGCTGCTCGCTGCTAACTGTGGCGCACCGGTCGATGGGCCGAGCTCACCTGGTAGACCCCTGGGTGTGGAGACACCGGTAGCACCGGGTGACCCGAGCGCGCCGTCAGGTGAGGGAGCACAGGGACCGCAAGGCAGGGTGGAGCAAGCGGATGCAGTGCTCTTCGCGGTGGGGGACATCGCATCCTGCAAGAGCAGTGGTGACGAGGCGACTGCGGCGCTCCTCGACGGGCAGCCCGGGGTAATCGCCGCACTCGGCGACGAGGTGTACGAGTCGGGGAAGCCGGAGGAGTTCACGCGCTGCTTCGCTCCTGCCTGGGAGCGGCACAAGGAGCGGATTCGCCCCGCGGTGGGCAACCACGAGTACCGGACGCCGGGTGCGTCCGGCTACTTCGCCTACTTCGGAGAGCAGGCCGGCGAGCCGGGCAAGGGCTATTACTCATACGATCTCGGTCGTTGGCACATCATTGTGCTCAATTCGAATTGCAAGCAGGTTGGCGGCTGCGACGCCAATTCCCCCCAGGTGGAGTGGCTACGGAGCGACCTGGCGGCGCATCCGACCCAGTGCGCCCTGGCCTACTGGCACCATCCCCGCTTCAGCTCGGGCCAGCACGGGAATTTCCCCTCGATGCAGACAATCTGGGAGGTTCTTTACGAGCATGGCGTCGACGTGGTGCTGGCCGGTCACGACCACGACTACGAGCGCTTCGTGCCGTTGAACGACCAGGGGCAGGTGGACTCGGAGCGCGGCATTCGCTCCTTCGTGGTCGGCACCGGCGGGCGCAGCCTGCGGCGGTTCGGGGCGATCCACCCGGCGAGCGAGGTGCGGGCTAACCAGAGCTATGGCGTCTTGAAGCTGACCCTCCGCCCGGACTCCTATGAGTGGCAGTTCATCCCGGTCGCCGGTGGCACGTTCACCGACGCCGGGCAGGGAACCTGCCACTAGCGTCTCGACGCGCTCCTGCCGGTTCGATACAGCGAAGCCGGTCGACCTCCATTGACGGCGCTCTTTGGCCCGAATCCTCATTGTCGGGTGGTCCGCACGTGCGGGCGTGCCTGCACTTGAGCGTCCGTGAAACTGCCAGGCGAGCGCCGGAATCTCACGTCTTATAATGCCAGAGAGCCGAATCTCCGGCGTCGGCTGGCCGCTTCTCGGTGCATGCCACTAGGGCACGGCATGATCAGCCCGTTGCGAGACATGTGGGAGGTGTGGCGATGACCGTCGTCCGTGCAGCCGTGGTACAGGCGGCCCCGGTCGCCTTTGACGTCGCCCGAACGCTCGAGAAGGCACAGCGCCTGCTGGATGAGGCTGCCTCGAGTGGCGCTCGGCTGGTCGTCTTCCCCGAAGCGTTCGTCACCTGCTACCCGCGCGGTGTGACCTTCGGAGCGACGATCGGCGAACGCACACGCGAGGGGCGGGAGCTGTTCCGACGCTACTGGGAGTCTTCTATCGACGTGCCTGGCCCGGTGACGGATCGACTGGGCAAGATGGCCCGTGAGCATAGCGTCTACCTGGTGATCGGCGTGATCGAGTGCGCGGGCGGCACGCTCTACTGCACGGCACTCTTTTTCAATCCCGCCGGTGAGCTCATGGGCAAGCATCGCAAGGTGATGCCGACCGCGGCCGAGCGGCTGGTGTGGGGTTACGGCGACGGCTCGACTCTCCCGGTCTTCGAGACCGAGATCGGCCGGCTGGGCGCGGTGATCTGCTGGGAGAACTACATGCCGCTGCTCCGGATGGCGATGTACCAGAAGGGGATCCAGCTCTACTGCGCGCCGACGGCCGATGCCCGGGACACCTGGATCGCCAGCATGCGGCACATCGCGTGCGAAGGGCGGTGCTTCGTGCTCTCTGCCAACCAGTTCGCTCGCCGCCGCGACTATCCTGAGGACTACCCGATCGAGGGTACACAGGATCCTGATGCCGTCCTGTGCCGGGGAGGCTCGCTCATCGTCTCGCCGCTGGGAGAGGTATTGGCTGGCCCGGCGTTCGACGGCGAGGCCGTGCTGGTGGCCGACCTCGACCTTGGCGAGATTGTTCGCGGGAAGTACGACTTCGACGTGGTCGGGCACTACGCGCGGCCGGACATCTTCCGGCTGCACGTCGACGACGTGCCCAAGCCGGTAGTCGTCTTCAGCGGTGAAACTGGCATGCCGCTGCGGGCGGTGCAGGAACCACCCGGCGAGTGCGGCGAGCATCAATCCACCCGGTAGCGATTGAGGGTCTCACGGTTCAGTTCCACCCCCAAGCCGGGCCGTCGAGGCAATGGGAGAACCCCGTCAACCAATGTGAAGTCTTCCGTCAGTAGCTCTCGACGCAACGCGGACTCACAAAGGGTGGACGGGAGGAACTCGATGTACGGGCACCGCTCCGTGGCAGCAGCGAGGTGAAGGCTGGCAGCAATACCAAGACCCGTCTTCCAGCAGTGTGGTACGATAAGCCGCCCGTGGTCAGCCGCGATCTGACAGACTTTCCGAGCCTCGGTGAAGCCACCGACGCGGCCGACGTCCGGTTGCAGCACATCTACCTTCGCGTGCTTGACCAGATCCAGGAACTCCCAATGGGTGTTCTGCCATTCGCCTGCGGCGATACGGATCGGAGAGTGTTCGTGGAGAAATGCGTAGCCGTCCAGATCGTCGATGTCCAGCGGCGTCTCGATGAAGTAAATGTCATACGGCTCGAGCCGTTGGATCACTCGTAGCGCACGTTTCGCGTCCGACCATGCGTAGGCAACATCGACCATCAGCACGAACCCGGGGCCCACTGCCTCCCGGCAAGCGTAGACCGTCTCCACGATCGCGTCATCACTCTCCTGGAGACCCTGATGGGAATAGGGCCCGTTGAGGCAGACCTCCAATTTTGCCGCTCGGAAACCGAATTCCTTCGCTCGCCGTAACTTCTCGACGAGCGAGCTCTGATATTCGGCAAGCGTGCTTCCAGTGGGTAGAAGCGACGCATAGGGCGTGACGTATTCCTGCACCGCGCCTCCGAGGAGAGTGTAGACGGGAACGCCGAGGGCCTTACCCTTGATATCCCAGAGTGCCATGTCGATGGCACCCATAGCACAGATGAACGAACCACGCCGTCCTGTCATCTTGGAGCCGGTGTACAACCTGTGCCAGATTGCCTCAGGCTCAAGCGGGTCGGCGCCGAGAAGCATTTCCTCGAGGCCGAGCCCCATCACGTGCGTTCCGCGTGCTCTGATGCACTCACGGGCAATCCAGGGGTTGGTGTCGGTCTCACCTATACCGGTAATGCCCTCGTCAGTATGGATCTCGATGACCAGATTGTCCTGAGCTGAGGAGACGGCCGATGGATCGTAATTCGGCACAACCAGGACATGGTAGTCAATCTTCGTGATTCGCACCGAAAGTCCTCCTTGGCTAGGCCACACCCAGGGATCGGGCCAACGCTCCGCACTCAGTCACGGCAAGGCACGGGTATCGCTGCGACAGATCTCGCACGGCCGAGGCGCACAGTTCGCGATCTTGAGGAACCGGGTGGGTGCGGCTACAGCCTGTGACCTCCGCAAACATGTTTCCGGTAGCTCTGCACGATGCCAGCGGGGGCATGGAATACCGATAGAGCTATCAGCAAGATGGTCTCCGGTGGTCATCCCCCTTGATGCCCTTCAACGATGTGTCTCCAAATACTGTCGTAGCGCCTCGACAGTGGGCTCCACATACAACGGTTGTCCCGTGAGCTGGGCGAGCGTATCAGGCCATTTGATGCCGGCAGCGGTCAACAGGCAGACGACTACTTCCGAGGAATCGATTTTCCCGGACCGAGCCAGCTTGGCAGCACAAGCCACCGGGAGAGCGGAGGCTGGCTCAACAGCGAATCCTTCATGACCAAGACTTCGCATCGCATCGAGAATCTCATCGTCCGTTGCAGTCGGAGCCCCTCCTTTCGATTCGCTGACAACCTCGACTGCGTGCAGGCCGACTGAGCGTTCCCGTACTGAGATAGCGATGGACTGGGGCTGGTCGAGGATCGCTGAGGCTTGTCCCCCCCTCTGCAGCGTGAGCTCGAGCGCGTTCGCACATGCTGGCTGGCATCCGTACATGCGTGGCAGTCGATCGATTAGGCCGAGGTGCCTGAGCTCCTTGAAACCCTTCCAGATTCCGTACAATGTGTCTCCGCCAGCGCAAGGAACGAAGATCCGATCTGGCACCACGCCCAGGTCACGGATCAACTCGTAGGCAATCGTCTTGTACCCCTCCACACCGAACGGATTTGGATGGAAGGAAAAGTTCGGGTCCATTGTCGTTGCCGGATACCAACCATCGTGAGCGACGAGCCATCGTCCGAAATCCTCGCGCGCGTCCCATTCGGTCAGGATCACGCGTGCCCCATAGCTCTGAATGAGATGCAAGAGCGCTGGTGAGGTCTCTGGCGGGCAGAGAACCAATGCCTCGAGCCCGGCACGACGGGCATACGCAGCAGCGGACGCAGCATGATTACCGGTCGAACTGGTGACGACGCGACGGTAGCCCAGCGCGCGAGCTAAGGCGATGGAAACGACATGGCAACGGTCCTTGTGCGACCACGTCGGGTTGATGCTCTCGTTCTTGAAGTAGAGGTGGTCGAGTCCGATTTGGGCACCGATCGAGCGAGAACGGATGAGCGGAGTGTTGCCTTCGCCCAGCGAGAGCTCTGCTCCCTCAGCTCCGGCTGGGAGGAGAGGTGCATACTGCCAGATCGATTGCGCTCTTTCGGTCCAGAACTCTCGAGCAAGCCTGGCCGCGATCCGATGATAGTCGTAATCTACCTCGAGCAGGCCGCCTTGACCGGCAGTCGCGCAGGCCGAACAGGTTGTAGGCGCGAGATCGAGCGCATAGGTGGCGCCACAGCGACGACAGCGGAGATACGTGTGCGGATTCATGATGGTCAACCTTTCTCTGTAGTGGGATGCTCTCCGGTCGCGGGGCTACCGGGAAATTCGTCTCTTTCCTCCGCAGAATCACGTTCACCCCGGTAGCGGGACGCCTCCCCGGCAGCCATATGACTGGCAGCAGTTCGCCAGCCGAAGCGCGCGCGATAAGGGTTGGGAGTATCCTCAAGGGTATCGGCGATAAGACCGCCCAGGATTGGCGCGAATTTAAAGGCATGGCCACTGTCTCCCGCAGCGATCGTCAGTCCAGGTCGCTCGGGATGCCGCGCGATCAAAAAATCGCCATTCGGTGTGTCGCAATAGAGACAACAGCGGGTCTTTACCAACCGCGCCCCTACTAGTGCCGGGAGACTTTCGGCAAGGAAAGCATGAAGTCGCTCGCGTTCACGTAATGGAACAGCGCGCACATCGCCAGCAGGATGCACGGGCCAGCCAGGGCCATGGTTCGCGATCTTGACTACCCGGGCTCGAGGGTGAAGCGGGAAGCCGTACCAGCCGGTTCGTGAGCTATCGGCGCTGAAGACGACGAAACGGGGCGGCGTGAAGACTGACGGGTCCGAGGGCTGCAGATAGAAGACAGGTTGGCCCGTCGAACGCAGCATACTTTGCAACTCGGGGACAAGCAGGGGTGTCCAAGCACCAGCAGCGATCACCACTTCGCCGGCGACAAAACGCTCCCCGTCGATGGTCCGGACACCACGGATGCGGCCATCGATCACCAGAAGCTCAGCAACGCCTGTCCGTTCAAAGATCTCCACTCCCTGCCGCCGTGCCTGCGCCAGCAACTGCTCCATGACGCGTCCACTTTCCACATAACCATCGTTGGGGTTGAAGTAGCCTTCGACAAAGACCTCCACATTCCAAGCAGGGAACCGCCGGGCGATCTCTACACCGTCCAAGCGTTCGACAGGATACCCACAGGCTAAGAGGCTCTGATAGCTCTCGTACTCATAGCTGCCGGGGAGCATCGGCGAGCGAACCAGAAAGACCATCCCTACCTCGTGATACAAATCCTCTCTGAACAACTCCTCGTTCCATCTCAGCCATCCCGAGCGTGATCGTTCCGCCAAGGTCGTGTATTCTCCATCTGCTCCGTAGTCGATGCGTACCACTCTGCTAATGTCGGTGGAGGCTCCTCGGTCGTGCGGAAGAGAACCTTGGTCGACGAGCGCAACTCGGTAGCTGCGGGCGCAGAGTTCCAAGGCTGCCGTCACCCCGAAGACTCCTGCTCCCACGATCAGTACATCGTATGCTCGCATCTGGTTCACCTGTCCTAGCCTTGTGCACGTTCGGCCGCGCCTAATCCTTTGTCGTGGGGTGCGAGTCAGCCAGATCATCTGGTAACTCGCCAAGCCGATGGGCGGAGTGCCGAAGATGGTCAAGCATCTTGCGGCGAGCTTTCTCAACGTCTCGCGCCTTAATCAGTTCATACAGCTCGCGGTGCGCCTCGATCTCCCAGTGGAGGAACTCCGACCCGGCCTTGAGCTCCCCTCGGGCTCGCAGCAGGCCATAGATCGAGCGCATGAAGTTCAGGAGCACCGTGTTGTGTGCCGCCTCAGCAAGGTGGATGTGAAAGAGTGCCGAGAATTCGTGCGTGGGCTGGTGCCGCGCAAGCGCACGGGAGGCTGCTTCCAACGTCTCAGCGATTCGTTGGAGATCAGCAGGGCTTGCTCGTTGTGCGGCGAGGCCAGCGATCGCGACCTCGATGGTCTCGCGCGCTTCGAGGAGTTCACTCGCGAGGCAGTCGTTCATCAGGGCGGCGTACACATCAGGCCGCAGATACGAGCCGAAATCAACCGGTCTGACGACGGTACCGACCCCCGGGCGTGCCTCGAGCAAGCCCATGCGGGTCAAGCTCTGCAGCGCCTCACGTACGGTCGAACGCCCGACGTTGAATTGCGCCATGAGCTCCCGTTCGGCTGGGAGGAGATCGCCAGGCCGGAGCTTGCCACGGCGCATCTGGTCGAGGAGCTGCTCGGCGACTGAATCGGCGAGCGTGGTGCGCGTTACCGGCTTCAGCTCCATCCCGTTCCTCTTCCCCATTTCCCGCCTCATCCTGATTCGACATCTGCTTGCCTGGTGACGCACCCAACCAAGGCAAGAGTGCTCGCCAGGCGGTTACCGCGAGCGATCTGCGAAGAGCAGCGGTGTACGGATGCTTGACAAACACCGCTGCCCGTAGTATAAGGGACGTGGGTTGGTCTGACAATCAGATTAATCAGATATCAACGGCGCGGGCGTGACGGTACCCAAGGAAGGTGTCGCTGGTGAATCGAGGGGCTCCAGTAATCGCCGCGGTCGAAACAGTCCCAGGCTATCCATCACGGTAGAGCAAACCGAGGCTCCGCCGGGTGATCACCCAGGGGAAGGCAGCCATGAGTGAGAAATACCTCTATGCCAAGATGACTCATGACGAAGTCAGTGACGCTGTTCGGGAGAGGCGAGTAGTCCTGATCCCGGTAGCTCAGCTCGAGACACATGGCCCACACCTTCCGATCGACGTTGACGTCGTGCAAGCCCAGTACATCTGTGAGGAGGCCGCTCGGCGCGCCCCAGACGCACTCCTGGCCGCGCCTCCCGTCTGCTATGGGTTCTCTGAGCACGTGATGGATTTTCCCGGCACGATGACGATTCGACCTGAGATCCTCATCGAGTACCTTTTCGACATCGGGCGCAGCTTCGCTCGCCAGGGTTTCGAGCGCGTCGCGCTTGTCAACGGCCACGGCAGTAACCGCCCGATCTGCGAGATCGCTGCCCGACGGATCACGAACGAGACTTCGGCGTACTGTGCTACGCTCAACTGTTTGAGCCTGGCGCGCGAGGTGATGCGACAGGTCTGTGAGTCTCCAGTCGGTGGAACCGCGCATGCCTGCGAGGTCGAGACGTCGACCTACCTGTATCTCTTCCCAGAGCTCGTTGAGCGGGACAAGATCGAGGACGAGTATGCGCCAGACTACCGGCCGTGGCGGTGTGACGATTTCCGCGAGGATAGCGGGCCTGTGCATTTTATGGAGTTCTGGAGTCAGCGCTCGAGAACGGGAGTGGAAGGAGCTCCCTCTTTTGCAACTGCCGACAAGGGCAAAGTCATTCTGGAGACGGCTGTCGCGAAGTTGATCGAGTTTGGTCGATGGTGGAGGGAGCTTGAATTCCCGCCACGCCATAGCCTTATCGTCACACGGGCCTGAGCCGGCGGCCGATTTGAGCGCTACGTTCTTCACTGAATGAGGGGAAGACAGAGCCGTGCGCTACGCCGAGCTCGCCCACATCTATGACCGGTGGATCGGCTATCCCGGCTACCCGCTCGAGCGGGACTTTTCTGCTGAGGAGTACCAACTCCGGATTCGCCGGGCCCGGGAGTTGATGATGGAGGCGGGGCTCGACGCGCTAGTCATCACCTCGAGCAGCGTGGGCCGCTGGTTCACGAGCGAGCTTGAACCGCACGAATGGCATGACCTCTGCCCTGTGCGCTCGGCCTGGTACATCCTGACACACGACGGTGACTACCTGTATATGACGCCGACAGGAGGCGGCGAGCACTTCAACACCACCCGTCGCAGCACCTGGGTCACGCATATCCGGGCCATCGTCGAGCGCACGGAGTGGCCCCGTTGGGAGATCTGGGATCTTCAACAGGTACCGCAGATCTTCGCCGAACTCGGGCTCTCACGTAGTCGCCTCGGGTTCGAACTGGGCGACTGCATGACCCTTGGTATCAGCGTCAACGACTTCCTGCGGCTGCGCGAGATGATGTCCCACGCCGAGTTCGTCGATGCGTCGCCAGTGATCCGCCGCCTGATGAGCGTCCATACACCGGAAGAGATCGAACGGGTCCGACGGGCCTGTCAGGCAGCGGTCTGGATTCACGAGCAAGTTCCCTCCGTGTTACGTCCCGGTCTGAGCGAGTGGGAGTTCGTCAGTCAGCTCGCAAAGCTCTTCTGGCAGCGGTACAGCAAGGATTACGTCTATCGACCAGATGGCGCATGGGATGTACGCAACCCCAAGAGCGGAGATTCCAACTTCTATCACGCCGTGATCACCGATCGCACGTTTAGGCGTGGCGACCTGATTGCGCGCGCCTTCAGCGGCGTGAGCTACCGAGGATATCCTGCGGACGTTGATCGCGTCTGGTATTTGGGCGATCCCCCGGAGCAGGTCCGCTATTGGTACCGGGTGACTTGGGAGTGCAACCGCGCCATGGCCGAGGCGATCAAGCCGGGCATCCGTTGCTCCGACATCTACGCGGCCTATGCCCGCGTCGAGGAGAGGTACGGCCTGCCCAAGCGGCTTGTTGGTCGGCTCGGCCACGGACTCAGAAACACAGGAATGCTCTCGGTCCATCCGGACAACCACACCGTGCTCGAACCGGGGATGATCATTTCGGTCGAGCCAATGTTTGGCAACGAGTACGGGTGGTTCGTCTTGGAGGATCAGTATCTCGTGACCGAGACGGGGCACGAACCGCTGCATGAGCTAGCCCCAGAGGAGCTACCGGTTATTGGCGCGTGAACGCGTTTATGGCCTCACCACGTGTGCTCTGTAGCGGAGGCAAGTAACATGGCATCCCCGTCAGGTTGATCTTGATAAGGATGAGGAGGTGGCATATGGCACGGCATGCGACGATCGAAGAACTCCTGACCCTCTATTTAAAGGGTTCCATCAGCCGTCGGCGATTTGCCGCTCGCCTTGCGATGCTTGGCCTCTCGCCACCCGCTGTCGCGACGTTGCTGGCCGCGTGCCGGAGGGCGGAAGAAGGAACCCCAGCTCCCATCGTCGGCACACCGCCATCTGGTACAGCCGTCACTGGTGCGACGCCAAGCCCAGCGCCATCTGGAGCGGCTAAGCGGGGTGGTACCATCAAGTGGGCTGACTATGAGCCCAACACGCTCAACCCCTACATCGCATCAGAAGCGATCGCCCGGAGTGTGATCGCGCTTGTCAATCGCGGCCTGGTCGGGGTGAACCCGAATGGCGAAGCCTTCCCAGTTCTCGTGACTGAGATTCCTTCGAGAGAGAACGGCGGTCTCTCTGACGATGGCAAGGTTGTGACCTGGCGCCTCAAGCCTGGACTGAAATGGTCCGATGGGCAGCCACTTACTTCGGATGACATCAAGTTCACCTGGGAAGCGGTGCGCCATCCGGAGAGCACCGCCACGCAGACGCAGGGGTTCGATCTCATCGAGCGGATCGAGACTCCAGACGAGTTGACGGCGGTCGTCTACTACAAGGAGTTCTGGACTCCCTGGGTGACGCAATTCGCGTTGGGCATCCTGCCAAGGCACGGTACGGGTGACCCAAGCCAGATGGGCAGTTGGAAGTGGAATCGCACGGTGAATCCCACCAACGGTCCATTTGTGCTTGAGGAATGGCAGGCCGCCGATCACATGACCTTCGCCCGCAATGAGTACTGGCATGAAGAGGGTAAGCCGTACCTCGATCGCATCCTTTACCCGATCACCACCGAACTCGAGGTGCAGCGCCAGATGCTCCGAACCGGCGAGAACGATATGCACCACTGGCTCGCGGATGAGTACGTCGACGAGGTGAAGAGTTGGCCCAACGTCACGGTCAAGGAGGGGCCATCACCGTACTGGTATCGGGTCCAGTTCAACCTGACCGATCAGGGGAACCTGAACAAGCCCCATCCGATCTTAGGCGATGTGCGTGTGCGCCGCGCGCTTGGTCTCGCGCTCGATCGGCAGAAGATCCTCGCCCATTGGAAGAAGGTCGAGTTTATGTCCTCGATGTTCCGCGGACCGTTTGCCTGTGATCTTCCGCCCTACGAGTACAACCCCGAGAAGGCGAAGACCCTCCTCGAAGAGGCTGGTTGGGTCGACCGGGATCGTGACGGCATCCGAGAGGCACATGGGGCCTTGTACGCGCCGGATGGCACGAAACTTAGCCTGAGACTCTCAAGCTACACCGGCTGGAACCGTGAGGACGAGCAAGTCGTGATGGTCGAATTGTGGAAGGCCATCGGCGTCGAGGCGAAGATCCAGAACTACGAGCCGACCGTCCTCTACGGCACCTGGGGCGAGGGATCACCAGCCCGGAGAGGTGACTTCGATATTCTGTGGTGGGACTACGAACTTGGACTTGACCCCCAAGTCAAGGCTGAGGACTTCTATGCCTCCTGGCGCATCCCGAGCGAACAAAACCCTGGTGGCTTCAACTGCACTCGGGTCAACGACCCGGAGATCGACGAATGGTTGAGGATCGCGGGGTCGTCGACGGACATCGAGGTGCGGCGGGACGCCTACTGCAAGATCGCGAAAAAGATCCAGGAGGAGATCGTCAACGAGTGGGTCTTCGGCGTTGGTTATGCGTTCTCGGCTAGCTCAGCTCGGGTGAAAGGCTGGGAAATGAACGAGGCCTACACACCGTTCGCGATCTTCGGATGGGATGCCGAGAATTGGTACATTGCGGAGTGAAGGTGTGAAACGGATCGCAGGGCTCACCTTGTCGCGCTCACATGAAATCCGACGGGAAAGGCGGCTGTGACCCGGTACATCGTGATCCGGCTCTTACAGGCCATTCCTCTCCTCTTTTTGGTCAGCGCTGCCGTCTTTGCCCTGATCCACCTCGTTCCGGGTGGGCCTATGGGTGTTTATGGCAAGAACCCCAACTTGAGTGCTGAGGATTTAGCCAGACTGGAGGAGAAGCTTGGTCTGAACCAGCCCCTCTACGTGCAATATCTCAACTGGCTTACAAAGGTCATCCGGGGCGATTTTGGCTACTCCTACGACACCAAGCGACCGGTGCTCGACGAGATCGCTGACCGACTCCCGGCGACTGTCTACTTGATGGGGGCTACCTTTGTGTTCGTTCTCGCAATCGCGATCCCGGTGGGTGCACTCTCGGCCGCCCGGCAGTACTCATGGGTGGACGTCCTGGTCAGCACCCTCACGTTTGCTGGACAAGCCATACCGGTATTTTGGCTGGGGCTGATGCTTATCCTCCTTTTCTACGGGTGGGCGCGCAACCCGTTTACCGGCGAGCCACTCCTCCCGGCGCGCGGAATGTCGACGCTCGGCGCACCGTTCAGCATTGGCGATTACCTCAAGCATCTTATCCTGCCGATGCTGACACTCGGCGTGGGTTGGATCTCGTGGTACTCCCGCTATCTTCGGTCCAGCATGCTGGATGTCCTTCACCAAGCCTATATCCAAACGGCGCGAGCCAAAGGGCTGGCGGAGCGCACTGTCCTGACGAGGCACGCGCTGAAGAACGCTGCCATTCCGCTCGTCACTATCGTCGCGCTCGATCTGCCGACCATCGTTAACGGCGCCCTCTATACCGAAATCATCTTCTCCTGGCCTGGTATGGGCCAGCTCTTTTTCCGGGCCGCCGTTCGGCGCGACTACCCCATTCTGATGGCCATGACGATGCTCAGCTCGGTGATGATCATCCTGGCCAATCTGCTTGCTGATGTCGCGTACGCGTATCTCGACCCACGGGTGCGCTACGAACGGTCGAGCACGTGAGAGCTACATGACCGATGCTGGATCGTGCACTTGAACAGCAGCCTGTGCCGCTCGCCGCCCGCCACCGGCAGGCCGGCATGCTGCAGCTCGTGTGGCGCGACTTTCGTCGCCATCCAATGGCTCTCGTGGGCGTGGGCATTCTCAGCGTCATCACTCTCATGTCGATCTTCGCCTTCCTCTACCCCTATGACCCCGAGTCAGTCGATCAGCTCAACCGATTTCAGCCCCCTTCCTTCCAACACCCGATGGGTACAGATCGGAGCGGGCGGGATGTCATGGCGCGAATCCTCTATGGTGGGCGTGTATCGCTCGTCGTCGGTATTGCTGCGATGGCCACGGCTCTCGTGATTGGAGCCGCCATTGGTGGCATCGCTGGCTATTACGGCCGGATACTCGACGCCGTCCTGATGCGCCTGACTGATCTTGCCCTGTCCTTTCCAAGCCTCTTTCTCTTGATCATGTTGTCGTTCCTCCTCCGCGAGACGCACCTTCCCCTGTTCCAAGGCGGAATCGCGAGCATCGCACTCGTTATCGGCCTGACGTCGTGGATGAGCGTCGCTCGACTGGTGCGGGCAAGCTTCCTGGTCATCAAGGAGCAAGAGTTCATCACGGCAGCGCGCGCCTGTGGAGCCTCGGATGCGCGAATCATGGTGCGCCATATGCTTCCGAACGCAGCCGGCCCGCTGATCGTCAATGCGACCCTTGGAGTGGCATGGGCAATTCTGATCGAGTCTGGCCTGAGTTTCCTCGGCTTCGGTATCCAACCGCCGACCCCGAGCTGGGGTAACATCTTGAACGACGCACAGAAAACGCTCAGCCTCTATCCCTGGCTCTCCATCTTCCCTGGTTTGATGATCTTTTTAACAGTGATTGCCATCAACTACATCGGTGATGCTCTACGCGATGCGTTAGATCCATATCATGTGACAGGGAGAAGATAAGATGCCTTGAGCTTCTTCGCGCACTGGTACTCTGCGCGCCGAGGGCGCGCTCCATCGGGCTTTCGCATGCAGATGTGTGGATAGGCGACGTTTCAGTGGGGAGGTGGCAAACGATGGGTGAGGCAACGAGCGCGGTATCGATGAGCAAAGCTGAACTCGATGCTTATCTTGCCCAACCCCTCATTGCTCGCATCGCGACAGTCCGCAATGATCGACCGCACGTTGTGCCCGTCTGGTACGACTGGGATGGCCAGAGCATCTGGATTGAGACCGGGCTCAACTTCCAAAAGCATAAGAATCTGATGCGGAATCCAAACTGTGCCATCGTTATCGATACAACTGAAGGCGGACTGCGATTCAAAGGGGTGATTTTCGAGGGGAAGGCCGAGCTCATCACCGAGCCCGTAGAGTTCGTACGCGAAACCGTGATTCGTATTTACACGCGCTATCTTGGCGAGGAAGGCATCCTTGCACCGACGCCACAGAAAATGATTCAGAGTCCACATGTCATTATCAAGCTCACGCCAGAACGCGTCATCAGTTGGGACTATACCAGAGGAGGGCTCGCGCCGATACCGTGACGATGAGATGAGTCGCCCTGAAGGAGATGTGAGTGGAACAGGAGAGATCCGGACAGCTCGCCGCGATGAGATCAGGCTCCGCGGAGCACGGAGTCCACAGCGACCAGCCCCTTTGGGTGATCAGCCAACGGCTCGAGTACGAGACGCTCCCTCTGCGCAGTCGCCGCAGGTTGGCCTACCCCGTCGCCACCCTGGCTGACGGCACTACGCTTGCAATCCCGATCCTCGTCCTTACTGGCCAGGCACATCGCCCACGACTCATCTGTGTCGCCGGCATTCACGGAGACGAGCACGAAGGCATGACTGCCCAGTTGGAAGTTTGGGAGGAATTGGAGCCGGATGAAATCGTGGGCACGCTCGTGATGGTACCTGTCGCGAACCCACCGGCGTTTCGTGCCGGTATGCGGCGAAACCCTGAGGACATGCTCGATATGAATCGCGTCTTTCCAGGCAACGCGTCGGGAACAGTAACTGAGCGGCTGGCCTACCACCTCTTCCACGGTGTCGTCGCCGAGGCTGATTTTGTCCTCTCGATGCACGGGTGGTCGAGCGGGGCGCGCGTTGTGCCGTATGTTGAATACCCACGCAATTCGCCGGTAGCCGAGGCGAGTCGAGCTGCGGCGCGAGCGTTCGGGCTGGAGTATGTCGAGGCCTGGGACTGGCCTGCCGGGATGCTCGTCGCCGTCTGTACTCGCTCTGGCATCCCTGCGATCGAGCCTGAGATCGGCGGGCTGGGATGCACCGTGCCGGAGCAACGTGCGCTCTACAAGCAGGGGATGCGGAACGTGATGCGACACCTTGGCATGCTGCCCGGTGAGCCAGAGTTGCCAGCGGCGATCCACCGCGTGACCCGTCAGATGCTCTTTGCGCCGTCTGGTGGTTTGGTGCGGCGTCATGTTGAGCTTGGCTGCGCTGTGCAAGCGGGGGATCTCGTGGCGAGTGTCACCGACTTGACAGGAGTTCCTCTGGCATCGGTCGAGACCCCGATCGACGGGTTCGTGGCCGCTGTGCGCCTCATGGCCTCGGCCAGCCCAGGGGACTGTCTGGCGGTCATCTTCCAGCCTGTCGAAGTGCTGTCGTGAACGAGCTCGGCAAGGAGAGCGTGAGTGAGGCTTCGCGACAAGGTAGCAATCGTTACTGGTGGAGGGACCGGCATCGGCCGGGCGATCGCCACCCTCTTCGCGCAGGAGGGGGCGCGAGTCGTCGTGGCCGGCCGCACAGAGGCGACCGGCACCGCGACAGTCGCTGACATCTCTCGACTTGGGGGAATCGCGCTCTTTGTCCGCACGGATGTGCATCGCAGCGAGGACGTTCTCCACCTGATGAAAGCGACCGTCCGTGAGTTCGGGCGTCTCGACATCCTGGTGAATAACGCCGGCGTTGGGGGGCCAGGCAAACTCCTGGCCGACATGACGGAAGAGGAATGGGATACCGTCATCGATGTCAACCTTAAAGGGCACTTTTTGTGCTGCAGGTATGCGATTCCTCACATGCGGGCTGCTGGTGGCGGGGTGATTATCAACATGAGTTCGGTGTTGGGATACCTGATGCTCCCCGGCGTGACAGCGTATGCCGCGAGCAAGGCCGGCGTCCTAGCCTTAACGAAGGCGCTTGCCTTGGAAGTCGCGCGGGACGGCATCCGGGTCAACTGTCTCGTGCCAGGGAGCATCGACACCCCGATGATGTGGGAGGGGCTTACTGAGGAGGAGCGCCGGGCGGTGGAACCTCTGGTGGCCGAAGCGGAGCCGATCGGCCGGCTCGGCACCCCGGAGGAAATTGCGCGAGCGGCGCTCTTTCTCGCGAGTGAGGACTCGTCGTTCATGATTGGTGCACCGCTGATTGTGGACGGCGGGCTCTTGGCAAAGATCGCCACGGTGCGATGAGTCTGTCGAACTAAGGACACGGGCGATGACAGGCGCACACCAGCGACGGCTCGCGCGGTTCCGGGCGTTCCTACGAGAGCAGGGGCTTGCGGGCGCGCTCGTCTCACGCGCTCAACATATCTTCTATCTCAGCGGCTGGCTCGGTAGCGGGCTGCCAGCCTTTTTCGTGGTCGGCATGGAACGGTGGCTCGCCGTGCTTCCGCAGAGTCTCGCCGCCTCGTGGAGCCTTGCCGACGAAGGCAGGGTTCTCACCTACGTCGATTACTCGCTCCACGAACGTGCGCCACTCGATCACCGAGTTGCCCAGGCGCTCCAGGCTGCGATCATCGAGCTTGGCCTCCTGGATCAGCAGGTCGGGGTCGAGCTTGCGCACGTCCGCGGCTGCGATCTCCGTGCGCTTGAGCAGCTGTGTGCGATACGAGACCTCGGAGAGACGTTTGCGCGTCTCAGGCGACGAAAGGATCCAGAGGAGGTTGCTCAGATCCGGGCCAACATCGCAATCCTGGAAACTGCGTTCGATGCTGCCCGTCGCGTCATCCGGCCAGGAATCACCGAACTGCACGTCTGGGCCGCACTGTATGCGGCCATGGTGAGCAAGGCGGGCCATCCCTTCGTGCTGACTGGCAACCTCGGCTCCGGCCCGCGCGCACTCGAGCCAGACCCGCTCCCGACGGATCGAGCACTGGCGCTCGGCGACCTGGTGATCATTGACCTGTACCCGATGATCAATGGGTACTGCGCTGACCTCACGCGCACCTTTGTCGTTGGACAGCCAACTGCCGAGCAGACTTCGCAGCATCGAGTCCTTGAAGAGGCACTTGCAGCGGCGGTCGCGGCACTCCGCCCCGGCGCACGAGCCTGTGACATCGATGCAATCGTCCGAGCACAGATCGGGGCGAAGGGGTATGCGAGCTACTTCCCGCACCACTCAGGGCATGGTCTTGGCCTCGATGCCCAGGAAGCGCCGTTCCTGATCCCGGCCGACGACACTCCGCTGCAGGTGGGCGATGTGCTGGCGATCGAGCCTGGTATCTATCACCCGGTGACGGGCGGCATGCGGCTGGAAGGCAATTACCTGATCACCCCTGACGGTGCGGTTTCGCTTACCCAGTATCCGTTCGAGCTTCTTGCTGCCAGGGAGTAAGGAGAAAGAGCGGGTGGGAAGGAGGCAGCGAACGATGACTGGGTGCGGTGGGGGAGGATAGCGATGCCACCATTCAGCCTTGCTGAGATGACACGACGCGTCGAGAAGGTGCGGCGTCTCATGGGAGAGCGTCGGCTCGACTGCGTCATCGCCACATCGTACGTGAATTCGTACTACCTTAGCGGCGCACCAATTCATCCATTTGGCCGCCCCATGGCGACCGTGGTGCCGTACGAGGGCGAGGCAGCGATGATCGTCTCGATTATCGAAGTAGAGCATGTACGCGCCCAATCTTGGATTCAGGATATCGAGACATACTATGACTACAATATCGGGCCTGATTACCACGATCCCCAACCTCCACCGGTATCGTTCATCCAGCTCGTACAAAAGGTGCTTCGAGAGCGCGAGCTCATCCGTCGTCGAATCGGCATCGAAGATGCCGCGTTACCCTTGTCCTCCTATCTCCAGCTTCGCTCGGCTCTGCCTGAGGCTGAGCTGGTGGGGGTGTCGGACATGCTCGACCAGGTACGCATGGTACTCTCATCTGAAGAGCTCGAGCTGGTGCGGCAAGCTGACGCGATCGCTGACCTCGGTCTTGAGCGGCTCATCGCCGGAGTTCGGCCAGGAATCTCGGCTTACGATCTCAGCTCTGACGTCCGCGCAGCGATGGTCGAGGCAATTCTCGAGCAGCACCCCGACAAGCCGTTTCACCTGCACGTCGGCTGCGGGCTCGGTTCGCTGGAAAAGAGCGCTGGCCACAGCGAATGGACGACGTGGAACCGCGATGACCGAGTCAGGCGCGGGCAACTGCTCGAGACGGTGATCTCGGTCTGGCTCTGGGGCTACTGGGGGAACGTCGAGCGGGCGGTGTTCGTTGGTGAACCCACAGAAGAAGTGCGCCGCGCCTTCGAGATCATGATCGAAGCCAACGAAGAGGCGATCGCAGCAGTTCGCCCAGGCGTTCCGCTCGCAGAGATCGACCGTATCACGAAGGGGGTTTTCGCCCGTTATGGGTTCACCACGCGCAGTGGCTCGGGCTGCGGTCGAGGCATCGTCAGCTATGAGGCAAATGCCCGAGAGCTCAAGATGGACGTGCGGCTGTACTCGGACGTCGTCCTCGAGCCGGGTATGGCGTTCTCGCTCGAGCCAGACTTGTACGTGCCAGGGATAGGGACCTTCCGTCACTGTAATACGATCATCGTCACCGAGGACGGGTGCGAAGTCGATTCGCGGCTCCCACGCGGAATGATCTGCGTCTAAGGGCGAGCGCAAAGCCAACGTACTTCGTGAGGGGCTGCGTGCCTGACCCGCGATCACGCTTGCGAGAGCCGACCACTGAGGTAGGATGTGGCCGCCCGGAAGCGCCATGCATATGCATATAGTGACACGATTCCGGGCCTGTGCTGACAGCGGCGGTAGGTCGATGATATCGAGTACATGCGGGTCGCTGCCGTCCGGATACTGGCGCTCGTACTCCGAGACCTCTCGATTCGGCCGGGCGCTGACCGGGCGAATCCAGCCGACCCGGTTTCCGTCCTCGTCGATCTCGATGCCGGCTACGCAGCGGCCCGAGAGCTTGCGGGAGTTGGCGAGACAGACGATCCGCTTGACAGTGGGAATGGCTCACCCCTCCTGATCGGCCAGGAACCGGGCCTCCTGTGCGCCCCTTTCGCCCTGGGCGCCGGCCGGGCGATCTCCAGCCAGCCCCGCACGAGCGCGTCGTACGCCTGCGCCTCCTGAGAGCGCTTCTTCCGCTCGCTGATGTCGAACAGCCGGTACACCAGCTCACTGTGCCCACAGCTTGCGCTCGAGTTCCGTGGTGGCCTCGATCCGCACTCAACGGGTAGGGCAGCCCCCACGGTTCGGGGCTTCTCGACCATGGCCAACATGGCGAGCTGCTCAGGCTCCGGCCAGCGCGGCCAGCTCCGCTTCCGCTTCCACGCAGAAGATCCTTCTATCCGCGGCGTACACCACGCGTGCACGTGTACCCCAGTTTCGAGCATGCTTCCCTCGCAGAGCGACGACGGGGTTGCGGGCAGTGCTGACGGCTGCTCGAGGGGCGAAGGGATCTCTGCGCCTGTATCTCGACTGCCGACTCGGTGACACGCACGGCCGCAGGACGCCACTCGGCCTGAGGCGCGGGTATGGACGAACCCCCGAAGCGCCAGGAGCAACAAGCGGCGCGCTACGCCGCGCTCTCCGTCACCGAGACGAACCCCTATGTGCGAGGAGCGATATCCTTGCTGTGCTGTGCCGGGCTCAGCCGGGCCGGCGAACTCCCTATGCGCCAGGAGCGACGGACGGCTTGGCAGGAGAGGGGGCGGGAGACGCAGGCGAGCGCGGGTCCAGCTCGTGGACGAGCTCCCGCGCCTCTTCGCGCAGCCGGCGCCAGCGCGCCTTGAGCTGCTCGACCGACAGGCGCGAGAGCTCCTCCCACCGCGGGTCGTCCTCGCGCGCCTCCAGCCCGTCAAGGCCGACCAGCCGCAGCAAGGCCGTGAAGGGGAACCCGTGCCGCCGCAGGCCGGCCACGGCTCCAGCCCCGAAGCTGAACGGGTATTCCTCCCGGAACAGCTCGGGCCGACGGCCCAGCGCGATCTCCACCAGCGCCGTCTCCACCAGCAGGCGCCGGCCCCTCGCCGCGAGCTGCGAGCGGAGCAGGTGCTGGGAGCGCTCGGCGCGCTCCTGCCAGCGCCCCAGCACGGCGGCGCAGCGCTGCTCGAAGTCGCGCCGAGCCGCCTCAGTCGCCTCAGCACTCCACTCTGACTCGTCGGCGTCTAATGCCTGCTCGAGCGCGACCAGCGAGTCGAGCCACTCGGCGCGGCCAGCGGCCAGCCGGTAGTAGCCGCAGAGCGGCGGGTCGCCCTCGCGCGCGAGCCGGTTCACCGCCGCTAGCCCGTCGTCCGCTGGCGGCTCCACCGCGTCCAGCAGCTCGGCGAGCAGCGGCTCGCCGTAGGTCAGTAGCCGCACTGTGTCGCTGTGGGTGTCGAACACCTCCCGGTCGAAGGTGACGGCGTGCAGGCGGTCGCGCCAGCTTAGCAGCCAGGCGCCGGGGATCTCCGGGTGTGGGCGGAAGCGTTCGGCCACGCCGGGCAGCGCGGGGACGAGCCGCGCTAGGTCGGCCAGGCTCACCGGCGAGGCCAGGTGCTGCTGGAACTCGGCGTCGTACAGCTCGGCGTCGAGCTCGAGCAACGCCTGCTCCTGCCTGGCGAGCTTCTGCTCGATCTCCGCTACCTGCGCCTCCAGCTCCTGCTCGCGCTGACGCCGGGGCTGGAGCGCGACCCGCTCGATCGCGTGCGCCACCTGGCTCAGGATCGGCTGCAGCTCGCCCACCACCGTGCGGAACCAGTCGATCCGGTCGCTCAGGCGGCGGTAGACCTCGGCCTCGATCGTCCCAACATAGAACAGGTTGCGCACCTGCACCACGGAGTAGCGCTGGCCGATCCGGTCGAAGCGGCCGATCCGCTGCTCCACCCGCATCGGGTTCCAGGGCAGGTCGTAGTTGACCAGTGCCCCGCAGGTCTGCAGGTTGAGTCCCTCGCTGGCCGCGTCGGTGCAGACCAGGATCTTGACCTGCCCGGCGCGGAAGGCGTTCTTGATCGCCTCTTTGGTCACTGGCTGCCAGGCGCCGTCGCGCCAGGCCTCACCGCCCCGACCGGAGTAGCACGCCACCTGGCTGCCGTAGACCTCGCGCAGCCGCTCGCGCAGCGCGTCCAGCGTGTCGGTGTACTGCGTGAAGATCGCCACCGTCTCGTGGCGGCGGAGTAGCTCCTCCAGCTCGCGCAGGAGGGCTGCCAGCTTCGAGTCGTCGCCCAGCAGGCCGAGCTCCCAGACGAAGTCCTCCAGGTAGTGCGCCTCGTCTGCGAACGCCTCTCGGAACGCCTCCGGCAGCTCCTCGCTCACGTCGTGCTCCAGCTCGGCCTGCTCCAGGTCTTCGTCGGCCAGCCCTAGGTCGGGCCGGCGCTGACGCAGGTACTCCAGCCGGCGCTCCAGGCTACAGCGCACGGCGTAGAAGCTGGAGGTCAGCCGGCGGCGGTACACTGCCATGGCGAAGCCCAGACCCCGACGCTCGGCCTCGTAGCGGGCGTTGAACTCGGCGATGTACTCTTCGATCCGCTCGTAGAGGGCCCGCTCGGGCGGCGTCATCTCGATCCAGACTGGCCGCGGCTCACGCTCCGGCACCCGGGCTTCGAGCAGCCCGCGTTCGGCGTAGCGGCGCAGCAGCGGCCGGGTGTGGCGGAACATCAGCCGGGCCAGCGGGGTATGCCGCTTGGCCCCGGCGACCAGCCAGGCGCGCTGTCGCTCGGCCAGGTGCTGGGGCGCGAGCGAGGAGCGGCCAGTCAGCACGGCCTGCACCTGTTCCCAGCCCACCGCCCCCAGCTCGCTCTCCGCCTGGCGGCAGAACGAAGGGTCGAGGCCGCTGCGCGCTACCTCCTCGCGTACCAGTGGCAGCACCGCGGCCCAATCGAGCTCCGCCGGGCCGCGCCGCAGCTCGGCGAAGAAGCGCAGGAACGGTTCCGGCCCGGCGCCCCAGCTCCCGCCCAGCCCCAAGAGCGCGAGCAGATCCCAGAGCTCGACCGGGTGGAGCTGCATCGGCGTGGCGCTCAGCAGCCAGAGGCCGCGCGTACGCCGGCTGAGGCCCCGCAGCAGCGCCAGCAGCCGGTTTGGGCGGTCGGGCCCGCCGTCTGGCGCCCGCCGGCGCGCGTGGTGCGCCTCGTCGACGACCACCAGATCCCAGGGGCCGGCCTCCAGCACCTGTTCCGCGCGGTCGCGCCGCTTGACGAGCTGGCTGGAGGCGAGCAGCAGCGGCTCGCTGGCGAACGGGTTCGGCCCCCGCGGCTCCCGCCCCTCGCCGCGCACCGACCAGAGCCGGCCGTCCTCGTAGCGCGGCACGTCGAGGCAGAACTTCTCGTCGAGCTCTTCCTGCCACTGCCGCAGCACGCTATGTGGCACCAGCAGCAGGGCGCGCCGTACCCGCCCGCTCAGCACCAGTTGCCGCAGCGCCAGCCCGGCCTCGACCGTCTTACCCAGCCCTACCTCGTCGGCCAGCAGGAACCGCTCCGGGAAGCGCTCCACCAGCGCCCGCGCCACCCGCGCCTGGTGCGGCCAGGGGGTCACTGCCGCCGTCGCCAGACCCAGCCCCTCGGCTCCCACCAGCAGTGGCGCATCGCGCAGGTAGCGAGCCACCAGCGCCGCCCGCGACACCGGCCGCTCGACAACGTAAACGCCATGCTCCTCCTCGACCGCGACCGCCTGCTCCAACGGGTCGCGCGCGGGTGGCTGCTCTGGCCGGTAGCTCAACAGGCGCTGGCGTACCGCCTCGGGCAGGCGCAGGGCGGCCCAGCCAACCTCCTCGCCGCGCCACAGCCGCTCGAACCGCCGCACGACTTGCTCCAGGTACGGCCGCGTGCTGTCCCAGGAGAAGTAGACGGCGAACTGCTCGTAGTTGTGCTGCCAGCCGCGGGCGGACTCGTTGACGCTGCCGCTGAAAGCGATGCGGTCGCCCGCGGCGTCGGTGAAGACCCCCTCCTTGGCGTGGAAGTACTCCGCCGCCTCGTCAGCCGGCAGCGGGTGGCCCGCGCGGTCGAGGGGCAGCACCACCCGGACCTCGAGCGTCCCCTCGGCCACCATCCAGGCCAGCGCTGCCAGCCGGTCGCGCATCAGCTCGTCCTCGGGCGTCGTCAGCCCCGCGAGGAGCCTTCGGCGCACCACCGCCGCCAGCTCCTCGCCGGCCACTACCGCCTGCACGTCCTCCGGCGCGAGCTGGGCGCCGACCAGCAGCCGCATCCGCCCGCCGTTGGCGATCAGCCTGGCCAGGCCGGCGGCCGCCACTGCCAGCGCCGAACTGGAGAAGAACCCGGCCGAGCGGTCGTAGCGCACGCTCCGCTCGAGCGCTGGCAGGTAGAACTCGTGCAACCTGTCGTCGCCTGGGCCGTAGGAGATGCGGAACGGATAGTCGCGCAAGCCACCCACGGCCTACTCCTCCTCCTCCGCTTCCTCCTCCGCGGCATCGCTGGCCTCGCCCAGGAGGGCAAGCTGCTCCACCGCGACCACCGGTCCCGGCTCGGCCGGCGGCGCGATCTCCGGGAAGAACGCCTGCCGCAGCCGCTCCAGCGTCTCCGCCTCCGGGCGCAGGAAGCGGCCGTCGCGCCCGCGGGTACGCGGCACCGCCTCCAGCAGCGCCTGCAGGCACTGGCGGAACTCCGCGTGCTCAAGCAGCCCGGCCCGGCGCAGGAAGGCCCCGCAGGCCCCCGGCCCGTCCTCCTCGTAGACCAGCATCGCGGTGTGGACGGCGTCGACCAGCCGCGAGAAGGCGAGGGCGTTAGGGTCGACGACGCCTCGGCGACGGCGCTCGGCCGGGGTCAAGAGCGCCACCGCGCTCCCCTTGCGCTGCACCAGCCGCGCGCGGCCGATGACGTCCTCGTCCAGGTCGAGCCCGACGGCCAGGGCCAGCTTGCGCGCCTCGTCGGCCGGGAACTCGACCGCGCGGAAGGTGTCCCAGGCCAAGAGGTACCAGTCGGTCTCGGGGTCGAAGCGGGCGCGCTGGCCGTGGAGCAGCCGCTCGCGGCGCAGCGCCAGCACCTCGCGGCGGGCCAGGTCGAGCGCGGTCTCCGGCCGGAGCACCCGGGGCTGGCCGGTCTGCGGGTCGGTCTCGCTGGTCAGCACCGGCCACTGGGCCGAGATGACCGAGAGCGCCGGACCGTAGGCGGCCAGGAACAGATCGACCCCGCCCACGCTCAGCGCCGCCAGCTCCCGCGCCCGTTCCCGCACCCGGCGACCCAGCTCGCCGCGCAGGTCGTCCCACCAGACGGCGCCGTCGCCGGGCGGCCGCTTGCGGCAGACCAGCAGGATGGTGCTCTGGGCGGCGTTCTTCTTCGCCTGGTGCAGGCTGTGTTCGCTCTCGGTGTGCACTGGCCAGGAGGCGACGATCTGGAAGCCGGCCTGGATCAGCGCCGTGGCCAGGGCGTCCCAGGCGGAGACCCGCTTGTGGGTGAACATCACGGTGAGGACGCCGTCGGGCCTGAGCACGCGGGCGCACTCGCGGAAGACGGCCGTCAGCTTGCGCTCGTAGTCCTGGTCGGCCAGCTCGCGGGCGCGGCGGCCCCGGCCCAGGCCGGCGAAGCGGGCCGGGTTGGCCACCGCCTCGTTGTCCTTGTCGGCGAGCGGGGCGGCGAACCAGTCCGGGTAGAGGTGCCCGGCGGTGCGCTTGAGCCAGACGTAGAAGAAGTCGGAGAGCTCGCCGTACTGGACGTTGTCGTAGTAGGGCGGGTCGATGCAGACCAGGTGGACGGAGCCGGCGGGCAGATGGGGCAGGTTCCGGGCGTCGCCCTGGGTGACGCGCAGGCGCTCGACCGGCGAGGCGCCGCTCGGCTGCCAGAGCGGGAGCCGGGCCGGCTGGGCCAGCCGGGCGATGCCGCGGTAGGCGTCGACAACCTGGTCGATGGCCCAGTCGAGCCCCTTGCCCGCCGCCACCACCGCCATCTCGCCGAAGCTCCACATCATGGCGAAATCGTGCCTATCGAAAGTATTTGCGAGAACTTGCCGCTGCGGAATCCAACGCGCCATCAGGGAATTCCGATCCGCCAGCTTGTCGACGGCGAGCGCGAGGTAGGTGAGGACGGCACGGGCGCGGTCGGGCGGGAGCTCTGCGCGCAGCTCCGGCTCCAGGGCACGCAGGGCCTCGACGGTGGCGCCTAGCGCCAGGAGCTGGCGGGGGGCGAACAGGTCGCGCCAGCGGGTCATGCCGTAACGGCGCGGTTCGGCGGTTTTGTTGCCGATGGGGATCTCCTCGTCGGGCACCAGGTCGCGGGCCAGCCAGCTGGGGAGACGGCGGGCCAGCTCGGCTTCGGCCGCGGCCGCGGCGGCGAGGTCGGCCTCGGTCGGCGGGCGGAAGTCGACGCCCTTGGCGGTCTTGACGACGACGGCGTACAACTGCTGGCCCATGCGGCCGGCCTGGGCCTCGCGCTTGATATACTCGCCATCCACCACCTCGCCCGTCCAGGGGGAGACGGCGACGCCACGGCGGATGGTGCCCGGCTCGGCGACCCGGTCGGCCTCTTGGCCGCGGACGATTTCAAAGCGACAGGCGGGGAGATCGGGTTGCGCGAGGAGGCGGACGGCGACGCGGGCGCGGTCGTCGCGCTGGAGCCACCAGTTGGGGGAGAGGGGGATCGGCTTGCCCGTCTGGGGGCAGGCGACGGTGCGCGCCCAGAGGTA
>CALKCJ010000052.1 GCA_938082375.1 uncultured Thermomicrobiaceae bacterium
GGCTTGAACTGCGCCTGCCCCTTGAGCGCCAGCACCTTCGTGATCGCCGCCGTCAACGTCGTCTTCCCGTGATCTACGTGCCCAATCGTCCCCACGTTCACGTGCGGCTTCTTCCGCTCAAACCGCTGCTTGCCCACGGTATCCTCTCCTCCTACCGGCCTCGATCACCCGACGATCATGCAACTCGCTTCGTTTGCCTCTACCGCCCGGTCCGCGCCGCGAGCTCGGCGACCAACGCCTCTGGCACCGGTGCGTAATGGTCGAACTCCATAGAATACGTTGCCCGTCCTTGAGTCATCGACCGCAGGTCGGTCGCATAGCCAAACATCGTCGCCAGCGGCACGAGCGCCCGCACCACCTGCGCCCCGGCACGGATTTCCATCCCCTCGATCCGGCCGCGCCGGGCGTTCAGGTCACCGATCACGTCACCCGTGAACTCTTCTGGGGTGACGACCTCGACCCGCATGATCGGCTCGAGGATGACCGGCTGGCCGCGACGCACGCCCTCTTTCAGTGCCATCGACGCCGCGATCTTAAACGCCATCTCCGACGAGTCGACCTCGTGATACGACCCATCGACCAGTACCGCCTTGATATCAACGACTGGGTAGCCCGCGACACCGCCGGTTTCCATCGCTTCCCGGATCCCAGCTTCTACGGCTGGGATGAACTCCTTCGGCACCACGCCGCCGACGATCCGATCCTCGAAGACGTAGCCGCCTCCCCGCGGCAACGGCTCCAGCTCGAGCCAGACGTGCCCATACTGGCCGCGACCACCAGTCTGCCGGACGAAGCGCCCCTCGACACGCACCGGCCGGGTAATCGTCTCTTTGTACGCGACCTGCGGTCGCCCGATATTGGCGCCGACGCGGAACTCGCGCAGCATCCGGTCGACAATGACCTCTAAATGCAGCTCGCCCATGCCGCTGATAATCGTTTGGCCACTCTCGGGATCGATGCGCACCTGGAACGTGGGGTCTTCCTCCGACAGCCGCTGCAGAGCCATGGACAGCTTGTCCTGGTCAGCCCGAGTCTTCGGCTCCACGGCCACCGAGATGACCGGCTCGGGAAACTGGATCGCCTCGAGGAGGATCGGCCGGTCAGGATCGCACAGCGTATCCCCGGTGAACGTCTTCTTCAAGCCGATCACCGCGCAGATGTCGCCAGCGCCGACCCACTCGACCTCCTCCCGGTGGTTGGCGTGCATCCGAAGCAGCCGCGAGACGCGCTCGCGCTCGTTCTTGGTGGAGTTGTACACATAGGAGCCGGATGTGAGCTTGCCGGAGTACACCCGCACGTACGTCAAACGGCCAACATGCGGATCTGACTGGATCTTGAACGCCAGCGCTGAGAAGGGGGCCTCGTCGTCTGCCTCGCGAATCTCTGCTTCCCCGGTCGCTGGGTGAGTTCCCCGCACCGGTGGGATATCGAGCGGCGAGGGCAAGTACTCGACGATCGCATCGAGCAGCAACTGGATGCCCTTGTTCTTGAGCGCTGACCCGCAGAGCACCGGCACGAGCTGGCCGCTCACCGTCGCGGCGCGGAGACCTGTTCGAAGGTCCTGGGGCGTAAGCTCCTCGCCCTCGAGGTACCGGAGCATCAGCTCTTCACTGGTCTCCGCGATCTGCTCGACCAGCCTACTCTGCCAGAGCTGCGCAATCTCGCGGTACTCGTCAGGGACGTCGGCGTCCTCGATGTGCTGCCCCAGCTCGTCATGGTATATCCGCGCGCGGAACTCAATCAAATCGATGATCCCGCGGAAATCCGACTCGAGGCCGATCGGCCACTGAATGACGGCGGGCTTTGCCTTCAGCCGCTCGCGGATCATCTCGATTGCCCGCTCGTAGTTCGCACCGATTCGATCGAGCTTGTTAATGAAACAGATGCGCGGCACGTGGTACTTGTCGGCCTGACGCCAGACCGTCTCCGACTGCGGTTCGACGCCGTGGACGCCGTCGAACACAACCACGCCGCCATCGAGCACCCGTAGCGAGCGCTCGACCTCGACCGTGAAGTCGACGTGCCCTGGCGTATCGATAATGTTGATCCGGTGGTCTCGCCAGAAGCACGTCGTCGCAGCGGCGGTAATCGTGATGCCGCGCTCCCGTTCCTGGATCATCCAGTCCATCGTCGCCGAGCCTTCGTGTACCTCGCCTGGCCGGTGGACGCGGCCGGTGTAGAAGAGAATGCGCTCGGTCGTGGTCGTCTTACCAGCGTCGATGTGCGCGATGATCCCGATGTTCCGGGTTCGCTGGAGAAGGACGCGCCTTGCGTCAGTGACTTGTGTCTGTACCGTACTCATACGCTGCCCTGATGTACCCCTTGTTGCTCGTCATCAGAAGCGCCAGCGCGCTACCACCGGTAGTGGGCAAAGGCGCGGTTCGCTTCCGCCATCCGGTGCGTGTCGTCCCGGCGCTTGATTGTCGCCCCCGTGTTGTTGGCCGCGTCGACCAGCTCGGCCGCGAGCTTCTCCGACATCGTCTTCCCCGAGCGCGCTCGGGCGGATTGGATGAGCCAGCGCATCGCCAAGGAGACACGCCGGTGCGGCTCCACCTGCACCGGCACCTGGTAGGTAGCCCCGCCCACTCGCCGCGGCTTGACCTCGAGCAACGGCATCGCGTTCTGCACCGCCCGCTGGAAGACCTCGAGCGGGTTCTGCCCGGTTCGGCTGGCAACGATCTCCAGCGCGTCATAGACGATCCGCTCAGCCAGCGACTTCTTGCCGCGCTGCATTACCTTGTTGATGAAGCGCTGCAGCAGTTCGCTGCCGTACCGCGGATCAGGTGGTATGCTCCGCCGCTCGATCTTCGCTCGCCTCGGCATGGCTGACTCGCCTCCCTATACCGGTCTCCGCCCTGAGCACTGGTTGCTGACCGCTTTACCCACTGTGAGGACACGAAAAAGCGGCCAGCACGAGATGTTACGTCGTGAGTCCGCTTTCCGTACCAGACGATCTGTCAGCGCCGGGCGCTAAGGTCTCCCGGCGCCCACAGACTAGCTCTTCTTCTTGGTCCCGTACTTGGATCGCCCCTGTTTCCGGTTCTCCACGCCGCGGGCATCGAGCGCGCCGCGGATAATGTGGTACCGCACCCCAGGGAGATCCTTGACACGTCCACCCCGGATCAACACGACCGAATGCTCCTGGAGGTTGTGCCCCTCGCCCGGGATGTACGCTGTCACCTCGAGACCATTCGTGAGCCGCACACGGGCAATCTTCCGCAGGGCGGAGTTCGGCTTCTTGGGCGTCATGGTACGCACCTGTGTGCAGACCCCGCGCTTCTGCGGCGAGCCCTTCGGCAGCGCACGAAGCCGACCAGCATTGCGACCAACGCGGCTATTGATGAAACGCAGCGCTGGCGCCTTCGGCTTCTTGCGCGGCTTCTCGCGGCCCTTGCGGACGAGCTGATTGATCGTCGGCACGATCCACTCCTGTCCAGGCAACACGTGCCGGGACTGCGCTAAACACGACTTCACCCTTGTGACCCGTACGGGTCACAAGGGTGAAGTTTACCAGTCGTTCACCGCGGCGTCAACTCGTGCCCACGCCCGCAGCCCGCGGCAACAGGCGCTTCGACTCCGCCTACTCGCCGTCGGCGATCTGCTTCTTGTCCAGACCTTCCCCTCGCTCGACGCCGGTGCTGTCCTCCATGCCCTCGGCCGTCAGCTCCCACTGCGACTGCTCGGCAGTCTCGGGCTCGAGGACATCCGTCGAACGATCGAGTGGCTCGACGATATCCGGCGACAGCGCCGGGAGTTCTTCGGCTTCCGCTGGCAAGCGCCCCTCACCGACCAGCCCGCGCAGCACGACCTCGTCGAGGGCGCCGAGGGCGGCCGCTTCCCGCTTCTTCTTCCGCTCCCAGAAGCCCGAGCCCGCCGGAATCAGCTTGCCGATGATGACATTTTCTTTCAGGCCACGCAGGTAATCGATCTTGCCCTGGATTGCGGCCTCGGTCAGCACCCGGGTCGTCTCCTGGAACGACGCCGCCGACAAGAAGCTCTCGGTCGCTAGCGATGCCTTCGTGATCCCAAACAATACCTGCTGCGCCGTGGCCGGCACACCGCCCTGCGCCACGACCTCCTCGTTCACTTTCAAGAGCTGGGTGCGATCCAGCGTCTCACCAACCAGCAGGTCGGTGTCGCCCGGATCCGTCACCGCCACCTTGCGGAGCATCTGGCGGATGATGATCTCGATATGGCGGTCGTTCGTCACCACCCCCTGGGACTTATAGACCTTCTGTACCTCGTCCAGGATGTAGCGCTGCATCTTGTCACGGCCGAGCGTCTCCAGCAGCTCTTCCGGGCTGAGGCTTCCATCGGTCAGCAACGTACCGGCTGTGACCTGATCGCCATCCGCCACCAGCAGGTGGGCCGCCGCCGGGATCACGTACTCAACCGACTCGTGCTCCTCGCGGCGGACGATTAGCCGGTCGCCATCGACGAAGACTCGACCCGCCAGAGTCGCGACCACTGGCTCTCCGCCAGCACCGTTCGTGGCCAGCACCTGGCCGATCACGACGTCCGCCCCGTCGCTGACCAGGAGCTGATAGCCCACAGGGATTCGGTGCTCTTCGGTGAGAAGACGCTCCGATGTCACGACGACCTTTCGCCCTGAGTCGTCCTCGATAATCTGGACGACCCCGTCGTTGCGGGCCAGAATCGCCTTGCCCTTCGGTTCCCGCGCCTCAAACAACTCTTCGACGCGCGGGAGACCGGTCGTGATGTCCTCTCCTGCGACGCCGCCAGTGTGGAACGTCCGCATCGTGAGCTGGGTGCCAGGCTCACCGATACTCTGGGCCGCGATGATGCCAACTGCCTCACCTAGCTCGATCAGCTCACCGGTGGCGAGGTTACGGCCGTAGCACAACCGGCACACGCCGTAGTCAGCCGTACAGTAGAGCGGTGTGCGGATCATCACCGCTTCGACTCCACGGGCCAGCAGTTCGTCAACGGTCTCCTCTTTGAGCTCCTGGTTGCGCTCCACCAGTGCCTCGCCGGTGCGCGGGTCAAGCACCGGCAGAGCGACCACCCGGCCGACCACGCGCTCGGCGAACGACTCCCGGTCTGGCATGTCGGCCAAACGCACCCACATGCCTTCTTCCGTGCCACAGTCATCGATCGTCACAATGACGTCCTGGGCCACATCCACCAGCCGACGCGTCAGATAGCCAGAGTCAGCGGTGCGCAGGGCTGTATCGGCCAGCCCCTTGCGGGCCCCATGCGTGGAGATGAAATACTCGAGCACCGACAGCCCTTCGCGGAAGTTCGAGCGGATCGGGAGCTCGATGATGTTCCCACGGGGGTCGAGCATCAGGCCTCGCATGCCCGCCATCTGGTTGATCTGGTTGATGTTGCCTTTGGCGCCCGACTTCATCATCATGTACAGCGAGTTGTTCTCGCCCAGGCGATGCTCGACCACTTGAGCCAGCTCGTCGCGCGCCTCGTTCCAGATGGTCACGATCTCGCGATGCCGCTCAGCATCGGTAATCAAGCCCCGGCGGTACTGCCGTTCGACTTCGACCACGCGCTGATCGGCCCGCTGGATGATCTCGGCCTTCTCCGGCGGAATGTGCACGTCGGTGAGACCGATGGTCAGCCCGCCCTTGGTCGCGTAATGGAAACCGATATCCTTGATCCGGTCTGCCAGTTTCGCTGTCTGCTCCGGGCCGAGCTCCTTGTAGCACGCAGCGATCAGACGCCGCAGCGCCTTCCGATCCATCGTCTCGTTCCAGAAGCCGAGTTCCGGCGGGATCTCCTCGTTGAGGAGCACCCGACCCACCGTCGTGTCGACCAACCCTGGCCCCTGGCCATTGCGCTCGACACGCACCTTGACCGGCGCTTGCAGGTCGACCAACCCGGCCTGGTACGCCAGCACCACCTCGTGCGGGCTAGCGAAAACCTTACCGGCCCCGCGCGCCTCTGGGTTCGGGAGCGTCATGGCGTAGCAGCCGAGCACGATGTCCAGCGTAGGCGCGATGACCGGCTCGCCGTCGGACGGGTCCAGGAGGTTGCGCGTCGAGAGCATCCGTTCGCGCGCCTCGCGCTGGGCCTCAGCCGAGAGCGGCACATGCACGGCCATCTGGTCGCCGTCGAAGTCGGCATTGAAGGCCGCACAGACCAGCGGGTGCAACTGGATTGCGGAACCTTCGATCAGCTTGACCTTGAAGGCTTGGATACCCAGCCGGTGCAGCGTCGGGGCCCGGTTGAGCAGGACGAGGTAGTTCTGGATCACTTCCTCGAGCACGTCCCAGACCCGCGGATCGACCCGCTCCACCAAGCGCTTGGCCGCCTTGATGTTGTGCGCGTGGCCATGTACCACCAGCCGCTGCATGACGAATGGCTTGAAGAGCTCCAGCGCCATCCGCTTAGGGAGACCGCACTCATCGAGCCGCAGATCTGGGCCGACGACGATCACCGAGCGACCAGAGTAGTCTACACGTTTGCCGAGTAGGTTCTGGCGGAAGCGCCCCTGCTTGCCCTTCAGCATATCCGAGAGGCTCTTGAGCTTGTGCCGGCTCGTCCCGGATACCACGCGGCCGCGCCGACCGTTGTCAATGAGGGCATCGACCGCTTCCTGGAGCATCCGCTTCTCATTGCGCACGATGATCTCCGGCGCTCCAAGCTCGATCAGCCGCTTGAGCCGGTTGTTCCGGTTGATCACTCGCCGATACAGGTCGTTAAGGTCGGAGGTAGCGAAGCGACCACCATCGAGCTGCACCATGGGCCGGAGATCCGGCGGGATAACGGGCAGCACCGTCAAGATCATCCACTCCGGCCGGTTGCCACTCTTGCGCAGTGCCTCGATCAGCCGGAGCCGCTTGGCGATCTTCTTGTGACGCTGGCCTGTGCTGGCTTGCAATTCGGCGCGAAGCTGTTGCGAAAGCGCGTCGAGATCCATCTTGGACACGACGTCGTACACCGCCTCCGCACCCATGCGCGCCTCGAACGCACCTGGCGCGAGTTCGGCCAGCTCGCGGAACTGCTGTTCCGTGATCACCTGCATCGGCCGAATGTCGGAGATCTGCCGGACGATCTCGTCAGCCTCCTTGCGCAGATCCGCCTTCTGCTGCTCGATCTGCTGTTCGAGCTTGCGGAACTGCTCGAGCATCCGAGACTGCGCCTGGTCATACTCCGCTTCAGCCACCGCCCGGCTTCCGCTCACCTCTCGCTCGATTCCGGCCTCGAGTGCTTCCAGCGCCTCGTGCTCAGCCTCGTCCAGCGCCCTCAGGCGATCCTCGTTGATGGCCTCACCGGCTTGAACGATGAGCTGGCCACGGAACTCGATATCCTCCTGAGCGGCCTGGTGCATACTACCCTGCAGGCGCTCGCGCACCGCCGCTGCATCGCGACGGATCTCTTCGCTCTCGCGTGTCAAGCGCTCTCGGACACGCTGCTCCAATGCGTCCAAGCCTGCTCTTAGCGCCGAGGACTCCTCCGCTCGCTCCTTCTCGAGCTTCGTCCGCTCCTCTTCGAGCTTACGGTCGAGTTCCTCGATCTCGGCGGCCAGTTCCTGATGGACGCTCTCGATGAGCTGATGCTTCCGTTCCTCGTCGACCGAGGTGATCAGGTACGAGGCGAAGTAGAGCACACGCTCCAGGTTACGGGGGGTTACATCGAGCAGCAGCCCGAGCCGGCTCGGTGTCCCTTTCACATACCAGATGTGGGCGACCGGCGCAGCTAGCTCGATGTGGCCCATCCGCTCGCGGCGTACCTTGGAGCGCGTCACTTCGACGCCGCACTTGTCACAGATCGTGCCGGCATACCGGACGCGGCGATACTTGCCGCAGTAGCACTCCCAGTCCTTCGTCGGCCCGAAGATCCGCTCGCAGAAGAGGCCACCGTGTTCGGGCTTCAGCGTCCGGTAATTGATCGTCTCCGGCTTAGTCACCTCGCCGTATGACCAGCTCCGGATGGCCTCCGGCGAGGCCAGGCCGATCCTGATCGCGTCGAAATTGTTGACGTCGAGCGTCTTCTGACTGCCACGCTGTCGCACTATCGTGCTCATGCGCCTTCCTCACCGGTAGAGTAAACGATCGAGCACGACCGTCAGTCCTCGGTGCGCTCGAAGCCGCTCAGGTTGATCCGGTCTAGGTTCGTGAGGATCTCGCGCGAGGTATCCTCAGCGAACTCGATCGGCTCCTCGTCCTCGTTGATCACCTCGACTGAGAGCCCGAGACTGCGGAGCTCCTTGACCAGCACCTTGAACGACTCCGGCACCCCCGCTTCGACGATCGGCTCACCCTTGACAATCGCCTCGTAGGTCTTGACCCGGCCTACGACGTCGTCGGACTTCACCGTCAGCATCTCCTGCAGCGTGTGGGCCGCGCCGTAGGCCTCGAGAGCCCAGACCTCCATTTCACCGAAGCGCTGCCCGCCGAACTGGGCCTTGCCACCGAGCGGCTGCTGCGTCACCAGTGAGTAGGGCCCGGTCGAGCGGGCGTGGATCTTGTCCTCCACCAGGTGGACCAGCTTCATCATGTAGATGTAGCCCACCGTCACTGGACGGTCGAACTTCTCGCCCGTTCGCCCATCGTACAACTCGACCTTCCCATCGAGCGGCAGGCCCGCCTTCGCCAAAAGCTCGCGTACCTCGTCTTCCTTCGCACCATCGAAGACCGGGCTCGCGACCTTAATGCCCAGCTCATGGGCCGCCCAGCCAAGATGCGTCTCGAGAATCTGCCCCAGATTCATCCGCGAGGGCACGCCAATCGGGTTCAAGATGATATCGATTGGTGTGCCGTCAGGCAGGTAGGGCATATCTTCGATCGGCACGATCCGAGAGACGACTCCCTTGTTGCCATGCCGACCAGCCATCTTGTCGCCCTCGGAGATCTTCCGCTTTTGGGCTATCAAGACACGCACCATCTCGTTGACACCCGCCGGAAGCTCGTAGTCGTTGGCCTCGTCACGGCGGAAGCGCTTCACATCGATCACGATCCCGTGGACGCCGTGAGGAACCCGAAGGCTCGTGTCCTTCACCTCGCGCGCCCGCTCACCGAAGATCGCACGCAGCAACCGCTCCTCGGCCGACAGTTCGGTCTCACCTCGCGGCGTAACCTTGCCGACAAGGATGTCGTTCGGTCGAACTTCGGCTCCGATCCGGATGATGCCGTCGGCGTCCAAGTCGCGCAGGCTGTCCTCACCGACGTTCGGGATATCGCGCGTGATCTCTTCGGGGCCGAGCTTGGTATCGCGTGCCTCGACCTCGTACTTCTCGATATGTATCGAGGTAAAGACGTCGTCGCGTACCAGCCGTTCACTGATGAGCACGGCGTCCTCGAAGTTCCCACCCTCCCACGACATGAACGCCACCAGTACGTTCTGCCCCAGCGCGAGCTCGCCGTTCTCGGTACTCGAGCTGTCGGCAATGATGTCGCCCGCTTCCACGCGCTGGCCCTTCTGGACGATCGGCCGCTGGTTGATACAGGTGTCCTGGTTCGAGCGGACGAACTTGCGCAGCCGATAGACGCGCTCGTTGTCGTCGTCCTCCCGCACCACGACCCGCCGCGCCGTCACCGAGGTGACGATCCCGCCGGCCTGGGCCACCACGACTTGCCCAGAGTCGCGGGCTGCCTGGTATTCCACACCGGTTCCGACGATCGGCGCGCGTGGACGGAGCAGCGGGACCGCCTGCCGCTGCATGTTCGCACCCATCAGCGCCCGGTTCGCGTCGTCATGCTCGAGGAAGGGGATTAACGACGCGGCAACCGAGACGACCTGCTTGGGCGAAACATCCATATAGTCGATCCGTTCCGGGCTCTCCAGTACGAACTGTCCTGCCCGCCTCGCCTCGACCCGCGTCTCGGCGAACCACACCCCCTCGACGAGGGGCGTGTTCGCCTGCGCGATCGTGAAGTACTCCTCCTGGTCAGCCGTCAGGAACTCGATCTCGTCACTCACGAACGGCACGATCGGTACCTGGCTTACGCCCGCATCGAGTAGCCGCTGCCGCACCGCCTCATCGATCACTGTGCCGGACGGCACGATCACTTCACCGGTCGCCGGATCGGTCACGTCCAGGCGCGTGAGCTGCCCCACCAGGAGGTCGGCTCGCTCAGGCAACGTCAGCTCTCGGTACACACGGCGGTATGGCGTCGTGATGAAGCCGTACTCGTTGACCCGTGCGTACGTTGCCAGCGAACCGATCAAGCCGATGTTTGGGCCCTCTGGCGTCTCGATCGGGCAAATACGCCCGTAGTGCGAGTCGTGCACGTCGCGGACGTCGAAGCCGGCCCGCTCGCGGTTGAGCCCACCCGGGCCCAGGGCCGAGAGCCGCCGCTTGTGGGTCAGCTCGGCGAGCGGGTTGGTCTGATCCATGAACTGGGAGAGCTGACTTCCGCCGAAGAACTCGCGGATCGCCGCGCGCACCGGGCGAGTACTGCTGATCAGTCCGCTCGGCGTCACTGTCTCAATGTCTTGGATCGTCATCCGCTCGCGGATGCCGCGCTCCAACCGCTGCAGGCCGGTGCGCAGGTGCATCTGGATCAGCTCGCCCACCGTCCGCACGCGCCGGTTGCCGAGGTGGTCGATATCGTCCTCGTGATCCAGGCCCCGGTTAACCCGGATCATCGTCCTCACCAGCGCGACCAAATCCTCTTTCGTCAGCACCCGCTTGGTCGAGTCGACGTCCACACCCAGCCGCTTGTTCAGCTTGTAGCGCCCCACCTTAGAGAGGTCGTAGGTGCGCGGGTTGAAGAACAGCCGGTCGACCAGCGCCGCCGCGTTCTCCCGCGTCGGGGGATCGCCCGGCCGCAGGTTGCGGTACAGCTCCATCTGCGCCTCTTCGACCGACTTCGTCTTGTCACGCTCGATCGTTGTGGCGATGTAGCGATGGTCCGGGTCGGTATCCACGTCGGCGAAGAGCTCGTAGAGCTCCTCGTCACGGCCGTGGCCAACGGCGCGCAGCAGCACCGTCACGGGCAGCTTGCGCTTGCGGTCGACCTTCACGTACAGCGCGTCCTTATTCGAGGTCTCGAACTCAAGCCACGCCCCTCGGCTCGGGATCAGCTTGGCGGTGCACAGCAGCCGCCCTGTCGCCGGATCTGGTTCCAGCTCGAAGTAGGCACCAGGCGAGCGCACGAGCTGTGAGACGACGACACGCTCAGCCCCGTTGATGACAAAGGTGCCGGTCGAAGTCATCATCGGGAAGTCATCGACATAGACGTCGCTCTCCTTGACCTCGCCGGTGTCGCGGATCACAAGCCGCACTCGAAAGTAGAGGGGAGCGGCGTAGGTCATATCACGCTCTAAGCACGTCTCCACCGAGTAGCGAGGCGGCTCGAACCAGTGACGCAGGAAATAGAGTTCGAGCTTCCCCGAATAATCGATGACGGGAGAAATCTCGTCCAGGAGTTCTCGCATCCCCTCCGTCGTAAACCACTCGAACGACCGGAGCTGCAGCTCGACCAGATTCGGCATCTCGAGCACGGTGGGGATGCGGGAAAACGAAACGCGATCGATACCGAGGTTCGACCGCACCTGGCGGAAGCCCGCCGTCGAGGCGCGTGTGCCGCTGGTCGTCACGGCCATGAATCGCTCCTTCACTGCGTCACGAGAGACCAGGCCTGCCCTAAGAGCGCCACTGTGGCAGGATGTTGGGTCAGGAGGCTTCTGCGCTCAGCCCATCCGGAAGGATGGCCGTTTTAGACATGCTCTCCTGTAGGCTGCGAGTGAGAAACCCCAAAGGGCGCCGCGAGGTGCAGTACCACTGTCCACTCCTCGGGCGTATGAGACACTGCGTCTGCGATCGATGAGGCCTCAGCATGCGCGAGCGCCACCCCTCAGCAAAAGCCCAGTATACCCCAGCTCTCTCCACACGTCAAGCTTGCAGCCAAGACCAGCACCATGCTATAGTTGCATGCGACGTTAGCGCGCCCGTAGCTCAGAGGATAGAGCGTTTGCCTCCGGAGCAAAAGGTCGCAGGTTCGAATCCTGCCGGGCGCACCACGCTCCCGAAGCCGCGCCATGCTACAGCTCGTCGAGTGACGTCCGCGCTCGAGCAGCGGGAAGCTCTCATCGCGAGAGCGTGTGCGAGTCCTCGACTTCCCATTCGGAGCGAATCAGCTCACGTCGCCGGGCGCGCAACCGGATCAGCCGCAGCCAGAAGAGCGCCGGCCCCCAGACGAGCACCGCACCGACGACGACCCAGAGCATGTGGTTAGCTAGCAAGAACCGGACGGTGGCCCAGTTCCACGAGTAGAGAGCGATCAGTAGCACCGTCCAGAGCTTGAAGCCGATCAGGATCAGCGCGAACCAGATCGCAACCCGCCGCATCGCTCGTTCTTCGTCCATACACGCAGTGTACCCCAGGTGACAGTCAGCAGCCACCGACGCCGCTTCATCCTACCCCATCTCCGACGAGTCAGCATCCAGCTTCAAGCATACCCTCCAGCTCGTGACCAGTCTCGACATCGGCGTACGTACAAACGAGATTACGCGCGGGAGACCTCGCGCTCCGCGAGTCGCGAATCCTCGGCCAACGGAGTACAATGCCCGGTATAGGATCGAGGCCGGCCATGAGCGCTCACTCAGGCCGCCGCACGTTGCCCGACAGGTACTGCTTCCGAAGACCGGGTGAAGCGTGTCTCTCGAGGCGGACGAAAACCGAACGAGGTCGGATCACGCTGTGTGACCTCGCACTCGGTTGAGACAGGAGAGCAGACCACAGGAGGTGGAGGCATGATTTTCCGCAGAGAGACTCGTGGCGACGCGTTCCATCGCCAGATCTCGAGCCTGCGCCAGCAACTCGAGGAGTCCGCGTCCCAGTCCGAAACCAGCACCCCGGCACCGCTCGGTGAGAGCGACGACACCTCGTTCTCACTGGATATCCCGTCCGAAGCCTTCGCAGCGGCGCGGCCGATGGGGAGCCGAGTCACCCCAGCCGCCGTCGAGTCGTACGGACAACCGGGGCGTATGCCGGCCCTGACCGATGCTGCGGCGACTGTCCTCTCGGCCCACGACCACTGGGAGGGCACGCTCCGCAGCGAAGGCTCGGTCACCATCAGAGGTCGACTCGAAGGTCAGGTGCATGCCACCAAGGACGTCACCATTGACGAGGGGGCAGAGGTGGAAGCCGAGATCTTCGCGCACAACGTCTTGATCTACGGCACGGTTCGCGGCCGGGTCGAGGCGAATGGGCGGCTGGAGATCTTCCCCACCGGTAAGGTGATCGGCGATGTGAAGGCTCCTTCGCTCGTTGTCCATGAGGGCGCAAAGTTGTCGGGCCAGCTCCGAATGGAGCGCGGAGGTGAGCCATCACGGCCGAATTCGAGCTCCTAGTCACGGGTTGGCTCGGGCGCGCTGATATGGTCCGATACGTGCACGAAAGGGGTGCGCATGAGCTACGACTCGCCGGGAGTGTCCCGTGTTTCGCCACCGGCTTCTGTGCCAGAGAGCCTCAGCCTGATCGACCGCTACAGCTCGGTTGACGGGACGTTTACCACCACCCGTGATGTCCGTATCGAGGGCGAACTCCGCGGGACCCTGCGCTGCGATGGGTATGTCCATGTGGCCGAAGGGGCCACTGTAGAGGCGACCGTCGAGGCAGCGAATGTCACGGTCGCAGGGCAGCTGCGCGGCGCGATCTCGTGTCGCGGTAAGCTGACGATCCTCGATACCGGTCAGGTTCAGGGCACAATCTCGACCCAGTCGCTTGTTGTGAATGAAGGTGGTCGGTGCGAAGGCGAGCTTCGCATGGACATGGCCGACAGCGCTCAACCGCCAGTCATGGCCGCCTCCAACCGAATGGCCACGAGGCGACCGGCTCGACAGACCGAGGACGATCGAGGCGAGAATGAGAGCAGGACAGTCCCGCTCCCGAGCCAGTGAGTGACTGGATAAGGACGGCCCGGTCACCCGCCGAGGGCGACACAGGTACTTTATAATCAGCAGCACCCCACGGGTGTCGTGGCTCGAGTCGAGAGTGCGGAAAGCTGCCGCCGAGGCAGCTCGCCGCGGTTCGGCGGGAGTGTAGAAACGCTGATGACCGAGCGGAAGTGTGGGACGTGCAAGTATTATGAGCCGGCCCCTATCTGGCGAAAAGGATGGTGTCGTAACCCCCTCCTCTATGCGCCCCACCAGAGCCATCTGGTCAGCGAAGACGATTTAGACTGCGACCGCGGGATGGGGAACTACTGGGAGCCGGCTGACGAGCCCGTGCAGGCACTGCTCGAGGGCGGGCAAGCGATGGCAATCCGGAGCGAACCGGCAGCAGAGAAGTCGGTCGTGCTTCCGCTCCGGCTCTCCGACGAGTTGGGTCGTGGTACAGCCAAGCGACAAGGAGGGTTCATGGATCAGTACACCGGATCGGGTAGTTCGCGGGATCCCGAACCGGAGGACGAGTACCAGCATGTTCCCCCTTTCACGAGCCGTCCGTCGGGAACGGGCCCCTTCGGCAGCGAACGGCAGTTCACGTATCAAACTGATGAGCGCTACTGGACGGACTACATCCGGATCGCTGCGCCAGTACTCGGGGTGATCTTGATGCTTGGTCTCGCCTGGTTCTGGATCAGCAGCTTGCTGGCAGACCGCGGTGCGAGCCAGCCGACGCCTGAAGCTGGTAGTCTTCCCACCGTCCTCACGGGTCCTACTCCGACCACCGAGGTGACCCCTGCCGGGCCCATTATCATTACGACCGTGTCACCGAGCACTACCCCCGCGGCGACCCAGCCAAGCGGAACCGTCGGGCCGGGAGCCACAGTCATTGTCGCCAATACCGACGGTGCCGGGGTGAACCTGCGTGCCGCACCCAGCACATCCGCCGACATCGTCCAGACACTCCCCGAGGGGACAGAGCTCACCGTGGTGGGGGAGTCGATCTCAGCCGAAGGCTATGTCTGGTGGCCGGTCAAGTCGGGTAATCTTTCCGGCTACGTCGTAGCGGACTATCTCCAGCCGGTGACCCCGACCCCGTAGACCGCCGATCGGCCGCTCAAGCCGCTCGTCATGGTATACTGGGCTCTGCTGGCGTGCAGCCGGCAAGTTAGCACGTGCTTGGACTGCGCAGGGTGTGCCGCCACACGCGGTCTGTGCGCAGGATGAAGGGCACGGGTGTCGAACACCAGTCAGTCGAAAGGATTGCGCTGTGGTGTCGGTGGCCGAGTTCCAAACCGAGCAACTCCCGCTGAAGGCCTTACTGGAAGCCGGGGTGCACTTTGGGCACCAGACCAAGCGGTGGAACCCGAAGATGCGCCCCTACATCTTCGCGGAGCGGCATGGCATCCATATCATCGACCTGCGCCAGACGCTTCGGCTCCTTCAGGAAGCTGAAGAGTTCGCACGCGAGCTGGCGGCACGAGGCGGTGTCTTCATCTTCGTCGGCACCAAGAAGCAGGCGCAGGAGACGATCCGCCGTGAGGCCGAGCGCTGTGGGATGTACTCGGTGACTGAGCGCTGGCTCGGTGGAACGTTGACGAACTTCGTTACCATCCGGCAGCGCTTGCGCTACCTTACCCAGCTCGAACAGGAAATCACCACACCGCGGTTCCAAAGTCTGCCCAAGAAGGAGCAGATGCGTACGCTGCGCGAGCTGGACAAGCTCCAGCGCATGCTCGGCGGGCTCCGCGGTTTGAACCGGCTCCCCGACGCGCTCTACATCGTGGATCCCAAGCGCGAAGCGATCGCGGTGAGCGAGGCGAGACGGCTCGGCATCGTCACCATTGCTATGGTCGACACCAACTGTGACCCGGATCTGATCGACTATGTGATCCCAGCCAACGACGATGCCATCCGCTCGATCCGCTTGATTACCTCCCGCCTAGCGGACGCTATTCTCGCCGGCCGCACGCAGTTTGAGTCGGCCATGGCCGAGCAGGCACTGCCAACGGAAGAGGTGCCGGTGGAGGAATACGACCTGTACGCGGAGGAATACGTCGGGCTTCAGGAGGAGTTCGACGAGGAAATCGTTGAAGAAGTCGAGGAAGAGCGCGAAGCGAGACTACCCAAGCATGCTTTGTAAGGAGTGCGAGAGACGTGGCCGGCAGGTCTCTGCCGGCCGGATCGTGCCCAGGGTGAGAGTCGATCGGGAGGGTAACACGTGAGCGTAACGGTGCAGATGGTGAAGGAGCTGCGTGAGCGAACCGGCGCTGGCGTCATGGACGTGAAGCGCGCGCTCGAGGCGGCGGAAGGTGACATGGAGCGGGCAGCGGCACTCTTGCGCGAGCAGGGCCTAGCCCGCGCCGAGCGTAAGGCCGGGCGGGCTACTTCGCAAGGCCTCGTCGACTCGTACATCCACGGCGGTGGACGCATCGGGGCGCTCATCGAAGTCAACTGTGAGACCGACTTCGTGGCTCGTACGCCGGAGTTCCGTGACCTGGTCCATGACCTCGCAATGCAGGTAGCTGCGACTGCGCCTCGCTACGTTTCTGCAGAGGAGATCCCAGAAGAGGAACTCGCCGCCGGTGCTCACCAAGTCGGCAGCCGGGAACGGTATGTGGAGCAAGTCGCCCTCCTGGCACAACCGTTCATCAAGGATCCCTCCCGGACGGTAGAGGAGATCATCAAGGAAGCGATCGCCCGGCTCGGGGAGAACATCCGGGTACGTCGCTTCGCACGTTTCGAGCTTGGAGCCGATGAGTGAGATCGGCGGATCGGTGCCCATGAGCGGCGCTCATGCGTATGGACACCGCCGCGTCTACCACCGCGTGTTACTCAAGGTCTCAGGCGAAGCCCTGATGGGGAACGCTGGATATGGCATCGATCCAGAGGTCGTACACAGTGTCGCTGCCGAGATCGCTCGCGTCTCCGCACGTGGTGTCCAGATCGCGATCGTGGTCGGCGGCGGCAATATCTGGCGAGGACTGGCCGCTAGCGCCCGCGGCATGGATCGGGCGACGGCGGACTACATGGGCATGCTTGCCACCATTATCAACGCGCTTGCTCTGCAAGATGCTCTCGAGCACCACGGCGTCCCGACTCGAGTCCAGACAGCCATCGAGATGCACCAGGTCGCGGAGCCGTATATCCGCCGGCGTGCGATTCGCCATATGGAAAAAGGACGCATCGTCATCCTCGCTGGCGGCACCGGCAACCCCTACTTCACGACCGACACCGCGGCAGCGCTTCGTGCCGTCGAGCTGGGTGCCGACGTGCTGCTCATGGGCAAGAACAACGTCGACGGCGTCTATGACGACGACCCCCGACACAACCCGAGCGCCCGTCGTTACCGGGTCATCTCGCATCAGGAGGCCCTGGAGCGTAACCTGCGTGTGATGGATCAGTCGGCGCTGGCACTCTGCCGTGAAAACGACCTTCCGGTGATCGTGTTCGACCTGCTCAAGCCCGGTAATATCGAGAAGGCTGCACTGGGCCAAGAGGTCGGTACGCTGGTGTGCTAAACCGCGGGTTACCGCAGGGCCTGCACCGTGCGTTGGCTAGGAGGTGAGCGACCATGCTGCACAACATCTTCGCCGACGCTGAGCAGCGGATGAAGAAAAGCCTCGACCTCCTCCGGCACGAGCTCGCCGGCATCCGAGCCGGTCGAGCTTCGCCAGGCCTGATCGAACACCTCGAAGTCAACTATTATGGTACCACCGTGCCACTCAACCAGCTCGCTACCATCACCGCGCCAGAACCGCGTATGCTGGTCGTTCAACCGTGGGATCGCAGCGCGGTCAGCGCGATCGAGAAAGCGCTGCGCTCATCGGATCTCGGCCTGAACCCGTCGACGGACGGCCAGCTTATCCGCATCAACCTGCCACCGTTGACCGAAGAGCGTCGTCGAGCGCTGGTCAAACTTGTGCGCGAGCATGTCGAAGAGACGAAGGTTGCCATCCGCAATGTGCGTCGCGATGCGCTTAGTCAGCTGAAAGACTTGCTACGCACCAAGCAGATCGGCGAGGACGATGAGCACCGTGCCGAGGAGCGGTTGCAGGAGCTGACGAACCGGTACATCGCTGAGGCAGAGAAAATGGGGAAGCAGAAGGAGCATGACATCCTCGAAGTCTAACCTGTCCCTCGGCACAAACTCCGCTCCGCCAGGTCCCCCACCCTCGACCGGCTCTGCTGTCCTTCAGCAGACGGTGGCGATGCGCCGCCCTGTTCCGCGCCATGTTGCCATCATTATGGATGGCAACGGCCGCTGGGCGACACGGCGGGGCTTGCCTCGACTCGCCGGACACCAGGCTGGTACGGAGAATATTCGCCGTATCACCTACAAGGCCGCGGAACTCGGCATCAAGTACCTGACACTCTGGGCGTTTTCCACCGAAAACTGGCGACGCCCCCGTGAAGAGGTCGAGGGGATCCTGCAGATCCTGAGCCAGGCGATCGTTCGCGAGACCGGCGAGCTGCACCGGAATGGCGCGCAGTTGCGGCACATCGGTAGCCTCGACGGGCTCGACCCTCAACTCCAGCGTCAGATCCACGACGCCATCGAGCTGACCAAGAACAACGACCGGATCGTCCTGACAATTGCATTCAACTATGGAGGTCGAGCCGAGCTTCTCCAGGCGATCCGCCGTATGATCGCCGACGGGATCCGACCAGACCAGGTCACTGAAGAGCTCGTCGAGTCCTACCTTTACACCGCCGGCATGCCAGAACCCGACCTCATCATCCGAACGTCCGGCGAACTCCGTACCAGCAATTTCCTCCTCTGGCAAGCAGTCTACTCGGAGTACTACTTCACTTCGACACTCTGGCCCGACTTCTCTCCCGCAGAACTCGAGCAGGCGATCATCGACTACCAGCAGCGAGAGCGACGCTTCGGTGGCCTCGATGCTTCGCCCCCCACCGGCTCTGGCGGATGACGTAGCCGACTGTGCTGTGGCGTCGATCGGCCAGTGCTGTCGTCGTCGTGCTCCTGGCGGTCGTGCCCGCGCTCCTCGGCGGGTGGATACTCATCGCTCTCCTCATCACCACTGGTCTCATCGGCTTGGGGGAGGTGGCGCGGGCCCTCAGTCACCGCGGTTACTCGGTCTATCCCTGGTTAAGCCGCCTGCTGCTCCTAACTGTCCTACTGGCAACCACTGCGCGCTCCAGCACCCTACTCCTCCTCTGCCTCAGTGCGGTCGTACTGGCCCCGCTCGCTCGCGGCATTACCAGTGACCAGTATCCCGAGGCACTCGTGAATGCGGCTATGACGAGCCTTGCCGTCCTCTACCTCGCCCTTCCCCTGGGCGCGGCCGGCCTCTTACGCGGGATGAGCGGCGAGGCGCTGCGAGGGTGGCTGCAGGCGGTCGCCAACTTCGTAGGATCGCCAGACACGAGCCTTGGGCTTGCCTGGTTTCTCTGGAGTCTCAGCGTTACATGGCTGACCGATACCGTGGCCTATCTCTTTGGATCGCGCTTCGGCCGCACGAAACTCGCGCCACGCCTCAGCCCGGGTAAGACGAGAGAAGGAGCACTTGCCGGTCTGTGTGCCGGCTCTCTCACTAGCGTAGTAGGGGCCGCCCTCTTCGGGCTACCGCTTTCCCTCTGGCTGGCACTGCCGGCAGGGCTGCTCCTTAGCCTGATCGCCCAAATCGGCGACCTGGCCGAGTCACTCATCAAGCGTGCCGTCGGTATCAAGGATATGGGGCACCTCATCCCGGGCCACGGTGGCCTCGTCGATCGCATCGACGCGCTGCTCTTCACGCTTCCCCTCACGCTTGCCCTTGCTACACTGGTAGCGGAGGTTCCATGGCCGTGAGGACGCGACTCGCCATCCTCGGCTCGACCGGTTCGATCGGTCGGCAGACACTGGACGTCGCACGCGCCCACGCTGATCGCTTCGAAGTGGTGGCGCTCGCTGCAGGGTACAACGTTTCTCTCCTTCAGCAGCAGGTCGACCGCTTCCGCCCACGACTCGTCTCCGTGGCGCGACCTGAGGATCGCCAGCGCGTCCAGGCTCCCACTGTGCTCGCCGGCGCGGAGGGCCTGATCGCCGTTGCCACGATGCCAGATGCCGACCTCGTCGTGATCTCCACGGCTGGTCACGCGGCGATTCGCCCGACGCTTGCCGCCGTCCTCGCCGGCAAGACGATCGCGCTCGCGAACAAGGAGACGATCGTCTGTGCTGGCGAGATCATCATGGCCGAAGCACGACGACGCGGTGTGCAGATCAGGCCGATCGACAGCGAGCACAGCGCGCTCTGGCAATGCCTTTCCGTGCATCACCGCCGCGAGGAACTTGAGCGGGTGACCCTGACCGCTTCAGGTGGGCCATTTCGGGAGATGCGCCTCCAGCAGCTCGCCCACGTCACGGCTGCCGAGGCCCTTGCCCATCCCATCTGGAAGATGGGCAGCAAGATCACCGTGGACTCAGCCACCTTGATGAACAAAGGCCTCGAAGTCATTGAGGCCCATTGGCTCTTCGACCTCCGCTTCGAGCAGATCGACGTGTTGATTCACCCGCAGAGCGTCGTCCACGCCTTGGTCGCCTTTCGCGACGGCAGCGTGGTCGCACAGCTCGCCTATCCCGACATGCACTTGCCGATCCAGTATGCGCTGGGCTACCCAGAGCGGCTTCCGGCTACCTGCCCGCGGCTCGACCTTACGGCAATCGGAAGGCTGCAATTCGAACCCCCGGATCTCGAGCGTTTTCCTGCACTCCAGATTGCACGAGAAGCGGGACAGGCCGGAAGCACCTACCCGACGGTACTCAGTAGCGCCGACGAGGTCGCAGTCGAGGCGTTTCTCCGCGGCGATTTACGGTTCATCGAAATCCCTGCTCTCGTGCGCGCGGTTCTCGACCGGCACCAACCATCCAGCGGGCCGCTCACGCTCGAGCAGATCGCCGAGGCCGACCACTGGGCTCGTGCCGAAGCACGCCGTCAGATCGCGCTGGCCCGCCTCAGGCCATAGTCTTCTGTAATGGTTCGCGCGCCAACGCCAGGCCGATGACGCCCGCAGCCCCCGCCGCCGCCAGGGTACGCGCGGCCTCCCCGAGCGTGGCCCCGGTCGTCACCACATCGTCGACCACAAGGACGATCGCTCCGTTCAGGTGCCGCCCCGACCAGCGAAAGGCACCGCTCAGGTTACGGCTGCGCGCTTCACGGCCAAGTCCGACTTGCGGTCGCGTCGATCGCTCTCGCTCGAGGTCGTGGACGAGCGCAAGACCGAGCGCGTCTGCCACAGGGGCCGCCAGGAGCTCAGATTGATTAAATCCGCGTTCCCGTCGACGGCTGGGGTGCAGGGGAATCGGAACCACCAGATCGGCACCACCAAGGACGGGAGCGAACTCGGACGCCGCGAATACGGCAAGCCGGCGCCCTAATTCGCGAGCCCGAGCGTGCTCCCCGCGGTACTTCGCACGGTGGAGAGCCACGCGTACTGGCCCGTGGAAGACGTACGGGGCACGCACCAGCAGAAGTTCCGGTGGCCAGGCTGAGCAACCCTGGCAGCGCGACGCGGGCACAGCCAACGGGGCGTCGCAGCGAGAGCAGCGCGCTGCGGCCTCTCGGCGAACGTGCTCCGCGCAAGCGGTGCAGAACCACGCGCCCCGTCGCCCACAGCCACCACATGTCGGTGGGAGTACCAGGGTCTCGAAGATCCAGAGCCACCGCTTCGCATCGGCGAGGAGACCGTTTGCCCTCATCGATCGCCGCCATCGCTCGCTGAGCCGCCAGCCGGCTGCCAGCTCAACCGATCGCCGGGCGCGACTCCAACCCGGCGCGCGGTGCCTGCTACGAGTTCAACCACGTAGGCCGCTCCGGTAAAGAGCGGCCCGATCCTCCAGGGTCGCATCGCGTGATCTACCCGGCGAACCACGTGATCCGGCCCGACATAGACGACATCGATTGGGAAACGCATCAGGAAGGTATGGATCGAGGAACATGGGTCGAGCAGGAGGCCCTCCCCGGGTCGCAGCTTGGACCGGCCCATCAACCCGAGAAATCGCCGCACAAGGGAGCGGGCAACACGCACGCGTTCGGCGATGACCACGCCGCGAGTCTCGTCGCGTAGAGAGATTTCCTGGGGCCAGCGCCGCCGGTTCCGCTTGAACGCCACGATCACTCCCGAACCGCCCACCGCTTGAGCTCGCACGTCGGTAGCCTACCATACCATGCGAACAGTCCACCTGATCGCTCAACCCCGTCCGAGGCTCTGCCACGACCGCGTTCCACCCATCCGGCCTGCTGCTTAGCGCGTATCACCATCGGTTCTCCTGCTATCCTCGGGAGAGTGGCAGCGCACCCGAGTGCCTCCGGCTCCGGCAACCGAGTGCGAGGTGGACGAATGCACGAGAACCTGGGCAGAGGGCGATGCGCGCAGGTCCAGGCCTCGGTCGGCAACCGAACGACCGGCGCAGTTTTCCTGCCACCAGACCGGAACCCAGCACCGCCAGCTATGGAACGGTTTCCCGAATCGGCCCCGCGAGCAGGTAGACGAGGGGCGGTGGCACGGTGGCTTGCGTGTCTGGTGGCGCTGGCGGTGTCCCTGTGGCCTCAAGTCGCTTCAGCCCACGCGACGGTGCTCCGCGGGGAGCCAGGGTTCAACGAGGTCGTCCAAGAAGCTCCGACAGAGGTGCGCGTCCAGTTCTCTGAGCCCGTCGTGCTCGCCACCGACGGGCTGATCGTTCTCGCCCCCAGCGGCCGTCGTGTTGACCGACGGGATGCCCGGATCGACGAGCGTACGCCGAGCATCGCGCGCGTGGGCATTGAGGCGAACGAGCCGGGAACCTATCGGGTCATCTGGCGGGCTGTCTCCGACGACGCGCATATCATTGCTGGTAGCTACACCTTCAGCATCGGCTCCCCCTCGGAGCCACCGCCGGAGCTACCGTCGACCGCTCCCACCGCGTGGTATTGGCAGGCACTTCCCCGCTGGATCCACCTGCTCGCGCTGTGTCTCGCGAGTGGGCCGATCGTCATCAGTCTCCTGCTCGGAGGCCGCCTGGACTGGGGCAATGGGGATCGCTCACCCTGGTCACTTGCCTGGCACGCCTCCTTGCTCGGGATCGTCGGCTCCATCTTGCTCCTGCTGGTGCAGACCCTCGCGCTCGGGGGCAACCTGGCCGCCGCCCTCAATCCAGTCGTGCTTCGCGCTACGTTCAGCGGGAGACCAGGGCAGTTGATCGGTGTGCGGTTGCTGCTCTACTGGGTGCTCTACTTCGGCTTCGCCTATCTTTCGATGGCGAAGAAACCCAAGCGCGCCGTCCTGCTCGGAATGGCGCCAGTGGCGACAGCGCTCGTCGTCGTTACCAGCCTAACAGGACACCCGGCGACGACTCCACCGGTGCCCCTTTCAGTCGCAGTCGATGCCCTCCACCTGCTGGCGAGCGTGACCTGGCTGGGCGGGCTGCTGACACTGGTGCCCCTCTTCCTCAAGACCCGGCAAGGCGCAGGAGGGGCCGAGTTACCCACGCTTCTGCGACGGCTACTTCCGCGCTACTCCGTCGCCGCGCTCGTCTCGTTCGATGTCTTGCTCCTCACCGGAGCCTACCAGCTCTGGGTGAACGTCGATCGGCCGGCGCAGCTTGTCCAGACCAGTTACGGACAGGCACTACTCGGCAAGGGACTGCTCGTGGCGGCATTGGTCGTCTTCGGCGCAGCCACGGCCTGGACGCTCAGGGATGTCAGTCGTGCCGAGGACGCCGCCCTCCGAGCACACAGCCGGGGCAAGCGCTTCGTGACCATCGAGGGAGCGATCGCTGTTCTTCTCCTGGGCTGCATCGGCTTGCTCACGGCGCTACCTCCAGCACGAACAACTGGGCTGGCCGCCGGGTCGCTGCCTCGCCCGCTCGCTGGCTTGACGCTGGCAAACCATGCTGGCCCGCTTCTGGCGACCCTAACCCTTTCTCCGGCAGAGCCAGGCGTGAACCAGGTGAGCGTGCTCCTTCAGGACAGCCGCGCTCGCCCTATCGACGATGCCGAGGTCTACCTGGAAGTCGCGCCAGTCGACGCGGCCAGCAGCACACCTGCGCGCGTGCAGCTAAAGCGGGCTTCGGACGACTTTCGGGGCCAGGTCGTCCTCTCAGCGAGCGGGCGCTGGTCGCTCCAGGTCGCCGTCCGCTTGCCCGCAGCCTCGCAGGAGCAACGGGCAGAGTTCGAGTTCGAGGTTCCAGTGCCTGGAGCACGCCTCATCCTCGAGCAAGCCGACGCGGCGATGAACCGACTGGACTCGGTGGTCGAGTACAGCGAGCTTACCAGCGGCGGCCCAATCGTGCGCACCACTGCCGCGTACCAGGCCCCGAATCGCCTCCGCTACGTCGTCGAAACACCCGGGCGGAAGCCGTCGACGACGGTCGTCGTCGGCAATCGGCGGTATGACCGCATCGACGACGGGCCTTGGAGTGTCAGCCCCTGGCCGGGCACCGAGCCGTTCCGCTGGCCCGATTACCGGTTCGCTCAGACTGCGAGCGAGATCGTACTCTTGGGTCGGGAGTCCGTCGATGGAGTCGAGTGCTACGTGGTCTCGTTCCTCGACTCACCCTCGGGAGCCCGCTACCGTCTGTGGATCAGCACGACGGACTATTTGATCCGCCGCTACGAGATGATGGCGGTCGGCCATTACATGACCGCGCGCTTCGACTCCTTCGACGCCCCGACCAGCCGGATCGAGGAGCCTGAGAGCACCACGCGGTGAGAGCGGTTAGCGGAACGCTTCGACGATGCGGGGGATCGCCGGGCCGAGAATCACGATGTACAGCGCAGGGAAAATGAGGAAGATCATCGGGAAGAGCATCTTAATCGGCGCCTTGTGCGCCAGTTCCTCGGCCCGCTGGCGGCGACGCTGGCGCATCTGGTGCGACTGGGCGCGCAGCACTTGCGTGATGCTGACACCCAGTTGATCGGCCTGGATCAGCGAAGCGATGAACACGCTCAAGTCGTCCACGTTGACGCGCTCCGCCAGCTCGCGCATCGCCTGACGCCGCGCCATTCCCATGCGCGTTTCCGATAACATCCGGCCGAATTCACGAGTCAGCGCGTTATCCCACTTCTCCACAACCCGCGAGAGCGCCTGGTCGAACCCCAACCCCGCCTCGACACTGATCGACAGGAGGTCGATCGCATCGGGCAGCGCCCGGATGATCTCCTTCTTCCGTGCCGCGATACGCCGGCTAAGCCAGAAGTTCGGGAGAACGAACCCGATGATGGCGGTGAGCACCGGGAAGCCGAGCTTGTAGAGCGGGTTGACACTCGTCGGCAAGAACAGGAGGAAGAAGAGCCCACCAAGGAGCAGCGCGGCGAAGAAACGGATACCAACAAACGTGGTCGCGCGCAGGTTCCCCGGCGAGCCCGCTTCGACAAGCCGCTGCTGGATACGCTGCAGGTTTGCCTGCGGCGTGAACCTCCCGACGATCGCTGCCAGCCGCTCCAGCATCGGCAGCAGCACGCGCTCGCGGAAGGGAAGCTGGAGCTCGAGCTCTTCCAGCGATGGCATCCGGTGGCCGAACTGCGCCAGGCGCTCTTCGATCACCACATCTCGCCTGGCGCGGCGAACCCCGAGCACAACCAGCAGCGCGCTGGCCAGCGTGAGCAAGATTGTCATGAAGGCCATCAGGGTCGGGCTCATCACTGCCCACCTACTGCCACGCTAGACCTCGATCGCGACGATGCGTCGCATGACGATGAAGCCGACCACCATACAGATGACCGCGACGATCGGCATGCAAATCCAGGGCCACGTGAAGAGGGTCGACATGTAGTCGGGGTTCAGGAGGAACAAGATGACCGCCAGCCCCACCGGCAGCGCCGAGATAATGTAACCGGACAGGCTCTGCTGCGCTGTCAACACGCGGATCTCCCCCTTGATCCGCACGCGCTCCCGGATGGTCTCGCCGATGACGTCGAGGATTTGCGCGAGGTTGCCGCCGACTTCGTGCTGGATACTAATCGCCGTCACCAGCAGATCCAGGTCTTCACTGGGGATTCGACGCAGGAGGTGTGCCAAAGCCTCCTGAGTCGGGATTCCAAAGCCGACCTCCCGTACCACGCGGCGGAACTCGTCCCGCATCGGCGACGGGGCTTCGCGAGCTACGAGCTCCATTGTCTGCAGCAAACTGTAGCCGGCTCGTAGCGAGTTCGCCATCAGGGTGATCGCATCTCCCAACTGGTTGACAAAGGCGTTCATGCGCCGCCGGGCTCGGATAAGCACATACCAGTGCGGGAGGAACCACCCGATGCTCGCGCACACGAGTCCCACGAAGATCCCAAGTAAGGGGCGGTTTGGTCCACGGCCGAGCACGAAGCCCACCAGAAAGCCGCCCATCGCCCCACCCGCTCGGAGCATCAGAAACTCGCCGACCGTCAGGCGCAAGTCAGCTCGCGCAAGGTTGGTTCGAATCACCTCCGTAAAGCTCCGGCCCTTGACGGCACGGTCGATGCGCTGGGCCACGATGTTCGGCCCGCGCGACGGTGTGTACTCTTCGGCGATCTGCTCGCGACCGGCAAAGTATTCCAGTCGCTCCTCCAACTCCGGGCTTGCCGGGCGCTCGCGCAGGCCGACCAGGCCGGCGACGATGAGCGCAACCGCCGCCGCGAGCAAGAGAAGTGAGACGGACAGAAACGCGGAATCCACCGGTCTGCTCCCTGGCCCCTCGCTATTCCCGCTAGAACGCCCGCGTGAACGTCGCGCCGAAGATCGACGGCGGCAGATAGATATTAGCTGTCTCGAACTTCTCGACGAACTTCGGCCGCACTCCGGTCGGCTTGATCCGGCCGATCACGCGGCCGTTCTCGATCCCGGTCTGCTCGAACACAAAGACGTCCTGCATCACGATCACGTCGCCCTCCATCCCTTGCACTTCAGCGATGGCGACGATCTTGCGTGAGCCGTCCTTCAGCCGGGCAGTATGAATGATCAGGTCGAGCGCGGATGCGATCTGCTCGCGGATGGCACGTACGGGGAGCTCCATGCCGGCCATCAACACCATCGTCTCCAGACGATGCAGGGTGTCGCGCGGGCTGTTGGAGTGCACTGTCGTCATCGAGCCCTCGTGGCCGGTGTTCATCGCCTGCAACATGTCGAGCGCTTCACCGCCGCGGCACTCACCCACCACGATCCGGTCAGGTCGCATGCGCAGCGCGTTGATCACCAGATCACGGATCGTCACCTCACCGCGCCCTTCGATGTTGGGCGGCCGCGACTCCAGCGTCACCACATGCTCCTGCCGGAGCTGAAGTTCGGCTGCGTTCTCGATGGTGACGATACGCTCATCGGCCGGGATGAACGACGACAACACGTTCAGCAACGTCGTCTTGCCGGAGCCAGTGCCACCGGACACCACGATGTTGAGCCGAGCCTCAACGCACGCCTTCAGGAAGTTGGCGATCTCCGGCGTCATCGTGCCGAAGCGGATCAGATCTTCCACCGTCAACGGGTCGCGCGAGAACTTCCGGATCGTTAAGCACGGCCCCACCAAGGAGATCGGCGGGATCACCGCATTGATCCGCGAGCCATCCGGCAAGCGGGCATCGACCATCGGTGAACTCTCGTCGATCCGGCGACCGAGCGGCGACACGATCCGGTCGATCACGCGCATGACATGGTCGTCGTCCTGGAACGTGATGTCGGTCTTTTCGATCTTGCCGTTGCGCTCGATGTACACCTGCTTCGGCCCGTTGACCATGATCTCGGTGATGGTGTCGTCCTTGAGCAGCGGCTCGATCGGCCCATAACCGAGGATTTCAGCGGCTATCGCCTCGAACAGCCGCATGCGCTCGAGCCGGCCTAACACGATGCCCTCGGCATCGAGGACGGCAGCGAATGTTTCCTCGACTGTCCGCCGAACCTCGTCTGGGTTGCTGAAATCCATCCGCGGATCGAGTTCAGCAATCAGGCGATTTTGGATACGGTTCTTTAGCTCTGTAAACGAGTCGCTCGTTGAGGTCATGGCGGCCGTGCCGCCCAGTCCGGGTCGCCTGAGCGTGGTGCTCAGCTCCCCGCTGCCAGACCTTCCCGCCGGCGCAGAAGTGCCGGCGAGCGGCGGCCGAAGACGCGAGGTGGTCGATAGGTGCGCGCTGGTTTCGGGGGAGGAAGTCGATGAGCTGGCCTGTCCGTCGGACGAGGTTCCGAGGCGCCGAAGTAATGACATAGCGTGTCCTCCACCTGTCTCATGGACGCTGGGCGATCGGGCCTACAGCACCGGGGAACCTGCGGGTATGACTCAAGGCATCACGCCTGTAACCCAATCCCGTCCAGATGATCTCCGCGGTTCGGCTCCCCCGGAGTATACGACATCCCCACAGGCGACAAAATATCATCCTCGATGTCATGCCGGTCGCCGTCCTCGCCGGGGCCATGGAAAGGCACGGCGTCGCCCGTCACGCCCTTGTGAGAGGGCGACCGGGGCTTCCTGATCGGCCAGAATTGCGGCAAGACGCATGATCTCAGTACTGATCCGGTGCTCAGGATGCACATCGATGAACGGCGTCCCTTCGTTGATACTTCGGAGAACTGGCGTCGGGTCATCGGGGATACGCACGACGAGTTCCTGCTTGAGGTTTTCTTCGATGTCAGCCACCGGGATGCCCGAATACGTGTTCGTGCGATTGAGGATCAGGAGCAGCCGCTTGTTCCGATACCCGAGTAACTCTGCGACCTCGAGAAACTGTCGCGCGTCTTTAATGGCCGTCATCTCCATGGTCAGCACATACAGGTGGCAATCGGCACTGTCCATGACCGCCAGCATCAACTCGTCGAAGCCTGGGCGGGTATCGATGACGACGAAGTCAGCCAACCGCCGAAGACAGCTCATCGCTGTCTGGAAGTGTTCTGGCGTCACAATCTCTGCGTCTTGCGGCTTGAACGGAGCCAGCAAGAGCTGGATACCGCTCGAGTGCTCCGTCAAGATCTCTCCGAGTACCTCACCATCGAGCGAGGATCCGAGCTGCGCAACATCGACCCAGGTCTTGGCCTTCGTGACATTCATCATCACGGCGACGTCACCAAAGGTCAGATCGGCGTCGACGAGGGTCACCCGCTTGCCCGTCCGCTGGCGCAGTGCGATCGCCAGGTTCGTGGCCAGAAACGTGCGTCCAACCCCTCCCTTCGTGCCCAGCACAGCGATCACGGTCGCGTCCCGGTCTGACCGGCCCGCTTCTACGACCGGTGCCCCAGCGGTCGTCGCCGCTGGTGCCACCGGGATGGGGCGCGCAAGCTGCGCTACCCGCCGCACAGCCTCGATCAGCTCCTCGAAGCGGAAGGGCTTAACCAGGAACTCACGGGCACCGGCCAGCATCGCTTGGCGCAGCAACTCGGGATCGCTCTGCACCGACAGCATGATGACCGCCGCGACTGGCGCTTGAGCCGTAATCTCCATGGTCGCCTTGACGCCGTCCATATCGGGCAACGTCATGTCCATCAGAACGACAGCAGGCTGGAGCCGCACCGCCAGATCGATGCCTTCCTGCCCACGGGATGCCTTACCGACGACCTGGATGTCAGGCTCGAAGCGCAGCAGGCGTTCGATGTTGTCCCGGCTTTCGGGGACATCGTCGACAATCAGGACGCGAATGGGTGAAGCGCTCGTCACTGTGGGCCTCCCGGCAGGCGGACGGTCGACGGGACAGGCAGGCCGTACTGGCTCACCAGCCGGTCATAGGTGATCCCAGCGGTCGTCGCCGGCTCGGTGTCAGCCCGCGACCGCAGAACCACCTGGTAGCGGGCCTCACGATCCAACATAAACGTAATCATCTCCGCCTGCTGCGGATCAACCTCGATGATCAAGAGATCCACTTGTGGCAGCGGAGCCCCGACTTGACCAGCAGCCTCGGGGGCCGGGGTCGGCGATGTTTCTCCAGCCTCCTGAGCTGCGGTGCCGGTCGTGCCAGGCGCAACTGTCTGGCTACCAGCGATCACTTGGAGCACACGAATATTTTGCAGCACCAGCTTCGCGACTGGGTTTCCACCGCCATCGTCAGTGACGATGAAGCGCGAGCCGGGCTCGCCGGGAAACGGATACGTCGGCCCCGTTGGCGGCTGCCCGTACGGAGGAAGTTGCAAGTCTTCCTGGAGGGCGAAGCCTTCGGTGGCATCCACGGCTTCAAGCGGCTCGCTCGGCACCACGCGGGTGAGGTTTATCCGAACCGAGTATACGATGTCGATCACGTCGTTCGGCTGGATAAGACCACCAAGGGCGCTCACCCGATCCACAGGGAGGGCAAGCGCTCGCTTACCCGGCTGAATCACATTACCCAAACTAGGGGCGATGAGGTTGGCCATTAAGACCCGCTGCCCTTTAACCAGCGGCCCGCTGGCGACCAGGCCGATCGCCTGGTCAGGTCGCTGCACGGTCCCTGGGGCAACCTCCTCCTGGGGAACCTCGGTTATCTGGATGTCCTCGGCTGTAATCACGGTGTTCGCGGGGATGTCGCGCGCAGCGACCACAACGGGGACGCGGGTCTGTTGCGGAGCCGGCGTTTCAGCGGCTTCACGTCCTCCTGAGCGACTGAGTGCGAGGATGCCAAGCAAGACCGCAGCCACCGCGAGGATCACGCCGAGTAGAATAAAGACCCGCCCGCCACGTAGCATCCTTGCCCTCGCTCTCGCGTTCCGAGGCCACGGCCTCACGCGGGCACGTCGATCCGTCCTTGGCCGTACCGTCGGGAGTGTAGTTGGGGTCGGAGCGAAGCACAATAGTACGATAGTACATACCGGGAAACCGCGGTCGAACGCTGAGTCGGGTGCAACAAAGAGAAACCGCGCCCCAGGGGTTCCTCGGGCGCGGTTTTGGTGGTAGCGGGGGTGGGATTCGAACCCACGACCTTCGGGTTATGAGCCCGACGAGCTGCCGCTGCTCCACCCCGCGGCGATGGGAGGGCGAGAGGGGGTGAGATCCTGGTTCAGGCGCGCAGCGGCCTCGCCTCCCACGCGGTTCCCCGCGTAGTACTCTCCGGCGCTGGCGTCGGGCACGACCCGGTTCGGGATGGGACGGGGTGGTTCGACGCCGCTCTCGGCCACGCGCCCGCACCAGGATCTCACAACACGCGCAAGAACATGCTTCGGCTCGCCTCGGCACAGGTGCCCAGCGGCGGACCGGCCGGAGTCCCGGGCTACCCTCGACCATGAGCACGGCTCGGCTCCAGTCGGTTACCCGCTGTCCACCGGCCGCCTCGCCACCGGGTCATCTGCCCGGGGTCTTACCCCCTTGTGGGGTGGGACGGCTCATCTTGGGGTGGGCTTCCCGCTTAGAT
>CALKCJ010000053.1 GCA_938082375.1 uncultured Thermomicrobiaceae bacterium
GGGCCTGGCCATGACGGCGGCGTCACAATTCACAATCCATCCCCAGCGCGTCCGGCCGGCGCTGCCACGCAGCCGGCGCCCCTCGACCCTGCACGACTTCACGCTGGCCGAGCTCGAGGGGTGGCTGGTCGAGCGGGGCCAGCCGCGCTACCGGGCACGGCAGCTCTTCCACTGGGCTTATCAGCAGCTCGCACTCGACTACCAGGCGATGACCGTGCTGCCCAAGCCGCTGCGCCTCGAGCTGGCCGAGACGCTGCCGCTGACGACGCTGAGCCCGGTGCGCGAGGTCAGCACCGAGGACGGCGAGACGCAAAAATTCCTGTTCCGCACCGTCGAAGGTCAGCACGTCGAGACCGTCCTGATGTTCTATCCTGACCGCACGACCGTCTGTGTCTCCTGCCAGATCGGCTGTGCGATCGGCTGCGCCTTCTGCGCTACCGGCATGATCGGGCTGATCCGCAACCTGAGCGCTGGCGAGATGGTCAGCCAGGTCGTGTTCGCCGCCCGGCGGGCACGTGAACGCGGGCGCCCGTTGACGAACGTGGTGGTGATGGGCATGGGCGAGCCGTTCCAGAACTACGAGGCCACCATGAAGATGGTCGCCATTCTCCACGAGCCGGCCGGCATGAACTTCAGCGCGCGGCGCATTACGCTGTCTACCTCCGGGCTGGTGCCGTTCATCGAACGGCTGGCCGAGGAGCCCTACCAGGTCAAGCTGGCGGTCTCGCTCCACGCGCCGAACGACGCGCTGCGCTCGCGGCTGGTGCCGCTCAACCGCCGCTACCCGGTCGCCGAGCTGCTGGCCGCCTGCCGCCGCTACGTGGCCAAGACCGGCCGACGGCTGTCCTTCGAGTACACGCTGATCAAAGGCGTCAACGACCAGGACGAGACAGCCGAGGAGCTGGCCCGGCTGCTGCGCGGTCTGCTGTGCCACGTGAACCTGATCCCGCTCAACCCCACGCTCGCCGAGCCATCGTTCGAGCGGCCGTCTCCCGAGCGTATCGAGCGCTTCGCCGAGATCTTGCGCCGGTACGGCATCTCGACCACTGTGCGCTACTCCCGTGGTGTCGAGATCATGGCCGCCTGCGGCCAGCTCCGCGCCGACCAGGAGCGGCAGGCACGCGAAGGTGGCGTTTCAGGCGAGGTCGAAGAGCGGGCCTCCTGGCACGGCTGAGGGCTGGCACCGGTGTCCTCACCGGTACCGCCGTCGCGAGCAGGGAGGTGACGAGGAGGCACGGCGTGCGCATCGGCTACGTCGATCCCTTCTCCGGAGCGAGTGGCGACATGCTGCTCGGCGCCCTGGTCGATGCCGGCCTCTCGCTCGACCGGCTTCGCGAGCTACTGGCCGCCGGGCTCGATCTGGGTGGCTACGAGGTCTCCGCGGAGCGCGCCCAGCAGCATGGGCTGACCGGCACGCGGGTGACGGTCAGGGTCACCGAAGCCCAGCCGGCCCGCACCTGGCGCGACATCCGCTCGCTGCTCGAGCGATCTGCCCTCCCCGAGCGCGCTCGTAGCCGGGCCGTGGCGGTCTTCCAGGCGCTGGCCGAGGCTGAGGCACGGGTGCACGGCGTTTCGCCCGATGCGGTGCACTTCCACGAGATCGGCGCGGCCGACTCGATCGTCGACATCGTCGGGATCGCACTCGGCCTGGAGCTGCTGAGCATCGAGGCGCTCTACTCAGGGCCGCTGCCGCTCAGCCGCGGCTTCGTCCAGACCCAGCATGGCCTACTGCCGATCCCAGCTCCGGCGACCGCCGCGCTCCTCGCTGAGGCGCGGGTTCCCACCCGGCCGGTCGATATCGTGGCTGAACTCGTGACACCAACCGGCGCCGCCGTCTTGGCCACGCTGGCCCGCTTCGAGCAGCCGCCGCTGCGCGTGGAGGCGGTCGGCTACGGGTTCGGGTCGCGCGAGCTGCCCTGGCCCAACGCGCTCCGGCTGTGGATCGGCGAGGCAACCGCCAAGGCAGGCGGGCCGGTCGATGAGGAGCCGGAGGAGCTGCTGCTCGAGACCAATATCGACGATATGGAGCCGGAGTTCTTCGAGCCGCTGGTGGATCGGCTCTTCGAAGCTGGCGCGCTCGATGTCTGGCTGGAGCCGATCACGATGAAGCGCGGCCGCCCGGGCACGAAGGTGAGCGCCATCTGCCGGACCAGCGACCGGGCCGAGCTGGAGCGTGTCTTCATCGAGCACTCGTCCACTTTCGGAGTGCGGGCACTGCCGCTCGAGCGGGTCAAGGCTGGGCGACGAAGCGAGCAGATCGCGACCCGCTGGGGAGATGTGCGGATCAAGCTTAAGCTCTGGCGCGGCCGGGTGATCGACGCGGTGCCGGAGTACCGCGACTGCCTGGCCATCCACCAGCGGACCGGCATACCGATCCGCGTCATCTACAACGAGGCGGCGCGCATCGCCGAAGCCTGGATTGGCCGCAAGGCCGAGAGCGAAGAAGGCGCCTCGTGACCGATGCTCACCGACTCCCGTGGAGTGAATCGGGGAGTTTTCGGAATGCCAATCGACGGCGCTGTCTCCCTGCGGACGGTGATGCCTGCGCGACGCGGTGGCGCCGCCTCGAAGCTGACGAGACGATACAGGAGGGCGAGGCGTGCCCTGGTATCAGGCGAACGATGCCGGCTGGAACCCGCGATGGTACGAGTGGTACTTCCAGCGTGTGCCGGTAGGGGCAGCCATCCGCGCTCGGGAGACGGCCGCCGTGCACGCTCTGGTGGCGCCGCTGATCCGAGCGGGGCAGCACGTCCTGGAGGTCGGCCCGGGTACTGGGCACTACACGACCTGGCTGGCCGCCCGTTGCCGCCAGGTGACGACTCTCGACGCTTCACCGGAGATGCTAGGCTACCTCGCCGCGCGCTTGCGGCGTGCCGGGGTTACCAATGTCGAGGTGCGCCGTGGCCGGCTACCCGGCCCGCTGGAGCTCGATGGCCCCTACGATGGTGTGCTGGCGGTGGGTGTGCTGAACTACGTCGACGACCTGGATGCCGCTCTCAGCACCCTCGTGGCGGCACTCTGTCCAGGCGGCTGGGCAGTCGTTACCATGCCGTCTCGCTCCCTCGAAGGCCGGATCTACCAGCTTTTTGAACTATTCGGCCGTCGCCGGATCGGCCTCTACACCGTGGACGAGGCGCGCGACCGGTTGCAACGGGCGGGCGTCGCTGTTCATCGGGTCGAGGTAGCCGGCCTCAGTCGCGGTGGGGTGACCCTGGTGCTCGGCGGACGGCGGATCGAAGGCAGCGGGAGCGAAGCGCGTCGGGGGCGGCCTGGGAGTGTGGGAGTCACAGACTGACTGCAATCAGGGGGTAAGCCGCTTATACAGTGGGGCAGGCGTGCTCGATACTGTGGGCAACGTCGGTGGTATCGGACGTGAGGGCATCTGTGACTCAACGTCAGTTCGAGGGTGGCGAAGAACGCGGGCATGCGGCAAAGACGTGACGGGGGCGGTGCTGGCACCCGGGCAACGGGCAAAGAGAGCGCGCTGCGTTGTCTTGACAAGCTGGCTCGCCGGTGCGATGGTACTGGCGGCTGTGTGGATGCATTGAAGGGAGGAGGCAGTGAACGAGCTTTTCCCGATCGCGGCCGGCGTGCTGGTCGGCTTGCTCACTTTCCGGATCGCCCAGCCCCGCCTGCGAGCGGCGGCGCTCGTGGTTCTGAGCGTGCTGTTCGGCTTCGCGGCCAGCGCCGTCAGCGGTGAGCTCGCGCTGAGCTGGGGGTTCCTGCTGATCGATATCCCGCTGGTCTTCCTCGCGGCGACGGCCACGGTCCTGGTCGTGAACCGGCTGCGCAGCGCGCGGGAGGCCAGCCGGTAAACTGTTGGATGGATGGCGTACGCGCGCTCGCGCAGAGCACGCGAGCGCGAACGAAGGGCCCGCTGGCGTTGCTTCCACCGCTCCGGCGGGCCCCTCGTCTGGTACCGGAGCGCATCGCCTACCGATCAGGTACGTGAGCGGATGCCGATGAGCGCCGAGCGGTACCACTGGTGGCAGCAGGGAGTTATCTACCACATTTACCCTCGCTCGTTCATGGACAGCGACGGTGACGGTATCGGTGACTTGCCGGGCATGGTCGGCCGGCTCGATTACCTGCAGTGGCTGGGAGTCGATGCCATCTGGCTCTCTCCGGTCTTTCCATCGCCCATGGCGGACTTCGGCTATGACGTCTCGGACTACACGGCGATCGATCCAATCTTCGGTACGATGGAGGACTTCGACCGGCTCGTGAGCGAAGCCCACGCGCGCGGCCTGCGTGTCCTCCTCGACTTCGTCGCCAACCATACCTCCGACCGGCACCCGTGGTTCCTCGAGTCGCGCTCCGCTCGCCAGAGCCCGAAGCGCGACTGGTACATCTGGCGTGACCCCGCGCCGGATGGTGGCCCACCGAACAACTGGCTCAGCGCCTTCGGTGGGAGTTCCTGGGAATGGGATAACCGAACCGGCCAGTACTACTATCACGCCTTCCTCAAGGAGCAACCCGACCTCAACTGGCGCAATCCCGACGTCCAGCAGGCCATGCTCGATGCCATGCGTTTCTGGTTCGAGCGCGGGGTAGATGGGTTCCGGTTGGACGCTATCTGGCATCTGATCAAAGACGACCAGTTCCGGGATAACCCGCCGAACCCCGGCTATAAGCCGAGCGATCCACCGTATCACCGGCTACTCCCCGTCTTTACCACCGATCGCCCAGAGGTCCACCCCATCCTCGCCATGATGAGACGGCTGGCCGATGCGTACGACGACCGCGTGCTGATCGGGGAGATCTACCTCCCGGTCGAGCGGCTGGTCGCCTATTACGGGATGCACGAGCCGGAGCTGCACCTCCCGTACAACTTCCAGCTCGTCCTGCTCCCCTGGGATGCCCGGCGAATCCAAGCGGCAATCGACGTGTATGAGGCGCTGCTCCCACCCGGCGCCTGGCCGAACTGGGTGCTCGGCAACCACGACCGCCCACGGATCGCCAGCCGCGTGGGGCGGGCGCAGGCGCGCGTCGCGGCCATGCTGCTGCTGACGCTTCGGGGCACGCCGACGATCTACTACGGCGATGAGATCGGCATGGTCAACGTCGAGGTCCCGCCGGAGGCGGCTCAGGACCCGGTCGAGTGGACCGTCGGGCGCGGCTTCGGCCGGGACCCGGAACGCACCCCGATGCAGTGGGACAGCACGCCCAATGCCGGTTTCACCCGTGGCCACCCCTGGCTCCCGCTGTCCCCTGACTACCCCGTGCACAACGTCGAGGCGCTGCGCCACGACCCCCGGTCGATCCTGACGCTGCACCGCCGGCTGCTCGCGCTGCGCCGCGCTGAACCGGCGCTGTCGATAGGCGGCTACCGGTCGCTGCCGGCCGAGGGCGAGCTGGTTGCCTACCTGCGCGCGCACGGTGAGCGGCGCTTCCTCGTCGCACTGAACTTCGGGAGCTGGGTTCGCCGCTATTCCTGCCGGCAGCTCGGTCTCCGCGGCACGCTCGCCCTCTCGACCTACCTCGATCGCGAGGGCGAGCGAGTCGAAGGCGACGTCCTCCTGCGACCCGACGAAGGCGTCGTCGTTCGCCTGGTAGACTAATTGGCAGACCAGAAGCTTGACAGTTCCTTGTTTCCGTGCGCCGTTGTGGTGGCGGCTTCGCGATTCCCTGGGGCCAGATGATGGCCGCGACCGTGATCGTGACGCTGCCACTGATCGTACTGACCTTGATCTTCCAGCGGCGGATCATCGCCGGGTTGACCGCCGGCGCGGTGAAGGGCTAGCCGGTTCGTCTTCGCTGGCTCCTCTCGGGCATTGACGGTTGAAGAGCAGAGCTGCGCCGTCGCCTCTCCAGCGTAGTGCCGCCGTGCGGTTCCTCACGCTGATCACCCCAGCCGTCGCGCCTATACTAAGCGTGGTGAAGCGGAGGGGGTATGCGAGACATCCGCGTCCTGCGCTCGATCCTCCAGCGGATCGACCGCCGGGGATACAAGGCCTACGAGGAGATCCGCGGCGTCTACCAGGACGGCGAGGTGGTGCTCGCCATCGATCACGTCCAGGGCGATCCCTTCGCGCCGCCGTCGCGGGTGCGGCTGATCGTGGATCGGCGGAACCTCCGCCTCCCAGAGTGTGCCAGCCGCGTGCGCCGGGTCGCCCTGGAGGACTTTCTGGCGCGCCGGGCCCGGCGGGCGATCGCGTCGCTGGGGCAGCGGCGCCGGGGCACCGGCAAGTCTGGCCTCATCCTGATCGACGCCGGCGGGCAGGAAGTGCTGGAACGCACCGCCTGCCGGGTGTTCCTCGACCGGGTCGAGCTTCGCCTCTCCGTCGGGCTGCCGGCTGCCGGGCGCACGATCCTCGGCGACGAGGCGATCGAGCTCCTGGTCGAGACGTTGCCGGCTGTGGCGCGGGCTACGCTCTGGCTACAGCCGCCCGACCTGGAGCAGGCCGACCGCTTCATCGCCACGGTTGAGGATGCCGAGGCGCTGCGCGCCGCTCTGCCGGAGCACGGGCTGGTCGCCTTCGTTGGCGAGGGAGCGGTGCTGCCGCGCCGCAGCGGCGTGAGCCAGGAGCCGCTGACCAGCCGTGTCATCCGCTTCCAGCCGCCGCCTGATCTCACGGTCGAGCTGGAGACGCCCCACAGCGGACGGGTGCGAGGTATGGGGATCCCTGAGGGCGTCACGCTGATCGTCGGCGGCGGCTTCCACGGCAAGTCGACAGTGCTGGAGGCGCTGGCGCGGGGTGTCTACAACCATGTCCCGGGTGATGGCCGTGAGCGAGTAGTCACACGCGCCGACGCCGTCAAGATCCGCGCGGAGGATGGCCGGCGGGTGGTCGGCGTCGACCTGCAGCCGTTTATCCGCAACCTGCCGCTGGGCCAGTCGACGGCCGACTTCACCAGCGACAACGCCAGCGGGTCGACCTCGCAAGCAGCCAACATCCTCGAGGCGCTGGAGGTCGGCTGCCGGCTGCTCTTGATGGACGAGGACACCTGTGCCACCAACTTCATGATCCGTGACCACCTGATGCGCGAGCTGGTGCCGGCCGAGGCCGAGCCGATCGTCCCCTTAATCGACCGGGTGCGCCAGTTGCACCGGGAGGCTGGGGTCTCGACGATCCTGGTCATGGGCGGGGCCGGCGACTACCTCAGTGTGGCCGATACGGTGATCTGGATGCACGCCTACGTGCCGGAGCACGTGACCGGGCGCGCGCACGAGATCGCGGCGCGCTATGGGGAGGGTACGTTTGGCCCTCCGGATCCCTGGCCGGGAGTTGTGGCCCGTGTTCCCATCCCGGAGAGCATCGATCCGCGCCGTCGTGACCGCACGCGGGTACGAGCGCGGGGTACCGAGGAAGTCGGGTTCGGCTACGAGTCGATCGACCTGCGCCACGTGGAGCAGATCGTCGATCCGAGCCAGACCCGGGCCATCGGGGACGCGCTGGTATACGCGCTCACCCAGGGGCTGATCGACGGGCGCCGGACCATAAGCGAGGTGCTCGACGCCCTCGAGGAGGCGATCGACCGGCAGGGACTGGACGCGCTCTCGCCGTATCGCGGGCATCCGGGCGACTACGCCCGGCCGCGGCGCTACGAGCTGGCGGCCGCGCTCAACCGGCTGCGGACACTTACGGTGCGCCAGGTGGGTGTCGGCGCCCGGCGGCCTTGAGGGAGTCGGCTGTCCGGCGGCCAGCGAGCACCTGTACCTGGGCGATGCCAGCGATGGCGGCTGTCTCGCTGCGCAGGATCAGCGGCCCCAGCGAGGCCAGCTCCGCGCCAGCGGCCCTGAGCTGCTCGACCTCGCCCGGCGTCCAGCCACCCTCCGGGCCAACGAGCAACAGCACCGACGCCTCCGGCTCCAGCTCCAGGCTGGCCAGCGGCTGTGCCTCCGTCCCTTCCCACAAGAGGATCGCCCGCTGCGAGCCGATCGCCGCCTCGATCTCCTCCAGCGCCCGCGGTGGCTCGAGCGCCGGAAGGCTCGCGCGCCCGCACTGCTCGGCGGCCTCAATCGCGATCCGCCGCCAGCGCGCCATGCGCCCCCTCACCGCCTCGGGCTTCACGGCCACCACGCAGCGCTGGGCAACCAGTGGAACGATCTGCCGCACGCCGAGCTCGGTCGCCTTCTCGACCACCAACTCGAAGTGGTCGTGCTTGAGCAGCGACTGCACGAGCGTGATCGGCGGGCAGGGCAGCGGCCGACCCGGCTCCGGTTGCCCGAGCCTGACGGTCACTGATTCGCCCTGCATCCGCTCGATCGTCGCGGGCACGTCGAAGCCGTCGCCGGTGAACAGCCTGATGGTGTCGCCAGGCCGCAGCCGGAGCACCCGGGCCACCTGGCGCGCCGCCTCCCGCGGCAGTGGCACCATGCTGCCGGGCGGCAGCTCTGGGACGTAGAAGCGATGGCCGTGCCGGCTCATTGGCGCTCGGGCTTCCGGTACAGTAAGGTCACCCAGTCTCCGTCCGCGCGGCGTCCGGCCAGCCGGACGCCGCGCGCCTCGTAGCGTGCCCGCACGGCCTGCTCGTACGGCTCGATGACCCCACTCAGGACGAGCAGGCCACCGGGCCGGGCGGCCTCGGCCAGCCGCTCGCCGGCCTCGATCAGCACCCGGGCGATGATGTTGGCCAGCACCAGGTCGTACTCCGCTCGCGGCAGGATCACCGCCTGTACGTCGCCGGGGATAACGCGCACCTGGTGGGCGACCTGGTTACGCGCCACATTCTCCCGCAACACCTCGACCGCGACCGGGTCGAGCTCGACGGCGTCGACGCTCGCTGCGCCGAGGCGGACGGCGGCGATCGAGAGGATGCCCGAGCCAGCCCCAGCGTCGAGTACGCGGGCGCCGGTGAGCGGCAGCTCCTCCATCCACTCCAGGCAGTGGCGGGTCGTCGGGTGCAGGCCGGTGCCGAAGGCCATGCCGGGGTCGAGGTGGATCACGACATCTCCCGGCTCGGCCTGGTACTCCAGCCAGCTCGGCCGGATCACGATCCGCCGGCCGATCCTGGTGACCGGAAAGTGTTGCTTCCAGGCCTCGGCCCAGTCCTGCTCGGCCAGCTGGCGCACCTGCGGCTCGCCGACAGAACCGAGCCGGCCGAGGTACCACAGGCCCTCGCGGAGGCGGGCCAGGGCGGCCTGACCGGCCTCGTCTGCCGGCAGGTAGACCCTCACCTGGATCGGCCCTGTGGGGTCGACCTCGGCGTCCTCACCGTCCGGGCCCTGGCGCACCGGGTACTCGACCACCGTGCCCTGGCCGTAGCCGTAGCGGCTAAACAGCTCGGCTACCGCGTCCACCGCCTCGGCGCCGGTTTCCACGCTCACCTCGAACCAGCGGCCGCCATGCGCGGTGACCTGAGCATTACGTCGGCTCACCACCGGCTCACCCCCCATCAGCACGCGAGAAGACGATCTCCGAGGAGTCGCCCACGTTCACGCGCAGGGGATCGCCCTGTACGCGGGCGCGCCGACCGACGATTGAGCGCGTCAGGATCGCGCTGCCGATGGTGGCACCCTCGTCGATAATCGAGTCGGCTACAATTGAGTAGGAGACGTAGGCGCCGCTCCCGATGCTGACGTAGGGGCCGATCACTGCATGCTCGATACGAGCGCTCGGGTCGATCACCACGGGTGGCACGATGACGGCAGTAGGGTAGGAAGGCAGCGCCTCTGGCTGTCGCTCCAGCAAGTAGCGGTTCGTCTGGAGCAGCGCCTCGACTGTGCCACAGTCCTCCCAGACCGAGACCGGGAGCCAGACGAGCCGGCTGCCGGTGTCGATCATGCGCTGGATGGCGTCGGCCAGGTAGAACTCGCCGCCCTTGCGCAGGTCATGTTCCATCTGGTACTCGATGGCGTCGAACAGCTCGCCGATCTCGCGGAAGTAGTACAGCCCCACGACGGCCAGGTTCGAGACAGGGGTTACTGGCTTCTCGACGAGCTGGGCAATCTGCCCGTCCCGGAAGACGACGACGCCGAAGCGACGTGGGTCTTCCACTTCCTTGACGAAGATGGCGCCGTCGGCATCGAGGGAGAGGAGCGCGTCGAGGTCGGCTTCGAAGATCAGGTCGGGAAACACGATCAGCGTTGGGCCGCTCACCAGGCCCTTTGCCTGGAGCACCGCGTGGGACTGGCCGAGCGGCTCCGGCTGCTCGACGAAGCGCGCGTCGAACCGGTAGTGCGAGCGGACGTACTCCTCGATCTGCTCACCCAGGTAGCCGGTGACGAAGACGACAGTCTCGAGGGGCAGCCGGGTGAGCCGGTCGAGCACGTGACCGAGGATCGGCTTGCCGGCGACGGTCACCAGCGGCTTGGGCTTGCTCCAGGTATGGGGACGGAGTCGGGTGCCCAGCCCGGCGACGGGGATGATGACGTGCATACGTCCTCCTTCAGCGTCTCGTTCTTTCCCTCTTGCTCAACTCCTCTTGCCTCTCATGGGCACCTCTCCAGGGAGCGCGGGAGGCGGCTTGAGAGCGAAGAGCAGTCCGGTCAACAGTATGCACGCCCAGCTCCGGTATCGTCAGGCGGCACTGCGTTGCCCAGGCGAGTACACTTCGGGCCATGAGAAGGAGAGCTGCGCTCGCCACGATCTCCAGCATCGGTGGGTTAGTCCTGGTCGCTCTAGTAGGATCGATTCTCCTGCACGCCGCACTGTACCACACCGGTCATCCTGGCTTGAGGGTGATACCACCAGCCGATGTGCCGACCGGTTTGGCATCTCCCTCGCTGGCACTTCATCACCAGGGCACGCCAGCGATGCACCTACCCTCCGAGGAGCCATCCGAACGCTGCCCGGCCCCGGATCTCCTCGCGTCGCCGGTGATGCTCCTCGGCTTCACGGCACCGGTCGCGCTCGGCGACCCGGCTCTCGCCGCCGAGCCGGCGATCCGGTACTCGCACTGGATCGGTGTCCCCCAGCCATCACCGCGAGTCGTGCTCCAGCGCTTCCTGCTATGAGCCTCCTCCGAGCCAGATCGCGGGTGATTTTGTCGAATAGCAGGTTCGAAGAAGGAAACGAGCGATGAAGCGAGCGTGGCTGGTGCCAGCGCTGGGCGCGCTGGCTGTACTCCTGGTTGCCTGCGGTGGAGCGGGTGCGAGCCCGACGCCGACCGCGGCGCCCTCACCCGGCGAGCAGACCCCGGCCGGTGTGGCGCTAAGCGATGAGCAGTTCCTGGCTGCGATGATCGAGCACCACCAGGGCGCGATCGACATGGCGACGATCGCTCTCGAGCGGGCTGAGCACCCCGAGGTGCGCCAGCTCTCCCACGACATCATCGCGGCCCAGCAGGCCGAAATCGAGCAGATGCGTGCCTGGCAGCGGGAGTGGTTCGGCGCGGAGGCGACTCCCGGTGGGCATGCCGGCCACGGCATGTCCGATCAGGAGATGGGGATGGATGTGGACCTGGAGGAGCTGCGGCGCGCCGAGCCGTTCGACCGGGCCTTCCTCGAGGCGATGATCCGGCACCACGAGGGCGCCGTCCGCATGGCCGAGCAGATCCGCGCGAGCACCCAGCGCCCTGAACTGCAGGAGCTAGCCAGCGAGATCATCACAACCCAGCGGGCTGAGATCGAGCAGATGCGGGCCTGGCTCGCCGACTGGTACGGGCAGTGAGGCGCTGGTGAGAGCCGCAAGCGTGAAGCGGGTAGGTACAGGCCAGCGGGCCAGTCGCTGTACCCGCGCATTGGGAATAGAGTCAGGCTGATCCACCGGGCAGCCTGGCGGTGGTGAGCAGCGAGCGGCCCTGCCTCACCCGCCGGCTTGTGAGGCACCGGATATCACGGACTGGTCACCGGGGGACGCGGCGACGGTTGGCCATCGTTTCTCGGTCCAGCTGCGGTTGTGGAGAGCGAGGGAGTGCCCCCAGCGGGATTCGAACCCGCGATCTCCACCTTGAAAGGGTGGTGTCCTCGGCCTCTAGACGATGGGGGCCAGCGGCAGAAACGAGAAAGGCCGCCGCGCGGCATCAATCCAAGTGTACGCGCTGGCGGGTGCTCGCGTCAAATCTGATCGTGGGGCCTTGACAGGCAGCGGAGGCCATGCTATCGTAATATCGTCATAAGCGAGAGGGACCCAGGCCGGCGCGCAGATGGGTGAGCTATTGGTCGGCCGGCCGGCGCTCAAGCTGGAATTCGCCGTTTCGGTTGCGCTCGATCTGACCTCGGTGATTTCACTCGTCTATCGAGCGGCCGACCCGCGCCGGTTTGATCGCTGGCTGGTGGAGGCGCGAGAAGCACTTGGGGAGGACGGGCAGCACGACCTCGATACCCTGCTCGGGTTCTCGGGACGGCTGCTGTACTACATCGAAGAAGTCTTGATGTCTTTCGATCCCCTGTGCCCGGAGCGCCTCGAGGCCGACTTCGAGACCTATATCGGGCACCTGCGCCGGTTGCCGCCCTGGGCCTACCGGAGCATGGCGACCCAAGCGATGCTCCGGGTCTACCAGGATCGCGGCGTCACCGAGACGCCGCCAGAGACGGACGACCCGTCGGCGTGGCGGGCGTTCTTTGAGCCGGGCATCACGCGGGCCGATCTGGACGAGGTCGTGAGCCTGGTGCTGGCACCTGAACAACTCAAGGCGCGCACCATCTCCCTGCTGGAGCGCTTCTGGGACGAGTGCTACGAGCAGGAATACCGGCGGGTGTTGCCGGAGATGCGCCGGGCGATCCGCCAAGCGCGGGCGACCACCTACCCGGGGGTCGCCGTGGCCTTTGAGGAACTGAGCGGCCACCGGCTGCCGGAAGAAGTGCAGCTCGCGCTGCCTCGGGTCGAGCGAGTCACGTTCTGCCCGTCCTATCACTTGGGCAACTTCGTTCAGTTTATCCTCTACCCGCCGGAGCTGATCCTCTTCTTCAATTGCCAGCGGACGAGCGCGGTGACGCAGCCGGAGGAGGGCTCCGTCATCTCACCCGACCTCTTGCCAGGGCTGCGTGCCCTGGCCGACGGTACCCGGCTGCGGATCATCGAGCTGCTCCGCGGGGGCGAGCGGTACGCGCAGGAAATCGTTGGCCAGCTTGGGATCAGCCAGTCCGCTGTGTCTCGGCATCTGGCGATGCTGGAAGCGGCGGGCATCGTGAACGTGCGGCCGGCCAACGGGATGAAGTACTATTCCGTGAACGCCCAGCGCCTGCGGCAGATCGCCGAGGAGCTGGAGCGCATAGGGTAGCGACCGGTCGAACTGGTCGAGCAAAACTCAATAGCCGGGCACGGCTCGCCCGTGCCTCGTGGGTCAACCGCTTCCGGCCGAGGACTGCCACCTGACCCCGCCGTCGGGTCAGGCCGGGCATCACCTCTGGACGACCTCTCGGTGATCCTCTTGGGATCGCCCCTCTCATGACCCACACCCGGTTCGGTCGGATCGGCCACGGTCGGACTGGGCTGACCTCTGTGCGGTTGACCCGGCAGCATGATGGGGACTGACAGTACTGTCCCCATCATTCTTTCTCAGGACGGCGAGGGCCGCGGGGTAAATTCCCCGCGGCCCTCGCTCGTTTCCTACCACCTCGCTGGGGCGCGGCCCCAGGCGTACCCGGCCGCTCAGCTTTCCTCCGGCGGGCAGGGCGCGTTGCTGTAGCCGGAGCGAAACGGCTTGCTGACTCCGTGCTCCGGCTCGAAGCGATGCCGCACCGTGCAGCCGATGTCGCTACCCAACAAGTGGATCGAGACCGACGGCCCGGCCGATACCGTCGTGACGCGGTGGATGTCGTCCTGCGGCGGCAGAAGCGGGTAGAAATCGCCTGGCTGGATCGCGCGCACCGTAGCCAAGCGCAGCCTGACCACGCCAGCGTCGGGATCACCCTCGACCAGCTCGTACACCTCTTCCCGCTGCTCTCCCCGGTAGAGGCCGACGAGGCCCCAGGCCAGGTGGTCGTGCACCGGGGTGCTGGCGCCCGGCGGCACCACCAGCGAGAACAGGCCGAGCGAGCGGTCGCCGGCCCGGAAGAGCAGATACTGCCCGATACCGCTGCCCATGCCGCTGGTCGTGTCCGGCTGCAGGTACGCAACCGGCAGCCAGCCCTCGCTCCGAAGCAGGCGTGAGAAGACCGGCTTCAGTCGCTCGATGCGCCGGGTCAGCTCGCTCTCCTGAGCGATCACCTTGCGCGCCTCGGCCACGAAGGCGCGGAACTCCGGGTTGTCAACGAAGTACTCATCCTGTGGGTGGCTAACAAACCAGACCATGGCAGGGCTCCTTGGATCGTGTTGGCTCGCCGCGGGCATCGTAGCACAGTTCAGGCACAGAATGGGGCCGTCGGTGACGGCCCCGGGTACAGGGAGGGAGGGAGAAGAGTTCAAAAGGAAGTCAGTTCAGCCAGCGCCCCTGGTGAGCAATGGTCGCCAGCTGGCGGTGGAGGAGGCGCGACACAGCAGCCACGTGCTGATCGCTGCACTCCGACCCAGACCACGGCGCGCGCAGCGGAACCGTCGTCTGTCGGAAGAGCCCGAGTCTTGTCAGGCGGAGGTCGACACGCTGGCAGCGGGTAGCCTGGCGCCGGGCGATCCGATCGGGGCGTTGCGCTGTGCGTGACATCGTGCCTCCGTTCGCTTGTACGTACACCGTGGCCTTATTGTACGTACACCAGGGGTGGTTGTCAAGTACCCAGAAGTCCTGCTTTTCGACGACGCGACTCTCGGCAGTAGGGTAGCCACCGGTGCCCCTTGCTGGGGGCAGGGTCGGGCGCCACGTCGCTCGGGGAGGCGCTGCGGTTGAAGTGAGCGGCTGGTGAGGTCGTACGAGTGACTCGTGGCTCAGATGCGCCGCCAGCATGGTAGTATCGGGGCGCGAACCCTGGAGCGCGAGGAGGACGGGCTCGCCGCGTCCGAGCGTTTCAACGCCGCGTTGGAGAGACGAAGAGGGGGAAGTCACGCGGTCTTGGGCGGCCGTATCGGAGCATGCGGAGGTGGGAGAGCATGCAGGAGCGAAGCGCGATCCGCAGGCTCGCTGGCAAGACGGCGCTGGTCACCGGTAGCACGCGGGGACTCGGCCGAACCATCGCCGAGTGGCTGGCCCGCGAGGGCGCCGCGATTGTCGTGTCGGGTCGGCAGGCTGACGATGTCCAGCGCGTCGTCGCAGCGATCCGGCAGCTCGGGGTCGAGGCGTTCGGCGTGCCGGCCGACCTTTCGCTCGTGTCCGAGGCGCACCGCTTGGCCGAGGAGACGCTGGCGCTGGTCGGCCAGCTCGATATCCTGGTCAACAACGCTGGTATGAGCATCCGCGGGAACTTCTGGGACGTGACCGACGCGGACTGGGAGTACCAGGTCAACGTCAACTTTCGCTCCCCCTTCATCCTGGCCCAGCATGCCGCCCGCCACATGATCGAGCGAGGCATCCGCGGGCGGATCGTCAATATCAGTACGGTCGGCGCGCACCTCGTCCACAAGGACGCGGCCGTCTACGACGCCGCCAAGGCGGCCGTCGAGATGATGACCCGGAACATGGCCTTCGAACTTGCCCCCTACGGCATCAGTGTCAACTGCGTGGCGCCGGGCGCGATCATGGAGCGGCCTGGCGTGGAGGAGGATCGGCAGGCCTGGGAGCGGTACGCGCGCAACAACATCCCCTTCGGCCGGGTTGGCCGGGCCGAGGATATCGCTGCAGCTGTGCTCTTCTTCTGCCTGCCGGAGACCGAGTTCACCACTGGCCAGGTGCTGGTAGTCGACGGCGCGCACACCACCTACCTCAAGGAGGAGTAGGGCTGAACCGGGTTGTACCAAGCGAAGGTGGAGGGGAAAGCATGCAGCAGGTGCGTCAACCGGCTGACCAGTACCGGACGAAGACCATCCGGCCTCCGGACTTCGACCAGTTCTGGGCCGAGATCATGGCCGCGGCGGCGGAGATCCCGCTTCGTCCGTCTCTCGAACACGTCCCCATGCGCTCCACGGACCAGGTAGACGTCTACGAGATCGGTTACGATAGCCTGGATGGGCTCCGCATCGCCGGCTGGTACTGCGTGCCCAAGGAGAGCTACCTGCCGCCTCCCTATCCAGGCCTGCTGATCGTGCCGGGCTACATCTCCGAGCCGACCCTGCCGAAGAGCTGGGCGAAGCTCGGCTACGCCGCCGTCGGCGTGGCCCCGCGCGGCAAGCTGCGCTCCAATCGACACTTCAACCCCGGCTATCCTGGCCTGCTGGTGCACAATATCGTCGACCGCCACACGTATGCCTACCGCGGCTTCTACGTCGATGCCTGTCGGGCGGTCGATTTCTTACTCACCCGGCCAGAGGTCGATCACGGCCGTATCGGTGTCCACGGCTCCAGCCAGGGTGGCGCGCTCACAGTCGTCACCGCGGCGCTGCGGGCCGACGTCATCACCTGTGGAGCGGCCGGCGCGCCCTTCCTCTGTGGCTTCCTGGACGCGATCGCGCTGACCCATTCCTATCCCTACGAGGAGATCGTGGAGTATCTCCGCCGCCACCCGGAGCGTGAGCCGCTGGTGCGCGAGACGCTGATGTACTTCGACGTGATCAACTTCGCGCCGATGATCCGTTGCCCGATGCTGATCTACATCGGCTTGGCCGACGATGTCTGCCCGCCGGAGACCGGCTACGCGCTGTACCACGCGCTGGCCTGCCCAAAGGAGCTGCTCGCCTACCCGCGCTGCGCCCACGACGCTGGCAGCTACTGGGCCATGCCCAAGGTGAAGGCATTTCTGGCCGAACACCTGAAGCCGGCCGGCGTGCCGCGGTGATCGCGTTCACAGCCGTCAGCACTCGATCGAGCCGCTGCTGGTTTGCGGGAATGGAGAACAGGGCGAAGCTGAGCCGCGATCCAGGGAAGGGAGCACAGCGGAGATGGTCGCAAGCGTTCGGCCGGCCGACTTCGGGGCCTACTGGAAGGCGGTGGACGATGAGCTGGCCCGCTATCCGGCTGCGCCGGAGCTCGAGGAGCTGCCCCGTCATTCCACCGACTTCGGCACCGTCTACGCGTTGAAGCTGACCAGCATCGGGCCGTACCGCATCTTCGGCTACTACTGTGTCCCGCGCGGCGAGGGGCCCTTCCCCGGCCTGCTCTACACGCCGCGCTACGGCAGCGTCAACCACATCCCGTCGTATTACGACCGCGAGCGCTACGCGGTGCTCCAGATCATGCACCGGGGTCAGCGGCTGGCCGATCAGCCCTTTGCAGCCGCCTACCCCGGCCTGCTGACGCACGACATCGCTGATCCCGGCCGCTACGTCTACCGCGGCATCGTAGCCGACTGCGTCCGCGGGCTCGAGTTCCTGCTCTCGCGGCCAGAGGTCGACCGGGAACGCATCGGCGTGGTGGGCGACGACCTGGCGCTGCTCGTCGCCGCGCGCCGGCCGGCGGTGGCAGCGCTGCAGGCGAGCAACCTGCTGCTCTACCGGCTGCTGGGAGCGGCCGAGCGGAGTGACGAGTACCCGGTGGAGGAGGTCAACGACTATCTCCGCGCCTACCCCGAGCGGCGCGAGGCGGTGGCCTGCACGCTGGCCTACTTCGACCCGCTGCACCACGTGCCAGATATCCGCGCGACCACGCTGCTCTGCGTCGGCGATCCAGGCGCGCTCGGCGGCCCGGAGTGGCTGGCGCCGCTACGGGCGGCTCTCGGCGGGACGGTCGAGGAGTACCGCCTCACGCACGAGGGCGGGGTCGACCGGGACTGGCTGGATGCCTGGCTGGCGCGCCGGCTGGGAGTCGAGCCGCGGCCGCTGATGTGGGCGACTAGGGGGTAGAGGGCAGCGAGGGGAGGGCATGCCGGCATGCTCTCCAACATGTCTGAGCAGGGGCAGCGGTGACACGCCGGCACGCGGGCGAGCGGTTCCCTCGCTGGTGATGGCTTCTCGATCGCCTTCATAAGCGGGGTCTGAACCGGCATCGCCGTCGACAGTAAGGATGCTGTGCGGCACCAGGGCAGTACCGAGGCGCGAGTGTGAGGAGTCCCCGATGGAGAAGGCACAGCGGCGGCCGTTGAAGGTCGGGATTCTCCTGCCGGTCGGCGAATACCGGTTCGCAGGCCGCACACCCCGCTGGAGCGACCTTCTGGCGATGGCGCAGGTGGCCGAGGACGCCGGGTTCGATTCCCTCTGGGTCGTCGATCACCTGCTGGTGCGGGCTGCGGGCCAGCCGCCGGAGGGGATCTGGGAATGCTGGTCACTCGTCTCGGCGCTGGCTGCCAGCACCCGGCGGATCCAGATCGGCACGCTGGTCGTCTGCGCCAACTGGCGCAACCCGGCATTGCTGGCGAAGATGGCCGAGACAGTCGACGAGATCAGTAGCGGACGCCTGATCCTGGGGCTGGGTGCTGGCAATACCGAGGACGAGTTCCGCGCCTTCGGCTTTCCCTGGGAAGAGCGTGTCAGCCGCTTCGCCGAGGCGATCCAAATTATCCATGCCCTGCTTCGCCGCGGTCGCATCGACTTCCAAGGGCAGTATTACCAGGCACGCGACTGCGAGCTGCGGCCGCGCGGGCCGAGAGCGAGCGGCCCGCCGATCCTGGTCGGCGGTTACGGCCGGCGCATGCTCGAGCTGACTGCCCGCTACGCCGACCTCTGGAATACCTACTATTCCCACACGGGGAACCGGGCGAGCGGCGTCGCACCGCTCCTGGCCACCGTCGATGCCGCCTGCGTCGCGGTGGGGCGGGATCCAGCGACGCTGGAGCGTACCGCCTCGGTGCTGGTGGGATTGCCTGGCTACGGACCGATCTACGGGGTCGCGGCCACGCCGCTCTCCGGGTCGCCGGAGGAGCTGGCCGTGGAGTTCCGTGCTTATGCGCGGGCTGGCATCTCACACCTGCAGCTCCGGATCGAGCCCAATACGCCGACCGGGATCGAGCAGGTAGCGCCCGCGCTCGAGTTCCTTGAGCGCGGCTGACGGCGATGCGAGGCGGCGCACCACCCCTGTCGGCAAGCCGCTCGACCCGGCCGGTCGCAGCCCACCATTCACGCGATGGCCGGCCGGTGGTTCTAGCACGGGCCTGACAATTCCGAGACACTGAGCCGGACGACCGGCTCCGTCGTCTGGTCGAGAGCCGGCGACTCGGCTATCCGGTGATCGGCTTCTCGCGCGGCCGGTATCGGCTGTCGAAAGATAGGGGCAGGCATCGCGGCACGTCGCCGTCGGCGAGTTCGATCCGGGAAGAGTCCCACCCGAAGGTTTGGGCGGAGTTCCGGTCTCACCATCGCAGCCTCCTTCGGGGGCAGAGCATCACCAGCCAGCCAACGGCCTGGCCCGTGGAGAGCTTGTGTAAGGTTATGTCCATCATAGCACAAGCGAGGCACAGCGATACCTCCCTGAGTCGTTCCCTCCGCGGAGAGCCCATGCCGTCGTCGCCAGTTGTTCTGCCCGGTTATGAGGCGCGCTTCCGCGGGCCGTCTCTTCACGTTCAGCGAGGCGAATGGACATGGAACACCGACGCAAGCAGGATGCAATTCCACTGCTCTCAGCGCCCTGGGCCTGGTATGCGCAGAGAAGGAGGAAGCGATGGCAACGTCCGCTGCGCATCCTGGAACGGACGCGACCCTTCAGGCTGCAGTTGCGGCTGGAGAGGTGCCCGGTGTTATACCCCCTGGCGGCTGACGATCACAGGGTTATCTACCAGGGAGCGTTCGGGAAGCGCGAGGTCGGCAGCGAACGTGCCATGACCGTGGATACCGTATTCTGGATCGCGTCGATGACAAAAGCGATCACGTCGGCCGCAGCGATGCAATTGGTGGAGCAAGGCAAGCTGAGCCTGGATGAGCCACTGAGCCGAATCAAGCCGGAACTGGCTTGGCTGCCGGTACTGGAGGGGCTCGATGACGGCGGGCAAGCCGCGGCTGCGTCCGGCGAGGAGGGCTATCACCCCGCGACTGCTGGTTAACGCCTATTTTGGACTGACCTGGCCCAGCGAGTCTGCGGCGTCATCCTTATCCAGATCCTGCTGCTTTGTGACGAGAAGGTGCTGTGCCTGTTCGAAGAATGGGAAAGCGCCGCCTATGCTCGCCGTCTGGCCTGACACGGCGGGGTTTGTCGTGA
>CALKCJ010000054.1 GCA_938082375.1 uncultured Thermomicrobiaceae bacterium
CGGGCCGAGCCACTGGGGGATGGCCGTTGGCGAGCGGTCAGGCCATCACTGGTCACTGAGTATAAGGACAGTGACAGTGATGACGGGCACGAAAAACCGAACATTTCCGATGTACAAGCCAAAAATGGCGGACACAACCCATCGGAGAAAACCGAACACGCCAGGGAAAAACCGAACATTTCCGATGCCGAAGCCAAAACCGCCGTCTGTGAGGAGTGTGGACGGCCGTTCACCTGGGGTGGCCGTGGAAAGCCGGCTAGGTTCTGCTCCGACGCCTGCCGGATGCGTGCTCAACGGAAGGAGTCTGAGCCTGTGGATAAGATAACACCTGGTCAAGTTCCACTGGCCTCGGCTGTGGATAACATAACACCTGGTCAAGTTGAGGCCGTTGGGCGGGAGACCTGTCTTGATTGTGGTCAACCGATCAAGGCTGAGGGGTTCCGCTACCGCTGCCCGCTGTGCCTGAAGGCCAAGTATGACCAGCTTGGTCGAGCCTACCCGGAAAAACTGGCCAAGTGGTTGGAGGCCTCGACTGGGCAGCAGAAGCTGGAGAGGTCGGCCGAGGCCTTGGTGGCAGAGCTCGACCGGCTGAGTGAGGCTTGGTCACGGCATGTCGATACGTGTCCAGCCTGCCACCCCCGGCAGGGTATCCGCTGCCCGGTGGGGCAGGCGCTCCAGGACCAGTACCAGGCAACCTGGCGGCAGTGGCAGGCATGCCGGGAGGTGGCCAATGCCAACCTGGAAGCACGTTGAGCGGGCGGTGGCCAGACAGCTTGGTGGCCAGCGGGTCCCGGTGAGTGGCCGGGCCGGCCAGCCGGACATCGCTCACCCCTGGCTCTCGGTCGAGGTCAAGCATCGCCAGCGGCTTCCCCAGTGGCTGCTAGCGGCTGTGCGGCAGGCGGAGCTGGCGGCCACGCCTGGCCAACTCCCCCTGGCCATCCTCCACCAGCACGGCCAGCGGTATGCTGAGGTGCTGGTGGTCATGCGGCTGGAGGCCTTTGTGGAGTGGTTCGGTGGAAGTGAACGAGGATGACCCGGAATGAGCTGACCCCACGCCAGCAGCGCTTTGCGGCCGAGCTGGTGGCGGCCAAGTCGCTCCGGGACGCCTGCCAGCGGACTGGGGTGAGTGAGGCCACGGCCAAGCGCTGGCTCAAGCAGCCGGCCATGCAGGCGCTGGTGCGGGAGCTGTCCCAGCAGATGCTCGATGCGCTCGGTCGCCGGCTCCGCCAGCTCGGCGGCCAGGCGGCCGAGGTGTTGGCCGAGGCGATGGCCGACGCTGACACCTGGGGTGTCCGGGTACGGGCGGCCGATGTGGCCCTGAACCGCCTGCTGCAGGTGGCCGAGTTGGTCGAGCTGGAGGAACGAGTGCGTCGACTCGAAGAGGTCGTGAAGGAGCGAGGGTGATGAGCCTTGAGCGACGGCTGGCCAAGCTTGAGCAGCACTGGGGTGAGCGGCCCTGTCCTACCTGTGGTCACGGGGATGTCCTCGTGGTGGTCTTCAACGATGCAGAGGCCTCCGTGCCGGAACGCTGTCCTACCTGTGGCCGGCAGCGGCCAGTCATGGTCGTCCAGTTCGACACGGTGGATACTCGCTGTCCGTCCTGTGGGCACGTCTACGCTGGCGGAGACGACCAGCCCTGTCCCCAGTGCGGCCGACTGCCGCACAGCCAGGTCATCCGGCTCCAGTGGCCTGAGCATGTGGATGGTCGAGGGTGAGCCCGCTTCCCTCCGTGGTCTACCAGTGCGCTCACTGCGGCGTCCAGGTCGTCTTCTCCATCCAGCCACTGGCGGTGCGCTGCCACTGTGGCCGGTGGATGCAGCCTATTGACAATCCCCCAGAGAGCCACTATGCTGCAGGCAGCACGTTACGAAGGAAAAGCGTCCCGGCCACTGGTGGAGCAGTGCCGGGACTGGCCAGGTGAGGGGGAGCTCACCCGGCAGCAGAAGTGTAGCCGATGGAGCACCCCCGCTGGCCAGTCGCTGGCGGGGGTGTTTGGTTTTGGGTGTGACCCCAGGCTGACCCCAGTGCTGGTGGGTCGGTGGCCCTGGGAAACGCTGGTGCGGAAAGTGGGACTCGAACCCACACGGGGGTACCCCCAGCGGTTTTTAAGACCGCCGCGTCTGCCGTTCCGCCATTTCCGCCTGGCTGGCTCTCCCACCAGACCCCTGGCTAACCCCCTAAAGTGTCTGGCCTGCGATCAGTGAGCCAGTCGGGTCGGGTGCCGGCCTCCCTGCGTACCGTCTCCGTGCTATTGTACCCCGGCGCCTGAGAGCGAGAACGAGCGGCCTCGTCAGAAGCCGCTCGTCGCTGCGTTCCTGTGGAGCGGAAGACGGGACTCGAACCCGCGACCTTCTCCTTGGCAAGGAGATGCTCTACCAATCTGAGCTACTTCCGCCTGCCAGCGGTTCTCTCCGCCGCACTGAAAAGTGTACTCATCGGCGGTCGGGCTGTCAAGCGGATCCGGACTGAAGGCCGACCCTGTGTGCAGATTGCCCCAAAAGGGGGCAGGTCGCTTTTCTCGCATGCCCGGCAGGACCGTGTATCACAGCGGGCAATACCAGCGCGGCCTAGGGCGCCCAGGAGAGACCGGACGGGACATCGATTGCCTCAGCGCGGAAGAGCCGCTTCGGCTGGCCTGCGCCCGGCCGGCCATCGGCCCCGACGGTGAAATCGACGTACTGCACCTCGAAGCTGCCCCCCTCGAGTTGGAGGAAGGCGATCATGGTGCCGTCTGGCGACCACGTCGGTGAGCCGACCGCCCCGCTGGTCGTGAGCTGCACCGGATCGCCTCCCGCGGCTGGAACGACGAAGAGGTCGTTGGCCTCACCGTGCCGGCCCACGTAGGCAATCCACTTGCCGTCCGGTGACCAGGCCGGCGCATAACTCCCGTCACCACCTTCTACAAGGGGCACCAGCTCGCCAGTCGACAGGTTCAACACCCAGAGGTCGGTCCGCCGGCGAAGGCCATCGTCGCTCGTCGTCCGGTGCGCGAAGGCGATCCGCGTGCCATCCGGCGCGACCGTGGGTGACTCGACGTTGTCACCGAGCGCGCTGGAAGCTTGGACGAGCCGCGGGGCCCCGCCGCCACTCGGGATGAGCCAGAGGTAGTTCTTCGCCGAGTTCAGGTCGCTCACGTAGACGAGCTGTTTGCCGTCGGGCATCCAGGCCGGGTCGAGCGCCCAGACGCTGTTGCGGACGTAGGCTTCGCTCCCGGGCTGCAGCGCGGGTTGGTTTTTGGTGAGCTGCCGCATGCCTTGGCCGTCCGTTCCGGCTATATAGAGGTCGGAGAAGGCGTCGCCGAAGCGGACGAAGGCGAACCGGCTGCCGTCGGGCGACCAGCTCGGTGAGGCGGCGTCGCCGAGCTGGAGCAGGCGCCGGATCTTGCCGTCCTGCCAGAGGTAAATGTCGCCGTGCTGGACGAACAGGATGCGCCCCTTGGGAGCGGCCCCAGCGACCCATTCAGGGTTCGCGATCGGGTCTGGCTCGCCACAGGCTGCGATGAGCATCGTGAGGGCAGCCAGAGCGCAGAGGAGCAGCCGTCCAGTGAGCGCTGGCCGCCTCCTATGGCTCACGTGGTTCATTCACCCTCATTTCGGTAACCCAGTTCGGCCAGCGCAGCGAACGCCTCGGCCGACTCGTCCCAGGGACGACGCTCTGAGCCGTAGATAATACATTGCTCGTGCCCTTTGCCCAACAGGAGGACCGCGTCGCCCGGTCTGGCTCGCCGTATCGCCTCCCGGACAGCCAGTGACCTGTCCTCGATTCGTAGGTAGTCGCGACCTTCCACTGCGCCCGCACTGCGCGCACCCTCGGCGATCTCGGCGATGATCTGGTGAGGATCCTCATACCGGGGATCCTCCGAAGTGAAGACCGCAAGATCGGCCAGCCGGGCCGCGATGGCGCCCTGGAGCGGGCGCTTGGCACGGTCACGCTCACCCGCGCTACCGAACACCGTGATCAACCGGCCCGGAACCAGCCCACGGACGAGTTCGAGAATCCGCCGCAGGGCCTCCGGAGTATGCGCATAGTCGACGATGACCGTGAAGGGCTGGCCGGCATCGATGCGGTGCAAGCGGCCGGGCACGTGGTCGAGGCTCTCCAGCCCGCGTGCGATCTGCTCCGGCGACAGGCCGATCAGGTGACCGGCAGCAGCGGCCGCGAGCGCGTTCTCGACGTTGAAGCGCCCGAGCAGCTTCAGGCTGACGGGCATCGACCCGTCCGGTGTGACCAGCTCGAACTCGCTTCCGCACGCCCCTGTCCGGATGTCGAGCGCCCGCACGTCGGCCTGGCTCGAGTGGCACCCGAACCAGACTAGCGGAGCTTCGCCAGCGAAGGCAGCGACCGAGCGCGCGCCCTCGTCGTCGGCGTTCAGGGCGACGCCGTGTGGGTAGGGGCGAGTAGGATCGCGCCCGTCGACGAATTCGAGGAGACGCGCCTTCGCTCTCCGGTAGGCCCCGACCGTCCCGTGGAAGTCGAGGTGCTCGTGGGTGATGTTGGTGACCACGGCGATGTCGAACGCGCAGCAGTCGAGCCGGTGCATCGCGAGCCCGTGGGACGTGGCTTCGATGACGGCCCACTGCGTGCCGGCATGCCGCATCTTCGCGAGCATCCGTTGGAGGTCGAGCGATTCAGGGGTGGTCTGGCGGGTGTCGTGCTCAACGACCTGCTCTCCGATCCGGAGAGCGACGGTGCCGATGAGGCCGGTACGGTACCCTGCGATTCTGAGCATAGCCTCGATGAGGAAGGTGGTGGTCGTCTTGCCGTCAGTTCCGGTGACGCCGATGACACCGAGGCGGGAGGAGGGATGGGCGAAAAAGGTGGCAGCGACTCGGGCCAGCGCCGCCCGGCTGTCCTCGACCTGGACTGCTGCTTCGAAGCCGTTGAGCGTATCGCTCCACGCTTCGACCAGAGCGGCGACCGCGCCGCGCTGGCGAGCGTCGTCGAGGTAGCGGTGCCCATCGGTATAGGTGCCGCGCATGGCGACGAAGAGCGCCCCCGGCCTCGCCTGCCGTGAGTCGTAGCAGATGTCGGTGATCACGGTGTCGAGATTGCCGGTAGCCCGGAGCAGCGGGAGTCGATCGATCAGGGCTCTCAAGGGGAGCATGGGTCATCCTTCCATCGGTCGTAGCCGTCGCCAGGCCCAGAGCAGCGGGCGGCAATAGACCCGCTCGAATACCCCGGGGTAGGAGAAGACGTCACCGCCGAACCCCGCTTTGAAGCGGTAGACGCCCCAGAGACCCTGGCGGACGTTGAGCTGGTTCTCAGGGACATCGTCGGGCGGCTCATCGGTCGATGGGATCCCCCAGAGGTCGTAGTGACGGCATCCACGCGCCCTGGCCCAGCGCATGGCCGCGAACTGCACCAGATAGGATGCCATGTGCCGCTGGTGGCGTTCTGCTGAGGCGCCGTACAGGTAGACGGTCTCGGTGCCGAAACGGACGACCAGCGCGGCAGCGGCAGGCGCTCCGTCTTTCTCGGCGATGAGCAGCGCGGCGTCCTCGCCGAAGACGTCGATCAGGTCACGGAAGTAGCCCAGGCGATGGATACCGAAACCGTCGCGGCGGCTGGTCTCCCGAAGCAGGTCATAGAACACCCCCAGGTCAGCCGGGGTGCCGATACGTACCTCGACACCACGGCGCTGTGCCAGCCTGATGTTGTACCGGGTCTTGGGCTTCATGCTCGCGAGGAGCGCCTCGTCGTCCCTATCGACAGCGAGGCGGATTGTCCGCTGCGGCTGAATGACGGTCGGGCTGGCTCGCCAGCCGAAGGCGCGACTCAAGATGGCACAGCCGGAGACTTCCTCTGGCTCGGCGAGCACGCAGATAGCCCTCTCTCGAAGAGCCAGTCGGTCGATCGTGCGCTGGTAGGCGCGGGAAGTCGCGGGAGTGACCGCCCGCTGGGCGACGAGTGGGCCGCGAGGGACGTAGCCGATGCTGATCGGGCCTGCCCGCCGGAAGAGTACCTGGGCCGCGGCGACGGCGTCGCCATCGGGGTGGAACCAGGCGATCCTGACGGGTTTCCAGCCGTGGCGGCGCTTCAGCTCTCCCCAGCGCCAGCTCTGGAGAAGCTTGCCGTTAAGGTGCTCGACCAAGCTGTCCCACGTGCGCGGGTCCTCGATGCGGCGGGCGGTCGGCTCGAGGTGGGGAGCGGGCACCACCGGCGTCACGGCCACGGGTTCGGGCGCAGCGGGTCGGCTTCGTAGAGCGCCTGTGTTAAAGCCTCGGCCGCGGCTTCGCGCACGACCGGGTCCGTGGAACGGGCCAGTCGGCGCAGCGCGCTCACCGCGATCGTCCCGCCGATCTGGCCGAGCGCCCCGATGGCGGCGGCCTGCACCTCCCGGTCTGGATCGTCGACCAGGCCGATCAACTGGTCGACCGCCTCCAGCGCGCCCAGCTCACCGCACGCGCGCGCCGCTTCGTAGCGCAGTTCCGGCTCGTCGTTCTCGAGTTCTGTCAGGAGGTGCGCAAGCCAGCGTCGGTCGAGCGTGCGCCCCATGGCATGGACAGCGCTCACCCGCAGCTCGTGCTGCTCGGCATCGTACGCTTCCGCGATGAGCTGGATCGCAACCGGGTCGTCCCCGAAGTAGCCCAGCGCCTCGACGGCCCGGCGACGCACGCCCAGCGCGGGATCCTCGCGCGCGAGCCCGACGAGCGTGTTCCGCAGCCGCTGGGCACGAGTTGCGTCAAGGCGCTCCACCGCCGCGAGGTAGCTGAAGCGGCTCAGCGCTACTGCAATTGCCTCCCGCACCGGAGCGACGGTCTCACGAGGCAGGAGTTCTAAGAGCCGGTCGAGGAGGCATGGATCGTCCTCCTCCCAGAGGCCAGCGACCGCCTGCGCCCGCACTTCTGGGTCGGGATCCTGGAGCACGAGCTCAAAAATGCGCCGGAAATTCAGCTCGATGTTGCTCTCCGCGAGCTCCCCCATTAGGACAATGAGGGTGCGCCGTCGGGCGACCGGTACCGCCGACCACAGATCCAGGAACGCGGGCAGCAGGCGTCGACTCAGGTCGGAAAGCTGCGCGACATCGGTCGCGGCGGGGCGGTGCGCAGCGGTCAGACGTCTGAAGAGCTCAGCGAGCTCTTGCTGCTCCCCGGATGTGGCGGGCCGATGCCACTGGGAGAAGATCCGGTGGTCAGATGATGGGGGCATAGTACAGGACGTCCTCGGCATCAGGATCGACGCTGAACTGTGGGTAGTCCGGCGATTCGGCGATCTGACGGATCAGCTCCGGTGTCATCGGCCGCTCGACGTTCGCAGCAGCTACCAAATCGTCGAGGAGTGCCATGTACCGCGGCGCCTCCAGCGTGCCGATCTGCTCGCCCACCCGCTCGAAGGTCGCGGCGAGTACGAGGTCGGGGTAGCGGCGCGTGCGGTCGTCGAGTGGCTCCTGGCCGGCAAAACGCGGGAACCGGTTTTCAGTCAGCAGCATGTTCTCCTGAACAGCGCAGTAGTAGGTCGTCGGCTGGAAAACGTAGCGGCGCTTCCGCTCATCCAGCGCCAGCAGCCGACGCTCCTGCCCGGAGATCGGGAGATAATCAATAATGAACCGGCCCGGTGTGTCGGTGCGCTCGACGGTAATGAGCGCGCCGGGAACCAGATGGTTCTTGAAGAACGATTCGAAACCGGCGAGATAGCCTCCTCGGTTCCCGGCTGGGAAGCGCAGTTCGACCAGGAACGTCTCATAGGTCTGTGTCGATTCGAACGTGAGCACAGCGACGCGCTGGTCGGCGAGCACCGGCGGAGGCAATACGGCTGCGAATACTGCGTTATAGGGCAGCACGCCCAGGTAGTGCTCATAGAACGTAAGGACGTGATCGGCGACCTGCTCGCTGAGGGGCGTCGCTGAGAGCGCCTCCTCGGCGAGGAAGCGATAGTCTTGGCCAATGTCGGCAGGGCGCCGCTTGGTGGTGCTGATTGGGGGGAGTCCCTTGGTCGACCACAGGTAGTTGCCTGGCACGCCGACGAACTCGAACTCGTCCTCCTGCGCGAGGCGAAGGTTGAGAGCAAAACGCCGGGTCTCGAAATCCGCCGCGGTACGCCGTACGCCGAGCACGACGTCCACCAGTTCCGTGTCCGGCAACGGCTGCTCCCGCTCTTGGATGTATTCAGCAATCCGACGGACGTCACCCCGGCTCAGGCGTGGGACAGTCTCTTCCAGCATCCAGAGGTCGGCGAAACCGACCACCCCAGGCAACGTCGCCAGCTCGCCCGCCACGAGCTCGCACAGCGTCCGCTCGTCGAGCTGAGCCAGGCCAGCCAGGTCGATCTCCGTAATGGCAGCGGCGACTGCGGCCGGCGGAGCACCGGCCTCGACCGCTTCCACAAGCGGCGGCATGACCTCCTCGGCAGGGAGCGCCTCTACCAGCGGAGGCACCGGAGCCGCTCGCCGCACGACGGGCGGCGCTGCGGGAGGTGGTTCCTGGAAGCGCTGGGGCAGCATGTGCGCGGTATCGACCTCCTCGCTCGGCCGCGGTGGCTTGCCCTGGCGGGTAGTGACGACGAAGAGGCTTCCATCGTGCTCTTCAAGTCGGAAGACAGCCGCGTTCGCCTCGACAGTGCGCTTGATCTCATCGGCCCAGGCATCAGTTCCGCGCTGCTGATCGACCCGGGCGAAGTGTTCCGCAAGCGCCTGGAGCGGCAGCCGGATTGGGGCGGTCAACGCGTAGAAGCGGCCGATCGACCGCATGACCGCGAAGAGTCGTGCTGCGAGCTCGCGCTCTTCTTGGTTACCTGCAAACTCGATCTCCAACCCGGGCTCGACCGTCTGCATGCTGCTTCTTCCCCTTTACACTGGTGTGTACCGTGCGGCTCGTGAGAGGAGTAGGGAACCGCTGTCGCGTGCGGCACGCTAGCTCGACCGCTCTTCCGCCGCTTGGCGCAGCGCTCTGGCCAGCTCCTCGGTCGTCATGGGCCGCCCCGACTGGCGGAGCAGGGACAGCAACACAAGGCGGAGGTGCTCGCTCAGGCGCAGGTCGGTGCTCATCGTCACCCTCCTCGTGCAATGCCAGACAGGAATTCTACCGTGCGTGCCAGGATGGCGGCAACCTGAAGGCGGTACGACGGATAGATCCGCGGCCTGGTGCAGG
>CALKCJ010000055.1 GCA_938082375.1 uncultured Thermomicrobiaceae bacterium
GCCACATCCGCTGCTGGAGTCACCGGGACGCGGCAGGGGTCACTCCGCCTCGCTCACTGTGCGCACGTCGAGCACGTCGCGCAGGCCGTCGCCGAACAGGTTGAGGCTGAGGACGGTCAGCATGATGGCGAGACCGGGGAACCGAAGAGGCTCGGCAGCAGAGTTCGTGAATGCTCCAAGGCGAGCGTACCAGACACGAATCGCCATGCCACCGATGCTACCCCCTGGGCAGCCGTCAAACGGAACGGTGCGACCGGGCCGAGCGTGGAGAGCCACAGCTTGTCTTGCTGCGGTTCGGTATACACCGCAGCGATGCGGACATGCCGAGCACGGAGAGGGAGAGGCGGCATGGACGAGCGCACGGAACTGATCGAGACCTACCTTGCTACGCTGGTGACCCTGCGCGCCCTCGTGCGGGAACAACCGACGAGCAGGCCCGCCAGCGCCCGAACGCCGGCGAGTGGTTCACCGTCGAGGTGGTAGCGCATCTGGGCGATGCCGGGAGCGCGCACGAGCGGGTGCGACGGATGCTCCTCCCGGAGCATCCGTTCCTGCCCGGCTTCGACCCCGCCGCGCTGGCCGAGGAGCGGGGGTACGGCTCGATGTCGCTCGCCGCGGTGCTCGCACGGTTCGAGCGGCTGGGGGCCGAATACGTAGCCACACTCGCGCGGCTCGATGCCGCTGGCTGGGAGCGTAGCGGCCGGCAGGATCATGGTCGAGTCGCTCACCCGGCACATGGCGGCGCACGACGCGAGCCACCTTGCCCAGATCGCGCGGGTCATCACCGCCAAACGTTCGTCGCATTGACCTTTATCGATCCAGCCGATACACTCGGCCCGCTGGGTGGGATCCTCTCTCCCCGCCGCGCGTCGATCCAGAGCGCGAGCAACGGCGCGGCCCACTGCTGAAGGGGGATCGCGTGCACGCAACGCCAGCTCCTCGACACAGGTGGCGGCGCGGCCTCTACTACGGTTGGTACATCGTCGCCGCCCTGGCGGCGACCGAGACGATCTCCTGGGGCATTCTCTACTACGGCTTCGCCGTCTTCCTCACCCCGATGGAGCGCGAGCTGGGCTGGTCGCGCCCCTCAGTGACCGGCGCGTTCTCGCTGGCCCTCCTGCTCTCCGGCTTGGCCGCGCCGCTCGTCGGTCGCTGGCTCGACCGGAACGGCCCGCGCCTGCTCATGACCACCGGCTCGATCGCCGCCACCGTGCTCGTGCTGGCCTGGTCGCGGGTCGATAGCCTGACCGCCTTCTACGCGATCTGGGTAGGCATTGGGCTCGCCATGGCCGCGGTGCTCTACGAGCCGGCCTTTGCCGTGATCGCCAAGTGGTTTTCCCGGCGCCGCCGCCAGGCGCTCACGGCGTTGACGCTGGTCGCCGGGCTCGCCAGCGTGATCTTCACTCCGCTCTGCAACTGGCTGGTCGAGCTCTTTGGCTGGCGCGAGGCGCTCCTAGCACTGGCCATCCTGCTCGGCACCATCACGATCCCGCTGCATGGCCTCGTACTCCGCCGCAGCCCCCAGGCCCTGGGCCTCGCTCCCGATGGCGACCCGGTTCGACCAGCTGGGGAAATGGTGCCACTGCGGGAAAGGGGCATCCCTGCGCGAGCGGCGCTCCGTACCGTCACGTTCTGGGCATTCACTGCGGCCATGGTCTTGAGTGCAGCCACCACCGTGGCCATCAATGTCCATCTCATCCCCTACCTTCTGGGCAAAGGTTACAGTGCGGCCTTCGCTGCCACTGTCACTGGCCTGATCGGCGGGATGCAACTCCCGGGTCGGGTGCTGTTCGCCCCGCTGGGTCGGTTCCTGCCAGCCCGCTTGATGACGGTGCTGGTGTTCCTACTCCAGGGCACGGCGCTCAGCATCCTGCTCGTCGTACCCGGAGCGACCGGCGTGCTGGCCTTCGTGGTGACCTTCGGCATGAGCAACGGGATGGCCACCCTCCTGCGGGCGGCACGGGTGGCCGAACTTTTCGGCCCCGCCGCATACGGCAGCATCGCCGGTGTGATGGCGCTGTGGGCCACGCTGGCCCGCGCCGCGGCCCCGGTCGGCGCGGGCACACTCTACGACCTGCTCGGCCGCTACGAGCCGATCTTCTGGGGACTTGCGCTCGGCGGGCTGGTTGCCGGCCTCGCGGCTTACCTGGCCGAGACGAGCGGAGTCCGGCTGCCGGTGCAGGCGACCCAGCCCGGCCGCGGCCGAGCGGACTGAGCGGGCAAAGTTCCTACCGAAGCGAACGAGGCAGGGAAGTGGAACGGAAATTGGACTGCTCCAATTGGCTGTTGATGCTGCCACGGCCAGGTCACACGCTTGCAGTAGTGACGAGCACGAGGGTGAAGCGCCGTCGAGCAGCCGGCGAGGAGGGTGCACGATGCAGCAGGGCAGGGCTGCCCCAGTCAGGTCAGGTCTGTCTCCACGCGTGATCGCGCTGGCCGGGGTGATGATCGCTGTCGTCTTCGTAGCCACCCGGCTGATCCAGGTGCCGATCCCGGGTGGCTACGTCCACCTCGGGGATATCGCCATCTACTTCGCCGCGTTCACCTTCGGGCCCCTCGTGGGCGCCATCGCGGGGGCGCTCGGCCCCACACTGGCTGACCTGAGTTCCGGGTTCGCGAACTACGCGCCGGGCACCTTCGTGATCCACGGCCTGCAAGGGCTGGTCGCCGGGCTGATCGGCTGGCGCGCTGGTCTGTGGCGGATGGCGCTGGCTGGCCTGGTCGGCGGCGTGATCCTGGTCGGCGGCTACTTCATCTACGACTTCTTCATCCTGCGGGTCGGTACCGGCACGGCGATCGCCGATGTCTGGTTCAATTTGGGGCAAGCCGCTACCGGCGCGATCATCGCGATTCCGCTGGTGCTGGCCGTGCGCAAAGCGTATCCTCCGATCGAGACCTGGGCGGCCCGGCGGGCCTGGCAGGAGGAGATCCGCTGAGGCGATCTCTCCCCACTGGTACGCTGTCTTTTCTCCCTGAGGAGACAGCGCGTCCTAGAAGTGCCCTCATGATGGACGCGACGGCGCCGCGCGAGCCGGAGGAGCCACTGATCCGGTTCGAGCGTTTCACCTTCCGCTACCCGCCACCGGTCGCCGGGGCCGCTCCGGTCACGGCGCTGGAGGAGATCACGCTCGAGGTCGCCGCCGGGGAGTTTCTGGGCATCACTGGCTCCACCGGCAGCGGCAAGAGCGCGCTCTGCCTGGCGATCGCCGGGCTGATCCCGCAGGAGACCGGCGGGATCATCGGCGGGCGCGTGGTCGTCGCTGGCTGGGATACCCGCTACACGCCGGTGCCCCAGCTCGCTACCCGGGTCGGGATCGTCTTCCAGGATCCCGAGAGCAACCTGGTGGGGCTCAGCGTCGAAGACGAGGTCGCCTTCGGGCCGGAGAACCTCGGCATCCCGCCGGCCGAGATCGGCCGCCGGATAGACTGGGTGCTCGCGGTGACCGGGCTCGCGCACGAGCGGCTCCGGCCCTCGGCCCACCTCTCCGGCGGCCAGAAGCAGCGGCTGGCCATCGCCGCCGTCCTGGCCATGCAGCCCCAGATCCTGGTGCTCGACGAGCCGACCGCCCAGCTCGACCCGCTGGGGAAGCAGGACGTGATCGCCGCCATCGAGCGGCTGCGCCAGCAACTGGGCCGTCGGCTCACCATCGTCCTGGTGGAGAGCGACACCGAGCTGCTCAGCCGCTTTGCCGATCGGGTCGCCGTGCTCCATGCTGGGCGGATCGCGTTGGAAGGAGCGCCAAGGGCCGTCTTCAGCCGAACCGAGGAGCTGGCGGCACTGGGAGTCCGGGTTCCGCCGCTCGCCGAGCTGGCGGCGTGGCTCAACCGCGCGCTGGGGGCCGAACTCTCCTTCCTTAGCCTGAACGAGGCCGAGGCGGCGCTGGCCCGGCTCCTCGAGCAGCGCGGCCCGATGGGGCCGAACGACCACCCGCCCCTGAGGGAGAGCCGAGAAGGCCACCGCGCTGGGAGAACCTCCCAACTCCACCGAGCGAGTGCCGGGGCATTCACCGCTGTAAGCCACCAGCCGAACTCGCTGGTCGACATCCAGGATGTACGGTACCGCTACGGCGGCGTCTATCCGGCGCTCGATGGGGTCTCGCTGCGGATCGAGGCCAGCGAGTTCCTGGCGCTGGTCGGCCCCAACGGCTCGGGGAAGACGACGCTCGCCAAGCACTGCAACGGGCTGCTCCGGCCGGAATCCGGCCGGGTGTTGGTCGACGGCCAGGACACGCGCATCACCCGTGTCGGGCAGCTCGCCCGGACGGTCGGCTACGCCTTCCAGAACCCCGATCACCAGCTCTTCCTGCCCAGCGTGGCGGAGGAGCTGGCCTATGGGCCGCGTAACCTCGGGCTGCACGGCCCGGAGCTGCGCGCGCGGGTAGAGGGGGCGCTCGAGCGCTTCGGTCTCGTCCACCTGCGTGACCGTCACCCGACGCTGCTGGGCCGGGGCCTGCGGCAGCTCGTCGCGATCGCCGCGGTCTACGCCATGTCGCCTCGCCTGCTGATCCTCGACGAGCCAACAGGCGGTCTGGACGGCCGCACCACCGGTCGGCTCATGGCCGCGCTCGATGAGCTGGTCGTCGAAGGCCAGAGCGTGCTGTTGATCACCCACGATCTCCGGCTGGTGGCCGAGCACGCCCGGCGCGTCGTGCTGATGCACGAGGGACGGATCCTCGGCGACGGCTCGCCGCGCGAGATCCTGACCGACGAGGCGCTGCTGGAGCAAGCGGGGATGATGCCTCCCACCATCGCCCGGCTGGCTCGGAGCCTGGCGCGCTACGGCATCCCCCCAGCGCTGACCGTCGCCGAGTTCGCCGAGGCGCTTCTCGCGCGGCTGACCACCAGCGCTCCGATCCCGCCCCGGGAGGGAGAACCGGCATGAGCGCCCGTTACGACCTCTACGCGCCGGGGAACTCCTGGCTGCATCGGCTCGACCCGCGGGTCAAGCTTATCCTGGCGACCCTGGCGGCGCTGCTCGTCCTGCTCTGGAGCAGCCTGCCGCTCTTGCTAGCTGCCCTGGCGCTGGCTCACCTGCTTCTCATGCTCGCCCGCTACCCCCGCGGACTGGTCGCTGGCGTCTGGCGCGCGCTGGCTCCGCTCCTGATCCTGATCGTCGTGCTCTGGCCGATCTTCGACCGGCGCGGCGAGCTCATCGTACTGGCCTTGGGGCCCCTCATCGTCACCGGCGAGGCGCTCCTACGCGGTCTGGCTACCGCGCTACGGATCGCCGCGCTCTCGTTCACCCTGCTGCTCTGGCTAGGCACCACCGACCAGCGGTCGCTCGTGCGCAGCCTAGTGCGGCTCGGCCTGCCGTTCAGTCTCGGCATGGCGATGACGATCGGCTTGCGGTTCATCCCCACCTTCGCCAACGTCTTCCAGACTGTCTCCGAGGCGTTGCAGGCCCGCGGGCTCGACCTGCCGCCGCGCGGGCTACGTCGCCTCCGAGCGATGCTCCCGATCCTCGTCGCCGCGCTCGTGACCGCGCTGCGGATGAGCGAGCAGCTCGGCTGGACGCTGGCCGCCCGCGGCGTCGGCGCGCCGGTTCGGCGCACCACGCTGCGCGATCTGGCGATGCGGCCAGTAGACTGGCTGGCGCTCGCGGCCGGGCTGGCCGCCGGGTTCGCCCTGCTTTGGCTCACGCTGGTGGAGGGGCTGGGCCGAGCGTTACGATAGTGCCGGGTTACCCCGATCGCTCCCCCGGCTGGGAAAGGGGCAGGGCCATGACTGTGCGGACGCACGGGGGGACACCGGCAAGCCCAGCGGGCGCTGTAGCCAGCGAGGAGGGTACGTGGATTTCCGTCGCCGGGCACCGCCTGTTCCTCCGGGAGCAGGGCAGCGGCCACCCGATCGTTCTGTTGCATGGGATCCCCACCTCGTCCTTCCTTTGGCGGCGTGTCCTGCCGGTGGTGGGGCGGGACTTCCACGCGCTGGCCCCCGACCTGCTCGGCTTCGGGCGCTCCGACAAGCCGGCTAAAGCCGACTACACGGTCGCTGGCCAGGCGGATCTGCTCGGCCGGCTGCTGGAACAGCTCGGGCTGGAGCGGTATGCGCTGGCCGGCCACGACTTCGGGGCGCTGACCGCGGCCGAGCTGCTGGCGCGACGGCCGGAGCAGGTGACCCACCTGGTCATCCTCAACACCAGCTTCCGGCCGGAGCGTTGGTCCGGCCCCTCGCCGCTGTGGCTGCTGCGGCTCCCGCTCCTCGGCGAGCTGGCGATGGCGCTGGCCCGGCCCTGGATGCTGCGGCTGGCGATGCAGCCGTTCCTGGCTGAGCCCGGCCGGCTGGCACCGGCCGACCTGGATGGCTATTGGGAGCCGTTCGAGCGGGGCTTCCGCACCACGCTGCTGCGGCTCTACCGCAGCGCGCCGATGACAGCGGCCGATTTTCGTCGCTGGCGCGAGACGCTGAGCCGGCTTGCTGTCCCCTGCCTGATCGCCTGGGGGGCACGCGACCCGGCTTTCCGCGCGGACGAGGCGCGCGACCTCGCGCGCCTGATCCCCGGTGCCCGGCTGGTGCTCTTCGCGCACGCCAGCCACTTCCTGCCCGAGGACCGGCCTCAGGCACTCGGCCGGCTGATCAGCCTCTTCCTGGAGCGCCCGGCGGCAGTGCCCCACCAGGGCTAGCGCACGCACAACGCCGCCGGTGCGACTGTCTCCGGTTTCCCCGAGCGTCCGTACGGGAGCACAAGAGGATGGAAAACAGCCCATGCGGACCATTCGGCCGCCTGCCGTGGCCCTCGTCGGACTGGCGCTTCCCGGCTGGAGTCTCCGCCGGGCGAGGGACAGATCCAGTAGGCTTATCGCACAGGACAAACGCCTGTCATCTGCCGAAGACGAAGCCGAAGCGCGTAGACCAGGAGGACGACCGAGACCAGACCGATCAGCGGTTGAAGCGGTGCAAAATAGGTCAGCGCCCCACTGGCTCCGAGGGCAAGCACGACAAGCTTGTTGCAGACCGGGCATCCGACGGCCAAGATGGAGAGAATTCCTCCGCCGGCAACCTTACCCTCGCCGGTGATGGGAACATGACTCTTCGTGAAATAGGTGGCCGCGACCAGCCCCAGGAGAACGGACGTCACGGCCCAGATAGCATAGTTCAACGGGCCAGCGGGAACCATGCGGGTAAAGAGCGGGTTGGGAATGATCGCGGTCGGGATTCCGGTGAGCACGCCGGCCGCAATGGTCGAGGGAACGGCCAGAAGCCAATACTGCGCCGGCAGTTGCCGGAGCTGTCCGATCTGCTCGAGCATCATCTCCAAACCTCCGTGATACTCGTGTGATCACTGGCCCTGCTTCGATCAACGTTGCGAAACCCCCAGGGCTCCACGCGCCGACTCAGTCCTCTAACCTCCCCGTTCTGGTCAACGCTGCACGATACACGATAAACGGGTATAGCTGCGGCGGCCCCGTTCCCGGCCGGCACCCGCGCTCACGAGCCACCCCCGAGCTCCCGCACGATCGCCTCCAGGTGCTCCACCGACTTCACCGGCCCGGTGTACTTGCCCAGCAGTCGACCATCGGGCCCGATGACGTACGTCTCCGGCACCCCTGCCACCCCATACTCGATCG
>CALKCJ010000056.1 GCA_938082375.1 uncultured Thermomicrobiaceae bacterium
GGTGGTCAAGGAGAGCGACCTGGTGGTGGCGACGCACGGGCGGAGCTTCTGGATCCTGGACGACCTGACGCCGCTGCGCCAGTTTGAGCCAGGGCAGCTCGATGAGCCGGCCTACCTCTACCAGCCCCGCCCTACCGTGCGCTGGCGCTTCTATGGCCGCGGCTTCTACAAGCACCCGAAGACGGCCAACTACAAGATGACCGGCCCCGTCACCGTCACCTATCGGCTCCGCGAGACGCCGATGGGTACCAACGGCGAGGAGTTCCTCGACGCCGGGAAGAACCCGCCCGATGGCGCCATCATCTACTACTATCTGAAGGAGCAGCCGGAGGAGGAGGTCACCCTGAGCATCCTTGACGAGGGCGGAAACGTGATCCGGACGTTCTCCAGCAAGAGCGAGGAGCCGCCGCGCGTGCCAGCCCAGGCCGGCCTGAACCGTTTCGTCTGGGATCTGCGGTACGAGGGGGCGACCAAACTGGAAGGGCCGCCCAAGCGGGATCGCTTCGAGCAGATGCTCGAGGTGGCCGTCCGCCCGCGGGCGCTGCCCGGCCGCTACCAGGTGCAGCTCAAGGTCGGCGAGACCGTGCACACGCAGTCGTTCGAGGTCGTGAGAGATCCGCGGCTGCCGGCCAGCGACGACGACCTGCGCGCGCAGTTCGAGCTCAAACTGGCTATCCGCGACCGCCTCAGCGAGGTGCACGAGGCAGTCAACCGGATCCGCCGGCTGCGCAAGCAGGTCGAGGAGTGGGAAGAGCGCGCGCGGGCGGCCGGCAAGAGCGACGAGATCGCCGAGGCAGCGAAGGCGTTCAAGGAGAAGCTTGAGGCGCTAGAGCGCGACTTTGTCCAGGTCGACTCCGACAAGCCACAGCCCGGCCCGGCCCGCGTACGCGAGAAGCTGGTCGCTCTCAGCTCGATGATCGATGAGTCGGACGACCGCCCGACGAAGGGGGCATACGAGGTGTACGAGCTGCTGACCGGTCAGCTCGGCGAGCTGCAGGCGCGGCTACACCAGGTACTGGAGGTAGAGCAGCGACAGTTCAGCGAGCGGCTGCTACAGGCCAGCGTGCCCGCGCTGGCCTGAGCCCCGGCACCGCTACGGTCTTCGGGAGACGCCGGCCAGCCTGCGCTCTCGCGCTCGTAAGGCGAACGCTCGGGCACGTGCATCGACGGTAGGCTTGACCTTCCCTGCAGATGCGAGGGTGAACGAGGGGTGACCATCGCCCCGTCGTTCACCCTCGCTCCTCCCCGACTTGAGCGCGGAGATCGATATCCGAGATAGCCTGAGTTTCCCCGGGAGCAGGCAGCCACGGCCACTGGACGCCCGGAGATCGTCTCCAGCGAGCACGCGACGGGATGCGTGCCGCGTCGCGCGACGTTACAATGCAGCGCGAGGCTGCAACGAAGGAGGGAGGCAGAATGGAAGCGACCACGATGCTGATCGGCCGGTCGATCCCGCGAATGGACTCGCCCCAGAAGGTGCGCGGTCAGACGCGCTACACCGATGACCTCCACCTGCCCGGCATGCTCCACGCGCGCCTGGTCACCGCGCCCCACGCCCATGCCCGCATCCTCGCTGTGGATACCGCCCAGGCGGCCTCGCTGCCGGGCGTGGTCGCCGTCATCACCGGGCGAGACCTGTTGCCGGATGGCCCCGAGCCAGCGGAGCGTGCCCGCCACATGCTGGCCCGTGACAAGGTGATCTACTACGGCCAGCCGGTCGCCGTGGTCGTCGCTGAGACGGCTGAAGTTGCCGCCGATGCTGCCGAGCTGGTGCGGGTCGACTATGACCCGCTGCCAGCCGTGGTCGACCCGATCGAGGCGATGCGCCCGGATGCTCCCGTCATCCGACCGAAGGAGCTCGAGGGCGAGTGGGCCGAGGCCGGCATGCACGCGACAGTCGCGGGTGGCGAGGAGCTCGACGTCGCCCGGCTGCCGGCCAACGTCACCAATGCGGTGCGCTTCCGCCGGGGAGACGTCGAGCGTGGCTTCGCCGAAGCGGACGTGGTGGTCGCGCGTACCTACCGCACCCCCTTCGTCCACCAGGCGTACCTGGAGCCGCACGCCACGGTGGCTGCGCCCGATCCGGCCGGTGGGCTGACGATCTACACCTGCACGCAGGGGCAGTTCTACGCCCGCAACGTCACTGCCAGCACGCTGGGCCTGTCTCCCGAGCAGGTGACGCTCGTGCCCATGGAGGTCGGCGGCGGCTTCGGGGGCAAGACGGTGCTCCTCGAGCCACTGGCCGGCGCGCTGGCGCTGCGCACCGGTCGGCCGGTCAAGCTCGTGCTGACGCGGATGGAAGAGTTCCTGCTCGCCACCCCGGCCCCCGGCGCGGTCATCGAGCTGAAGACCGGCGCCCGTAAGGACGGTACCATTACCGCCATCAAGGCACGCGTGGTCTTCGACTCCGGCGCCTACCCCGGCGCGCCCGTGAACATCGCGCTCTTGCTGCTCGGCGGCTACTACCGCTGCGAAAACCTCGACCTCGAGGGGTACGAGGTGTTGACCAACAAGCCCGGCGTCGGCGCCTATCGCGCACCCGGCGCGCCGCAGGCGACATTTGCTATCGAGCAGCAAATCGACGAGCTGGCCCGTGCCCTTGGCTGGGATCCAATCGAGTTCCGGCTCCGCAACGCCTCAGAGACCGGCGATCCCCAGCCGAACGGCGTCCCCTGGCCCCAGATTGGCCTGCGGACCGTGCTTGAGCGGATGCGCGAACACCCGATCTGGCGCAACCGCTCGAGCGACCCCAATGAGGGCTACGGTGTGGCGATCGGCGGCTGGCCGGGCGGTGTCGAGCCTTGTGCCGCTAACGTCCGGCTCAACTTCGACGGCACGCTAACGGTGACACTCGGCTCGGTCGATATCACTGGTACCAACACGGTCATGGCCATGATCGCCGCCGAGGTGTTGAACCAGCCGGTCGAGCGCATCCGCGTGGTGACTGTCCCCTCCAACGTCGCCCCCTACGCCGGCATGAGCGGCGGCAGCAAGGTGACCTACACCATGGGGCTGGCCGTGCAGGCTGCGGCCGAGGATGCTCGGCGCCAGATCCTAGAGATCGCCTCGGCCGAGCTGGAGGCGGCGCCGGAGGATCTGGAGCTGGTCGACGGCGCGGTGCGGGTACGCGGCGTACCTGATCGCAGTATCACGCTAGAGCGGATCGCCGGGATCAGCATGACCTTCGGCGGCAAGTACGCCCCGGTCTACGGTAGCGGCCGGGCCGCGATCACCCGGCAGTCGCCGGGGTTCAACGGGCAGATCGCGCATGTGCGGGTCGACCTCGACACCGGCGAAGTCGAGCTGCTGGAGCTGGTAGCGATCCAGGACGTCGGCCGGGCCATCAACCCGGCGCTGGTCTCCGGCCAGGTGCAGGGCGGCGCGGCCCAGGGCGTGGGCTGGGCGCTGCACGAGGGGATGGTCTACGACGACAACGGGCAGCCGCTCAACCCGACGCTGATGGACTACGACCTTCCCAAGGCGACTCATCTGCCGCCGATCCAGGTCGAGCTGGTCGAGCTGCCGTCCGAGGTCGGGCCGTTTGGTGCCAAGGGCGTCGGCGAGCCGCCAGTGATCCCGACTGCTGCGGCCATCGCCAACGCCATCGCCGACGCGGTCGGCGCGCGGCTCACCGAGCTGCCGATGACCCCCGCTCGCGTCCTGGCGGCACTGCGGCAGGCTGAATAGCCGCCGGCGACTGGCAAGCGACAGGCCGCGACTCACAGCGAACAGGTGAGCGATCAGACGCGGGCGCTCGTACCCCGGGCGCCCGCCGCATGGGACCGCGATACCCCCGGCCGGCGAGCGGAGGCCTGAGAGTCGCAAGGTTTCCTGCCACGGTAGACCAGTTATCGGTAGGTCCGGCCACCCCTACCCTCGACGGTGTTCGTAGGTATGTATAAATGGAATGGGACCTTTACGGCATCAGGCGAGGGAAAGATGGCACTGCCCGGAGAGCGCACACCCGGAGCCGGCTGGGACGCTGAGCTGTACGACCGAGCCGCAGCCTTCGTCTGGCAGCATGGGAGCGACCTCATTGACCTGCTGGCGCCCCAGCCGGGCGAGCGCGTCCTCGACCTCGGCTGCGGTACCGGCCACCTGACCGCTGAGCTGGCGGCACGCGGCGCCAGCGTCGTCGGGCTGGACAATGACCCCGCCATGATCGAGCAGGCGCGCCTGAGCTACCCCGCGCTCGAGTTCGTCCACGGCGACGCGGCCAGCTTCCGCCTCGCCGAGCCGTTCGACGCCGTCTTCTCCAACGCCGCACTGCACTGGGTCACCCGGGCCGCAGAGGCGGCTGCCTGCATTGCCGCGGCGCTTCGCCCGGGTGGCCGCTTCGTGGCTGAGCTGGGCGGTAAGGGAAACGTCCAGGCTATCGCGAGCGCGCTCACGGCAGCCCTCGCCGAGGCCGGCTACCCGCTCGCTCCGGAGCGCTTCCCCTGGTACTTCCCGAGCATCGGCGAGTACGCCGCGCTGCTCGAGGCCCACGGGCTGGAGCCGGTCTACGCCGCGCTCTTCAACCGCCCCACCCGGCTGGAAGGCGGCGAGGCGGGCCTCCGGACCTGGCTCGCGCTGTTTGCCGGGCGCTTCTTCGAGGTCGTGCCGGACGAAGTGCACGTGGAAGTCGTCCGGCTGCTCGAGGAGCGGCTACGGCCGCAGCTCTTCCGCGACGGCGTTTGGTTCGCCGACTACCGCCGTCTCCGGATTCTGGCGGTAAAGCGAGCCAACGGCTAGCCGGGAGGTAGACTGGCACTCTTGCCCATCCGAGACAACTCTGGTGGTAAAGAGAAAGCTGAGTGACCAGAAGGTAAGCCGCCCGGCCACCCTTCGGCTCTGCCGGAGCTCTGAGCCCACTGGAAACGCTCGCCATGGCGGGGACGCCCGATACCCTTCTCGATCCACCCACGCCGGAGCAGCACGAGGTGGTCCTCCATGAGGATGGGCCGCTACTGGTCATCGCCGGCCCCGGCGCCAGCAAGACCGAGGTGATGCTGCGGCGCGCTGCCTATCTGGTGTGCGAGCGCGGGGTCGAGCCGGAAGCCCTGCTCCTCACCACCTTCACTCGCAAGGCGGCCGAAGAGCTGCGCCTGCGGCTGGCAGGCTTCCTCGGCCGCAACGTCGAGCGTGTCTTCATCTCGACCATCCACGGGTTCTGCCAGTGGCTGCTGGAGAGCTACCCGCAGGTCCATCCCTACGGGCGCTACTTCCACCTTCGATCGCCACGGCCACTCGCGCTCCACCTTCCACTTTGGCGAGTACCTCTGGAGCCTGCCAGAGCGCTCGCCCGACGAGCGGCGCCCTCCCCCGGACGACGCAGTCCAGGTCACGACGATCCACCAGGCCAAGGGGCTGGAGTTTCCGGTCGTGATCGTCCCCTCGGTGGTCGAGGGACGGCGGCCCAAGCCCGCCAGGCGCGGGGTGGTCACCTATCGCATTCCGGACGAGCTTGCGCCGCTGGTGATGCCACCGGAGATCGCCGCGCGCCGGCAGCCAGCCGAGGACGATCCCCACCTCGCCGACCAGCGGCGGCTGTTCTACGTAGCGATGACCCGCGCCCGCGATTTGGTGATCCTCAGCGTCCCGGAGCGCATCCGGAAGCAGCGGTGCAAGCCCTCTCGCTTCCTGAGCGAGATGGGCCTGGAGCTGAAAGAGCTCCGGATCCCGTCCTACCGCATCGACGGCCCGGAGCGGCGAGCGCCTGGCACGCCACGAGTACACCTCACCTTCTCCGCCATCAACGCCTACTTGACCTGCCCGCTCCGCTACCGGTTGCTCTATGAGGACGGCCTGAGCGTCCCTACCTGGTACTTTGTCCAGTTCGGCGCCAGCCTGCACCGGACACTGGAAGCGATCCACCGGCGAGCGTTCGCGGGCGAGCCAGTGGACGAGGCGACCGCGCTCGCGCTCTTCGAGGAGTGCTGGGTACCCTTCGGCCCGCGCTCAGCGGACGCCGAGCAGCGGCTCAAGGAGACCGGGCGCGCCTACATCGCCCGCTACGTGCGCGAGTACGCCACCAGCTTCCCGCGCGTCCGCCGCGCCGAGCTGACCTTCAGCTACGACGCCGGGGACGCTCTGCTGAGCGGGCGGGTCGACCTTGTCCGCCAGGCAGAGGGCGGTGGGCTGGAGATCGTCGACTTCAAGACCCGGGCGCACGGCGGCCTGGAGCTGACCAACGCCCGGCTCCAGGTGGAACTGTACGCGTTCACCTGCGAGAACCTGCTCGATGACAAGGTGAGCCGGCTCACCGTCCATCTGCTGGCCGATGGCGACACGCTGGATTTCCCCTGGAATTCGCAGGCCAGGCAACACGTCCGCCACAGGCTCGACGAAGTGATCGCCGGGATCGCCAACCGGCAATTCGCGCCCAACCCGGGGCCGCACTGCCAGGCCTGCGACTTCCGGCGACTCTGCCCGTATGCGAGTCGAGCGGCACATCCGGAACAGGCGGAGGCGTAGGCATGGCGCGCGTTCGCAATCTCGACTACCGTGGCTTCTACGAGCTGCTGCGCGACGATCTCGTTGGCTACCGCGGCGAGTTCGACGAGGTGGTGCTCCTGGCGCCGAACTATTTCCGGCTGCTCACCAACCTGCTAGAGGACGCCCGGGTACCCCGCGAGGCACGGCTTCGGATCGCCGCCGCGCTCGCCTACTTCGCGCCGCCCTACGACGTCGAGCCGGAGGAGGTCTACGGCCCGCTCGGCTACCTGGACGACCTCTTTGTCTGCACGCACGTGGTGCGGGAGCTGCGCGCCCTGCTGCCGACCGAAGTACTCGAGGCCGCCTGGGAGGCCGAGTTCGACCTCGAGGCGACGACCGACGCCGTCTACGAGCGGACAAAGCGGCTGGGCGAGCGCGGCACTGAGGCACTGGCCTACGTCGGCCTGAGCTGACTCCGCGCCGGGAGAGCCCGTGCACTGCGGTAACCCGGACAAGCCGTGAAGGTTGAGCACGTTTGCCCTTCTCGCCAGGCTCCGGCCCTGCCCGGGGCTCCCACGCGATCAGGAGCTCGCGTGGGGTGCCCTCTGCCTGTCGCGGGGGTGAAGCCGGCTCGCTAAGGTGAAGCAGCCCCCTTGAGGGGGCTTGGCGGGATGAGCCCGGTGCTTCAGCGCCGGGCACGCTGGTGTGCGGCGGCGACCCGGCCAAGCCCGGAGGCATGCGAGTTACCAGACCTCCACGGCCATGACCCGCCCCTCGTCGCCGGTGGCCCGCTGGTACCAGACCATGGGTAGGGCAACCGACCGTGGCCTGCCCGTGGTCGTGCCCTCTGGGCTGAGCGCCACGCGCTTCCGCCCGTCGGCCGAGATGAGTTCCACCCGCCCGCACAGCCCGGCGACCAGCCAGTGGCTGTCTTCGGCATCCTCATTCACCTCCGAAGCCAGACTCCGGCGCGCGGCGACCACCACAGCGGGCTCACTACTGCGGGCAGCGACCTCGTCACCTGCGCTCGAGCACCGCGCTGCCGCGAGTGAGCCGACGATGGCCAGGATCACGACCAGGACAACGACGCCGGCGGCCTGAGCTACGGATATCGTCATCCGCCTCAGGCCGGAGACCGGTTCGAGCGGGCCCGGTGGCAACGCTCTCTGCAGCGCATCGATACGCGCGCGGAGCTCCTCGTCAATCCACCGGCGTGACTCGAGCGCGGCCCGGCAGTGCCCGCAGCCGCGCGCGTGGCGCACGAGCTTCGCGGCGTCGACGTTGTCTAGCGTACGGTCAGCACAGCGGCCAACCAGGCTAGCGTATTCTGGACAGGAGGGTGCCAGCGCGGGATAGGCTGCCCTCCTCGCCTGATCCAGCAGCAGCCCTACCTGCTCCGGGGCAACCTGGAGCACTTCGGCGAACAGGGCTCCGCCGGCTCCCAGGCCAACGTGTAGGGCGAGCGCCAGCGCCGCGCGTGCCGGCGCCCGGGTCTGTGGCCCCAGCGGCGGCGCATCCATATCTGCCCCATCACGCTGCCTCGAACCTCTGGCCAACCGCGCCACGCTGTAGCGTGGATCGAGCGCATGAGCGACGCGCCTCAGCGCGTCGAGGTCGCTCGGGGCGCCCAGCACGTGCGCGGCCACTGCGTCTGCATCCTGGTCGGTCAGGAGAAGTCGGAGCGCGGCCCGGAGCCGGGCCAGACCCACGCACAGCTCAGGCTGTGGCAGACCGCCGACCGGTGGCATTGTCCCGATCCTGTGCGTTCTTCTGGAATTCATGGCCGCCCACGTCACATAGTTCGAGGTTGTTCCGCCATATTTTTACCTATCTCTATCGGCTGCCAACGTGTCAGGGGCAAGCAGAAGCTATCCCACCTGCCGGTACGTGCGGTGGCTGGGCTTGTCCTTGGGGTCGAGGGAAGCGAGCCCTAGGATCGCAGCCGCTCGGCTGCCAGCAGCCAGATCGCTGCGGCGAAGCAGATCCCGTCCAGGTAGTGGCGCACGGTGATGAACTCGTTCGGCGCATGCCCGCGCCAGGCCGGCGGCCCAATGCCGGTCTGCACGCCCGGGATGCCTAGCCGGTTGGCCAGCCAGGTCGCTTCCCGGCCCGAGGCGTCGGTTGTCGGGTAGAGATGCGGCTCGCGCCCGTAGACCTGTCGGGCAGCATCGACCGTGACGTCCACGATCGGCGCGTCCGGCGGGGTGCGCGAGGGCTCGACGCTCCCCAGCACCCGCAGCTCCACGTCGGCAAACCCGTGCCGGTCGAGATGCCGCCGCAGCAGCCGGGCGATCTCCTCAGGATCCTGGTCACAGACGAGCCGGACGTCCAGGTTCACGGTCGCGGTCGCCGGCAGGACGGTCTTCGATCCCTCGCCGGTATACCCGGCACTGAAGCCGGCGATGTTGCAGGTGGGGGTGAAAAGCAGCCGCTCCAGGGCATCGATCCCCTGAAGGTCGTCGATGAAGCGCTCGACGCCGAGGGCCCGCCGCTGCGCCGCGTCGTCCCAGCCAGCGCGCTCCAGCAGCGCGCGCTCGGCCGGCGTCGGCGGCCGCACCCGGTCGTAGAAGCCCTCGATCTGCACGCGCTCATCGGGGTTCTTCATGGTGGCCAGCACCCAGACCAGCCGCCAGGCGGGGTTTGGCACCAGGCGCGCCCGGGCGGAGTGCAGGTCGTGCGCCGCGCCTCGCGCTCGGAGCTGGACGAACAGGAGTCCGCTCGTGCCCAGGCTGATCCGCGGGACATCGCCAGCGTCGAACCCGCCGTCGAAGGCCATCACCGCGTCGGCCCGGAGCTGCCCCTTCAGCCGCTCGACGGCCGCTGGCAGGCTGGGGCTGCCGCTCTCCTCCTCGCCGTCGAACAGGAAGGTGAGGTGAACCGGGAGCCCGCCAGTCGCGCGGAGTATTCCCACGGCCTGGAGCAGCGCCATCAGGTTGCCCTTCGCGTCGGTCGTCCCGCGGCCGATGATCCGGTCGCCGACCAGCCGGGCCTCGAATGGCGGGCTTTCCCAGGCGTCCAGTGGATCCGGCGGCTGGACATCGTAGTGGCAGTAGACCAGCAGCGTCGGGGCGTCCTCGGCGGTCGCCCGCGCTCGCCCCAACACCAGTGGCTGGCCCTCGGTCTCGACGACTTCCGCCCCGATGCCCAGGCCGGTCATCGTCTCCACCAGCAGGCGGGCACACTCGGCTACGCCCTGGCCAGTGGCGGAGATTGAGGGCTGACGTACCAGCCGCTGGAGATCCGCGATCATTCGCTCCGCGTGGTCGCTAACGTAGCGGCGGATCTGCTCGAGTCGTTCCATCGCGCCTCCCCCACGTCTACCCAATTCACCGCAGGGTTATCCCGCCACCTCCAGTTCGACGCCCGGCGGCAAGTGCCGGCGCAGCTCCTCCACGGCTTGCTGCGGATCGACGTCCGTCGGCAGGCGCAGCGTCAGCCGGACAGTGCGCTCGGCGGGGAGACGTGCCGCGACCTCGTGCAGATCCTGGCGCAGGGTGAGCCCATGGTAGACCAGGAGCAAGCCGGCCACGATGACCACTCCCAGCGCGAGGCTGATGTCCGAAATCAGCTCGGCGCCGCTGATGATCCCCAGCACCCAGCTCAGGAACCGGTAGAGGACCACCGCCAGGCTGCCGAGCAGCCCCACCGTGGTCGCCGCCAGCACGATATACAGATAGGCCCGCCGGCTCAGGCTAGCCCGCTCGGCAACGGGATCAATAGCTACTTGCCGTAGCGCGGCGTACCAGTACCACAGCCAGGCCAGCCCACCGACCAGCGTCACCGCGCCGTAGCCGCTTACCTGATCGCGCCACCAGTCGGGCGGCAGGGCTGCCACCCGGCTCCCTCCAAGGAGTAGGTCGAACAGTAGGCTCAGTAACAGCGCCAGCCCCGCCCCAGCGAAAGCGAGACCAGCGAGGGCCGAGAGGTAGCCAATGAGCCTGCTGACCGAGACGCGCCAGCCAGCTTCTGGCATCCCCTCCGCCTCCCGGTGGATCTGCCGGCGGTGATAGAGCCAGAGCAGCGTCACCGGCAGCACCCGTGCCGGTGGCTCGACGATCTCCCGCAGCCGCTGGCTCGCATCGCCGATCCCTACTCCGAGCACCCAGCGGAACAGCTCCGCCAGACTGACAGCTAGCGCTCCCAGCGTCAGCACGATGCCAGCGAACACGCCCAGGTAGAGGTAGACCCAGCGCAGCAGCGAGTGCTGCTCATGCTCACCTCGCCAGTCCGGCCGCGTGCGCAGGCCCAGCGAGTAGCCCCAGTGCAGGCTCCAGACGACGAACCCGCTCAACAAACGCGCCGCCCCTTGCGCGACGAGCCGCCGCAGATCGCCGGAGACGACTTCTCCGACTGCGAAAATCGCGTCGACCACTGCCTCGATGAGCTGGCTCGCGCCGACCAGTAGCGTGACCAGACCGAAGGCAGCACCCAAGTACAGGTAGAGCCGGGGGAGCCAGTCGGCGCCGTCAGACAGTACACCAGCGCGCCGGTCGCGCAGGACGACCCAGACGTGGTAGCCCCAGATACTTAACGCCACGACCAGCATCGCGAGCCGACCAATGACGAACTCAGCGGTGAGGCGCAGCGTGACCGGCTCGGTCACGTCGAGAATGGCCTCAAACGCCCAACTCAAGAGATCCAGCGCGGCATTCGCCCAGAAGAGAAAGGCGACGAAAAGGAGCACCGCCAGGTAGAGAGCTCGGATCAATGAGCGCCGTTCCGCCTCGGCCTCGGGGCGCCCCGGTGACAGCAGCCGCTCGACCAGCCACCAATGCAGCAGCCAGATCGGCAGGGCGACGACCGTCAGGGCGCTGTAGAGGCTCAGCTCGCGCCGCACGGCGCCCGGCGGCTGAACAATGGCCTGCGTTCCGGTGAGCGCTTCCCAGAGTGTCTGAAGACCGAGTTCCAAGAGGTTGACCAGCCCGGCCGCCAGCACGGCCAGGCTCACGCCGGCCACGAAGTAGAGGTACAGCCGCCGGGCAACGAACATTGCAGCCTCCTCACCGGTGAAGCCATGCCGCTCAGAGGTAGACGAGCGCCTCGTCTACCTTCCAGGCCCCGTCTTCCAGCACGAGTTCGACAGTGCGCTCGTAGGAGTACCGGTCGCCTGATGGAAATGGGGGAAAACCAGGGCTGGAGCTGATGAAGCGGTCAATGGCCAGCGTCAACCGTGCCCGGTCATCCCGGCGCTCGACCCGGATGATGCGCACCCGCGCATCGCGCAGCGAGTCGCGGGCATACCGAATGTCCTGGCGAAAGCTGTATCCCACGCCTTCCTTCTCTCGCCGCTCGACCTCTTCGCGGGCGCTCTGGGAGAGCAGCGCATAGACGCGGTCGGCATCGCCGTTCTCCAGTGCATCGAGGTAGTCGACGAGCGCAGCTTCTGGGGAGCCAGGCGGATAGCTCGGCTGCTGCTCGCGCTCCAAGGCCAGTACTGCCACCACCGCGACGATAATGAGGAGCACGATCGCTCCGCCGATCGCCAGAACCACACGCGCCGGCTGGCTCATCGCTTCGGCCTCTCCTGCTCGGCAGACTCGTCTCATCAGAGTATCCGGCGGCACGGCCAGCCGGTCAAGTCAGAGCTTCCGAACGCTTGAGAAAGCCGGCCGAGCGGCCTCTCTAGGGGGAACGCTCTTCTGCCTCACGAAGTTCCTCGACTTGCACCCGCACGCAGCCTACCCGGCGATCCTCCATGGAGAGCACCTCGCAGCGTAGCGGGCCGATCTGCACGGTCTCCCCAGGTTCCGGGAAACGCCCGAGGCGCTCGACGATCAGCCCACCGACCGAGTCGGCCTCGTGCGGCCCGATGGCTTCCTCGTCGAGGTCGAGCCAATCCAGCAGGTCGTAGATGCCGACGCGACCGTCGACTTCGAGCTCTCCCGACTCCAGCCGACGCAGCGGCTCGTACTCCCGATCGAACTCGTCCCTGATCTCGCCGACGAGCTCCTCGATCAGGTCTTCTAACGTGACCAATCCCGCGACACCACCGAATTCGTCGATCACGATCGCCATCCTGGTTCGCCTGGCGCGCAGCTCTTCCAGCAGTTCGCCCACCCGCTTCGTTTCCGGCACGAAGTAGGCTGGCCGCGCGAACTGTCGACATGGCTGCGAACGAGCGGCCGGGTCGCTCCAGACGAGACGAAAGGCGTCCTTCACGTGCAGGATGCCCACGATGTGGTCGAGGTCGCCCTCGTAGACCGGTAGCCGGGAGAGGCCGGTCGCGAAGAACCGCTCGACGGCTACCTCTAGCGGCAACTCAGCCGGGACAGCCTCCATGTCTACCCGCGGCACCATGACGCTGCGCACCGTGGTCTCCCGCAGCTCGAATGCCTCCTCCACCATCTCTGCTTCGCTTGCGCTGACCTGCCCCACGTCCTCCGCCTCCTCGAGGAGGGTGAGGAGTTCCTCACGCGTGATCGTTGGCAGCGTGGCTCGCGCCGGCAGTCCCAAAGCCCGCAAGATCAGGTTCGTCGCCCCGGTCAAGAGCACGACCAGTGGATGGGCGAGCACCGCGAGCAGTTCGATCGGACGAGCGGTCAGCAGTGCGAGGCGACCGGCGTGCCGCACGGCCATCGTCTTCGGCACCAGCTCGCCGAAGACGATGCTCAGGAACGAGAGCGTCGTCGTCACCAGTATGAGCGCGAGGCCGGTCAGGTGCGCCTGGCCGAGCGCTGGTGCGAGCATAGCCAGCCCGGTAGCGACGACATGGACGAGCGCGACCGCACCGATAGCCGAGGTGAAGAAGCCAGCCAGCGTGATCCCGACCTGTATGGTCGAGAGCATCCGAGCCGGGTCCTCGACCAGCCGGAGGACGCGCTCGGCCGCAGTGTTGCCCTCCTCGGCCCAGGCCCGCAGCTGCGAGCGCCGGGCAGACACGATGGCGATCTCCGAAGCCGCCAGGAACGCGTTGAACCCGATCAGCACGGCGATGAGCAGCAGTTCGGTGACAAGTGACATAGGAGCTCCTGACCCAGGATCTGGCCGTGGCGACTGTAATTCTGCCAAGTTGAGCCCGATGAGGGTGGGCAGAGGGCGGCTATGCGAACGCCTTCGCGAGGCAACCTGCTTGTGTACCGGGAGCGCCTGCGTCATCCAGCGCCGCAGGCAGTGGTGCTCAGGTCGAGACCTTCAACCCCCTTCCCCCTCCACTCGTCGGCGGAAGAGGGAGCGGCGAAGCCAGAGCGAGGGCGGGAGAGACAGCTCGCCCCTGAGCATGAAACCTCACTGCTGTCTTCACCGGACAGCATCAGATCGACACTGCGCTAGGCTGCCCCGGCCCCTCGCCCGCGCACTTCGACTCCTGCCAGCCGCTCGACTGGCTTGAAGAGCGCCACCATATCCTCATCGCCGAAGCCGGCCGCGCGCGCCTCCTTGAAGACCTCCTGGGCCAGCGCACCCAGCAGCAGCCGGGTGTCCAGCTCCTTGCCCACCTCGTGGATCAGCCCGAGGTCCTTGAGGATCAGGTTGACCGGCGTGCCCGGCGCGAACGCGCGCTGCATCACCAGCGGCAGGGCGCGTTCCAGCATCCGGCTGCCGCCGAAACTGGTCTTGATGACATCGAGCAGCACCTGCGGATCGGCTCCCGCCTTGACCCCGAAGACGACCGCTTCCGCCACCCCAGCCATATTGATCGCCACCAGGAGCTGATTGACCAGCTTCACCACGCTGCCGGCGCCAGCCGGCCCCACGTGGTGGATATTCCTTCCCAGCGCCTGGAAGACCGGCATGGCCTGCTCCACGACCTCGGCGTCGCCGCCGACCATGATGGTCAAGGTGGCCGATTCAGCGCCAGCCGGCCCACCGCTCACCGGCGCGTCGAGGAAGCCGGCCCCGCGCTCCTTCGCTGCCGCGTAGAGCCGCCGGCTCAGGCCAGGGCTCACGGTCGAGGTATCGATCAGCACCTGGCCGGGTCGTGCAGCACTGATCAGCCCGTTCTCGCCAAGGTAGACTTCCTCCACCGAAGCAGGGGTCGGTAGCGACGTGACCACCACGTCCGCTTGCTGCGCCACCTCGGCCGGCGACCACGCTGCGATGGCACCTTCCCTCGCCAGCTCATCCACCGGGCCGCGGCTGCGGTTGTGGACGACGACCGTGAAGCGGGCCTTGAGCAGGTTCCGCGTCATCGGCTTACCCATCTTGCCCAGGCCGATCACCCCCACACGCATCGCCTGCCTCCTTCCCTCGCTGTGAAGAGTGCTCCCTCTCTTCTCACTGTACCCCTCCCGGCCGCCAGAGACCGGAAGCCGGACAGCGCCCCTCGAACGCGAGGATACCGAACGGTGGCTCCCTTCAGCGTCGCACATGGCCGGCAGCCCGGCAACCGGGAGCGCCCGAAGACCACGGAACTCGGCCTGCTTCCAACCCGCCGCGCTACGGCAGGTACGCGAGCGGGTCGGCCCACACCCCGTGGTCGAGCACCGCGAAGTGCAGGTGCGGCCCAGTTGAGGCGCCAGTGCTCCCCATCGGCCCGAGATAGTCGCCCTGGCTCACCCACTGGCCGACCGAGACGGCTGGCTGTCCCGCCATGTGCCCGTACCAGGTGATCAGCCCGTTGCCGTGATCGATCGCGACCGCGTAGCCGTAGCCGACGGTGCTCCAGCCGGCGAAGATGACCCGCCCACCGTCGGCCGCGACTATCGGCGTCCCCATCGAGTTGGCGATGTCGAGCCCCTGGTGAAAGTGGGCGTAGCCCTGGTAGGCCGGCTCCATCCAGAAGTCGGTCGGCCCGAAGTACTGGGTGATCGAACCGACAGTGGGCCAGATGAAGTGACCCGAAGCTGTACCCGCTGGCCGGCTTGCCTGATTCGAGGCGGCGCTGACAGGTGCCTGCTCGGCTACCACGACCGGTGGTGGCGGTGCTGGGGGCCGGCCACCGGGGATCATCACCTGCTGGCCGACCCGGAGCCGGCCGTTGTCGCCGAGCCCGTTCATCGGGTAGTCGCGGATGACGTGAGGATCGACGCCGTACTTCTCGGCGAGCGATTCGACGGTGTCGCCCTCCTGTACGGTGACCATCACGCCGTCGGTCGGCAGGATCGCGAGGTGCTGGCCGGGGAAAATGAGGTCACCGTCAGGCAGGCTGTTCGCCCAGACGATCGTCTCCGGGTGTAGGCCGAAGTACTGGGCGATGGTGGCCAGCGTGTCACCTTCGCGCACGGTATAGAGTAAGACACGGTCACGGGCCGGGAGCTTGCCGCCGGGAACCATTAGCAGCCGGTAGGGAACGAGGTCAGCGTCGCTCTGTACCTGGTTCGGCGCGTAGCCGGTGATTGCACTGAGATCGACCTGGTAGCGCGCGGCGATGCTTTGGAGCGTGTCGCCGTCATGGACGATGTGGAGCATGCCGTCCACCGGGGGCACGCGGATCGGCGTGCCGGCCGGCAGGGGCTGTAAGGGGTCGGTCATCCCATTCGCCCAGAGGAGCGTCTCGACGCTGCGCCGGGTCTCGCGCGCGAGGTCGGCGATCGTCTGGCCAGCTTGGGCGTTGACGATCTGGATGGAGAGGCTGCGCGGCCAGACGGCGCTGCCGAAGTCGCTGAGGTAACCAGCGAGAGGATCGCCGCCGCCTGTTCCGCTGCCGGCGGGTGCTGGCGGGGCCAGGAGAACTTGGAGATCGCCGAGCTGCTGTGTCGACGTGACCAGGAGCGAGGCCGGCTGTTGCGGCGTCGCCGGGAGCATGGCGAAGCGCTGGCCGGCCACGATGAGCGTCACGAGCAGCACCAGCAACGCATGACCTGGCAGGCGCGCGAGCCGGGGTCGGAGGGATCGTGCCGCGGTTCCATAGCTGGTGGCGACGTGCCACCGAGCGAACACCGCGGTACGCGGAGCACTCGTGCTCCGACTTGTCCAGCGACCGTTCAGGTTGCCCTTGCTGTCTGCTGCCGGTGCTCCCGCCAAGCGCTGCCGCCAGGTGTGCCCGTTCGGCGAATACCCGAGCGTCCCGACATCTCGTGCCGGAATTCCATTCGGCTCGGACAACTGTTGGCCGTTCGCTCTCTCGACGCCGTTGGGCGTGATCTCAGTAGACTGATCGGCGGCTACTTCCGGGCGCCAGCCGAACACCGGTTCCGGCCGGCTCGCTCCCGCTCGCGCGTTCTGATTCACTTGGCGTCCCCCTCAGCGCGTCGTCGCCAACCCCTGCCCTTCCAGGTGCTCGACCCAGTCGATCAGCGTACGTACATCAGCGTAGCGGTTCTGGCTGCCAAGGACAACCGCCAGGTAGACCTGGCCGGCGACCGTGCGCCAGGCGGCCACCAGGCACTGCCCGGCAGCCTCGGTCGTGCCGGTCTTGATCCCGAAGACTCCCCGTTCGCCCAGCACGGCATTGGTACTGGCCAGCCAGAGCGTTCGGGGCTGTGGCCCACCGACCCGCACGGTCGCCTCGCGCATCGACGCGATACGCACCAGCACCGGCTCCTTGAGGAACGCCCGCGCGGCCAGCGCGAGGTCGCGGGCGGAGACGGCCTGGCCCTCGACATCCTCACCGTCGGGCGTCAGCAGCTGGCTGTGGGCCATCCCTAGCTCGGCGGCCAGCGCGTTCATCGCCGCGATGAAGCGCTCCTCCGGCGGTGCGCCCGCCGGCCCGGCGAGCTGCTCTCCGACGGCGCGCGCCAGCGCCCGGGCCGCGTCGTTGCCGGATGGCAGCAGCAGCCCGACGAGGAGGTCGTGGATCGTCAGCGTATCGCCGGCCTGGAGGCCCATTGCCGACTCCTCGACGGGGTCGACGATATCCTCGGGCTGGATCGTCACGATCGTCTCCGGGTGCGCATGGCGGAGCACGGTGAGCGCGGTGAGGATTTTTGCAGTGCTGGCCGGCGGTAGCGGTTCGTCGGCGTTCTTGGCCAAGAGCACCTCGCCGTCCTCGACGCGCATGACCAGGGCCGCTCTGGCTGAGAGGGCCGGCGGTGTCGGAGTTGGGCCCAGCGTGGGCGTCGCAGTCGGCTCCGGGGCGACAGCGACCGTCGCGGTAGCCGGCAGAGCGGCCGGCGGGCCGCCTGAGGCTGCGTTGAGATAGCGGCGAACGCTCACCCCGGCAATGAGCAGGCTGGATGCCAAGAGCGCGAGCCCGAGCACGAGCTGACGCACACCCAATCCCATCACCTTCGGTCCGGCCTACCTGGCCCGACCGAGTGCCCATTGTACCCGAGCTACTGCATTCTGACCGGGTCGCGCTGACGCCGTCAGCGGCGATCTTCGACCGGGCAGGAAAGCCGCGACTGCGGCCAGTCCTGCCGGCCCGCGCGAGCTGCCGGCCAGAAGCGCAAGGCAAGGGGCCACCAGGGCAGCGTCGTCCGGATCAACCCAGCGATGACGCTGAGGGTGAGCTGATCGCGATGCCGCCAGTCAAACCGGTAGGCCGCCCGCAGCTCGTCCGGGAGCAACCCGATGCTGGCCAGCCGCCAGAGTCGCGCTGCCGGCCGTAACCAGACCGGGAGCGACGGCCAGAGGAGCTGCCGGGCCAGCCGACGCGCCGTCTCACCCACCACGATCTGCCCGCTCCGGCGCATGCGCTCCAGGTAGTCCTGCAGCTCCTCCCAGCTTCCCGGCAGCGTGCCCGGCTCCAGCCCCAGCCAGCCTTCCATCCCCCGGCTCTCAGCGCAGTAGCGGTCGCGCTCGGCCGAGGTCAGCGGCCGGACGAACCGCTCGTAGGCGAGCAGCGTCGAGTCGACGACGGTCGCGTGGACCCAGGTCAGCAAGGCCGGGTCATGGGCGCGGTATGATGTTCCCGCCGGGTAGGGGCCGACCGGCTGGGACAGCACGCCGTGGACGCGGTCGTGCACGCGGGCGATCCGCCAGGCGGCCTCGACCGCCGCCTCCTGCGGGCCAAAGGTGAAGGCCAGCATCGCCGAGACGGTACCGTGTAGGCGATCGAGCGCGAGCCCTGGATTGGCCGCGAACCGGCTGTGCTCAGCGACGCCGGCCGCCACCAGCGGGTGGGCGAACTGGAGGAGGATCGCCCGTCCCCAACCCAGGATCACAATCCGCTCCGCATTGACCTCTTGAGCGAGCAGTGGCCACGTCGTCATCTCCACCGGCACCCCGTAACCGCAACGACCTTCAGTGAATCGCTCACCCGAGCGCGCCGCTCGGGTTCGGCAACCGGCACATCACTCCGGGCCCACCACCACGCCAGGAGTCTCCGGCTCGCTTTGCTCCCCTGCTGGCCTCCCACTACTCGGGGCCGACAAAGTCTCGGACTGTCCCGCCTCGCCACCGACCGCCACGGCCTCGCCCGGCGCCAGCCCGGGCCGCCGCGCTCGCACCAGCAGCCGGGGTGTCCAGAGGCCGTAGTCGCGAGCGTCGTAGTCGCCCCAGGCCTCCACCGCCTCGAACCCGGCCTCCTGGAGCAGGGCCACGACCTCGTGCGCCGGGTAGAGCCGCAGCCGGAATCCCCGAGCAATCTCCCGTCCTTCCGGCAGCAGCACGCGCCACTCGAGGCTGAGCACGTTCGCGAGCAAGTCCCACTCCTGGCGCTCGAGTACGCGGGCGCCATCGAGCTCGGCCCAGGTGCGCTCGACGAACTCGCGGGCCAGGAATTCCCGATTCGGGAGATCGAGCAGCAGCGATGCGCCCGGCTTGAGCGCCTGCCAGGCCGAGCGCAGCAGCTCGAGGTCGCCGGCTCGCTCGTCGCTCAGGCCGAGCACCGGCGAGCTGGCGTAGACCGCGTCGAAGGCGCTCCGGAAGAGAATGCGCCGCAGGTCACGGCGTACCCAGCGCATGGTCACGCCGCGCGACTGCGCCGTCTGGCGAGCCGCTTCCAAAAGCGCTTCGGACGGCTCCAGCCCGGTCACCTCGTACCCGCGCCCGGCCAGCTCGATGGCCACGGTGCCGGCCCCGCTGGCCAGGACGAGCACGGAGGCAGGTGGGGGCAGTTCCAGCAAGCGCGCGATCCCCTCGACCTCGAACCTCAGCCGCTGCTGGGTCAGCGGTGGGCGGAAAAGGTCTCGTGACAGACGGGTGAACAGCTCGTCGATCCAGGGGGCTGTCTCGGCCATGTGCCACACTCCTGAGCGCCCGCGTCACCCACGTCGCCCGGTGTGGCGAGGCCCGGCGCACCGGCAACTAGCGGATCACCGGCGCCTCGCCGAGCGTGACGGTGATCGATCGCTCGGTGCCTTCCCGGTTGATGACCACCTCCACCCGGTCTCCTGGCTGGTGCTGCTGGAGTGCTCGCTTCAGATCGCTCGCCCGCGCGATCTCCTGCCCACCAAAGCGTACGATAATGTCGCCGGGCATCAGCCCGGCCCGCTCTGCCGGGCTTCCAGGCGCGATGCCGACGATCAGCACGCCACGGTCGACCGGCAGGTTGAACCGCACCACCAGCGGCTGGGTGACACTGACACCGCCGATGCCCAGGTATGGCTCCGGCCGTGCCTCGAGGATCTGCGACGCGATCTCTTTAGCCGTGTTGATCGGGATCGCAAAGCCGATCCCCTCAGCTTGCCGAATCTTCGCCGTGTTGATTCCGACCACTTCTCCCTGCAAGTTGACCAGCGGCCCGCCGGAGTTCCCCGGGTTGATCGCGGCGTCCGTCTGGATCAGCGGGCCGAACGGAGGCTGGTTGGGGCCGGCTTGGATCGTGCGGTTGAGCGCGCTGACCACGCCCGCCGTGACCGTCGGGCCGCCTTCCAGCCCCAGCGCGTTGCCGATCGCCACCACCCACTGGCCAACACGGAGCGTGTCACTGTCGCCCAGCTTCGCCACCGGAAGGTTATCGCCGTCGATCTTGACCACCGCGATGTCGTTCTCCGGTGAGCGTCCAACTACGCGGCCAGCGAACTGCCGACCATCAGGTAGGACGACGGTGATTTCTTGCGCCCCACCGACCACGTGATCGTTGGTTAGGATGTAGCCCCGCTGGTCGAAGACCACGCCGGAGCCCTCGCCCTCCACGACCTGACCGAAGCCGAAGACGTCTGTCTCGACCTTGCGCACCGTCACAAACGCGACCGCTGGTGACACCTCCTGTGCGACCGCTTCGATGGCGGTCGCGAGGTTGGGCGTCTCAAGAGTTCCAGCCGGAGTCGGCGCGGCGGACGGGATCGGACTCGGTGTCGCTAAAGGCGGGGATGTCGCCGTAGCGGTTGGCGTCGACTGTCGCACTGAACAGCCCACAGCGAGCGGGAGCGCGATGACCAGGAAGAGCGCGAGGACGCGTAGACGCTGAACCGTGATCGCGTCGCCTTCCCCTACCTGCGATGTTGGGAACACCATGCCACACCACCTCGACCTCGCATGCGTACTGCTTCCATGCCCAATGGCCTGTGTTGCGGCTTGCCGAGTCTCGATAAGCCGGGGCCCCGTCGCGGCCCTGCAGCGCCACCGGCGATCCGAGCCGAGAAAATCCTATCGCACGCTGAACGGCGTATCATAATGACGCGTGCGTTTCGTCACCGCGTATCTCGTTCTCGAGAGGGCAGTGTCGCTGTGGCGCGCGAGCCGGGCGACCAGGAACTGATGGCCAGCCTCCAGCGGCGAGACCAGCAGGCACTGGCACTGCTGTACGACCGGTATGTGCGTTCGGTCTATTCGCTGGCCCTCCACATCCTGCGCGACCGCGCGGCTGCTGAAGACGTGACGCAGGAGGTGTTCCTCCAGCTCTGGCGCGAGCCTCAGCGCTATCTTGAAGAACGCGGCCCGCTCGGCCCCTGGCTATTGCGCGTGACCCGCAACCGGGCGATCGACCTCCTGCGCCGCAGCAGCCGTGAGCGGCGGCCGGCGCACCCGGCCGCGAGCCCGGCAGATCTCCACGCCCCCGACCCCTCTCCTGGGCCAGACGAGCATGTCTGGTCGGTCGCGCTCGCGACACGGGTGCATGAGGCGCTCGGCGAGCTGAGCGATGCCCAGCGGCAGGTGATCGAGCTGGCGTACTTTCGGGGGCTCACCCAGCGAGAGATGGCCGACGCGCTCGGGCTGCCGTTGGGCACGGTCAAGACACGGGTACGCACTGCGCTGCGACGACTGGCTGAGATCCTGACGAGGGACGGGGTATGGAGCGACGTCGGTTGACGCACGAAATCGCTAGCGAGGAGCTGCCGGCCTACGCGCTGCGCGCGCTCGATGCTGAGGATTCGGCGGGGCTGATCGAGCACCTCGTGAGTTGTCCTCGCTGCCAGGACGACCTGCGCCAGCTCGAGGACGTGCTTGGGCTGCTCGGCACCGTCGTGCCGCAGGAAGCACCGCCACTGGGTCTGCGCAGTCGGGTGCTCGCTCAGACGGCCGCCGATGCCGGTGCTGGCCTGACGGCTAGGTCTCTGGCCCTGCGCCTGTTGCCTGGCTGGGCCAAGGCGGCTCTGGCCATAGCTGCAGCGCTGGTATTGGTCTTGACCGGGGCGGTGATCATGCTGCTGTACGACCAGTGGCAGATCCGCAAAGAACTGGACGCCTTGCGCGCGGAGCAGGGCGAGATCGCCAGCATCCTGGCCCAGCCTGCCTGGTGGGCTCCGGTTACCGCCGAGGCCGGTCAAGGGCAGCCTGTGGTGGGCCGGCTCTACCTCCAGGAGGGAGAGGCTGGCGTGCTCGTTGTCGATGGGCTGGCTCCGCTTGCGCCAAGCCAGGTGTACCAGATCTGGCTAATCCGGGCGGACAACACGAGGGTCAGCGCTGGCGTCTTCACTGTGGATGCGTCGCAGCGGGCAACGCTCATCGTGACCGCCCCCGGCACCTGGACAGCCTATCAGGGTATGGGAATCACAATCGAGCCGGGGCCGACCGGTAGCGCCGGGCCGACGGGCCCGCGCGTCGCTGGCTGCTCGCTGGCCGACTGGCAGCCTGGAGGGCTCTAACCCCACTCTCCCCCTCTCCCGCGAGCGCGGGAGAGGGGGACCAAGAGTGAGGGCTGCGGAGCCCTAATGCTTGAGGATCTTATAGTAGTCGTAGTCCCGGATGAAGATGTTCCAGGCCGGTGTGAAGTTGCCGTTTCGGTCACGCGGCAGGTTGGTGACCCACGGCTTCATCAGGCCGTAGTTCCACGGGTTGTAGACGTAGATCGCCGCGGCCTCCTCGAGCTGGATCAGTTGGGCCTGGTAGTAGAGCTCGAACCGCTTCTGCGGGTCGGTCTCGCCGTTGGCCTGAAGCACGAGCTGGTCGAACTGGTCGTTGGCCCAGGAGTGCCGGTGACCGGTCGGCGCCTTGGAGTACCAGACCTGGAACAGGGTGTTGGCCGGATCCGGGTAGTCGATGTACCAGCGCACCCACATCAGCGGGATCTCGTGCTTCCACATCCGCTCGTAGGTCTCGCGTGGCTCACCGATCACGTGTTCGAGCTGGAGGCCGAGCACTTCCTTGAGCATCTGGATGATCGCAGCGGCGGCAGCCTTCGGTGCGTCGCCCTCCTCCCGGTGGGTGAGCGTGAGCCCGCTGGGCCAGTTCTTCCCGCCTTCATATGGCGTACCCTGGAGGAACTGCCGCGCCTTGTCCGGGTTGTACTCGGTCAGCTCGCGGATCTTGTCGTCAACCTCCATGTAGTACGGCATGCCCGGCGGGTTGAACGTGTAGGCGACCGTCGCGAGGCCCTTGAGGACGCTTTTGACGATCGTCTCCCGGTCGATGGCGTGGGCCATGGCCCGCCGCACCTCTTTGAGCTTGTATGGCTCGAAGTTCGGATCCGGCACGAGGTACCAGGTGCCGTACAGGTTGAACTGCTGGTACTCCTTGCTGAGCTGTGGATCCGAGCGCACGCGGTCGAGCTGTCCCAGCGGCCCTCGCCACATCCAGTCGATCTCGTTGTTCTCGTAGGCTTGGAGCACCGCGTCCGAGGGGATGATCGGTCGCTCGACACGCTGGAGCGTAATGTTCTTGGCATTCCAGTACTTCTCGTTCTTCTCCAGCACGACTAGCTGGTCGTGCCGCCACTCAACCAGCTTGAAGGGGCCGTTGCAGACGATGTTCGCAGCCTCGGTCCACTTGTCGCCATACTTCTCGACCGACGGCCGGTGGGCTGGTGCAGCCGCGATGTAGGTGGCGAGGATCGGGAAGTAGCCGCGCGGTCCCTCGAGGGTGACTTCCAAGGTATGGTCGTCGAGCGCCTTGACGCCGACGTCGTCGCGGGTTATTCCGGGCTGCTCGCGGTTGAACGCTTCCGCGTTCTTGATGTCGTAGAGGAAGCCGGCATAGGGGGCCGCCGTGGCCGGATCGAGCTGGCGCTTCCACGACCACTCGTAGTCGTGCGCAGTCACCGGGTCGCCGTTGCTCCAGTAAGAGTCCTTGCGGAGATAGAACGTCCAGACCGAGGCGTCCGCGTTGGGCTCCCACCGCTCGGCGATGTCGGGCACTGCCTCGTTGTCCGGCGTGAACTTCCCCAGCATCGCGAAAACGGACGAATCACCACCGCAATAGAGATCCCGGTTGAAGTCGAAGCTCTGTGGGTCGCGCTCGAAGTTGGTCCGGAAGACTTGCTGATCGGCGAGCTCCTCCGCCGCGGCGGGGGTCGGCGTCGCGGCCGGGGTCGTCGGCGTGGGGCCAACGGCCACCGGCGGGGTCGGCGTGGGCACGGGCGGCGGCGTGACCGCTCCAGCCGGCGGCGCTGGCGTGGCTTCCTCCCGGCGGCAGGCTGCCATGGCGACCGCCGCGCCGGTCGCCCCGCCAACGGCGGTCACGACTCGAATGAAGTCACGCCGGTCAACATTGATCACCTGTAACCGTTTCCAGAGCAGCGCCACCTGTTCGGGGTCTTCCCACCAGCGCAGTTTCTCGCTCATAGCTCTCCTCCTCTTGATGAGGTTAGACGGAAGTCCATCGGCGACGACGCCGTCAACTGCCAACACTGCAGACCTCTGCCACCAACCACTGCGGCCGATCCCGTAGCGCTTGGCTTCCTTCCCCTCCTTTCCAGCCCCTGCTACTTGCTTCGCCGTGTGCGCGGGTCGAGCGCGTCGCGCAACCCGTCGCCGAAGAAGGTGAACGAGAGCATCAGCAGCGCGATCAGAATGGTCGGGAAGATCGACATGTACCAGTACGAGGTGATGTACTGCTGGTATTCCCCGGCCATCTTGCCCCAGCTCGGTCGTGGATCAGGGATCCCGATGCCGATGAAGCTCAGGGCGGCCTCAGTGAAGATCGCCTGCGGGATCCCGAACGTCAGCGCCACGATGATCGGCGAGAGCGCGTTGGGCAAGAGATGTCGGCTGATCAGTCGCCAGGGCCCTGCGCCAGCCGCCCGGGCGGCCAAGACAAAGTCGCGCTCGCGCAGAGCCAGGAACTCGGCCCGGGTGAGTCGCGACAGCGTCACCCATCCAGTGACGCCGATAGCGATGAAGATGTTCTGGAATCCGCGCCCGAGCGCGGTCATGATCAGGATCACGAAGAGCAGCTGCGGGAAGGCATACATCACGTCGACAAACCGCATGATGACGGCATCGATCTTCCCGCCCGCATAGCCGGCGAGCGCGCCGATCGGCACGCCGATCAGGAAGACGATGACTTGCGCACCCAGCCCGACCGCCATCGAGACCTGCGCACCCCAGATCAGCCGGCTGAGCATGTCCCGGCCGACCAGGTCGGTACCGAGCGGATACTTCCCTGTCCAGGTGGGATACTGCGAGATCGCGCCGTAGTCGATCCGGTCGTAGGGATAGGGCGAGATGATAGGGGCGAGGATCGCCATCAACGCGAAGACGAGGATGATCACGCCTCCGACGATCGCTAGCCGGTTGGCGATCAAGCGATCGAAGGCATCCCGCCACAGTGTCCGGTGCGGGCGTGCCGCCCAGATCAGCGCATCAGCACGCTCGGCGCGGCCGGTCAGGCCGGCACCCGTGGTGGTCATCCAGCGCCTCCCTCAGTTCCTGCCCACCTCGCACGATCCGCGGTCGCTGCTAGCCCAACCGGATGCGCGGATCGACGACACCGTAGAGCACGTCGACCAGCAGGTTCATCAAGGCCAGGAACGCCCCGTACAGCAAGATCACCGCCATGATCATCGGGTAGTCGCGGGAGATCAAGCTATCCACGAAGAAGCGCCCCATGCCAGGCACCCGGAAGATCTTCTCCACGAATGGCGAGCCGGTGCCGATCGCGGCGAACATGGGCCCCAGAATCGTGAGCGGTGGAATCAACCCGTTCTTGAGCACGTGCCGCAGGATAACTTGCCGCTCGGCCAGTCCCTTGGCATACGCCGTCCGGATGAAATCCTGCCCCATGACCTCTACCATGCTCGCTCGCGTGTAGCGTGCAATGATCCCGATCGGCCCAAGCGCCAAAGCGATCGTCGGCAAGATCCAGTCGATCGGCGATTCCCATCCGCCGGTCCGCGGGATAACCGGGAGCAAGAGCACGAAGCCGACGATCAAGAAGAGCGCGAGGATGAAGTTCGGCACGGAGACACCCAGCGTCGCGAGGATCCGCGCCGCATAGTCGATCGGCCCGTTCTGGTTGATGGCTGCGAGCACTCCGAACGGGATCCCCACCAGGATCGCTACCGCCATCGCCATCGCACCGAGATGCAACGACACCGGGAATGTTCTCCAGATGATCTCCTTTACTTCTCGTGTCTGATACTGGTATGACATGCCGAAGTCGAGCGTGAAGATGTTGCGGAGGTAGTGGAGATACTGCTCCCAATACGGCTTATCGAGCCCGTACTTGCGCGCCAGCGCCTGCTGCGCCGACGGGGGCAACGGGTTGGCGTTGGCCGCCATCGGTTGCAAGGGACTGCCTGGGGTGGCGTGCATGATCACGAACGTGATCAGCGAGATCGCGATCAGCGTCGGGATGATCATCAACAAGCGCCGGGCGATGTACTGCGCCACCGTCTCCTCCTCGCTCGGAGTGCCCAGTCAGAGTCTTGACTGTCTAGCACCTAGCCGGTCTATGCGCAGACTTCAGCATCAGTCGGGGCGGCTTCATTGCCACGACCCTGAGACAGCTCAGACCATAGCACGGGCGCTCGAGACGTGTCAATACCCTCACGTTATGGTCATCGCCCAAGCGCGATGGGCAGCTCGCCCAAGGCCAATC
>CALKCJ010000057.1 GCA_938082375.1 uncultured Thermomicrobiaceae bacterium
ATCTAAGCGGGAAGCCCACCCCAAGATGAGCCGTCCCACCCCACAAGGGGGTAAGACCCCGGGCAGATGACCCGGTGGCGAGGCGGCCGGTGGACAGCGGGTAACCGACTGGAGCCGAGCCGTGCTCATGGTCGAGGGTAGTCACCCGGCTGCCTGACCGGTCCTCCACTGTCGCGCTGATCAGCGCTCAGCGTTCCAACAGCCCGTTTCCTCACCATCACCGGTCTCTCCGGCGGGCGCGTGGCCGAGAGCGGCGTCGAACCACCCCGTCCCATCCCGAACCGGGTCGTGCCCGACGCCAGCGCCGGAGAGTACTACGCGGGGAACCGCGTGGGAGGCGAGGCCGCTGCGCGCCCGCCCGAGAGACCGGTGTTCGCTCGCTTCCCCATCGCCGCGGGGTGGAGCAGCGGCAGCTCGTCGGGCTCATAACCCGAAGGTCGTGGGTTCGAATCCCACCCCCGCTACCACCAAAACCGCGCCCGAGGAACCCCTGGGGCGCGGTTCGTTTTTGCACCTGACCGCCTCTCATCACCTCACTCGCCCACGCGATCGGCTGCGCTCCCTCCGAGAGAGGAGTACCCGTGCCTGGCCTTACCCCCACCCCGCCCTGGCCGAGCAGCGCCGGTACTCCAGCTCCAGAGCTTCTGAGTGGTGACGATCGCGGGCGTCAACCCTCGCGAGCGTCCGGTCGGTAGCCGAATCGTCGCGACGCCTCTGTCTCGTCCTCCAGCCATCGCGCGCCGTTCGCCCCCACAGGTGGACGGGGAGGCGCGTCGCCCTGACGCCCCAGGCCGGCTCCTGCGTCTCCTCGAACAGTCGTGTCCACGATCGACCAGGCGTGCGGGAGGCGCGTAGCCAGCACGTCGCGGAAGCGGGGCAATATCGCGGTCAGGCTCCGCACGCCACCGGCCTGGCCAGCTCGACGGGCAAGCAATGCTTGCGCTTCCTCGACGCCGAGCTCGGTGATCAGCGAGAGGCCGGTTCCCCCGGCCCCGATCACCATGACCCGGTTGCCGATACGTACCACGTGCAGTACGCCCGCCCCACCGAGCGGCAGTGTTTCGATCACCTCCAGGAATTCGCTGCACGCTCCGATCCCAGCAGCTTGCGCCATACGACGGTTGAGGTAGCGTAGCCCACGGATCGCTCCGTACGCTCCGACGATCACAACGAGCAACGGGACGGCCATGCTCCCGATGACATCCCAGGCCGAGGGTGCGCTCGAAAAGCGGTAACCTGACTGCTCGAGCTGGGCGTAACCCTCGGCCAAGAAGGTTGCCTCACCGCTGTTGGGCGCTCCGCCAGAGGCGGCCGGCTCGCTGCCCCCGCGCAGTCCGGCGAGCACGGGTACCGCGAGCAAGCTGGCGATGAGCACACCACACAAGGCTATCCAGCGACCGGGCAATTGCCCGGTCAGAACAGACTTCAACCAACCGCCTTGAAGGTCACGCCTCCGCCACATCACGCGCCACCGCTACTGGCCAGGCGCTTCTCCGGCGAGACGATCTCGACGATCCGGATGGCGAACTTCTCGTCGACAACGACGACTTCACCACGGGCGATCAACGTCTTGTTGATCGTCAAGTCGACCGGCTCACCGGCCAGGCGATCGAGTTCGATCACCGAGCCAGGACGCAGGCCGAGGATGTGCTTGATCTGCATCCGTGTCGAGCCAAGCTCGGCCGTGAGCTCCACCTCGACATCCCGGAGCAGATCGATCGGGTGCAGCGTTCCGCCGTTTGGCTGTTCGGCGAACGAAGGAAATGTCGCCTTGTGCACTGGTAGATCGTCACCTCGGATGCTGCGGCTGTCGCCATCGCTCAGCCCGCCGCGTGCGTCTTCCTCCATTACGATGCACCTCCCAAGTCATCCATAAGTTCTGAGACCGCCGCCGTCGACACGCTCTGACTCCCGTCCGTATACAGCCCGGCGATTCGCACGGCGAAGGATCGCCCCCGTCGTCCGGGGAAGGCGAGAAAGCACGGCTCCTCTTCGACAAAGACCGGCAGGGGGCAGTCTACCGGTGCCTGAAGCAAAAGGATGTCACCGACATTCAGCTCTAGTAACTCAGCAACCGTCAAGGCCGTTCGTCCGATCTCTACCCGGAGACGAAGTGATACTTCCTGAAGTTGTGCGGTGAGATCGGCGATCGATTCGCTGCTGGCCGTGCGCCGCGGGTTCGCGAAGAGGACCCGGGCATTGAGGCGAGGCATGATCGGTTCAAGCGTCGATGCGGGAAGTATGACCGTCAGCTCACCACGGGCGTCGAACAGGCGCACTTCATGGCGTACCAGCAGCACAATCTCGCTCGGGAGCATGCCCTGGAGTTGCTGGGCTGAGAGGACGACCTCACAGCGCGAGTGCTGGAGCTTCACCACTTGCTCCCAGGCGTTGACCAACTCGCCGAAGATCCCGTTCCCGAGATCTTGGAGTAGGAGGAGTTCGATCTCGGTCACCGTCGAACTGGTGAACGACGGGCGCTCCTCTCCCGCCCCACCGAGCATGCGATCGATGATCCGTGAGGCGATGGCGAAGTCGATCTGCAAGAGCACGCGTCCTACCAGCGGCTCTAGCTCTGCGAGGCAGAGGACGGTCTGAGCCGGCAGCCGGTCGAGGTAGTCTCCTACTGTCGTCTGTTCGAGCTGGACGAGCTCGACATGGACGGCCGAGCGTACCTGAGCCGAGAGATGGTTGCTCACGTAGCGGTCGAACGTTTCGTGGATGCTCTGGATGGAGCGGATATGATCCTTCGAGAACTTGTCCGGCCGGCGGAAATCATAGGTCACTGGCCTACGCGAGCTACTGCTGGCACTCCTTGCGGGTTTGCTACCTGCGGCTACCGGAGACCGGCGGCTCGGTTTCGCCGACATCGACGCTCCACCTTGTCACTGAATCACAAACTGGGCGAGATAGACGGCCTTGATCTCATGGTCGTGGAAGAGCGGCTGCAGGCGATCCATTAGTTCCTGTTTCAGTGCCTGCTTACCTTCCGGCGTGGATACATCGGCGACTGTCTTCGAGCTCAGTACCATCGTCAGCACATCCTGGATTTGTGGCTGCCACGGCTGGAGCTCGCTTGCCAACGCGTCCTGCTCGTGCTTGAGCTCCTCGGCACTCAACTTCTCCGGGTCAACGCCTTCCACCACAAGTTCAACTACGATTTCAGCCTTCAAGTAGCGGAAGCCACCTGGGTCGGCGAGGTTGACGACGCGCTCGCCTAAGGAGACCGGGATGCCGCGCTGGGGTTTACTCTGCGGAGCCGCTTCCGCCTGCTTACCGCCGATGTTGATGCTTAAGACCACCGGCACGTGGACGATCCCGAGCTTCCACAAGGCCCCTGCAGCGAGCACAAGTACGAGGGGGATCACCAGCATGCTCGGCAGGACGCGGCGTTTGAGCAGTCGCTTCACCCTTCTTCCTTTCAGTCGAACCGTAGCTCACGGCGCTACCGTGCCAGGGGACAGTCCAAGCGTTGGCTGCAGGATCACGATGTCGACACGACGGTTCTTACGGCGTCCCTCGAGCGTGCTATTGTCAGCCCGCGGGCGATACTGGGCGTAGCCCACGGCGGACAGCCGCTCGGGAGGCAGCCCTGATACGTCTGTTAGATACCGCACTGCTGCCACCGCGCGCATCACCGAAAGCTCCCAATTGTCCGGGTACGCACCGGCCGGAGGGGGGACATTGTCGGTATGCCCCTCGACGCGCACCTGGTTTGGCAGGGCAGCCAGGATGCTCGCGATTCCATCGAGCACACGGGCCGCCTCCGGTCGCAGCTGGGCCTGGCCTGGTGGGAACAGCAGTGCGTCGGACAGGTGGATCACGATTCCCTCATACGTCAGCTCGACTTCGGCCAACTGGCGATCCAGCCCTAGGCGGGTCAGCAATGACATCACTTCGGCGCGCACGCCGAGGTAGGTGGCAAACCGCGGATCTTGTTCCAGTGGTGCGGTGATGCGCCGGGACGGAGGCGAGCTGTCGAGCACGTCGAGGTTGAAGGCGGCTCGCAACGAGGATGTGACTTGCCGGAACTTCTCGAGGTCGGCGCGCGAGATCGAGTACATCACGACGAAGAAGACGAGGAGCAAGGTGATCAAGTCAGCGTAGGTGATTAACCACCGCTCGTGGTTCTCGTGCTCCTGCTCGTGATGCCGGGCTCGCCGCGCCATACGTGCTTACTCCCCTCCTGGGGCCATCGCCCCGGCACCGACCGGCGGTGCGGCCCCCTTCGTTGGCCGCACCGCCCGAGCGGCAGGCGGGAGCAGCACGATCAGCTTCTCGCGCAGCATGCGCGGGTTCTCGCCTGCCTGAATGCCGAGGACACCCTCGATGATGAGCTGGCGCTCCTCAATCTCCCCCTTGCTTCGCAGCTTCAGCTTGTTGCCGATGGGCAACCAAAGGAGGTTGGCCGAGGCGACGCCGTAGAGCGTGGCGAGGAAGGCGACAGCGATGGCCGGCCCGAGCTCATCCGGGTTCTCCAGGCTGCTGAGCACGTGCACCAACCCCATCACCGTGCCAATGATCCCCATCGTGGGCGCAAAACCACCCATCGTGGTGAACATTCCATAGGCCCGTGCGTGCCGCGCTGCCATCGCCTCCACGTCGGCATGCAGGATCTGCTCGGTCAGCTCGGGATCAGTCCCATCGACCACCATCATCACTGCTCGCTTGAGGAACGGATCGTCGATCGGATAGCTCTCCAGCGCGAGCAAGCCGTCGCGGCGTGCGGTCTCCGCCAGCTTGACGAGTTCCTCAACCAGCTCAAAGCGCCGGTCGGGCGGTGTCCTCATCGCCCGGGCGATCAGCTTCGGGATCGCGAGGATATCGACCAGCGCGTAGCTGGTCATGGTGGCGCCGATCGTCCCGCCGAACACGATCATCGCTGCCGTGATCCCGATCAGCGATTCAGCATGACCGCCTTCCATCAGGAAGGCCACAATCAGCGACGCGAAACCCAGGACAATCCCGACCAGGGTAGCGATATCCATAGCCCCCTCTTCCTCACTCGACGACCGGCGGCGACGTTGATCGCGGGAGCAAGGCGCTCCCCGCGATCCCGCCGAGTACCGCCTGGCGGTAGGCAAGTACCCGCCGCACGATCTCGTCGACCGGCTCGCGCACCAGCAGCCGCTTGCGCGTCACTAACACGATGACGGTCTCCGGCACCGACTCGATCGTCTCGATCAGCTCAGCGTTGATCACGATCTCCTCGCCGTCCAGGCGGGTCACCGCAATCATGCTCTCCCTCCGAGCCGGGGTGCCGCGAGGTCAGGTCACCACGAGGGAGCAGTACTGAGCAGCCAGCAGTCCCGACCAGCCGAGTACGCTGGCGCCAAGGCCGAGCAGGAAGCGGGCCCTACTGCATTGGTACCCGCGTACCTCGTCAAGCTGTGACGCGCTGGGTATGCCGGCATGTCGAGCCTCGGCGTAGAGTGCAGCCCTGGGAAGGGCAGGATTTGGTGCGCGCGCTCGACGCCGGGCGACGACGCGGTTCACTGCCGCAAACGGGAACGGCGATGGCCTCATGCGGTTTTGACTCCTACGCACAGCCCACCTCCAACTGGCCGCGGGCGTGGCTGCGCTGGCTCCGGCGCACGGTCGGCCTACTCGGTATCGTGCTGGCGACTGCCGGGTGTGGCTTGAACGCCACGCTCGGCGGCACCCAGATCAGCGTGCAGAGCAACTCGCCGAGTGGCCAGGCAAGTTCGTTGGCCTCGGGGCTCGAGCTCGTCTTCCTGCTGACGCTGCTTAGCCTGCTTCCAGTCATCCTCATGGTGATGACGTCGTTTACCCGGATCATCATCGTGCTCTCGTTCGTGCGCAACGCCATCGGCATCCCCCAGCTCCCACCCAATCAGGTCTTGATCGGCCTGTCGCTCTTCTTGACGATCTTCGTCATGGCGCCGGTCTGGCAGGAGATCAACCGGACAGCGCTCCAGCCTTACTTGGCTGGCGAGATCGACCAGCGAACCGCCTTCGACCGCGGCCTCGTTCCCCTCCGCCAGTTCATGTTCAAGCAGGCGCGCCAGAGGGACATCGCCCTATTTATGAATCTCGGCAATCAGCCTCGTCCGCGTAACCCCGACGATGTTCCCACGTGGGTTCTCGTCCCTGCCTTCATCTTGAGCGAGCTGAAGACGGCGTTCATGATGGGCTTCGTAATCTTTATCCCATTTCTCATCATCGACCTCATCGTCTCCAGCACCCTGATGGCGATGGGGATGATCATGGTACCCCCAGTCGTCGTCTCGCTTCCCTTCAAAGTCCTCCTCTTCGTCATGGTCGACGGCTGGGATCTGCTGGTGCGGTCGCTGGTCAGCAGCTTTGCCTGAGAGGCAGTGGGCAGTGAACGAGCTGATGTTGTTGGAGCTGGCACGCACGGCGATCACCACGATGCTGCTGGTTCTCTTTCCGCTGCTGGCAGCCATCTTGGTCGTCGGCCTGTTGGTCAGCGTCGTGCAGGCAGTGACGCAAGTGAACGAGCAGACGCTCGTCTTCATCCCCAAGATCGTGGTCGCCTTCCTGGTCGTACTGTTTTCTGGGTCGTGGATGGCGCGGCAGCTCGCCGCTTTCACCGTCGAGGTGCTCACGATGCTGCCGCTCCTGCGCCGGTGACCGGAATCGGAGACACGGGCCGATAATGATCGATTTCCCGCTTCTCCCCAGCTCGATGGCTGTCTTCCTCCTGATGACCGTCCGCATCGGGCTGGTGATCACGCTGATCCCGGGCCTGAGCGGCCGCTCGGTTCCGAACCAAGCCAAGGTGGCGCTCACCGTGATCTTGGCGCTGATGCTCGGCCCTTTCGTGCAGGCCAATACCGTCGCGCTGAGCCGCGCTGACCGCTTCGTCCTCGCGCTGGCACAGGAGTTCCTGGTCGGCCTGGCGCTTGGGCTGGCAGTGGCGATGGTTTTCGCCGCGGTGGAGATGACAGCTAGCATCATCAGCGTTCAACTGGGGTTTAGCCTGGCGAACGTCTTCAATCCGAGCTTGAACCTCCAGGGGACAGCGCTGAACACCCTTTACCTGGCGCTGGCAAGCCTGCTGTTCTTCATCACCAACGGCCACCACCTCTTGCTGCTCGGGCTCCAGCGCAGCTTCCAGACCGTTCCGCTCGGCGGAGCGAGTCCAGCCCCGGGGGCCGATCAAACCCTGGTCGAGCTGAGTGCTGCCATGTTCTCCGACGCCCTGCGGCTGGGGCTGCCGATCGCTGGCACCCTGCTCATCGCCGACGTCGCGCTGGGCATTCTCAGCCGGATGGTGCCGCAGATGAACGTCTTCTTCGTGGGGCTGTCGGCCAAGATCTTCGCCGGGCTGTTGCTCCTGGCCCTGACGCTCCCCTTCCTCGTCCGCGTCCTGTCAGACGTGGTGACCCGCGAGCTCAGCCAGACGATCGCGCAGATGCTCCAGGTTTTGAGGTAGGGTCACATGACGAGCGAGCGCACCGAACGCGCAACGCCCCGCCGTCGTCAGGAGGCCCGCAGGCAAGGCCAGGTGGCCCGCAGCGCCGATCTCACCTCGGCGCTGGGGCTGCTCGCCGCTGGGCTCTTCCTCCCCTGGTACGGTTCGTACGCCTTTCGCCAGGTCAGCCGGTACCTCGAGGGAGCCTTTACCCGTCTCCCTCGTGAGGAACTGACCACCGCTGGCCTGGCACAGCTCGGCTGGGAAGCCGGGGCGGTCTTCTTTCACATCACGCTCCCACTGCTCGGGCTGATGCTCCTGGTGGGCGTCGGCAGCACGCTGGCGCAGGCCGGCGTGGTCTTCGCACCGGCCGCGCTCAAACCCGACCTCAAGCGGATCGATCCGATCGCGGGTTTCCAGCGCATCCTCTCGCGTCGCGGCGCCTTCGAGACGGCGAAGGCCGTGGTGAAGATCATCGTGATCGGCGCGGTCACCTATCCGCTCGTGCGCGCTGATCTCGCGCTTTTTGCGAGTCTCACCGGCGCCGATCCGCTTGCGATCGGCCAAGCTATCGGGGGGTCGATCCGCGAGCTTGGACTGCGCGCCGGAGCGGCCTTTCTCGCGCTGTCACTGCTCGACTATGGCTTCCAGCGCTGGGATCTCGAGCAACGGCTCCGGATGACCCGCCAGGAGGTCAAGGACGAGCTGAAGCAGACCGAGGGTGACCCCGAGGTCAAGGCTCGGATCCGCCGACTCCAACGGCAATACGCCCAGCGCCGGATGATGGCCGAAGTGCCGAAGGCTACGGCGGTCCTGACCAACCCAACCCACCTGGCCGTCGCGATCCGCTACGAGGCCCGGAGTATGCGTGCTCCGGTCGTCGTCGCCAAAGGGGCTGGCCACCTCGCCGAGCGGATCAAGGCAGTGGCACGGCAACACGCCGTCCCGGTGCTCGAGCACCGAGTGCTGGCGCAGTCGCTCTACCGCACGGTAGAGGTCGGCCAGGAGATCCCGGTGACCCTCTACGAGGCAGTCGCCGACGTGATCGCGTACGTCTACCGGCTCCGCACACGCTAGCCAGTTGAGGGGAACAGGCATGGCAGCGAGACCAGGCGAGGCGACGGTGGTCGGGCTCCGGCGGCTTATCCGCTACAGCGACGTGATGCTCGCCGCTGGTGTGGTCGCCATCGTTGCCATCATGATCATCCCGGTACCGACGCGCCTGCTCGACGTGCTGATCACAACGAACATCGCCGCGGCCATCACGATCCTGCTTGTCTCCCTGTACGTGCAGGAGCCGCTCCAGTTCTCGGCCTTCCCTTCAATCCTCCTGCTCGCCACGCTCTTTCGCCTGGCGCTGAACATCACCTCCACCCGTTTGATCCTGCTCCAGGGTGACGCGGGCGAAGTGATCCGGTCATTCGGCACGTTTGTCGTCGGCGGCAACTATGTCGTCGGCATCATCGTCTTTCTGATCCTGGTCGTGATCCAGTTCGTCGTCATCACCAACGGCGCCGGTCGTGTAGCCGAGGTCGCTGCTCGCTTCACGCTCGATGCCATGCCCGGCAAGCAGATGAGCATCGATGCCGACCTCAACGCCGGGCTGATCACCGAAGACGAGGCGCGGCGACGCCGCGAGGAGATCGCGCGCGAGGCCGATTTCTACGGAGCCATGGACGGCGCCAGCAAGTTCGTCAAGGGCGACGCGATCGCCGGCATCGTGATCATCGTCGTCAACATCGTGGGCGGCATCGCCATCGGGGCCATCCAGCGCGGCATGCCGCTGAGCGAGGCGCTTCAGACCTATGCCCTGCTGACTGTCGGCGACGGCCTCGTCTCGCAGATCCCAGCGCTGCTTATCTCCACAGCGACCGGTATCATCGTGACCCGCAGCGCCGCCGACACCAACCTGGGCCTCGACGTCGCTCGGCAGATCCTGAGCACGCCGCGGGCCCTGGCGATCGCTGGCGTACTCCTGGCAGTGCTCGGCCTGGCACCGGGGCTCCCCAAGCTGCCCTTCTTCATCGGGGCCGTTGGCCTCCTGACCACCAGCCGGCTCCTACGCCGGCCCGTTACTCCTCCAGCCAGCGAAGCGACAGCACCGGCCACTGAGCCGGAGGACTCGCTCCCCGACCTGGTCAGCATCGACCCGCTCGAACTCGAGATCGGCTATGGCCTGATCCCGATGGTCGACCAGGCCGCAGGCGGCCAGCTCTTGCGCCGCATCACGCTCCTGCGCAAGCAGGTCGCCCAGGAGCTGGGAATTATCGTCCCGACGATCCGCATCCGCGATAACCTGCAACTGCGACCGAACGAATATCGCGTGCTGCTGCGCGGCGTGCGGGTGGCCCAGGGCGAGATTTACCCTGACCGGCTGATGGTCATGAACCCAGCCAGCGGCCCGCCTGAGATCGAGGGCGTCCAGAGCAAGGAGCCGGCCTTCGGACTGCCGGTCGTCTGGATCCAGGAGACCCTGCGCGCTGCGGCCGAGATGCAGGGATACACCGTCGTCGATGCCGCGTCGGTCATCACCACCCATCTCAGCGAAATCATCCGTGGTCATGCTGCCGAACTCCTACGTCGTCAGGATGTGCAGCGCCTGCTCGATCTCGTGCGGCAGGAGCATCCGGCGGTCGTGGACGAACTCATCCCGCATCTGCTCTCACTGAGCGAGGTTCATCAGATCTTGCAGCACCTCCTGAGCGAGGGCATCCCGATCCGCGATCTGGTCACGATACTCGAGTCGCTGGGGAACCATGCCCGAAGCGTCCGCACTGTGGCAGCACTGGCGGAACATGCCAGAGCCGCGCTGGCACCGGTGATCACGCAGCGGTACCTGGAGGCAGACGGGCTCCTCTACGCCGTCACGCTGCACCCCGAGCTCACTGCCGAGCTGGCCGAGGCGGTACACCCGACGGACGAAGGGCCGCAGCTCCTGATCGGCCCCGAGCGGCTTCAGCGTCTCGTCACGAACCTCGCGCACGAGATGGAGCGCATGGCTGGGATGGGCCATCAGCCAGTGTTGCTCGTACCAAGTTCGATCCGCCTGGGTTTGAGCCGGCTACTACGCCGCTCGCTTCCGAATCTCGCCGTGCTGGCCTTTCAGGAGGTAGCGCACGGCGCACAGATCCAGGTACTCGGATCGGTGAAGGGGTGAGGCCATGCTCCAGACCTATCGCGCGGCAACCGTCCAGGACGCGATCCGGCTGGCCAAGGCCGAGCTCGGGCCCGATGCCCTCATCCTCGAGGTACGCCGGATCAGCCCGCTCGTGCCAGGGCAGAGCCGGGAAGGCGCCGTCGAGATCCGAGCCGTCGCCGCACACCAGGAGCAGTCCGGAGCGCGGAGCGACACCGCAGCAGCAAGATTGCGCGCCAGCGAACCAACCGTTCGCCACCTTCCGCTCAGCGCAGCCGCCGACCGAAAGCTCCAGAGCTTGGGCATCGGCCCCGCGCTCGCCCAGCGGCTAGCACGAACCTACGACGAAACACAGTCGCATCCAGCGAAGGAGCGTCGTGCCGCACTGGCGACCATCATTGCCCGGCACATCGCTTTCTGCGAGCTGCCGCCGGGTCGTCGCCCCGCCATCATCGCGCTGATCGGCCCAAGCGGTGTCGGCAAGACGACCACGATTGCCAAGCTGGCCTCCCAGCTCCGAAGTCGTGGGGCTCGCGTCGCAATGCTCGGCCTCGATCCTAACCCAGTGACCAGTAGCCTGCTGACTGCCTGGGCTGCACACCTGCGGATCCCCTCCGCCGTCGCCGGTGACCGCGCGGAGCTGACCCAAGCAGTAGCCGCTGCTGGGCGGGCCGATCTTCTGCTGATCGACACGCCGGGCTGCAACCCATACGACCAGGCGCAGGTGAAGCGGCTGCGCGACACTCTCGGCTGCCGCGACCCTATCGTCTGCTGTCTCACCCTGGCCGTGACCGGCGACACGAGCGAGCTGGTCGACATCGGCCGCCGCTTCCTGCGCTTGAACCCCACCGCGCTGCTCCTGACCAAGCTCGACGAGACCCGGCGAGCGGCATCGAGCCTCGCTCTCGCCGAACAGCTTCGTCTGCCACTTGCCGGGCTGGCGACCGGCCCGCAGGTGCCGGACGACCTGGTGCCGGCGAGCCCCGTCGCCCTGGCGGAACTCGTGGCATGGACGCTCGAGCGCGAGCTACGGCTAGCCGCAGCTCCGGTAGGACCTGTGGCTTCTTGAGCCTAGTACCACTCGACCGGTATAGCTCGGACTGTGGGGGCTTCTAGCGTCGTCCTGATGGCCGCTATGCTGCGCTGTGTCAACCGGTGAAGAGGTTTACAGGCGTGTGCTGTCGCGCGGATTTCCGAGGTGGTTGAGGTGAAGCACTCACGGCAGGTTTCCACGCACGAGGTTAAGTCCTTCTCCGAGTCGATCTCTGGGCGTCACCTCAGCACCCTGATCGGCCTGGCGACCTTCTTGATCGTTTACGTGGCCGGGCTCGTGCGCCAGCAGCCGCTTGTCTGGGTGGCGACCAGCAGCGCTCTGGCCCTGCTGGTGATGGTCGGTGCGGGCCTCGTTATCGAGCGGATTCTGAGTACGGCACTCCGGAAGGAGATACCAGCGGACGACAGCGAGGAAGAGGCCGCAACGTACGAGCCCAGCTCGAGGGTCTCGGCAGGTCTGCGCACAGCAGACCGGTACACCGCGACAACGGCGATACATGATAGGGCTGACTGATGACCGCGCTACCGTCGACCAATGCTGGCCAGCCAACGCACCTGTGGCAGCGCTATACCGTCAGCCACGATGCCGCAACCCGCGAGCAGCTCATCCAGCAGTATGCACCGCTGGTCAAGTACGTTGTTGACCGCCTGCGCATCTCCCTCCCTCCGAGCCTGGAGCGCGACGACCTGATCGGCTACGGCACCATCGGTCTGATCGAGGCGATCGACCGCTTCGACCCCTCGCGGGGGGTCAAGTTCGAGAGCTATGCCGCGTTACGCATTCGCGGCGCAATCCTCGATGCTCTGCGCTCGCTCGACATTGTCCCGCGCGGGGCGCGGCACCGAGCCCGCCAGATCGAGCAGGCGACACGGGAGCTGTTCGCCACGCTCGGACGCATGCCCAGTGACGCCGAGGTCGCAGCACACCTGGGGCTAGGTCTGAGCGAGTTGCAGCAGGCGATTCAGGACGCCGCCTGCCTGTTCCTTCCGCTCAATCATGCCGATGAGTTTCATGAGTTGGCGCTCGAGGAGCAAGTCGCTGATCAGGGGGCGCCCGAGCCGGATGAGTTGGCCGCACAGTCGGATCTCACCGAACGTCTCGCTGCAGCGCTCGAGCAGCTCAGCCAGCGCGATCGGCTCATCCTCTCGCTCTACTACTACGAGGAACTAACAATGCGCGAAATCAGCCAGATGCTAGGAATCAGCGAGTCGCGAATCAGCCAGATTCTCACTCGAGTGCGGCTGCAACTGCGCGCGCTCTTGCATGAACGGGGGGTTACAAGCACCGACGCGGTGCTGTAGCAGGAGGATCAAGCCATGACGGCCATACTTTTTGTCGGCCTGCCGGAGATGGAAGCGATCGCCTTGATCGGCCTGCTCGGGATCGCCTCGGTCGCTGCCTGGACCAGTGCCACCCTCTGGCAGCGCCAGCGAGCAATCGAGCGAGATGTCACGCTCCTCTACGAGCACCTTCGGGCCCTTGAGCCAGGCAGTCCTGTCGTCGAGACCTGGGACGACGTCCGACTCCCGAGTCTATCCACCTTTGCCGAGAGCGTGCAGCCAGCGTCATGGGATCCATCCTCAGCAGTGCCACCAGGTGGCACTGTCTCGGCCCACTCGGCAGAAGTCGCGGAGGTGGCCGACCAGCTCCTCCAGTCCTCCCCCGAGGCACTGCGTCGGATGCTCGCGGGCTCGCTCAACCTGAGCCAGCCGGCGATCTTCACGTCGACCGAAGAGGATGGTCACGACGGGTATGCTCGCGGGCCGTGGCGTCCCGCAGACTTGGAGCGATAGGCCTATGGCGCCCGGTCAAGGCAGGGTTCCATGGCGGGACGCGGTGGTGGCGACCCTGTTGGCACTTACCGCGGTTCTGATGGAGGCCAGGGCGCTCAGCGCCGAAGCGCTTCCGATCCGGGTCATTCTCTCGCACATCCCGATCATGACGACCTGGGGACCACCCGACGCCAACGGTGTGGTGATGCTGGTGCTGGAAGAAGGAGATATCCGGGCCGATCTGGTCGGCCTGCCGCCACTGCGTGAAGATGAGCGCTACGAGCTCTGGCTGCTCCAGTCGCAATCAGGAGAGACATACTCGCTCGGTCGATTTACGATCACGAGTGATACGCCGGTGACCAAGGTCGATTTCCTGCTCTCCGAGCCTGTTCCCGACCGGGGATGGGACATTGTCCTGGTGACCGTGGAGCCGGAACCGGATCCCGAGCCGACGAGTCCGGATCCACGGCGGGTACTGGCCGGCGCCTTCCCCGGCACACCGGTGGAGCTACACCTGGTGCCGCCCGTGCTACCCAAGACCGGCGGCGAGGCGACGACTGGGGCGGCACAGTGGGTAGGTCTTGCGGGCGCGAACGCGTTGCTGCTCTTCGGGCTCCAGCGTCTGCGGCGTTCCAGAGGGATCGGGAGAGGCTGATGATCCGATCGATCTACCAGGCCGCTTCGGCGATGATGGCGCAGATGGCGCGTCAGTTGGCCATCAGTACCGACCTGAGCAACGTCGACACGCCTGGGTACCGCCAACAGCTCAGCGGCGTCCACGACTTCCGGGAGATGCTGCTCAACCGGATCGCCGGAGGTGATGCGCGGCCGATCGGCAGCATCTCGACAGCCGTGCGGTTCGACCAGCCACAACCGGATCTCAGCCAGGGGGCGCTGGTCGAGACTGGACGGCCCCTCGATCTGGCCATCGCTGGAGCCGCCTTCTTTACGGTCGAGACCCCACAGGGGCTCCGGTACACGCGCGACGGGCGCTTCCGGCTCGACGAGCAAAGGCGCCTGGCCACTGCCGACGGCTACCCGGTGCTGGGAGAGGGAGGGCCGATCACGATACCCCCCGGCGACGTCTCGGTCGACCCTGACGGCACGGTACGGGTGAACGACCAGGTCGTCGGCCGGCTGCTGCTCACGGAGTTCCCGGCCGGCGCCCGATTCCAGCTCGTCGAGCAGAACCGCTACACCAGCGATGCCGCCGGGGTGCCGTCGCAGACGGCCGGCGTGAGCCAGGGATTCATCGAGCAGTCGAACGTCGACATCACCAGGGCGCTCACCGACATGCTCGCGGCCAACCGCAGCTACGCCCTGGCCCAACGGGCACTCCAGCTCGCCGACGATTCGCTGCAGCTGGCAGTCAACGAGATCGGCAAGGTCAGCGCGTAGGGGGTCGGCGGATGAGCAGCCTCTACTTCCCAGCAGTCAGCGGGATGCGTGCCCAGCAGCAGCGGCTGGATATCATCGCCAACAACCTGGCGAACATGAGTACGACCGGCTACAAGGCGGCGCGCGCCCAGTTCGCCGCGCTCCCCCCGCAGGAGGTCAGGGTAGCGCGCGCTGGCACGACGACACTCGGCTCGGTGGAACTGGGCAGCGGCGTTGTCCTCAACGGAACTACACGCCAGTTCACGCAGGGGCCGGTGCAGGTCACCGGTAACCTGCTCGATCTGGCCATCCTGGGATCGGACGAGTTCTTCCAAGTTACCACTCCGGAGGGCATCACTGCCTACGTCCGCAGCGGCACGCTCTCGGTGGACGCAGCTGGGCGGCTGACCCTCGGCGACGGCAGCCTTTTGACGCCGCCCATCGTTGCACCGGATGGAGTCAGCGTCAGCCACGTCGATGAGCGCGGGGTAGTCTACGGCCGAGCGGCTGGCGCGACCGAGCCCCAGCCGCTCGGCCAGATCATGCTGGTGCGCTTCCCCAATCCCGATGGGCTGCTGGCGGTGGGAAGCAACCGCTTCATCGCGACACCGGCTGCCGGCGCACCGGAACTCGGCACCCCGGCGGCGGACGGCTGGCCGGCGGTCGCCAGCGGCATGCTCGAAGCATCGAACGTCGACTTAGCGGATCAGATGGTACAGTTGATCGAGGCCCAGCGTGCCTATAGCGCCAACGCGCGCGCACTGGACACGCTCGATGAGATGCTTGGCCTGGCCATCCGCACGCGCTCGTAGTTCTCAGCGCTCTCGCCACTGCGCGACAACCGGCGGGCCGCGCCGCGCGAGTCCTGGGTTAAGCTTTCTGGACACTCGGCCGATAGGAGAGAATAGCGAGCGCTTTCGAGACATGTTTTCGTGTGGAGAGGGAGTAGAAGCGGAATGGTGCAGGGTATCCCGCCTTGGCCCGCCGACGCTCAGCTTCACCGAGTCGACTCCGGCGAGCGGCCCGCGCTCCGACCACGAAACACGTCACCCGTAGAGCGACACAACGGAGTCCAGCCTGGCGACCACGCCGTCGAGCTGTCGCCACACCTGCGCGATCTCCAGCGCGCGATCGAGACGGTGAAGCAGGCCCCTGATGTGCGTATCGAGCGCGTCGCCGCGCTGCGCGAAGCGATCGAGACTGGTCGCTACTCGCTCGACCCGGGCGAGTTGGCCGTGCGCCTCGCAGCGAAGTTGCGGCCGGATCTGACATGAGCCTGGTCACCCGACTGGCAGCACAGCTTCGAGCCCTGCGCGCCGTCCATGCCCGACTAGCCGAGCTGGAGGAGGCAGTACGCACGGGCGACCTGACCGGGATTCACCGCGCCATCGAGCGGCTCGACGTGGCCACCGGGTGGGCTAGCCACTCTCATAGCACGCTGGTTTCCGAGCTGCAAGCGCCCGAGCCGCGCAAACTCTGGGAGGCGAGCCTGGACGAAGACTCGACCAGGCTCGCTCAACTCCAGCGGGAACTCGAAACCGAGCTGACCCGCCTTCGAGAGCAACGCACGCGAACGCTGCACCTCCTCGAGACGCTGTTCGCCCTCAGCCATGACCTGCTCGTGACTCTCCAAGGACAACTCGCCACCGGGACGGACTATGCGCGCCGGGCCACCGAACTCGAGGAGCAGCGGCTTGTCGACACCTCGGCGTGAGTACGGAGAGGCATGACCAGTGTCGTTTCGAGCGTTAGAGACCGCCTACCGAGGACTCGTCTCCCAGCAGCGGGCGGTTGACACCAGCAACCACAACGTCGCCAACGCGAACACCCCTGGCTTCTCGCGCCAGCGCGTCCTGTTCACGCCCACCGCTCCTTACACCGTGCCAGCGTTCAACCGCAGCGCGCTCGCCGGACAGGTCGGCACCGGCGTGACTGTGGCCGCCATTACCCGGGTACGAGAGTCTGTGTTCGATTTCCAGTTTCGCGTGCAGTCCGAGGCGCTGGGGGACGCCTCCACTCGGGTGGCCACTTATGCGCAGCTTGAGGGGATCTTCAACGAGCCAGGCGAGAACGGCCTGGGTGCCCTGCTGGATCGCTTCTGGCGAGCCTGGCAGGTGGTGACGAACCGGCCGGAGGACCTGGCTGCCCGGGCCAGCCTGGTGCAGGAATCGACCACGCTGGCGGTCAACCTCAACCGCATTCGCCAGCAGCTGGGCCAGCTCCAGGAAGACCTCGTCCAGAAGCTGACCTTGCAGACAGGCGAGGTCAACAGCATCGCCGAGCGGGTGGCGGCGCTCAATGCTCAGATCACCGCGGCGATCGCGACCGGCCAGAACCCGAACGACCTGACGGACCAGCGCGACCTGCTGCTGGATCAGCTCGCTCAGTCCACCGGCGTCACCGCGCGGCCGCTGCCCAATGGCGCCGTCAACCTCTACCTGGGAGGCTATCCACTGGTCGACCAGGATCAGGCGTTCGCCCTGCAGGTCGCCGTCTCCAGCGGGACGGCGAGCATTGTCTGGCAAGCAAGCGGCAGTGCGGCCGCGATCCAGCGCGGCTCGCTGACGGCGCTGCTCGAACTCCATAACACCGCCGTGCCTGGCCTGGCGTCACAGGTGGAGAGCATCCGCGACGCGCTAAAGAACGAGGTCAACGCCTTGCACCAGACCGGCTACGGGCTGACCGACACCTCGCCGCCGCCACCCGCGCGCGCCTTCTTCGAGGTGCTGCCGAGCGGCGACCTCCGAGTCAACCCCGCCCTGGCCAGCGATCCGGCTCTGATTGCCGCATCGAGCACTCCAGGGACCCCCGGGAACAACGATGTAGCCAGGCAGATCGCCGATCTCCGCTACGCGCTGGTAATGAACGGCAACACCGCCACGGTCAACGACTTTTACAATGCCCTGGTTGCCAAACTCGGCGGCGATTCCCGCGAGGCCCGAGTGGCGAAGGAGAACCAGGAGACGCTGGTGCAGGCGATCGATCGGCAGCGGCAAGAGATCTCCGCCGTCTCGATCGATGAGGAGATGGCCAACCTAGTCAAGTTCCAGCATGCCTACCAGGCGGCGGCGCGGGCGATTACGGCGGTCGATGAGATGCTTGACCGGATCATCAACGGTATGGGCATCGTCGGGCGATAGGAGCGAGTCATGCGCGTCACTCACGGGATGCTAGTCGATACCCTGCTGCGCAACCTCTCGCGTAACCTGAGCCGGATGGAACGAGTTCACGAGCAGATCACCTCGGCCAAGCGCGTTAACCGGCCGTCCGACGACCCGGTCGGCGCGGCCACCATCCTCAGGCTCCAGTCGGCGAGCGCCCAGATCGAGCAGTACCTGCAGAACGTCGAGCAGGCCCGCTCCTGGCTCGACCTGACCGACCAGGCCCTCACCACTATCGGCAGCGCCCTGCAGCGGATCCGCGAGCTGCTCGTCCAGGCGGCAAACGATACGCTCTCCACTGAAGACCGCAATGCGATCTGGCGAGAGTTGACAGCGCTGCAACAGCAGATCGCCACGACTGGCAACTTTGCCCACGCGGGACAGTATCTGTTCGCCGGCCAAAAGACCCAGACTCAGCCCTTTGACCTGACGACTGACCCGCCAGCATACCAAGGTGACGCCGGTAGCCTGGAGCGAATGATCGACGCTGGGGTGACGATCCCGATCAACGTGACCGGCGACGTGGCGATCCTACCGGTGCTGCAAGCGGTCAAGGCTGCCCGCGATGCCGTCGCGCTGGGCAATACGTCTGCCATCCAGGCCAGCCTCGGCCAGATCGACAGCGCCCACAGCCAGCTTCTCGCCGCCCAGGCGGAGGTGGGTGCCCGGGTCAACCGGCTCGACGCCCAACGTGATCGGCTGCTCGACGCGCACACCAGCACGCTGCGGCTGCTGAGCGAGGCCCACGACACTGACATGGCCGAGGCGCTCACGCGCTTCGCGAAGGAAGAGCTGACCTACCGTGCCGCGCTCCAGGCCGGCGCCAAAGCGGTCCAGCCGACGCTGGCCGACTACCTGCGCTGAACCTCCTTTTGACAGAAAGGAACGCTTCCCATGAGCATGCCGAAGCAGAGCCAGCAGCCGGCTACCGAAAGCCTTGAAGGTGCTCCAGGTCGGGAGCCAGTCGAGATCGTCTTCCCCTTCGGCCTGGTTGGCTGCCCGGCGTGGCGGCGCTTCGCGTTCGCCCTTCCGGACGAGGCACCCGGGCTGGCAGTGCTGCAGTCGCTCGACGACGAGGACGTTGCCTTCGTCCTGGCCGCGGTGGAGGATCTGGTACCCGACTTTTTGGCGACGCTGAGCCCCGAGGACCTGGGGCTGCTGCAAGCCCTCGGCCTGGGACGTGACCCGTCGGTGCGGCTCTACTGCACGCTGTCGGTACAGGCAGACGACTCGGTCACCGCCAACTTGCTCGGCCCGCTGGTGCTCGACTTCGAGCGGAGTTGTGGCTCGCAGGTTGTGCTGTCGGGCTCACCCTGGAGTAGCCGGCATCCGGTCGCTCCAGCAGGGAAGTGAGGCGACCGATGCTCGTCCTCAGCCGCCGGCCCGGCGAGGCGCTGGTCATCGGCGACGGCATCCGAGTGGTGATCCTCTCAGTGGAGGGGGAACGCGTGCGGGTCGGGATCGAGGCACCACGCGAGGTACCGGTCCTGCGCGCCGAGCTGGCCGAGGCGGTCTCCGAGGAGAATACCCGCGCGGCCCGTGCCGGTGCCCGCCGTGACCTCCTCAACAGGCTGCAGGGCCGCCTGAAGGGTTCACCACCATTCCCCCATCAGGGACGGCGCTGAGCGTCCACGCTCTCGCCAGTGGCGCGTTATCGTGCTCGTGCCTCGCATTCCCATACCACCAGCAGGCGGGCAGTAGCAGCCCGCGCGGTTTACCCGCACCTCGCGGCGCGTGAAAGGCATGAGCGGAAGCTGACTGCTGGCGCTGCACCGCCCCCTTCCCTCGACACCTACATCCATTGACGATAACTCACCGCACTTTTCTCATTCTGCCCTGCCGCACCCGGTTGCGTCACGCACGCGAGCAGCGGGGAAAAGAGGGAGATACCCTGTGCTTCCGCTTGACAGAGTGGGCTGGAGCCTCTAGGATGTTACTGAGAATAGAACGGAGTTTTAATGAGTCAAACAGCTGTCACCACCTCACGCTACTACATCGACGCCGTCGGGCGTGCCGTCCAGCTCTTGCGCGCCTTTCTCACGCCTCCGCACCAGTTCGGCGTCACCGAATTGAGTCAGATCACTGGCCTCAGCAAGAACCAGGCGTTCCGGCTCCTGCGGACATTGACCGCTGAGGGGCTGCTCACCTGGGATCCGGAGACGAAGACCTACACACTTAGCTACGCGCTGACCGAGCTCGGTGCGGTCGCCTCGCGCGGTTCCTCGTTGGTCCAGGCGGCCGCGCCGGTGCTCGATCGGCTGGCACAGGAGACCGGCGAGACGGTCAACCTGATCGCCCGCGCCGACGAGTTCACAGCGATCTGCATCGACAAGCGCGACAGTGCCCGGCTGCTGCAGATCACGGCCAAGATCGGCGCCCGCTTCCAGCTCCACGCCGGGGCCGTGCCCAAGCTGCTGCTCGCCTTCTCAGCTCCGGAGAGCGTTGAGCGCTACCTGACCCATCGCCAGCCGCTCCAGCGATTCACTCCACGGACGATCACCGAGCCTGACACACTGCGAGGGGAGCTCGCAGCGATCCGCGAGCGCGGTTATTCCATTAGCGACGAGGACCTGGATCTCGGCGCCTGCGCCATCGCCGCGCCGATCTTCGACCGTCACGGCGTGGTGATCGCCGGCGTGAGCATTGCCATGCCGACCTCGCGGTTCGGTGCGGCCGAGCACGCGCGGTACCGCGAGGCCGTGATAGGGGCCGCCGCGGAGATCTCCCGCCGGCTCGGGCACCGTCTCGCTACGCTGAACGGTGCAGCCTCGGCAATGCAGCCGCGGAACATCTCGAGAAAGCACGATCGCTAGGCGGTTTGTTTGGCTGTTTGATCTTCAGGGGAGGAGGGACGATCTCCATGAGCCAATCGATCGACCACGTACTCCGGCAGCTCCGCGAGGCCGGGATCCATGTCTCGCGCCGCGAGCTGCTGCGGCTGGCTATGTTCAGCAGCGCGGCACTCGTCTCCGGCGCTACCTTCGCAGCCTGCGGTGGTCAAGAGGGCGGCACGGCCGGCGGAGCGACGCCGCCGGGCGGCAGCACCGGTGCCCAGGCGAGCCCGACCGCGCCACCGGCGGCGACACCAGGCCAGCACGCTGTTAGCACCCCGACGGCAGCCGCCGCCCAGCCCCGCAAGGGTGGTGTCTGGCGCATGGCACTCCACGCCAACCCGACGGCCTACCCGATCACGCTTCCCGGCGCGCTGGCCGATATCCTGGTGAACAAGACGATCTACAACTGCCTGACGCAGTACCAGCTCAAGGACGGCGCTATCGAGGTGGTGCCCGACCTGTCCGAGTCCTGGGAAGCGAACGACGACCTGACCGAGTACACCTTCCGACTCAAGCAGGGCGTGACCTGGCACGACGGCCAGCCGTTTACTGCCGACGACGTAAAGTTCACCTTCGAGGCGATCCTCAATCCGAACGTGAACGCCGCACTCCGCGGGCCGGTATCGTCGATCGACCGCGTCGAGGTCGTGGACGAGCACACTGTGCGCTTCATCCTCAAGCGGCCGTTCGCGCCTCTCCCGGTGATGTTGGGCTACAACCAGGCCATCGTCCCCAAGCACCTGCTGGAGGGGCAGGACCTGAATCAGCCGACCGAGTTTCTCAAGAACCCGATCGGCACCGGGCCGTTCAAGTTCAAGGAGTTCGTCCAGGGCAGCCACCTCGAGGCGGTTGCCAACCCCGACTTCTTCGACGGCGCGCCGTACCTCGACGGGATCGTGTTCAAGGTCATCCCCGACGGCAATGCCCGCGTCGCCCAAGCCAAGGCCGGCGAGATCGACTTCACCGTCATCGAGCCACCACAGGTCGATGCGCTTAAGGGCGCGGACAACGTCGAGATCCGCGAGGCGCCACAGGTCAACTACTATTTCTTCGCCGTCAACCACACTGTGCCACGACTCCAGGACGTGCGCGTGCGTCGGGCGCTCTCTCACGCGATCGACAAGCAGGCGATCGTCGACCGGATCTTGCGCGGCTACGGCCAGGTCGCGACCGGGCCGATCAACCCGCTACTGGGCGACTATTACAACCCCAACGTCACCACCTACGAGTACGACATGGACAAAGCAGCCGCACTCCTCAAGGAGGCTGGATGGACGAAGGGGCCGGACGGTGTCCTCGTCAATGCGAGCGGCGAGCGCTTCACCATCCTCTTCAACGGCCCTAAGGGCTTCCCGGTGATGGAGCAGGTCATCACCTACGCCCAGCAGCAGTACCAGAAGCTCGGCATCGAGGTGACGCTCGACATCGTCGACTGGCCGGTTCACCTGGAGAAGTACCGGAATCTCGAGTACGACCTGCTGATGGAGTGGTGGATCACCCCGCCGGATCCCGACCTCTACGACCACTACTTCAGCGAGTCGGCGCAGAACCGTTGGGCGTACAAGAACCCGCAGCTCGACGAACTGCTCGTCCAGGCGCGGAGCGAGGCGGATCGGGCCAAGCGCGTGCAGCTCTACCACCAGATCCAGAAGCTGATCGCCGAGGATCTACCGGTGATTTACCTGTACTACCCGCGGGAGCTGCAAGCGGTGAGTAAGCGGACGAAGGGTCTGCCTTTGATCGGCTACCGCGACGCGCTGACCTGGATGGAGAAGGTCTGGCTCGAAGAGTAGGCAGGCCGCGATGTGGCCGATCCGGCCCCGGGTGAGCCCCCGCACGAGGTGGGCTCGCCCGGGGTCGGGTAACCACGAGTGGAAGCGAGATCTGCGACCGCAAGGTCGGAGCGGATGGCCATCGTTGTCTGATGTCGAGTCGAGGCACGTGACTGTGCGAGCGAAGGGGCGCTGATGGCCGCGTACGTCGTGCGCCGGCTGCTCCAGGCAGGGGTGCTGCTTTTCATCGTCAGCGTGCTCACGTTCCTGCTGATCCACTCGGCACCGGGCGGGCCGGCACTGCTGGCGAACCCAGACTTGAGTCGAGAGCAGATCCAGCAGATGACCGCGCAGCTCGGGTTGGACGACCCCTTGCCCGTGCAGTACGCCCGCTGGCTGCGCAACGTGCTGCGCGGCGACTTCGGCAACAGCTATAACACGGTGCAGCCAGTCACCCGGCTGATCGCCGAGCGGCTGCCGAACACGATCATGCTGACCGGTCTGGCGCTGGTGCTTTCGATCGCGATCGCGGTGCCGCTCGGCGTCCTCAGCGCCCTCAAGCGCAACTCGGCGCTCGACCGGCTCATTGCTGGCTTCAGCTTCATCGGCGTCTCGATCCCGGTCTTCTGGCTCGGCATCATGCTGATTATCGTCTTCGCTGTGCAGCTCAAGCTGCTCCCGGCCGGCGGGATGTACACGCTGGGTACTGAGTTCTCGCTCGTCGACCGCCTGGAGCATCTCCTCCTCCCGACGCTGGTGCTGGTCGTCGCCAACCTGGCCGAGCTGACGCGCTATACCCGCTCCGGGATGATCAACGTGCTGAGCGAGGACTACATCCGCACAGCGCGGGCCAAGGGGTTACCGAACCGCGTGGTGCTGATCCGGCACGCGCTGCGCAACGCGCTCATCCCGGTGATCACGATCATCGGCGTGCTACTACCACGCGCCGTCAGCGGCGCGGCGATCACTGAAACCGTCTTCTCCTGGCCGGGGATGGGCCGGCTGGCGGTCGAGGCGGCGATGACCCGTGACTATCCCGTCGTGCTGGGCGCGACCCTCACCGTGGCCTTGGTCGTCGTCCTAAGCAGCCTCGTGACCGACCTCCTCTACGCATACATCGACCCGCGCATCCGGCTGGGCTAGAGAGCGTGCACCGATGACCGGCACATCGATCAGCAGCTATCTCGAACAAGCGCAGGCGCGGCCTCGTCGCTCCTGGTGGGCACTGGCGCGACGGCGCTTCCTGCGTAACCGCGTCGCTGTCCTCGCAGCACTCTATCTGATCGCAATGTACCTGGTGGCCCTGCTCGCCCCGGTCATCGCACCCTACCACCCCAACGAGGGCGATATCCTCTCCATCCATACGCGCCCCTCCCGCGAGCACCTCCTCGGCACCGATGAGAACGGCCGTGACGTGCTCTCCCGGTTGATCTTCGGCGCCCGCATCTCGATGAGCGTCGGCCTGATCGCGATGGTGATCTCGATCGCGATTGGCTCGCTGATCGGCGGCGTGAGCGGCTATGTCGGCCGGGCGGTAGACAGCGTGCTGATGCGCATCACCGACGGCATGATGGCCATCCCCTACTTCTTCCTCGTCCTAATCGTGGTGGCCGTCTTCGGCTCAAGCTTCCGCAACATCGTACTGGTCATCGGCGTGACGAGCTGGATGGTGGTGGCACGTATCGTCCGCAGCGAGGTGCTGCGCACCCGCGAGCTCGACTTCGTGCTGGCCGCCCGCGCGCTGGGCGCCTCGAGCACGCGCATCCTGCTGCGCCACATCTTGCCCCACGCCGTGCCCTCGATCATCGTCGCGGCGACGCTGGGCGTGGCCAACGCGATCCTGCTCGAATCGGCGCTGAGCTATCTCGGGCTCGGCATCCAGCCGCCGCAGGCAAGCTGGGGCAATATGCTTAGTAACTCCCAGGCCTACCTCTGGGAGAACCCCCTGTTGCCGCTCTACCCTGGCCTGCTCATCCTGCTCACCGTGCTCGCCTACAACTTCCTCGGCGACGCGCTGCGCGACGCCCTCGACCCCCAGTACCGGGAGGGACAGCTATGACATCTCCTGCCCTGCCGACCATCGGGCTGGCTGGCGACCTGATGCTGCGGCGGCCGTTGCCAGACGATGCCTTCGCCCGGCGACCAGGACTGGCGGCGGCTCGTGAGGTGATCCGTGCCTGCGACCTGATGATCGCCAACCTGGAGATGCCACTATCGCGCCGGGGCTACCGGGTGCCCAAGCACTCCAACCTGCGCTCCGACCCCGAGGTCATCTGGAGCGTGCGCCAGCTCGGCGTTCACACGGTCACACTCGCCAACAACCACATGATGGACTACGGCCCCCAGGCGATGCTCGACACGCTGGCCGTCTGTGACGAGGCGGGGATCGCCCGCTGCGGAGCCGGAGCCGACCTGGATGCTGCCCTCGAGCCCGCCTGGCTGACGTGCCAGGGCACGAAGATCGCCCTGCTCAGCGTCGCCAGCACCCTGCCGGTCGAATCCGACGCTGGCCCCGGTAAGCCGGGGATCGCGCCGCTACGGGTCCGCTTCTCCTTCGAGGTCGATACCAACCTGCTGACCGAGCAACCTGGCACGGTGCCCCCGGTGCGGAGCTGGCCGGAGGCGGCCGATCTCGAGCGAGCTTGCGAGCAGGTGCGTCTCGCCCGGCGCGAGGCCGATCTCGTGATCGCCGGCATCCACTGGGGCGTGCCCCCGCACTGGCTGTCTCCCTACCTCGGCCTGCTAGCCGAGTACCAGCGGCCGGTAGCGCATGCTCTGATCGAGGCCGGCGCCGACGTGATTGCCGGCCACCACTCGCACTGCCTGCACCCGATCGAGTGGTACCGAGGCAAGCCGATCTTCTACAGCCTGGGCAACTTCCTGTTCGAGGGCCCGCCAGCGTTCATGGAGCCGGAGTCGGTACTCGTGCGGCTGAGGCCGGGTGCCCCACCGGTCGTCGAGCTGGTGCCGCTGCTGCTAGACGACGACGGCTTCCCGGCCGTGGCGCGCGGCCCGGAAGCCACGCGGGGCATCGAGAAGCTGCGGGCGAGGTCGGCCGGCTACGGCTGCGCGATCGAGGAGCGCGGCGGAGGCTGGCTAGCCTGTCCGGCGTAATCGCCGCCTCCCGCGTAGCGGCCGGCGCTGGTCGTCGGCCGCGGGTAACGAGCGAACGGGTATCGTGCTGGAAGGAGAGGGAGGGATCATGACCTCGACAAGGCCGTTCGTGACCTGGAGCGATCCCGCGCTGGAGCGCGAGCTGCTGTCGCACGTGTCGCTCGATGTACCCTGGAGCGTCGTCGAGCAGTTCTCCCAGCTCACTCGGCTCTCCGGTTCCCCCGAGGAGCATAGGGCCATCGAGATCCTCATCGAGCACCTGCGCTCCTGGGGCGTGCCGCACACCCTCTACGAGCCGGTCTGCTTCATCTCCATCCCGCTCGGGGCCACCCTGCGTAGCCTGGAGCCGGGCGGCAAAGCTTACCGGGCCAAGACCGTCTCGATGTCGGCCTCCACCGGTGGCGAGGAGATCACCGGCGAGCTGGTCTACGTGCCGGGCACCGGCGGGACACAGTCAGGCGATGTGTTCTCCGCCGGGGTGGACCTCGGCGGGCGGGAGGTGCGCGGCAAGGTCGTCCTGACCGAGGGGATGGCTTCGCCGGGCAAGGTCAACGACGTGATGAACGCTGGTGCGCTGGCCGGCATCTTCATCAACCCGGGTACCTACATCCACGAGGGGATCTGCACCACCATCTGGGGTACGCCCGATCTCGACAGCATGAAGCGCCAGCCCAGCATCCCGGTCGTGGCAGTCAACAGCCCCGACGGCCAAGAACTGGTCGCGCTGGCGAAGCGCGGCGGGCGGGTGGCCCTCTCCACCCGGCTCGATACCGGCTGGCGGCCGATCCCGGTGCTGGTGGCCGAGATCCCTGGCCAGTCGATCCCCGAGGAGTTCGTGCTCCTCCACGGCCACCTCGACTCCTGGCACGTCGGCGTCGGCGACAACGCGACCGGCGATGCCACCATGCTGGAACTCGCCCGTGTCTTCTGGCAGCACCGCGACCGGCTGGCCCGCTCGCTGCGGATCGCCTGGTGGTCGGGCCACTCGCACGGGCGCTATGCCGGTTCCACCTGGTATGCCGATACCTTCGGCCTCGAGCTGGCCCGCACCTGCGTGGCGCAGGTGAACTGCGACTCGCCCGGCTGCCGCTGGGCCGATACCTACACCGAGCTCACGGCGATGAGCGAGACCGAGCCGTTCGTGGACGCGGTCATCCGCGAGACGACTGGGATCACGCCCGAGCCGGAGCGGCCGCCGCGCGCTGGCGACTACTCGTTCAACCAGATCGGCATCACCAGCTTCTATATGCTCAGCTCGACCATGTCGGAAGCGGCCCGGCGTGAGCGCGGATACTACCCGGTCGGCGGGTGCGGTGCCAACATCCAGTGGCACACCGAGGACGACACGCTGGAGATCGCCGATCGCGACAACCTGCTGCGCGATATGCGCATGTACGCCGCTTCGCTGCTGCGCGCGCTCAACGCGCCCATCCACCCCTTCGACTGGACGCGTACCACTCGGGAGTTCCGCCAGACCCTCGAGCGCTACCAAGCGGCTACCGGCGACGCGTTCAACTTCTCCCCTGCTTTCGAGGCCGTGGACGCGCTGGAGCGGGCACTGGAGCGGCTGTACAGTGCGGTCCCAGCATGCACTCCTGACAGCCCGGAGGCGCGCCGCATCAACGCGGTGCAGCGCCGCCTAGCGCGTATTCTGGTACCGGTCAACTACAGCCGGATGGCCCCCTTCTGGCACGACCCGGCGCTGAACGTGCCGCCGTTGCCGGATCTCGCGCCAGCGCTGGCGATGCCGGGCGCGAAGGACGACCAGCACCGGCGGGGCATCCTGGTGGCGCACCTGACCCGCGGGCAGAACCGGCTGCTCTGGGCGCTGGAGCAGGCACGCGAGCTGGTGGAGACGGCGCTTGGCTGAGGTACCCCACCATCGCCCGCGTGAAGGGGGCGCCCGATCGGCCCAGATCGGATAGAGTGTGGCCTGGCGGCGACGGTGACCCGAGAGGAGAGGGCGATGACGACGATCGGATTCGCTACCATAGCCGAAGCGCCGCGTGACGACGTGATCCCTGCCATCCGCGCGCTCCTGCCACCCAACGTCCAGATCGTCGAGCGGGGAAACCTGAACGGGCTCAGGCGCGAGGAGATCGCGGCGCTGGCCCCCGATCCCGGTGAGGTCGGCATCGTGGCGCGGCTGCGCGAAGGCGGCGAGACGCTGCTCTCGCACCGCAAGATCCTGCCCCGCATGCAGCGGCTGGTCGACGAGCTGGTGCGCGATGAGGGAGCCGACCTGGTGGTGATCCTCTGCGGCGCGGACTGGAGCGCGCTCGAGTCGCCGGTGCCGCTGGTGAATCCGGGCCGGCTCTTTCCGGCGGTCATCGCGTCGCTGGCCTACGGGCGGAAGCTCGGTGTCATCAAGCCCTCGCCCGGGCAGGTGGCGAACGAGGTGGAACGCTACCGCGCGCTGGGGATCGAGGCGGTAGTCACGAGCGCCTCGCCCTATACCGGCGAGGAGCGGATGGCGCTGGCCCGCCAGGCGGCCGAGCAGCTGCGCGACGCCGGCTGCGAGCTCATCTGGATGACCTGTATCGGCATGGACGAGGCGATGCGCGAAGTGGTCGCCGAGCTGACCGAAAAGCCGGTCGTCCTGGCGCGCTCGCTGCTGGGGCGGATCGTGGCCGAGCTAGTCGCCGCCCGGCAGCCAGCCCGGGTGTGAGGGCGAGGGGAGGGAAGTCATGAGCCAGGTTGCCACGGACATCGAGCGCCGGCTGCGGGAGGCGGTCTCCGCCGAGCGACTGCAGCGACACCTCGAGCGCTTCAGCACCCTCTTCCGGGACAGCGGAAGCGAAGACGAGCGTCGGGCAGCCGAGTACGTGGCCGAGCAGGTGAGCGCAGCCGGAGCGAAGGTGAGGATCTTCACCTTCGACTCGCTCATCTCCTGGCCGCTCGAGGCGACGCTGGTCGTCACCTATCCGGACGGGCACAGCGAGGAGATCCCAGCCCGCCCGCGCTCGTTCGGCGGGGTGACGCCGCCAGAGGGGATTGAGGCGGAGCTGGTCTCCATCCCGTTCCAGAAGCCCAGTCAGGGCGAGATGATTTTCACCCACCGGGCGGTGGCCGGCGACTACGAGGGTCGCGACGTGCGCGGCAAGATCGTCCTCACCGCCGACGGCGGCCCAGATGGGATCCGCCGGGCCGAGGAGTGCGGCGCGCTGGCCCACGTGCACATCTGGCCCTCAGACGAGCCTGCCATCCACGAGATGATCGCGACGCCGGTCTGGGGCACGCCGACGCCCGAGACTGCCCCGAGCATCCCGAAGATCCCGGCCCTCGGCGTCACCAACGCCGAGGGCGAGCGGCTAGCCCAGGCCTGCGCTGCCGGGCCGGTGCGTGCCCGGCTGACCTCGAAGGTCCGCACCGAGTGGATGCGGCTGCCACTGGTGGTCGCCGATATCCCCGGCCGCGACCCCGAGGGAGCCTTCCTGCTCGTCGGCGCACACATCGACTCGTGGTACGAGGGGATCACCGACAACGCTACCGGCGATGCCAGCTTGATCGAGATGGCCTGCATCCTGGCGCAGCACCCGGGAGCGCTGCACTACGGCGTGCGCTTCGCCTGGTGGCCGGGCCACTCCACGGGCCGCTACTCCGGCTCGACCTGGTACGCGGATACGCACTTCATGGAGCTGCGCGAGCGCTGCCTGGGCTACCTCAACATCGATTCGCCCGGCATCCGCGGGGCTTCCGTCTGGGACTGCCGCTACAACACCGCCGAAGTGGAGCATATTACGGCTGCCGTCGTAAGGGAGCTGTCCGGGCAAGAGCCGAACCTGCGCCGCCCGCTCAAGGCCGGCGACCAGTCGTTCCTCGGCGTGGGGCTGCCCTCGCTGGGAGCCTTCCGCATGCTTCCGCCCGACCATCCAGACCGCAAGGCCGTCGGCGGCTCCGGCGGCGGCTGGTGGTGGCACACGCCCCACGACACGCTGGACAAGGCCGATGCCGAGGTCCTGGCCGATGACACCCGCGTCTACCTGACTCTGGTGGCCCGGATGTGTTTGCCACCGCTACACCCGTACCGGTACGTGCCGGTCGCCGGTGACTTCTTGCGCCACCTCGGTGATCTGCAGGAGGCCGCGGGCACGCACCTCGATCTTGCACCCACCCTGGAGCGCGCGCGGCAGTTTCAAGCGGTCGCCGAGCGGCTCGATACAGCGGCTCAGCAGGTTGCCAGTGACGGTGAACAGATCCTCGCGTTTAACCGCAGCATGCGCGAGCTGTCGCGGCTGCTCAACCCGGTCCTCTTCACGATTCGGGGGCCCTACGAGTTCGACCCAGCGCTGCAGCTCCCGGTTCTGCCAGGGTTAGCACCCATGCGACGGCTGGCGACGCTCGCCGCGGCCAGCGACGAGTATCGCTTCTTGTGGACGCAGCTGGTTCGCCAGCGCAACCGGATCGAGGATGCATTGCGCCGAGCGACCGCGCTCGCAGACGATCTTGCCAGCATCCTCTAGGGGCGAATGATCATTCGCCCTGCAACGAAACTATGACCGGGCTGCCATGATCAGCAGGACGAGGAGCGCGAGTGCCACACCGTAAGCGCCGAGTACCCCGGCCAGCGTCCAGGCCAGGGCTCCAAGCAGATCCTCCGCTCGATCGCAGCGCTCGGCGTGCTCGGCGCAGGAGGCCAGGAAGGACGGGCCAGCCAGGAAGGCGGCGAAGGCGGTGAGGACGGTGAGCAGGTCGGCCATAGCTCCAGTCCGGCGAGGAGTCGCGGTCGGCGGTCGCAGGCTGGCGAGCGGGGAGTGCTACGGCCTGGCGCTGGCCTCTCCCGGCTCGGCAACGCTCAAGTCACCCGCTGGGCTAGCCCACGGCAGCGAAGTCACTCTCTCCGTTCACGATCCCGGTTCGCTCGACGCCGCTACTAGCGTCATTCTCCCTCCGGCGGCCTCGTGCTGGGACGCTGACCCCGGGAGAAGAAGATGACCAGGAGCAAGATCACCGCGATCAGCCCGGCGAGGCCGGCGGCTGCCAGCGCCCCGTAGATATAGCCCGCGAAGGTCATCAGGATCAGCAGTGCGACCAGCGGTAGCAAGAACCAGATAGCGACCTGCAAGCGGGACATAGTACACGCTCCTTGGCGAAAGTGATCGCTCTCGCTGTGGCGCTGATTTCTGGCCTCATGATAGCACACCCGTCCCACTGCCGCCTGTGCGGGCATGGGTCTTCGCCCCGCTCATCGCCAGGGGCGATAGCCACGAGTCGGCCGGAGGTGTCGCTCGATGGCAGGCTCGATGTGGACGATCACGTCAGCCGGCTGACCGAGCTCTTCCTCGACTCGTGCGGCGACGGCGCTGGCGATCTCGTGCGCCTCTTCGACTCGCAAGTGGGGGTCGACCTGAACGTGAAGGTCGACCCAGACGAGTCCCTCGCCCCCGCGGGTTCGGATGTTGTGGACACCGCGCACTCCCGGAACCGCCCGGGCCGCGCGCTCGACGACCTCGACCGGGACTGCGGCGACATCGGAGAGCGTCAGCGCCGCGTCGCGCATGATCGTCCAGGCAACCCAGGCGATCACCGCCGCGATCGCCACCCCGAGCAGCGGGTCGAGAATCGGATAGCCGAGTCGCACTCCAGCCAGCCCACCGATGACCGAGACCGAGACCAGCACGTCGGAGGTCGTATGCTTAGCATCGGCACCGAGGATCGAACTGTGCAGCTCACGCGCGCGGCGGCGTTCCCAGAGCGTCACCCCGATGTTGATCACCAGCGTGACGCCCATCACCATGAAGGAATAGACGGTCACCTCTGGTACAGCACCTGTTTGCCAGCGTTGCCAGGCTTCCTGCAAGATCTGAAAGACCGCCAGTACCATGGCCATCCCTATCGCGAGTGCGGTGATGGTCTCGAAGCGGCGGTGCCCGTACGGATGGCTGGGGTCGGGTGGGCGAGCAGCGATGGACATCCCGATCAAGCCGACGACGTTAGCAGAGCTGTCCATCAGTGAGTGGAGACCGTCCGCGGTCATGCTCAGACTACCGCTGATCAGGCCATAGACCAGTTTCGCGGTCGCCACGAACAGGTTGAGCACGAGGACGACGACGAGCGTCTGCCTGATCTTCGCGGTTCGGCGGGCTGTCAACAACTCTCGGCTCGGCACTGCCTGATTGGCATAGATCGGTTTCATGCGTAACCCTCGAGCGGCTGGATGAGTCCATGATGGTAACTGTATCCTCAGCGAGGCCAGTTAGTCAGGAGCCAAAATTGAAGTTCGTTTCCGCGAATTCCTCTCGACCAGCCGCCACCGGCATCCGATGGCATACCGCACAGGGGTCTCCGCAGTGATCAGAGTGGCTCGCCGCAAGGCCAGCGCGACCATCGCGCGGCTACAGCAGTGGTACCCGGCCCGACTTGGGCAAGCGGTCATCCAGGGCTTCTCGCGGCACAGAGGCGGGATTTACGCGGCGGCGCTGGCGTACTACGCGTTGCTCTCCTTCTTCCCCTTCCTGATCCTGCTGGTCAGCCTAGTAAGCCTGATGATCGGTGACCCAGCGACCCGAGGACGCGCCGCGAGTTTTGTCGTCTCCCAGATCCCGCAGGCCGCCGACTTCGGCGACGAGATCGAGCGCGCGATCGCTGCGCTCTCCGGCGTGCGGGGCGGCCTGCCCGGGGTGGTCGGTCTCCTCGGCTCCCTGCTGGGAGCCAGCCAGGTCATCAGCGCCCTGCGCCGCGCGTTGAACGATGCCTTCCAGGTCACGCGCCCCCGGCCTTCTATTCGGGGCCGGCTGATCGACCTGCTGGCGGTATTGGGGCTCGTGGCGCTGGCGGTAGTCTGGACGGCGCTCGGCCTGCTGCTGAGCGCGCTCGCGGTCATCCCGCGGCGGCTGGGCCTGGAGCTAGCGTGGCTGCCGGCTAATTGGGTGCTGTGGCTGGTGTCGATCCTCTTGACCTGGGTCCTGACCCTGCTGGCCTACGCTATCCTCCCAGCCTGGCGGCCGGGCTGGCGTGACCTGGCGGTCGGCGCCTTCGCGGCCGCGCTCGGCATCGAGCTGGTTCGGACCGGGTTCGAGGTCTTCGTCGCGCGCTTCGGCCACTACGATGTGGTCTACGGCGCCCTGGGCGGGGTCGTCGCGTTCCTGGTTTTCGTCTACTTCGTCGCCGTGGTGGCCTTACTGGGTGCCCAGCTCGCGGCCACGCTCGCCCGCGAGCGAGCCGGCCCGGCGAGCGGCGTGAGCCGGCAAGCTACGAGATCGTCCGGAGGCTGACACTGGCGTTCAGTCGTTAGGAACTCAGGTGACCTATTGGTACACCTGCCTTGGGGTTCTACGATAGTGCCGCTCGCCAATACAGCAAGGATGGCCGATTGAGGTCGGCCTGGCAGGCTGCAGCGTGTTTCCAGGCGGCGGTGAATCCCCACACCGACACCCGCACCGCCGGCGCCGACTCCGACGGTCGAGATAGCGCCGAGCCCGACGGCTGCCCAGCCACTCGCCTGGGAAGAGGTCGTGGAGAAGCTCCGTCCCTCCACAGTCATGATCATCGCCGACTTTCCGGAGACGGTGATCTCCTACGAGGGCGTCGGCTTCGGCACCGGCGTCGTCTACACCGACGACGGCTACATCGTCACCAATGCTCACGTCGTCGAGGGCGCAGCCGCCATCACCGTGGTGCCCGCGGGCAGCAACCGCGAGCGCCCGGCGCGCTTCGTGGGTGTCAGCACCTGCGACGATCTCGCTGTGATCAAGGTCGACGACATTGAGGGTCTGGCGCCGGCCGTCTTCGGCAGCAGCGACGAACTCAGGGTCGGTGAGGATGTGACGGCGCTCGGTTACCCATTCGGTGCAGAGATCGGCACCGACCTCAGCGTCACCCGTGGCATCATCTCCAAGCTGGACTTCCAGCTCCCGCCACACGAGAGCCTGACTCAGACCGATACGCCGATCAACCCCGGAAACTCCGGTGGGCCAGTGGTCAACCGTAAAGGGGAGATCGTCGGCATCAACGCGCTGGGCGCCGACCCGAGCATGGCGCAGGACCTCAACTTCGCCATCAGCATCGACAAGGCCAAGCCGATCATCGCCGAGCTGGAGCAGGGACAAAACCGGCTCTGGCTGGGGATGAGCCTAGTACCGAACCTCTACGAGGACTATTTCGGAACCTCGGACGGCCTGGTAGTGGCCGCCTTCGCCAGCCGGAGCCCCGCCTCCAGCGCTGGCGTGCAGCCAGCCTACCTGCTGACCCAGCTGGAAGGGCTGTCGGTCAACTCCATGGCCGACGTGTGCAAGATCCTGCGCTCGCACAAGGACGGCGACGGACTGAAGGTCCAGTTCATGAACGTGACTGAGACTGAGATCCAGGCCCTGGAGGGAGAGGTCATTATCGGCGAGCCGACCGCCAGCGTGCCGGTCAAAGTGGTGGCCCGGCAGTCGTTCGCGGCCGATGTGCCAACGGTGCCGGCCAGCGGCGGCGGCACCACCACAGGGAGCTGGGACTTCTCGACGGACGACGGCGACTGGTATACCGGCAACTTCGAGGACTCCGTGGTCGAGATCCGAGACGGCGCCTATCACATCACGTTCAAAGCGGGCGGCTGGTACCGGGTGGCAGGCCCTCAGTCCATTGCCTTAGGTAGCGATCAAGCGATTATCGCCGACGTGCGGGTCCTCGAGGGGATAGCCGGTGTTGTACTGGGCTTCACCAACAACGAGGGCAACCTGAGCTTCTACCTCTGCTACATTACCAGCGAGGCGACATACGGGTGCGGCGTCTTCATCGACAGCCGGTACATCTCGCTCGTCGAGCCGACGCCCTCCAACCTGTTCTATCCTGGCGACTTCAACACGCTGGTGATGTCAGCGATCGGCAGCCGGATCACGTTCCAGATCAACGGCACGGAAGTAGCGGCTTTCGACGACAGCAGCGTGGCGGGCGGCATTCCTGGGGTCTACCCCGAGGGGTTTTCGGACGTGCCCGGCCAGGCCTCCTTCGACAACGTGAGCATGGAGGTCGCGCCGTAGCGGGGCGAGGTCAGAGCAGGCGGCGCTGGGCGAGCTCGGCGAACTCGTAGTCGCGCCAGACGGGGATGCCGCAATAGCGCTCCCCCTCCGGGCAGGCCGGGCGCCTACCGGCCTCACTGCGCAGGACGCAGGGCGGCCTGGCGACGTAGTGGCCGATCCCCGGCAGCACGCGCGCGACCTGCTCGGTCTCCTGCCGCGCGGTCTCGAAGATCTCCCGCTGGGCGTTGTAACAGAGCCGCTTCACCCACTTCCAGAAGTAGGTGAGGAGCGTCCCCGACTCGTAGAAGCGGACGCGGTGGCTGTTGGGCAGCAGATAGAGCACCTGCTCCGCTGGCACGCCCGCGTCCAGCAGCCGGTTCTTGGCGTCCCAGAGCGCCTGGATGGTCGCCAGGTACTCGTCGAGCGCCGCTGGCACCCGGGCGATGTCGGCCGGAATGATCACGTCCGGCTCCTGCCGGAGATGGGCGGTCAAGACCGGTCCGGAGGAGATCGTGCCGCGATGGCGCTGGTTCTGGGCGTCCTCGGCGCCGCTGATCCGCTTCTGGAAGGTGAAGGGAACGTGGGCCATCGTCTGCATCAGCTTGGAGTGCATGGCCAGGAAGAGGGGATGGCCCAGGTAGCGGTTGCGGGCCGGGTCGAGCACCACGGCGATGGCCTCGCGGTCGGGCAGCTCCTCGCGGGTGCGGCCGAGCACGGCCCGCGCCGCATCGGCCAGCAGCCGCTCTGAGTCGGGGTTGTAGCTGACCAGCTTCGAATCGTAGCCCTCGAGCGCCTCGTCGAATTCGCGGAAGAAGGCCTCGCTGGCCGGCCGCTGCAGGGTCTCCCGGAACTGGGCGAGCACCTGGTATTCGAGCGTGTCCTCCGCGGCCAGCACCTGGAGGTCGAGCCGGTGCCCGGGCGCGCCGAGGAAGTACGGGTCGACCTTCAGTACCTCCTCGACCATCCGGTTGACCAGGTAGCGAACCTCGGCCGGCGCGTCGAGCTGGTTAGCCAGGACGTAGTAGCGCAGCAGCGTCAACCCGTTGATGGTGTGGTAGAGGTGCGCTGGCGTGGCCAGCGGGAGCACGTAGCGGGCCACCTCCTGGGCCCGCCGCTGCACGGCCGTGCGCAGCTTCTGGGCAGCCTCGGGGCTGCGCGCCCGGGCTCGCGCCGGGAAGACCTGCGCGTAGCGGGCGGCGATGTCCGGGATCAGCAGCTCGGTCAGGCGGCGGTAGCCGGCCAGGGCCCGCTCGATGGCATTCCGGTAGGCCTCGAGCAGCGGCTCCGGCAGCTCGGGCGTGACCATCGTCTTGCCGGAGACCTCGCGGTAGCGCTGCGACACCTGCTCCGAGTTGTAAAAGGGGTGGTGGTGGAAGAACGACCAGATCGCCAGGCGCGAGATGCCGTCGAGCACGAAGACGAAGTTGGCGTGCTGGAAGGTAGTGTGGTGGCCGGCCTCGAAGAGGTCGGCGTAGAGACGGAGAGCGCGACGAAGGCGCACCGGTCGGCTCTCGTCCCCCAGCTCGTCCCCCGACGCGTCGAGCAGTTCAAGCACATTCTCGACCCTGGCCGGCCGGGACCCGTAGCACGACCAGGCGGCCGCGATGGTGAGCGCAAATGGGTGGGAGGCCGACTCTGTGGTCAGGAGCCGGACTCTTGGCGGCTCGGAACGGAAGGGGTACGCGCTCTCCATAACGATCCTCCGCGCTCGTGACGCCGGTAGCCTGCTACCCGCGGTAGCCGCACCGCGCGGGCTCAAGTATGGCAGAGGTGTACGTACAGATACAAGGGCCGGAGATACTGCGTCACGCGATCCAGCGCTCGATCCCCGTTGTCGAACTGTTTGCGACGAAGGTACTCCCTGTACGTCATGCTGTCTCGCGACACCCAGCGTTCGACTCGACCTCCGGCGCGACACCCCCTTGACGCGGCCTTATCGACTCCGCGGCCGCGACAAGCATACGCCTAAGCCCCATCAGTGCCGTTGCCTTTGGGCGCCGAGCGCCACATCCATCTCCGGCGCGATCGATCTGTGGCGGCCACGAGAGACGGCCCCGCCACCCACGAACCAAGGGCAAACCGCCCTGGCTTGCCGACATGGGATTGTCGAGGCGATGGGCAGGAACAACCTTGCCCTCTCCTTGACCGGGCGTCGGGCCGTCGTTAGAATGAGTTCAACAACATTTGAATGTTGAAGGGATGTAGAATGAATTGCCATGCGTGACCATGAGCAGCACCAAGAGGATGCGTTCGAGCCCGCCGAGGTTTTCGTGATCGACGACCTCGAAACCCTCCGTGCCTGCCTGCACCCGCTGCGGCTCGCCATCCTGGAGTGCCTTCAGGAGGAGGCGCTGAACGTGGCGCAGGTGGGCGAGCGGCTCGGTATCCAATCCACCACGCTCTACTACCACGTCCGGGAGTTGGAGAAAGCGGGCCTGATCCGGCTGGTTCGGACCGCGATCGAGTCCGGTATCCAGACGAAGTACTACCGGGCAGTCGCGCGGTTCTACCGGCTTCCACTGGCGATGCTGCAGGCAGGGGAAGTCCAGGAGCAGCTCGATGCCAGCGTCGAGCTTGTCATGACCACGCTCGACCTGACTGCCTGGCAACTCCGGGCGGCGCTCATGCAGGGGGTGCTGACGCAGCATCCAGACATGAGCCTCGTCCAGCGCTGGATCGTCAGGAC
>CALKCJ010000058.1 GCA_938082375.1 uncultured Thermomicrobiaceae bacterium
CGGCGGCCAGGAAAGCGATGCCGCCGGCAAAGATGTTGATCACCGCGATCTCGCGGTCGCCGATCCGGCCCATCAGCCAGAGGCCGTTGAGGGTGAGGACGGCGCCGACCCAGAGGAGCACGAACCCGATCATCCCTGGCCTCCTCTCGACAATGGGACCAGGGGCGTTGCCCCTGGTCCGTGACCTGACGACAAGTCGACCGACGGCCGAACCTTAACTAGCTCGAGCGAGTTGCCCGGTCGTGGGCGCGGTCGGCGGCTCTTCCGGCAGGATATTGCGCTGGAAGATCTCCGTCGGCAGGTAGATGGTGCAGCAGGCATTCGGGATGTCGACGATGCCGCTGATGCGTCCCTCGACCGGCGCCGAGCCCAGGATGATGTATGCCTGCTCGCCGGTGTAGCCGAACTTCTTCAGGTACTCGATCGCGTTCAAGCAGGCCCGGCGATAGGCGACGTGGGCATCCAGGTAGTACTGCTTCCCCGCCTCGTCGACCGAGATGCCCTCGAACACCAGGTACGTGGTGTAGCGCGGCTCGAGCGGGCTGGTGCGGAAGATCGGGTTCGTGATCCCGTACTTCTCCATGCCACCTTTGATGAGGTCGACGTGGAGATCGATCCAGCCGGCCATCTCGATGGCGCCGCAGAAGCTGATCTCGCCATCGCCCTGCGAGAAGTGCAGGTCACCCATCGAGAGCTTGGCGCCGGGGACGTAGACCGGGAAGTAGCAGCGCGAGCCGCGGGTCAGGTTCTTGATGTCGCAGTTACCACCGTGCTCGCGCGGTGGGATCGTCCGGGCGGCCTGCTTGGCCGCGCGCTCGAACTCGGGCCCCTTGAGGGTGCCGAGCACCGCGTTGGTCTCGAGCGGCGGCAGTGCCAGCGGCGGCACTCGGGTCGGGTTGGTCGAGATCAGCTCGGCCTCGCGCCGGTTCCATTCGGCCAGCAGCTCGGCCGAGGGCGCGCAGCCGATCAGGCCCGGATGGGGAATGCCGACGTAGCGCACGTCGGGAATGTGGCGGGACTGCGCGTAGGTCGTCCCCTGCAGGTCCCAGATCGCCTTGTGGGCATCGGGGTAGTGGTCGGTCAGGAAGCCGCCCCCGTTGACCTTGGCGAAGATCCCGGTGTAGCCCCACTCGGTGGTGGGGGAGTTGTGGGGCGTCTTCGTTCCGTTGGGGAACGGTCCCAGGTCGAGGATGTCGACGATGAGGAGATCGCCGGGCTCAGCGCCCTCGACGGCAATGGGGCCGCTCAGGACGTGGTTGCGGGTAAGGTCGACGTCGCGCACGTCGTTGGCGCTGTCATCGTTGCGGATCTGCCCGTCGGTCCATTCCTGGCACTCGATCCGGAAGACCGCGCCGGGTTTTACAGAGGCGACCGGCGGGATGTCGGGGTGCCAGCGGTTGTGACCGGGAACCGGTTGCTCTGGCCAGGGCTTGGTGAGGTCGACCTCGAACAAGACATCAGGCATGGCATTCCCTCCCGGAGAGTCATGCGAGCGTGGATGACCTATCATGAGAGAGGATGACAAGCATTCATAGCCCATCACCTCCTCTCAACCAGATGTGCCCTGTTTCGGCAAGTGAAATGTCTGTTGCTATACAAGCCTGGTCTATGCTACTATGCTATACTAGCCATCGCAACCATGGGTGTCAAGAGTACGTACAGATGTGAAAATATGAACGAACCATCCTTTCTGTAGCTCACCGTGTGCAACACTACTGCCGAGCACGCCTCGACGCGGTGCCGGTATGGTAGGCTACGGCCACCGGTCTCAAGCGGAGAGGAGGTCAGTATGCCGCTCTACGAGTTCACCTGCCCGGATCACGGGCCCTTCGAGCTCCGGCGACCGTTCAGCCAAGCGAGCGCTCCGGCACACTGCCCCCGTTGCGGCGAGCTTGCCCGCCGGGTCTTCACCAGCCCCAACGTCCCGCGCATCCCGGCCTGGATCGTCGAGGGATTGACGCGCGAGGAGCGCAGCCGCCACGAGCCGCGGATCGCCACGCGCGAGGAGATCGGTCTGCCGTCCTACGACCCGGAGGCCAAGCCGCAGTACCACGTCGCCAAAGGCCGGCCCTGGATGCTCTCGCATTGACGAGCGCAGCGCCTACCAGCGCACGACCATGACGGTGCAGGGCGCGTGGCGGACGACTTTGTCCGCCGTCGTGCCGAGGAAGGTGCCCCAGACTCCCGAGTGGCCGCTGTGGCCGATGACCAGCAGGTCGAACTGGCCGGCACGTGCTGAACTCACCAGCGTCTGGGCGGGGTGTCCGACTTTCACCACGGTCTGCAGTGCCACGCCTTCCTGAGCGGCAAGCTGCCGCGCCTCGTCGTGCAGTTGGCGGTAGCGTTCCTCGAGCAGCGCGCGCTGCTCGTCCACTTCTCCGACGGCGGCAGTCCAGTAGGGGATCTCGATCACCGAGAGCACCCACACTTCTGCAGAGGACTGCTTCGCCAACGCGATCGCGCGTCGCAGCGCCTCCCAGGAACCCTTGGAACCATCGAACCCCACCAGGATCTTGCGGAAGAGCATGCTAGTCCTCTCCTTCGCTCAGTGACGACTCCATCGCTCGCACCGTGAGGGCCTCGGCAGTGTGTGGCTCTTCCGTTCTGCTTGGAGCGATTTCTGGCAAGAACCAGGTCTGCGCGATCAGCGTCGGGACGACGGCTGAGCCGATGACAACGGTGACCAGCACGGTGTACTGCGACTGGTCGATGATGCCGTTGGTCAATCCGAAGAGCGCCGAGATGGTGCCGAAGGTCAGACCGGTGGACATCAGCAGCGTCGTATAGGTGCCGCTGCGCCGCCCCATAGCGAAGAGCCGCGTCAGCGGCCAGACTCCGGCCACCTTGGCAGCCATCTTGACCAGCAGGAAGGCCCCAATGAGCGCGGCGCCAGAGATCATGGCCGGGATCGAGACGAAGAGCCCGGCCTTGATGAAGTAGAACGGCGTTAGCGCCCCGAACGCGATCGTCCGCAGCCGGAGCATCAGTGCCCGGCTCTCCTGGAAGACACCGGCCACGACCAGGCCAATCAGGTAGGCTGGCAGCACCGCCTCGCTCCCGGCGCGCGTTGCCAGCCAGCCGAGCCCGAACAGCACGAGCAGCAGGAACTTCACCTCTGGCTCGGAGACTCGGCCTCCCCAGGTCTCGATGACCCAGCGCGTGAGCCGGGGCAGCGGCCAGAGGACGAGCGCGGTGATTACGGCGAACGCGAGGAGCCAGCGGTCGAAGCCGGCGAAGATCAAGCCGAGCGCCAGCACCGTGCCCAGGTCGTTGATGAAGCAGGCGGCGAGGATCAGCTTGCCGAGCTCCGTCTGGTTCAGGCCAGTCTCGACCATCACAGCGTAGACGACCGCGACCGAGGTCGTCGAGAGCGCGATGCCGGCGATCCAGGCAGAACCCGGCGCCCAGCCAGCGACGAAGCGCGCGAAGGCCGCGGCGCCGAGGAAGGGGAAGAAAAAACCAGCGGTACCGATCGCGAGGCTCGGCTTGAGGTGCCGGCGCAGCGACTCCGGGTCGATCTCGGCGCCGGCCAGGAACGTCAGCACCACGGCGCCGATCCCGGCCAGGACGTTGATCCATTCGCTCACCTCGAGGTGCAGGACGTTCCCACCGAAGACACCCACGGCGATCTCGACCAGCGCAACCGAGATCCCGAGCCGGATCGAGAACAGGCTCGCAACGAGCGCGAGTGCCATCCAGACTGCGGCTGTCCCCCAGACGTGCTCCATCTTTCTGCCTCCCACCGCCACCGGTATGGATCGATCGCACGGCGCTAGGCAGGAAAGCGAGGCTCCTGCCCGCGCCGCGAGCAGGAGCCATCAGCCGTCCGGCGGTTCGAGTCGGTTTCGACTCGGGCGGACTCCATCGCCCCTCGAGATCGTATGCTGAGTGTACTCGCCGGGGCGCAACGTGTCAATGGATTGCCTGACTGCAGGTCGGATCGTTTGGGCGCGGTCGGGTGCCCGCCAGCTGGGTCGGCACTGAAGCGCCGAGCTCAAGTCCTACGCCCTCTCGAGAGGGGCTGTCCCCTTCCGCCGTGCCAGCCGGCTTGGAGCCAGCTTTGCTTGCTGAGCGCGGAGCTTCAGCTCCGCGGACAACCGCGCCGAGGGTGCAGCAGGACGGATGCGGGCCCTACGTGATCGAGCGTCGAGGTGTCGGTATCCCAAGGCCGGTGTCGTTGCATGAGTCATGGTATAGTTCAGCGGAGACATGGCCGGCGATGGGGCCCGCCGGGGCCAGTATGGCTGAACCGCGGTCTTGCTGATGGCTCCTGACCGAGCGCTCGGTCAGGAGCCTTTTTCTTTGCGGCGCACGTGAATATCGGAGAGGAGTGGTTGACGCGATGCCGGATCATGACGATTCCTCCGGACAACTGGTGGATCTCATCCCAACGATAGCTCCCCCTAGAGAGCGAGGGAGCGCCTGGCTCAACCGGAACGTGGTCGGAATGGGCGTAACCAGCTTTCTGTCCGATTTCGGGCATGAGATGGCGACCGCGATCTTGCCGGCCTTCCTGGCGAGCATCGGTGCCGGCCCGGCCGTGCTCGGCCTGATCGAGGGTATTGCCGACGCGGTCTCGAGTTTCGTCAAAGTGTGGGCCGGTCACGCGTCTGACCGCTGGGGTCACCGCAAGGCGATTGCGGTGATGGGATACGCCCTCACCGGGATCTCGAAAGCGTCGTTTGCGCTGGCCACGACCTGGCATCTCGTCCTGCTCGGGCGGGTCGTCGGCTGGTTCGGCCGAGGCATCCGCGGGCCGGTCCGCGATGCCATGCTGGCTGAGTCGGTGCCGCCGCTCGCCCGCGGCCGGGCTTTCGGCTTCCACCGCGCGAGTGACACTGCTGGCGCCGTGGCCGGCCCCCTCTGCGCGTTGGTCGCGCTCCACCTGATCGGGATGCGCTCGATCTTCCTGCTGACGCTGGGTCCTGGGCTGCTCGCTGCCTTCGCCTTCGCCACGTTTGTCCGCGACCCATCTCCCGACCGCCAGGGCCATCGGTTCCTCACGAGCTTGCGGACGCTGCCGTCCGGTTTTCGGCGGTTCATGCTGGCAGTCGGGCTGTTCGGCATCGCCGACTGTGCTCCGACCCTCCTGATCTTGCGCGTCCAACGAGACTTGGAGCCCCTCCACGGTCTCGCGGTGGCTGCTTCCGCGGGGGTCGGGCTGTACTTGCTACGCAACGTCCTGTATGCGTCGGCGTCCTATCCGATCGGCTCGCTCTCGGATCGGATTGATCGGCGGGCGCTGCTGGCTGCTGGATACGGGCTGGCCGCGCTGACGTTCGCCGGTTTCGCCTGGCTGCGACTGACGATTCCGATCGCCGCTGTCCTCTTCGCGCTGGCCGGCATCTTTATCGCCGCCGAGGACACGCTCGAAGGTGCGCTGGCCGCCGATCTCCTGCATGCAGAGAGCCGTGGCCTGGGTTTCGGCATCCTCGCGACGGTGAACGGGGTCGGCGATTTTGTCTCGAGCGCAGTCGTCGGCGCGCTGTGGGGCCTCGTCGGCGCGGAGGTGGGCTTCACCTATGCCGCAGTGGTCAGCCTGCTGGCGGCGCTCGTGCTCCTTGTCCTCCGGCCGTCCCGCCAGATGACGACCGAGGGCTAGCAGCTCGGCCCAGAGTCAATCGGGTGGGTGTAACGGATATTGCAACGCGTCGCTGCGCTCCGAGCTTCAGGCTTTCTCGATACGCTCCGGGGCTATCCGGCGTATAGTTTCTGCCAGGAGCTGGTTGAGGCAGGGCCGAGAGCACTCCGTCGCCATAGCCTGGCGCTTCTCGATCGTCCGGTAACATGGCTCTACCGCCGTCAATCCGGCAGTGGCTGTCGCATAGAGGTACCGTCAGATGAGCCCACGGCTCTTACACGCCGGCACCGCGGAGAGTCTGGGGCTCGCTGCCAGCCCGCACGTTACGGTCGTCCTGCTGTTGGCGATCGCGGGGGGCTTCTATCTCGTGCTTCGCCGGCCACAGGGTGTGCGTACCGCGGGCTTCGTCCTCGCCATGCTCGACGGCCGCGTGCCTCGCGGTGGGGGCGCGCGCCGAGGCGGCAGCCCGCGGACAGTGTCTGGCATCCGCCCTGGACGGTGGGCGATCGGGAGCAACGCCACAGCCGCCGGTCTGATCCTCGCCCTCGGGCTGGGAGTCAGCCTGCTGACCTTTCCGACCGCCTGCCGCTGTGGTGCCGACCTGCCGCACGAACACGCCTTGTTCGAGCTGCCCGGGCACCACCACGATGGGCAGTCGATGGCTAACGATTCCACCACCGGCGACGCTCGCGACTATGACGGGCCCGTGCTGCGTGCATCCGATGGATCGACGGCAATCGGTCAGCCGCTGATCGCGGCCGTCCATCTCTTCTTCTATCCGCCGCTACGCCTGCTCCAGGCGGCTCTTTCCATCTCCGACGTTTTCCCGGGCGGCCTTGCAGTCGTTCCGGATCCTCCTCCGCCGCGCGGGTAGCCTCCGCATCGAGTCCACCGGTCGATCAAACAACGCCGGTGGCAGAGCCGAAGCCTTAGGCCGAGGGCCCTGTCACCAGCCGAGATCAGGTACGCGAGCGAGGAGGCTACTGTGAGCGTGAAGCGAACGTTGTTCCCAACGCGCCTGGTCGTGGCCATGGCGATCGCAACCGCCGGATTGATGGCCAGCATCGGCCTGGCGAGTGCGCATGAAGGCCGAGAGGTCGGCGAGTACGAGATCGTTGTCGGCTTCCTGAACGAGCCGGCTATCGTCGAGGAGCCGAACGGACTCGACCTACGTGTGTCGAAGGGCCATCACGGTGAGGAGGCCCAGCCGGTTGAGGGCCTGGCTGACACGCTGCAGGCTGAGGTGATCTACGGCGACCAGACCATGCCGCTCGAGCTTCAGCCGGCCTTCGGCGAGCCTGGCGCCTACCGGGCTGAGTTTATTCCGACCGCCGAGGGAGCCTATACCTTCCGCATCTTTGGCACCATCGAGGGCACGCCGATCGATGAGCGCTTCACCAGCGGGCCGGAGACGTTCTCCGAGGTGCAGTCACGTGCCGACCTGAGCTTCCCGAAGCGGGTGCCGCCGGCCTCGGAGATCGAAGGGATGGCGGCCCGAGCGAGCGACACCGCCGCGACCGCACGCCTGCTCGGCACCGCCGGGCTGGTGGTCGGACTCCTGGGACTGATCGCCGGCGCAAGCGGGCTCGTGCTGGCGCGCCGGGCTCTTCGATCGATGTCGGAGATGGCCCGGGTGACGCCGCGCGAGGCCGAGAGTTAGCGGGTTCGGAGCTATGAAGCAGCGAGCGCGGCGAGGAAGACGGGGACTCGTTAGTATCCTCGTTGCCCTGCTGATGCTGATCGGCCTGCCGGTGGGGATCGCCGAGGGACACGCCTTCCTCGAGCGCAGCGACCCAGCGGCGAACGCAGTGCTGCCCCAGGTGCCGCGCGAGGTGCGGATGTGGTTCACCGAGCCGCTGGAAGCCGCCTACAGCCGGGCTGAGCTCTTCGACGCGCTCGGGAGGCGTGTGGCGACGGAGCCGAGCCACGTCGGCACTGACCCGAAGGAGCTTGTGCTGCCCCTGCCACCCGACCTGCCGCGGGGCACCTATACGGTGCAGTGGCGCAACGTCTCGGCTGCCGACGGGCACCCCCAGGTGGGCTTCTTCTCCTTCACCATCGGCACAGTGGCCGATGTCCAGGTGCCGGCTCCACCCCCGCCATTGCCTGTCGGCTTCGCGCCGACCTGGCTCGACGCGCTGGGGCGCGGGCTGGGCCTGCTCGGGCTCACCGGGCTGCTCGGCGCGCTGGTGTGCTGGCGCTGGGTCATGCGCCCGAGCCTGGAGCCCTTGGCACCGGAGCAGCGTGGGCGAGTGGCTGGCTCTGTGCGGGCTCTGGCGCTGGCCAGCCTCGTGGTGGCTCTGAGCGGGAGCCTGATTGGGCTGGGCGTGCAGGCCTGGAACGCGGAGGGGCAGCTTTCGCTCGCCGGGATCTGGGGGCTCCTCAGCAGCAGCCGGTTCGGCCTGCTCTGGTCGCTGCGCGTCGCGCTCCTGCTGGCGCTGGGAGGGTCGCTGGCCAGGCGATCGGCCTGGCACGAGCCACTCGCCGGGCGCGGGGTCTGGATACGCCTGGGGCTGGGCCTGGCGGCGGCATTGGCCTATGCAGCGATTAGCCACGCCGCCGCCCAGCCGGCCGGGCGCGCCGCCGCCATCGCCGCCGACTGGCTGCACCTGATCGCGGCCAGCGTGTGGGTCGGCGGGCTGCTTGCCTTGCTGGTAGGTCTCATCCTGCTTCGGCGCGGCGAGACGGAGCGGTGGCGGGAAGTCTATGCCCTGGCCATCCCGCGCTTCTCGACGCTGGCGATCGCCAGCGTGGCGATCCTCGCCTTGACCGGCCTGTACAGCGCCTGGCTCCAGGTGGGCAACGTGGAGGCGCTCCGGGTGACGGAGTACGGCCGGGCGTTGCTCGTCAAGCTGGCCTTGGTGCTCGTGCTGCTGGAGCTTGGGGCGATCAACCTGCTGGTGATCGGCCCGCGCCTGCGCCGCAGCGTGGACGCGCCGAAGCACTTCGGCTACACGGTACTCGCCGAGGCGGTGCTCGGCGTTGCGGTGTTACTGGTCGTCGGCGTCCTCACCAGCTTGCCGCCGGCCCGCGACGCGCTGGCGGCCGGGTCTGGCCGCGCGAGCTTCCACTTCGCCGAGGGCGAGGTGCATGCCTCGCTCCAGATTTCGCCGGGGGCGGTCGGCGTCAACCGGTATACCGTCGACCTCGCGCTAGTTGGCCAGGATATCCCCGATGGCACCCAGGTGCTCCTGCGCGTGAGGCCGCCGGGCAACCTAGAAGGCGTGCGGGAGATCAAGCTGGCCCGTCATCCGGGCACGAGCGGGCAGCGGGCCCGCTTCGAGGCGAACGGCAGCGAGCTGAGCGTGGTCGGGGCCTGGAAACTGGAGCTGATCGTGCGCCGGCCTAACGCGGCCGACTGGCGCGTCTCGGTCCCGCTCGAGGTTGCCCAGACACCGCCGGCCGAGCGCCAGCCGGGGCCTCCGCCGCGCTTCGCCGGGTTGACCGGAGCGGCCGCAGTCGTCGGCCTCGGCATAGCGGTCCTGCTGATCACCCTCGGCCTCCGGCGGCGTGATCCGCAAGGAAGCGGCCGCTTCCTGGCTGAGCTCGGTGCTGGGCTGGCTCTGGTCTGCGCCGTGGCGCTCCTGGCTTCCCGGCTGGAGCAGACGCCTGGGGCGGCCGCGCGCAACCCGATTCCGGCGACTCCGGAGTCGATCGCGACCGGGCAAGAGCTCTTTCTGGCCCACTGCGCCGTGTGCCACGGCGTCTCTGGGCGCGGCGACGGGCCGGCAGCCGCCGCGCTCGACTGGCCGCAGATCAATATGGATCTCACAGCGCACCTCTACCAGCATACAGACGGGGATCTCTACTGGTGGATCAAGGAGGGGAAGATCGGCACGCCGATGCCTGGCTTCAGGGCCCGGCTTAGCGACGAGGAGGTCTGGCACATTGTCAACTACCTGCGCGCGCAGGCTGCAAGCACGGGGTCGTAGACCCGGAGGCGATTGCGCGGCGGTAGGGGGCTGTCAGTAAGTGGAGCCTCGCCTGATCTTGGGCAATGTTGCTTCGCTCGCGTGCCGAAAGTGCCCGCAGAGCGGAAAGGCTGCGGTATGATTTGGATGGCGGTGCCTCGAGCCAGCAGAGAGATGTATCCCCTCCGGCGGGCACCGCCCGGAACCGGAGCGCTGGCCGGGGCGACGGCGCACGGAGGCGGGTGGGAAGATCATGAGCGTGACGAACGTGTTCCCGGGACTCAATATCGGGTACGTCCTCGATCTCTACGAGCAATACCTGCAAGACCCCGATCTCGTCGACCCAGCCTGGCGGGAGTTCTTCCAGCGATGGGGGCCGGAACTCCTCACAGAAGAGAAGGCGAAGCCGCCGGTCGTGGCCGCTCCAGCGGTCGACCTCAGCAAGGTCGCCGCGGTGGTCAATCTCGCCGTGGCCATCCGCCACCGGGGCCACCGTGCGGCGCAGCTTGACCCCCTGGGTACGGCTCCGCCCGGTGAGCCAGCACTCGACCCCAGCTACCACGGGCTGAGTGAAGGCGACCTGGAAGCGCTGCCGGCGAGCGTCGTCGGGGGGCCGATCGCACGGGACAGCCACAACGCGCGCGAGGCGATTACCCGGCTGCGCGCCATCTACTGTGGCACGATTGGGTATGATTTCGGCCACGTCGAGGAGCCGGACGAGCGGGCGTGGTTGATCGAGGCGGTCGAGAGCGGGCGCTATGCGTCGGCGTTGACCGCGGAGCAGAAGCGGGCGCTGCTCGAGCGGCTGACGCAGGTCGAGTCGTTCGAGCGGTTCCTGCATCGTGCCTTCGTCGGGCAAAAGCGGTTCTCGATTGAAGGAACCGACATGCTCGTGCCGATGCTGGACGAGATCGTCAGCTCGGCAGCCGAGGCCGGTATCCCGACGATTGCGATGGGGATGGCCCACCGTGGTCGGCTCAATGTCCTGGCTCACGTGCTGGGCAAGCCCTACGAGAAGATCATCGCCGAGTTCATGGGGCTGAACCACCGCGAGCCGTTCTCGGAGGCCGAGGGCGGCAGCTTGGGCTATACCGGTGACGTGAAGTACCACCTGGGTGCTCGGCGCTCCGCGGGAGAGCTGCCGCTCCAGATTACGCTGGCGTCGAACCCCAGCCACTTGGAATTTGTCAATCCGGTTGTCGAAGGGATAGCTCGTGCCGCGCAAGACCACCGTGGGCAGCCTGGCGCACCGCAACGCTCGCCGGACGCCTGCTTGCCCATCCTGATCCACGGCGACGCAGCCTTCCCCGGTGAGGGGATCGTGGCCGAGACGCTGAACATGGCCCAGCTCCCTGGCTATACCACTGGAGGGACGATCCACATTATCGTCAACAATCAGCTGGGGTATACGACCGAGCCATGGGAGGGGCGCTCCACGGCGTACGCGAGCGATGTGGCCCGGGGGTTCGAGATTCCGGTGATCCATGTCAATGCCGATGACCCCGAGGCCTGTCTCATCGCTGTCCGGCTCGCATTCGCCTATCGCCAACGCTTCCATAAGGACGTGCTGATCGACTTGATCGGCTACAGGCGCTGGGGCCACAACGAAGGTGACGAGCCGACGTTCACCCAGCCGACGCTGTATGCCGTGATCAGCCGGCATCCCACCGTACGAGAACTCTGGGCACGTCGGCTGGAGGCAGAGGGGCTCGTCACCGCGGACGAGGCGCGTGCGCTGGAGCAGCGGATGCTGGAGCGGCTGCAGGCGATACGCCAGGAACTGACCAGTCGCCGTGAGCGGCCGGCGAGTATTCCTCGCATGAGCAGCAACGGCCGAGTCGGTCAGGTGACGACGGCGGTGCCGATCGACCGGCTGCGCGAGCTGAACCGGCAGGCGCACGCGTTGCCCGAGGGGTTCAACCTCAATCCGAAGCTCCGGAGGCAGCTTCAGCGCCGCCTCGACGTCGTCGAGCGCGATGGGCCGATCGATTGGGCACATGCCGAGCTGCTCGCCTTCGCCTCGATCCTGGCCGACGGTATCCCGATCCGCCTGACTGGCCAAGACACCGTCCGGGGTACTTTCAGCCAGCGACATGTCGCTTTCTACGACGTCGAGACCGACGAGCGGGTCATCCCGTTGCAGCGGATGCCGGCTGCCCGGGCCTCGTTCGACGTCCACAACAGCCCGCTGGCCGAGGCCGCGCCGCTCGGCTTCGAGTACGGGTACAGTGTGCAGGCCCCGGAGACACTAGTGCTGTGGGAAGCGCAGTTCGGCGACTTCGCCAACGGAGCCCAGGTGATCATCGACCAATTTATCGCCAGCGCCCGGGCGAAGTGGCAGGAGACCTCTGGGCTGGTGCTCCTGCTGCCACACGGCTACGAGGGACAGGGGCCGGAGCATTCGAGCGCCCGGCCAGAACGCTACCTGCAGCTCGCGGCGGAGGAGAACCTCCGCGTCGCGAACTGCACCACCGCAGCCCAGTACTTCCACTTGCTGCGCCGTCAGGCGGCGCTACTTAAGATCGCACCACGGCCGCTTATTGTCTTGACGCCCAAGAGCCTGCTCCGCCATCCGAAGGCTGCGTCACCCTTGGTGGATTTGGCGCAGGGCGCGTTCATGCCGGTACTCGACGACCTGGCAGCGCTAGAGCGCGCGACGGAGATCACGCGGCTCATTCTGTGCAGCGGGAAAGTGTACGTCGACCTGATCACCAGCCCACAATGGGAGCAGTCACGGCACGTCGCGATCGTTCGCCTCGAGCAGCTCTACCCCTTCCCAGAAGAGGAGCTGCGCCAGGTGATCGAGCGGTATCGTGACGCGCACGAGGTGGTGTGGGTGCAGGAAGAGCCCAAGAACATGGGTGCCTGGGCGTTTGTCGCACCTCGACTGTTGCCGCTGCTCGGCGAGCGGACGCTGCGGTATATCGGCCGGCCGGAACGTGCTAGCCCCGCCGAAGGGTTGGCCGAGCTCCACGAGCAAGAGCAGGCTCGGATCGTCAGCGAGGCCTTCGAAGGTGTGCCGGAGCCGGCGCTCAGGTCTTGAAGGAGACAGGGCACCGATGGCCATTGAAGTGCGCGTGCCGGAAATGGGCGAGTCGATCGTCGAAGCCGTGATCGGTAACTGGCTGAAGCGAGAGGGGGAGCCGGTCACGGCCGGCGAGGCGCTGGTCGAGCTGGAGACCGAGAAGGTGAACATCGAGGTCGCAGCCGAGCAGTCTGGCGTGCTCGAGCGGATTCTCAAGCGCGAGGGGGAGACCGTCTCGGTGGGCGAGGTGATTGCGGTGATCGCCGAAGGGGTGGCCGCCGCGGTGCCCGCCGAGCGGCCGGCAGCGGAGGCGGCTCGCCCCGTTCCCGAGGTACAGCCGGTGGCCGCCGAGGTACCCTCGGCACCGGCCGAGCGTGCCGTGCTGGCTGAGGTGCCCGGGATCCGAGCGACGCCAGCGGTGCGCCGCCTGGCCGAGGAGTACGGAGTCGATCTTCGCCAGGTTCCGGCCAGTGGGGAAGGGGGGCGGGTGACGCGAGAGGACGTGTTGCGCTTCGTCGCGCAGCAGCGTGAGGCTGTGACTGCACCGGCCAGGGCACCGGCTGGTGCCCCGGCCGCTCCACCCCCGCCGAGAGCCGAGGCGGCTGCGCCTCCGAGCCCGCCATCCGCCGCGCCGGTGACCGCCCCGGCAGCTCCACCAGGGGCGATGCCACTGGCCATGGACGGGCGACGCGAGGAGCGCGTGCGCATGACCCAGCGGCGTAAGACGATCGCTCGCCGCTTGGTCGAAGCGCAGCACACCGCAGCCATGTTGACCACCTTCAACGAGATCGACATGAGCGCGGTGATGGAAGTGCGTCGGCGCTGGCGCGACCGCTTCCGGGAGCGCTACGGCGTGAGCCTGGGCTTCATGTCGTTCTTCACCAAGGCGGTGGTGGGCGCGCTGAAGGCGTTCCCAATGCTGAATGCGGAAATCCGAGATGACGAAATCGTGCTCAAGTACTACTACGACATCGGGATTGCCGTAGCGGCAGAGGAAGGCCTGGTGGTTCCGGTGGTGCGCGACGCCGATCGCAAGTCGTTCGCGCAGATCGAACAGGAGATCGAGGAACTGGCGCGTAAGGCGCGTGAGCGCCGGCTGACCCTGGAAGACCTCAGCGGCGGCACCTTCACCATCACCAACGGTGGCGTCTTCGGTTCCCTTCTCTCCACCCCGATCCTCAACCCTCCTCAGGTCGGCATTCTGGGAATGCACAAGATCGAGGAGCGGCCAGTGGTGGTCGAGGGACAAGTCGTCGTCCGCCCCATGATGTACGTCGCGTTGACCTACGACCACCGGATCGTCGATGGGCGTGAGGCAGTCCTGTTCCTGGTTCGTGTCAAGGAGCTCATCGAAGACCCCGAGCGACTCCTGCTCGAGGGCTGAGCCGTCTGGCCGTCAGGCTGGTGAGAGCGGGATCCTGCCGGAGATGCGTGCGGCCGGATAGCCATGCTGGACTACGCAGCGATCGGATTCGCCCATGCCGGTCACTGAACTACGCTGGGCTACGGCGCTCGACGGGGAGCGGTTAGCCTACGAGGTCAGATGGGAGAAACCGGACGCGCCAGCGGTGCTTGCTCTCCATGGCGTGCTGGTAGGTAGCTCGAACTGGATCCATCAGGTACTTCGACTTCCCGACATCCGCTGGATCATCCCGCACATCCGCGGACACGGCCAGAGCCCCCCGCCGATTCCCCGTCAGACGATCGAAGAGGCGGCGCTCGACGCGCTGGCCGTGCTGGACGCGGAGGGCGTGGAGCGGGCCGTCGTGCTGGGGAACTCGCTCGGCGCGACCATTGGGCTCGCGCTCGCTCTGCTCCGGCCGGAGCGGGTGCGAGCGCTGGTGCTGGTCGAGCCCTCGCTGCCCGCATTGGTGGAGGACGAGGGAAAGCGGCGGCTAGCTGAGACGGCCGCCCAGACCCGCCGCCTGCTGGCCGAAGACCGGATCGACGAGGCGCTGGCCTTGTTTCTCGTGCCGCGGCTCGGCGAAGACTGGGAGAGCAAGGCTGGGCGCCGTCGCCTGGAGGAGTGGCGCCGCAATATCTTTTCGGCGCCAGTCTGGATCGATGCGGTGCTGGCGTTCGACCCTGGCCCGGTGCCGCTGGCGGTGCTCGATCACCCCACGCTGCTGGTCTACGGTGCTGAGACGCAGCCGTTCTACCGGGCCATGACGCTCGCCCTGGCCGACCTCCTGCCCGCTGCAGAACTGGTCGAAGTTCCGGGCGCCGGCCACGGGGTACCGGTTGACGCTCCAGAGACCTTCACCGAACTCTTGCTCGGATTTCTCGACCGGATAAGTGCCGGCTGAGCTAGGTCGACCGCGACGCTGGCGGCAAGCGATGCTCGGCGACGATGGCGGCGGCTCGCGAGAGGGCGGCGTAGGCCTGGTCTGCACGCCGCATGCCGACTGCGACGTACAGGGCGTCGATGAGACTGAGGTGAGCGATCCGGCTGGCCATCGCTTCCGTCCGCAACGCGGTTTCCCGACAGACGGTGACGAGCTCAATGTCGGCTTCCTGACCGAGCGGCGTATTGTGGTGACTTGTGAGCAGGATGCACGTCGCGCCGGCCTGCTTGGCCTTGCGGAGCGCGTCGAGCGTTTCCTTCGTGCGGCCAGTATGCGAGATCGCAAAGGCGACCGAGCCCGGGGCGAGCTGTGCCGCGGTCACCGCTTGCATATGGGGATCGCTCACGAAGCCGACCGGCATTCCCAGCCGCAAGAAGCGATAAAACGCGTCCATCGCGATCGGCAGCGAGCTGCCGATGCCGAAGAACTCGGTGTGGGTGGCCTGTAGGATCGCCTCCACAGCCCGTTGCAGCGCGGTCTCGTCCAGAAGCTGCAAGGTGTCTTCGATCGCTTGGAGATCGGAGATGAGGACTTTTCGCGCGATCGCCAGCACCGAGTCGGTGTGGTCGATCGCCTCGTGGATGGGGTGGCGTCTTGGTACGAGTGACTCTGCCGCCAGGGCCAGCCTGAAGTCACGCAGGCCGCGGTAGCCGAGCGTGCGGCAGAACCGCACCACGCTGGCCGCGCTGGCGCCGCACTGCGCGGCGAGCGTCTCGACGTTCCATCCGAGCACCGCGTGCGGGTCAGCCAGGATCACGGCTGCCACGCGACGCCCGGTGCCAGTCAGCGACGGGTACGCTGCGCGGATGCGGGCGAGTACGCCAAGCCGGGGCTCGCTCGGGCTCCCAAGGGTGTCCGTTTCCCGATGGCGCGTCACAGCTCATCCTTCCTCTCGGTAGCATCGCACTCATCGAAATCGGCAGAGCCGGCTCAGTTTGACACTATGTGAAAATATATTACATCACGGTGGTGTTCTTTGGTCACGAATTTCACGTCATCTTCATCTCCGTCAGGCCTCTCGAAGCTAGAGTACCGAGTGGTGGATGTGGCCTGGACGGAAGGGGAACGATCGATGCTGCAAGACGTCATCCTTGCCCGGCGGCAGCTCCTTCGGCGGAGCTGGCTCGGGCTGAGCGGCATGGCGGCGAGCATGGTGCTCGCGGCGTGCGGACAAGACGGCAGCTCGGGGGCGGCGCCGGCCCCGGCTTCGTCACCGCCCGCGAACCAGAGCCTGGGAAACCCCACAGCGGCGCTAGCAACGCCCGCGATGCCAGCTACGACCACTGTGACAAGCCGGACTCCGACAGGGCGCTTGTCCGAGCTGCGCGTCGCGCTGCCCTCGATGCCTCCGCAGCTCGACCCGCAGCGTGCCTGGTGGCTGGTGATGCAGCGGGTCTATGGGATGGTCTACAACCAGTTGATCCGTCGTGACTGGAGCAAGAATGGCGAGTTGGTGCCGGGGCTGGCCCGCTCGTGGGAGCGGATCGACGAGACGACCATCGAGGTCGTACTGCGCGACGATGTGGTCTTTCACGATGGCAGCCCGCTGACCGCCGAGGACGTCGCTTTCACTTTTCAGCGCACACTCCAGGGCGACAAGGAACTTGGCGCAACCGGCCGCTTCCCGATCGCTGAGATCGAAGTGCTCGACCGCCAACGCCTGCGATTCGTGACTGAGACCCCTGACGGTGCCTTCGAGCTCCGGCTCACGAAGCACGAGGCGAGCATCGTGCCAAAGGCGTATTTCGAGCGTGTTGGGCCGCAGCGCTTCCAGCGCGAACCGGTCGGCACCGGGCCATACCGCGTGGTGGAGTTCGTCCCCGACCAGCGGATCGTCCTCGAGGCCAACGAGCAGTACTTTGAAGGGCGGCCCGCAGCCGACCGGGTCGTGGTCGTGGCTATTCCCGAGGTCGGGACGCGAGTCGCGGCGCTACTTAATGGGGAGATCGATATCCTCGTCGACCTGCCGCCCGACCAAGTGGCAGTGGTGGAACAGACGGGCCGGTTCCGGGTTGACAGTTTCTCGCCGCTGAACGCTAACTACCTGATCGTCAACGGGCTCAAGCCACCGACGGACAAGGTGGAGATCCGCCAGGCTCTCAGCCTGGCCCTCGACCGCCGGGCGATCGTTGAGCAACTGTTCGGCGGGCACGGGCTCGTCCCTGGCAGCGTCCAGTCGATCTTCGATCCGCTGTACGTCGAGCGGCCGCCGCTCGCCTACGATCCCGAGCGGGCTCGCCAGCTCCTCACACAGGCCGGCTATTCCGGTGAGGAAATCACGTTTCTCTTCGACTCGCCAAGCTATTACCCGATGCAGCGCGAGTGGGTCGAGTTGATGGCCGGCATGTGGCGCGCTGTGGGGTTGAACGTGACGCTCCACGGCGTCGAGGTCTCGCAGCGGGTGGAGTTCCAGCGACCGGATACCCCGTACCACCTGATCAACAACTCGACCGGAGTCGAGGTGGACATCGTCCTCTATCAGTCGTATGGGCCGGGATCGCTCCACCAGAAACTATTCCCAGCCGGCTACTTCGACGACTTCAACTCTATCGTCGAGCAGGCGCGCTTCACGGTGGACAACCGAGAGCGTGCCCGGTTGTACCAGCAGGCGCTGGACATCATGAATGAGAAGGTGATGGTGATCGTCCAGTTCACGATCAACCGCCTGCAGGCGATGCCGGAGACAATCGCACTGGGAACCGATCCCGACTTCAGGCTGGATCTCAGCCCGCGCAATTTCCAGGTGCGCGCATAGCCGCGGCTCGGCGGAGAACTCAGGGGCGGTGATATGGAATCGCTTGGGCGCATGCTACTCAGCAGGCTGGGTCGAGCCATGCTCACCCTCTGGCTGGTGGTCACCGCGGTATTCGTGGTGCTGCGGTCGACCGGAGACCCGGTGCGCTTGCTCTTGCCGGAAGATGCCCCGCTCGAGCAGGTCGTGGCGCTGCGGCAGAAACTCGGGCTGGATCGCCCCATCCCGGTGCAGTACGTGCGGTTCTGGAGCCGGGCCCTCTCTGGTGACCTCGGCGAGTCGATCCGCTTCCATCAGCCGGCAACTGAGCTCGTGCTCGCTCGCTTATGGCCGACAGCCCAGCTCGGCCTCATTGCCTTCCTCCTCTCAGTGGTGAGTAGCGTCACGCTCGGCGTCGTGACGGCGCTCTCACGAGGGACAGCGTTTGACCGGGTCATGATGGCCTCGCTAAGTCTTCTCCAGGCGAGCCCGAGCTTCTTCATTGGCATCGTCCTGATCCTCTTCGTCTCGGTTCGGCTCGGCTGGCTACCGAGCAGTGGGTCAGGCTCGCTCCGGCATCTGATCCTGCCGGCTGTGACGGTCGCGCTAATCACGATGGCTTCGCTCGCCCGGCTGGTACGTTCGGCCCTTTTGGAGGTGCTGCGAGCTGACTATGTCCGGACAGCCCGGGCCAAGGGGCTAGCTGAGCACGCCGTGGTGGTGCGGCACGCGCTGCGGAACGCCAGTCTGCCGGTCGTTACAGTGCTCGGCCTCGAGCTTGCTGCGCTCCTGACCGGCACCGTGGTGGTTGAGACGGTCTTCGCCTGGCCGGGGATCGGCCGCCTGGCGGTCGAGGCCGTCGCAGTGCGTGACTACCCGGTCGTACAGGCTGTGGTGCTGGTGGTCACGATCGTGTTCGTGGTCATCAACTTTGCTGTGGACGTCTCGTACATACTCCTGGATCCGAGGGTGCGACATGTCTGAGATCTCGACGCTCCAGGGACAAGCGGCGCTCGGCAACGTCCAGTGGGAGCGACAGCGGGCACCGAATGCCTCGCGGCGGTGGCTGCAGGGCGTGCCACTCCATATCCTCGTCAGTGTGGCCGTTGTCTTCTTGCTCGGGGTGGTCGCCATAGCTGCACCCTGGGTCGCTCCCCATGACCCGATCGAGCCGAACCTCCTGGCTCGGAACCGTCCGCCGTTCTGGATGGAAGGCGGCAGCCTCGACCATCCGCTCGGTACCGACCAGGTCGGCTATGACCTGCTGAGTCGGACGCTCTACGGGTCGCGTCCCGCGCTCTTGATCGGCCTGTGCGCGGCGGTCATCGGCCTGGTGCTGGGAACGGCGGCCGGCGTCCTGGCCGGCTACTATCGCGGACTGGTGGACAACACGATTATGATGCTCGCCGACGCGCAGTTGTCGTCTCCGTTCTTGGTGATAGCGATCGCGGTGATCGCGGTGCTGGGACAGAGCATCGTGGTCCTGCTCGTTTTGGCGGGGATCGGCGCCTGGCCAGCGTTCGCACGAGCGGTACGCGCGCAGGTTGTTGCCCTGCGTGAGCGCGAGTTCGTGGTCGCGAGCCGTGCGCTCGGTGCAGGGGACGGGTGGATTTTGTTGCGTCACCTGCTGCCCAACCTGCTCTGGCTTGTTATCGTCATGGTCACCATCCAGCTCCGCGGGTTGATCTTATTCGAATCGTTCCTGAGCTTTCTCGGACTCGGCGTCCCACCTCCCCAGCCCTCCTGGGGCTCGATGATCGCTGCTGGGCGGCAATACCTTGTGACATCCTGGTGGATCAGCGTGGTACCTGGAATGGCCCTGGTGATGACTGTCGTGGCAGTGAGTCTGATTGGGGACTGGCTGCGCGATGTCCTCGATCCGACCCTGCGACATCGATAAGAGAGCGGATCGGTGAGAGAGGAGTTAGCCATGCCAGACCGATCGTCGGCCATGCGTGTGCCGCCGTTCGACCGACCGGGCCGGTTCTTTCGCGGGAATATCCACGCGCACTCGACGAACTCGGACGGTCACGTGACCCCCGAGCGAGTGGTCGAGGCCTATCGTCGTCAGGGGTACGACTTCATCGCCATAACGGATCACTTCCTGAGCCGGTACGACTATCCGATCACCGATACCACCCAGTGGCGCACTTCCAACTTCACCACGCTGCTGGGCGCGGAACTCCATGCTCCGGCATTGTCGAACGGCGAGTTGTGGCACATCCTTGCGGTGGGCTTGCCGCCCGACTTCGCGCCCCCGAAACCCGGGGAGTCCGCGGCCGACCTCGCTGCCCGCGCGGCGGAGGCTGGCGCTTTTGTGGGGCTTGCTCATCCGGCCTGGTACGGCTTGACACCCGACGAGGCGCGCAGCATCGGAGCGGCGCATGCGGTCGAGGTGTACAACGAGACGTGCGCCATGCACAACGATCGCGGAGAGAGCTGGTACCTGACCGATCTCCTGCTCAGTGAGCATCGACCGTTGACGGCTTTCGGGGCCGACGATGCGCACTTCTTTGAAGACCGGCCGGACGCGTTCGGGGTGTGGGTCATGGTACGTGCCGAGCAGCTTGACCCGCGTGCCCTGGTCGAAGCGCTGAAGGCAGGGGCCTACTATACCAGCCAGGGGCCGCTGATCCACGATATCCGCCTGGAAGGCCGAGAGATCGTGGTGGAGTGCTCACCGGCACGCTCGATCTTCGTCAGCGGGCGCAACCGGCGCGTGGCGTTCGTGCACGGCCAGCGCATCACCGAATGGCGGTGCTCGATCGAACAATTCCTCGGTTCCTATTGCCGGGTGACCATGGTCGACCTCTCCGGGAAACGAGCGTGGTCGAACCCGATCTGGCTGGAGGAGTAAGGACGCCTCGTCGCTGCCGCAGACCGGGTGTGCCTCGCTTTGGGGTCTGCTGAGGTGGTTACGCGGGGCACACCCGGTCGGTGAGTGGATCCCCTCACGGTTGTCGTCGCGCGCCGAGGACGCTCGCGGCAGCCAGCACGGCGACGACGAGGCCAGTGGCGACGCTGCTCACGGTCGCGCCGGCGAGGAAGGTCACGCCGTAGACGAACGGCATCACCGCGATCCACAGGCCGAGCACCACGTTCAGCCAGCCGAGCCAGCGCAGGCCGGGCGAGAGCGCAAGTTGGGCGATCGCTAGGCTCAGGATGGAGCCACCGACGAAGGTACAGTTGAGCCGCAAGGCGTCGTAGAGTGAGAAATCCAGAATATACGGCGAGGCGACCAACCAGGCCCCGAGCGGTATGCAGAGGGCTGCCAGGATGTCCCAAAGCGCCGTCCGCTGCTGTGCCATCGACACGTCACTCACTCCTTCCCCAGTTGCCTAAGCGCACGGAGGCCGACCCCGGCTCCAGGCCCGGTCGCAAGCCCTATTGTCGGTCATGGCGCCTGGATTGACCACCCCGCGCCGCGCGTCTTCCTCTCAGCGGCGACCGAAGCCATGAGGGGCTCTGACCACCCCCGGCGCAATGGGTGATGAGTACCAGTCCGCTCCTGCCTGGTATCGACGCAATCCACTCAGTTCGTTGAGTCGTACTGCCAGTGAACTGCCGAGGCACAACAGGTCGGCGAAGGGAGGGTCTATGTTACGGACGAGGATGCGCACTCGTGCGCTGGCCGCGGTCGCACTGCTCGGCGTGCTGGCCGGTCTGCTGGTCTTGCCGCCGCTGGCCTCCGGGCAGGGGCAGCGCATCGAGGTTCAACTTACCGAGTTCTCGATTACGCCGAATTCGATCACCGTGACCGCGGGAGAGCCAGTCACCTTCGTGGTCTCGAACACCGGCGGGGCCCAGCACAACCTGACGTTCGAGCTCGAGGCACAGGGACTCAAGCAA
>CALKCJ010000059.1 GCA_938082375.1 uncultured Thermomicrobiaceae bacterium
CCCCGCAGCACCTCGATCATCCGCTCGATCGCCTCGGAGCGGGTCGCGCCGCGAGTGATCACCTTGCCGATCAGCGGGTCGTAGTACGGGGTGACCACGTTCCCCTCCTCGTACCCGAACTCGTAGCGCGCGCCCTCCGGCAACTCCAGCCGGGTGATCGTCCCCGGCGAGGGCAGGAAGGTCTTCGGGTCTTCGGCATAGACGCGGCACTCGATCGCGTGGCCGTCCTGGCGAATTCCCTCCTGTGCCAGGCCGAGCGGCTGGCCAGCGGCGATGCGGAGCTGAAGCTCCACCAGGTCGATCCCGGTGGTCTCCTCGGTGACCGGGTGCTCCACCTGCAAGCGCGTGTTCATCTCCAGGAAGTAGAACTGCCCCACCTGGTCGAAGACGAACTCGATGGTGCCGACGCTGGTATAGTCGATCGCCTCGGCACCGCGCAGGGCGGCCTCGCAGAGGGCCGCGCGCCGCTCCGCGTCGAGGAAGGGCGAGGGCGTCTCCTCGATCACCTTCTGGTGGCGCCGCTGGATCGAGCACTCGCGCTCGAAGAGGTGGACTCCCGTTCCGTGGCGATCGCGCGCGACCTGCACCTCGATGTGCCGGGCTCCAACCACCAGCCGCTCGAAGTAGAGCGTGCCGTCCCCGAAGTACCGCTGGGCGCGCTCTCGGGCCGAGTCGAAGACGCGCTCGAGCTCCTCCGGTGAGCTCACGAGGTGCATGCCGATGCCACCGCCACCGGCACTCGCCTTGAGCAGGAGCGGGTAGCCGAGCGCGCCCGCCACTCGCTGCGCCTCGGCCAGCGTCGGGAGCGGCTCGTCCCACCCGGGGATCACCGGCACCCCGGCCCGCTGCATGAGCTTCCGGGACGCGAGCTTGCTGCCCATCGTCTCGATCACCTCGGGCAGCGGGCCGATGAAGACCAGCCCGCGCTCGGCGCAGCGCCGGGCGAAGGCCGGGTTCTCGGCCAGGAAGCCGTAGCCGGGGTGGATCGCCTCGGCGCCGGTCGCCTGGGCAGCGTCGAGGATCTTCTCGATCGCCATGTAGCACTGCGCGGCTGGCGGCGGCCCGATCAGGACGGCCTCGTCGGCCTCACGCACGAAGGGCAGCGCGCGGTCGGCCTCGGAGTAGACGGCGACGGTGTGAATGCCCAGCCTCCGGCAGGTGCGAATTACCCGCCGCGCGATCTCGCCCCGGTTCGCGATGAGCACTGTGCGAAAGTACGGCATAACCCCACCCTAGGACTCCGCGCGGTGGGCATCCAGCACCACGAGCAACGCGCCCTCCTCGACGAAGTCGCCCTCGCGGGCGCGGATCTCTTTGACCACGCCACCCTGCTCGGCGACGACGGCGATCTCCATCTTCATCGACTCCAGGACGACGACGGTGTCACCCGCCTGCACTAGCGTGCCCGGCTCTACGAGAACGCGCGCCACGATCCCGCTCATGCTGGAGGTGATTTCCATAGCGCCCCCGCTCCTCCTCCACCGTCCTCGGTCTCAGCGGCCACCTGTGCCACTAGCGGTCATACTGTTATGTTAATCCAGCATCGCTCTCGGTACTCTCCTCGATTTCGGTGAGACCGCCAGCGCCGGCTCTCTCCTTGGCGTCGAACGCCTGCCGGAGCACCTCCGGCACCGGGATGGGGCGCATCGCCACGGGGTCGACGAAGACCGTGACCAGGTGTCCGGTCACGGCCGGCTCGCTGTCGCCGTCCTTGGTCAGCGTGAAGTCCAGGCGTACCGACGAGGTCCCGATCCGGCCCACCCAGACCCGGCAAGTGCCCGTATCGTGCACCCAGAGCGACTTGCGGAAGTCGGCCTCGACGTGGACGCGCGGGTTGGCGAAGCCCTCGGCGATCATGGCGCGGACGGTATAGCCGAGCTGGCGGTAGAGCGCCGACTCCGCCTGTGCCACGTAGTGAAAGACGTTCGGGTAGTAGATCAGGCCTGAGGGGTCGGCGTCGCCCCAGAGCACCTCGAACGGTACCGCAGCCTCGCGCACGCACACACTCCCTTCTCCTCTCCCACCCTCTGTCCCTCGTCATACCGCCGCGTGATTCAGGCAAGATGACCAAACGTCTTGTCCAGCGTACCAAACGACGTGTCGTCCGGGCACCCTATGCCTTTGGGCATGATGCCGCATCCGGAACGATTCGCGCTCCCCAGCGAAAAGGACAGTGTTCACAGAGATCTTGCGGGTCGCTGCCAAACACGGCGCGCACAACGTCCGCGTGTTCGAGTCCACTGCTCGCGGAGATGCAGGGGAGCGACATCGACCTTCTGTCGAGTGCGAGCCGGGACGAACGCTGCTCAATCACGCGGCATTGGTCGCCGACCTCGAGGAGCTCCTCGGCTGGACGGTGGACGTCGTCACGGAGAGTGGCCTGTACTGGCCCCTGCGCCGGCGCATTCTTAAAGAGGCCCGTGCGCTACGATCAAGGATCCACAGGGCAATCTCGTCCGTGGTTGCGGGTCAGGAAAGCGGTCACGAGCTCGAGGAACTGCGCTGGCTGCTCCAGGTGCACGGCGTGGCCGGCCCCGGGCACGAGAGCCACCCGCGCCTGGGGCAGGCGCTCCCCGATCGCACGGGCGATGACCACGTATTTCTCGTCCAGCTCGCCGGCCAGCACCAGCGCCGGTAGGCGCAGCTCGCCCAGCCGGTTCCAGACCGGCTCCATCGATCCGGCGCCCATGCCGCGCAGGCTGTTGGCCAGGCCATGCGGACGCTGCCCCAGCCGCTCGGCCCGCAGCCGCGCCCGCACCTCGACCGGAAGCGACCGCTGGCTGGCGAAGAGCGGCTGGCTCCCCCAGCGCTCCACGAAGGCGGCAACCCCCTCGCGCTCGATGAGCTCTGCCAGCGCCTCGTCGCTGCGGGCGCGGGCCGCCCGCTCCTCGGGATCGGGGATACCAGGCGAGGCACTCTCGAGGACCAGCGCGCGAGCGCGCTCGCCAGCGGCCAGCGCGAGATGCAGCGCCACCCGGCCGCCCATCGAGTAGCCAAGGACGGCGAAGTCTTCGACCCCGAGCCGATCGAGCAGCGCCAATAGATCGGCCACGCACTCGTCCATCCGGTAGCGCGCGGCGTCGTCCGGGGCGGCAGTACGAGCATGGCCGATGAGGTCAGGGGCGATAACCCGATGCTGCCGGGCGAGCGCCGGGAGGAACGGCCGCCAGGTCTCGGCGCTGCCAGTGAAGCCGTGGAGGAGCAGCAGCGCCGGCCCTGCGCCTTCCACCAGCACGTGCATTGCCAGCCCGCGCACGGAGATGATCATCGCCTGCTCCCCTCGTACGCCGCGCTATCCTCGATCGGAGCCGGGGTCCGTACGAGGAACGTGCTCCGGCGCTCAGCGGCGCATCGCCGGCAGCACGACGCCGCGCACCGCTTGCGCCACGGCCGGCCAGATCCGCCGGTGCAGCTCCACGTTGCGCGGCCGCTCGGTCGGCACCTCGATTACCGAGACGCCGTCGCCAGCGAGGCTCGCCCGCACGGCCTCGCGGAAGGCCGGCCAGCTCTCAACCCGGGTGAACGCGAGGCCGTAGAGCGCCGCCACGTGGCGGAAATCGAGCCCGTGCGGCGTGCCGAAGAGCCGCTCGAACTGCTCGCCGTGCTCGGCCTGGGGCAGGAACGAGAAGATCCCACCGCCGTCATTGTTCAGGAGCACGATCGTCGCCCGCAGCCCGTGCCGCCGGGCGGCCAGCAGCCCGTTCATGTCGTGGTAGAACGAGAGGTCGCCGATGACCAGCGCCAGCGGGCCAGCGAGCGCCGCCGCTGCGCCGAGGGCTGTCGAGACCACGCCGTCGATCCCGTTCGCGCCCCGGTTGGCTAGGAAGCGGAGGCGGCGCTCGCTGCTGGGGAAGAACGTGTCGAGGTCGCGCACCGGCATGCTGTTGCCGGCGAAGAGCGTCGCGCCGTCCGGCAGGAGCGCGGCCAGCTCGGCGAAGACCCGGCCCTCGAACGGCTCCTCGATCCGCGCAAGCTCGTCGGCGATCGTCGCCCGCGCCCGCGCGTCGACCGCTCCCCAGGTCTCACCCCAGGCCGGGTCAGGCCGGCAGCCCACGGCTGCGAGCTGGATCGCCAGCGCCTCGGCCAGCGCCGACGGGTCGGTGTGGACGACGTGGCTGGCCAGGTGGAGCGGATCGGGCCAGCCAGCCGGATCGACGACGATCTGCTGAGTCCCAGCGTGCCGCTCCAGGTAGAGCAGGAGCGGCTTCGAGGTGGGGACTGAACCGAAACGCAGCACGACCTGCGGCGCTAGCGCCCCGGCGATCTCCGGGTCGCGCAGGAAGGCGTCGTAGGCGTCGACGACCAGAGCGCGGTCATGCGGCCCGCAGCGGGCCTGCGAGAGCGGGTCGGCGAGGATCGGGTAACCCAGCGTCGCCGCCAGCTGGGCCAGCGCCGGGGCCAGCGCCTCGTCGGGCTGCGGCCCGGCGACGATCACCCCGTGGGGCAGCTCGGCGAGCAGCATGGCCAGCTCGCGTACGAGCGACGCGTCCGGCTGCTTGGATCCGGCCAGGACGCGCGCAAACGGCTGGCCCTCGGGCCGCCCGCGCCAAGCGAGCGCTTCCGACCCCGAGATGTCTGGCGGCTCGGCTGCCAGGGGAATCAGCGGCTCACGGAGCGGGAAGTTGAGGTGCACCGGCCCGACGGGCTCCGCGCGCGCTGTCGCCGTGGCGCGGGCCGCCAGCATGCGCGCGTAGCGCAGGAGGGTCGGCGTCGCCTCCGGCAGGGCGACCTCCACGAACCACTTGGCATACGGGCCGTACAGCCGGAGCTGGTCGATCGCCTGCGGCGCGCCCACGTCGCGCAGCTCCGGCGGACGGTCGGCGGTCAGGACGAGGAGCGGCACACGGCTGTAGCGTGCCTCGATCACTGCCGGCAGGAAGTTGGCTGCCGCCGTGCCCGAGGTGCAGACCAGGGCCACTGGCTCGCGCAGCGCCTTCGCCAGGCCCAGCGCGAAGAAGGCGGCCGAGCGCTCGTCGAGGTGATCCCAGAGCCGGATGCGCGGCTCGCGAGCCAGCGCTAACACCAGCGGCGTGGAGCGCGAGCCGGGCGCGAAGCACGCGTGGCGCACCCCAGCGCGCGCCAGCTCATCGACGAAGGCGCCGACGTAGGCCGCTAGTGCCGCCTGGTCGTCCACCCTCACACCCCCTCGAGCGCCCGCAGCAGTGGATGCAGCTTCAGCTCCGACTCGACATACTCCGCCTCCGGGTCAGAATCGGCCAGGATGCCACAGCCGGCGTAGAGGCGGGCCGTCCGGCCGTGGATCAGCCCGGAGCGGAGCGCGACGGCGAACTCGCCCTCCCCGCTGCGGTCGACCCAGCCTACCGGTCCGGCATACCAGCCGCGGCCGGTGGGCTCCTGTGCCCGGATGAACGCCAGTGCGGCCGCACGCGGCGCGCCACCGACCGCCGGGGTCGGGTGGAGCCGCTCGACCAGGTTAAGCACCGTATGGTTGCCGGCCAGCTCGCCGGTCACCGGCGTGGCCAGGTGATGGACGTTGCGCACGCTCAGGAGCGAGGGCTCTTCGGGGATCACGAGCGCATGGCAGAGTGGAGCCAGCGCTGCCCGGATCTCGTCGACCACTACGGCGTGCTCCTGGCGGTCCTTTCCGCTCGCCAGGAGCGCGCGGGCCAGCGCCGCGTCCTCTTCCGGCGTCGCCCCGCGCCGGATCGAGCCGGCCAGCGCCATCGTCTCGACCCGGCCACCACGGAGGCGGATCAGCCGCTCAGGTGTCGCCCCGAGAAAGACCGCGTCCTCGTACCCGAAGGCGAACAGCGTGCAGCCGGGATAGCCGGCAGCGAGCCGGCGCAGCACGCGCTCGACGCTCACCGGCCCCTGGCAGATGACCTCCACCGCGCGCGCCAGCACAACCTTGGCCAGCTCCCCGCGCCGGATCGCCGCGATGGCCCGCTCGACCATCGCCCGCCAGCATTCCGGGCCGCACAGCTCGCGGCGAGCTGCTCCAGCCAGCGCCTGGTGGCCGTTGGTCGCCGGTGTGAAGTCGAGGCCGCTGCAGCCAGGCGTTGAGATGAGCGCGCGCAGCCGCCGCAGCTCTTCGAGCGCACTCGCCGGATCGCGTCCCGGCCAGGCGACGAGCGTGCTGATCAGCCACCAGCCGTTA
>CALKCJ010000060.1 GCA_938082375.1 uncultured Thermomicrobiaceae bacterium
TTTGCCTACTGCGAGGCGGGCTCAGGCGTCCGGGCAAGCCCGGGCGTAGACCAGCGTGGTGGCGAGCAAACTACGAAAGCGGACTTCGTCCTAGCGGCCTTTCCACTCCGGCTGCCGGTGCTCGAAGAAGGCGGTCGTACCCTCGCGCAGGTCCTCGCTCAGGAAGGAGACGAGCCGGATCGTGCTCAAGTAGTCGAAGGCCTTGAGCAGGTCCAGCTCCTCGGTCTCGAAGAAGCCGTCCAGCGCCAGCCGCACCGGCAAGGGGCTGAAGCCGGCGATCTGGCGGGCCAGCGCCTGGGCCTCGGTCTCGAGCTGCTCGTGCGGCACCACCCGCTGCACCAGCCCGATCTCCTGGGCTTGCGTGGCCGTCAGCACGGCGGCGGTCAGCATCAGCTCCAGCGCCTTCTTGTGCCCCACCGCCCGGCGGATCCAGGGCATGATCACGAACGGGGCCAGGCCCAGCCGCAGCTCGGGCGTGCCGAGTGTCGCCCGGTCGGAGGCGATGGCGAGGTGGCACATGGCGACCAGCCCGCAGCCGCCGCCCAGCGCCGGGCCGTTGACGGCGGCGATCAGTGGCGTGCGTACCATCGCGCCCAGCTTGAACAGCTCGGCGGCGGCCCGGCCCTCGGCGTAGAGCTGCGGCGCCGGCTTTTCAAAGCTCTCGCGCAGCTCGCCGATGTCCGCTCCGGCACAGAAGGCCGGCCCGTTGCCGGTGAGCACGATGGCGTGGATTTCCGGGTTCGCATCAGCCCGGCGGATCACCTCGATCAGCTCGCGGGTCAGCGCCTCGGAGAGGGCGTTGCGCTTCTCCGGCGCGTTGAGGCGGATGGTCGCGACCCGCTCGGCGGTCTCCACCAGCACCAGTCGCTGCTCCATGCTGCCCTGCCTCCCTCGTCTCGTCCTACCGTGCCAGCGGCGCCGTCAGATGATCGTGCCGTGCTTGCGCTTGGGCAGCTCGACGCGCTTGTCGCGGTAGAGGGCGAAGGAGCGCGCCACCTCCTCGCGCAGCCGGCGTGGCGGGATCAGCTCGTCCACGACCAGCTCACCGGCCAGCCGGAAGATGTCGTAGCCGGCACGGTACTCGGCGCGCAGCCGCTCCACCAGCTTCTCCCGCTCCTCCGGATCCTCGATCGCCTGGATGCGGTGGTAGTAGACGGCGTTGATCGCCGCCTCCGGGCCCATCACCGCGATCTCGGCCGAGGGCAGCGCCAGGGTGACCTCCGGGTCGTAGGCCGGGCCGGACATGGCGTAGATCCCGGCGCCGTAGGCCTTGCGCACCACGACGCAGAGGCGCGGCACGGTGGCGCTGGCGGTGGCGAAGATGAACTTGCGGCCCCGGCGCAGGATGGCGTTCTGCTCCACCGCGGTGCCGACCATGAAGCCAGGGGTATCGACCAGGTAGAGCAGCGGGATGTTGAAAGCGTCGCAGAGCCAGACGAACTCGGCGCCCTTATCGGCCGACTCGGGGAAGATGGTGCCGCCGCGCACCGCCGGCTGGTTGGCCACGATGCCGACGACGCGGCCCTCGATGCGGGCGAAGCCGGTCACCAGCTCGGCGGCGAACTGCGGGCGCACCTCGAGGAAACTCTCGGCATCGACGATCGCCTCGATGAGCCGATGCACGTCGTAGGGGCGGTTGGGGTCTTCGGGGATCAGGTCGTCGATCTCGGCCGGGTCGCGCACCGGGTCGCGCGGCGGTGCCTCGGGCGGCGCGTCCTCGCAGTGGTCGGGGAGGTAGGCGAGCAGCCGCTTGACCAGCGCCGCGGCCTCCTCCTCGGTGTCCACCACGAAGTGGGCCGAGCCGCTCTTCTTGGCGTGTAGCTCGGCGCCGCCCAGCTCCTGCGGCGTCACCTTCTGGCCGATCGCCACCTCGACCATCCGTGGCGAGGCGATGGCCATGGCCGAATCGCGCAGCATGATCAGGAGGTCGCAGAAGACCGGGGTGTAGGCGGTGCCGGCGAAGCAGGTGCCGTAGAGCACGCCGATCTGCGGCACGTAGCCCGACATGATGCTGTGCAAGTAGAAGATCTCGCCCACGCTGTTCTTCTCGACGTGGTGGCCACCGGTCTCGTCGATGCGCGCGCCGGAGGAGTCGATCAGGTAGAGGATCGGGCGTCGGGCGCGGATGGCGGCCTGCTGGGTACGGACGAACTTCTGGGCGTGGTACTGGCCGATCGAGCCGGCCTTGACGGTGTAGTCGCTGGCGACGAAGAACAGCGTCCGCCCGGCGATGCGCGCGCTGCCAGTCACCACGCCGTCGGCGGGCAGCTCAAGGTCCCAGCTCCGGGCGAAGCGGCCGGTCTCGGTGTACGGCTCGTGGTCGTCGAAGAACAGGGCCAGCCGCTCGCGGACGAACAGCTTGCCGGCCGCGCGCTGCCGCTCGTGTCCCCGCGGCGGCCCGCCCCGCTCGATGCGCGTGATTTCCTCGAGGACGCGCTGCTCACGCTCTCCCATACCTCGCCGCTCTTTCCTTCTCTCCCAGCCTCCGGTCGCTGGACCGGCGTGTGCCGATATTCATCCCATGTCATGCCCCGACAGTGAGGAGAACTGCGCATCCCGACCTGCTTTCCTTCCACCCTCGCCCGAATGGCAGGCGGAGCGAGGCGGGGTGAGGGAAGCCTGCCGGCTCGCCGGGCATCCGCGCATCAGTACGAGCGCGGCAGGCCGAGCGCGTGCTCGGCAATGTAGTTCAGCAGCATCTCGTTGTTGATCGGCGCGGTCTTGAACAGCCGCGCTGGAGCCAGCATCTGGATGAGATGGTAGCCCTTGACGAACCCGTTGCCGCCGTGCGTCTGGATGGCGCGGTCGAGCGCCTCGAAGGCGAGCTCGGAGGCCAGGTACTTGGCCATGGCGGCCTGGAGCCCCACCTGCCGCGATGGCTCGCCCTGGTCGAAAGCGGTCGCCGCCTGGTAGGTCAGGAGGCGCGCTGCCTCCTGCTGCGCCTTGAGCCGCGCCAGCGGGTGCTGGACAGCTTGGTAGGCGCCGATGGGCGTCTCGCCGAAGACCCGGCGCTCGCGGGCGTACTCGGCGGCCTGCCGCAGCGCGAACTGGGTTATGCCCAGGCAGAGCGCCGCGGTCAGGATCCGCTCGGCGTTGAGCGCGTCGAACAGGGCGGCCAGCCCCTCGTGCTCGGGGCCGATGCGGTCGTGCTCAGGCACCGGCACCTCGTCGAAGAAGACGAAGAACTGGCGGAAGCCCTCGATCCCGACCGTGTCCATCGGCTGGACGGTGAGCCCCGGCGCCTGGGTGTCGACCATGAACAGGCTGAGCCCGTGCCTGGGCGGCAGGTCGCGCGCGACGACTTCCTCGTAGGGGATGGTGCGCGCGACCACCAGCATCGCCTGCGAGCGGTCGACCCCGGTGATCCAGGCCTTCTGCCCGCTCAGGCGGTAGCCGTCGCCGTCGCGGCGGGCCAGTGTGCTGATCCGGAAGCTGTTGGTGCCAGCGTCGGGCTCGGTGATGGCGAAGGCGAGGCACAGCTTGCCGGCGGCAATGTCCGGCAGCCAGCGCCGCTTCTGCTCCGGAGTGCCAGACCGCACGATCGCTGCCGTATCCATGGCGGTGACCATCGCCATGGTGTTGCCGAGCCCTTCGCCAGCAAAGGCCTCGAGCGCGAGCGTCATGGTCAGCAGGCCAAGGCCGGTGCCCCCATACTCCTCCGGCACCAGCGCGCCGAAGAGCCCGAGTTCGGCCATCCGATCCCACAGCTCGTCGGGGAAGTAGACCTCATCGAAGATCGCCTGGAAGTAGGCTTCGCGTTGCGGCCGAAGTCGGTGCAACAGCTCCTCGACCGTGGCACGCACCATCCGGTGTTCCTCGCTGAGCGCGAATCCCAGGGCCGTCATCGCCGCGCTCCTCACCGTGCGCTCGCGTGTCAGTCAGCCTGGTTGTACCGACTCGACAGAAGCGGTGTCAAGTCCGCGTTCGGCTGGGGGCGATCTGCTCCCCCCGCCCTCGTCCCGTAGGCCCCGGTGGCGAGGTGCGTCGCGCCGGGTCGGGGGGGTATGTCAGGCTGCTTTGGAAGCAGGTTTGCCGATTCGGTATACTCTCACGCAGGGATCCAGAACGAAGCTGGAGCAGACCATGAGCGCTGGCTATGTCATCACCATGCTCGAGCTTCAGATACGGGGCGTATTGCGCCTCGTACTTAGGATCCTCATACCTGAAAGAGCGCGGTCACACGAAGCCCCCGGACAACCGAATCCGGGGGCTTCGCACTTCGGCTCACCGGAAAGGGGGTCGTGATGGTACACGAGACGCTTCCGGTGATGGGCACCGAATGGTTCCGGCCCTTCACCGAGCAATCGATCGCCCTCCTGAACGAGGAGGGCGAGTGGATCGGCGACTTCCCGCTCGATCTCGAAGAAGCGCTGCTGCGCCAGCTGTACCGCGACATGCTGGCCGTCCGGCTGATGGACGAGCGCTTCACCGTGCTGCTCCGCACTGGGAAGATCAGCTTCACCGCCCCGATCGCCGGTCACGAGGCGGCGCAGGTCGGCGTGGCCCACGCGCTCAGGCGAGGGCATGACTGGCTGTTCCCCTACTACCGCGACTACGGGCTGGCGCTCGCGCTCGGCGTCCCGCCGGTGGAGATCTTCGGCCAGATGCTCGCGACGAAGGCCGACCTCGCGAAGGGGCGTCAGATGCCTTGTCACCCCAACTCGAGGGTGCTCAACATCTTCGCCGCTGCGTCCACCGTCGCCTCCCACATTCCCCCAGCCACCGGCGCGGCGCTGAGCATGAAGCTGCGTCGCACCGGCCAGGTGGCGGTCTGCACCTTCGGAGATGGCGCCACCAGCGAAGGCGACTGGTACGCCGCCATCAACTTCGCCGCGGTGCAGCAGGTGCCGGCTGTCTTCGTCTGCGAGAACAACCACTATGCCATCAGTGTCCCCTTGAGTTGCCAGACGGCGACGCGGACGATCGCCGAGAAGGCGCACGCCTTCGCCATTCCCGGCTACCACGTCGACGGCATGGACGTGCTGGCCACCCTGTACGTCGTGCGCGAGGCGATCGAGCGGGCACGGGCCGGGCATGGCCCGTCGCTGGTCGAGCTGGTCGTCTACCGCTACGGCCCGCACTCCTCGGCCGATGACGACACCCGCTACCGCCCGCGCGAAGAGGTCGAGCTCTGGCGACGGCGCGACCCGCTCGCGCGCTACCAGCGGTTCCTGGCCCGGCGTGGCCTCTGGAGTGAGGAGTGGGAGCAGCAGCTCCGCGACGAGATCGCCCAGGAGCTGGCACAGGCGATCGAGGCGGCCGAGCACGCCGGGGAGGTGCCGGCCGAATGGATGTTCGACGATGTTTACGCCGAGCCGCTCTGGCACCTGGAGCGGCAGCGGGCGCTGCTCCGGGCCGAACTGCAGTAGCCCCAAGGAGGCGACCATGGCGACACTGACCATGGTGCAAGCGATCGCGCGGACGCTGGCCGAGGAGATGGAACGCGACGAGCGCGTGGTGGTGCTCGGCGAGGACGTAGGTCGGCGTGGCGGCGTGTTCCTGGCCACCGAGGGGCTACTCGATCGCTTCGGGCCGGAGCGGGTGATCGATACCCCGCTCTCCGAGGCGGCCATCATCGGTGCCGCGGTGGGCATGGCCGCGCACGGCCTGCGGCCGGTCGCCGAGATCCAGTTCGCGGACTATATCTTCCCCGGCTTCGACCAGCTTGCGACTCAAGCCGCCAAGCTGCGCTACCGCTCCGGCGGGCAGTTCACTGCGCCGATGGTGGTGCGGATGCCGAGCGGCGGCGGCGTGCGCGGCGGACATCACCACTCGCAGAGCCCGGAGGCCCACTTCGCGCATACGGCTGGCTTGAAGGTGGTCGTCGTCTCTACCCCCTACGACGCCAAAGGGCTGCTTAAGGCCGCTATTCGGGACGACGACCCGGTCCTCTTCCTCGAGCCCAAGCGCCTCTATCGCGCGACCCGCGAAGAGGTGCCCGACGACGATTATCTCGTGCCGATCGGGAAGGCGGCCGTGCGCCGCCAGGGCACCGATCTGACTCTCATCGGCTACGGCACGAGCATGCCGGAAGTGCTCAAGGCCGGCGACGAGCTGGCTAAGGCTGGCGTCTCGGCCGAAATCCTCGACCTGCGCAGCCTGGTGCCGTGGGACATCGAGGCGGTGACGCGCTCGGTGGCCAAGACCGGGCGTGTGGTGCTGGTTGCCGACGCGCCGCGGCTGTCCAGTGTGCTGGGCGAGATCGCCGCGACGATCGCCGAGGAGCTGTTCGACCAGATGCTGGCACCGCCGGTGCGCGTGGCTGGCTTCGACACGCCGTATCCATACGCGCAGGACAAGCTGTACCTGCCGACGGTCACCCGCATCCTCAACGCGGCCAAGCACGTCCTGGAGTACTAGCGATGGTCGCCTCGACGCGCGAGCGGCCGTCGCGCCCACCAGGTCGACAGAAGGAGGTCCGATGCCCAAGGAGTTGATCTTCCCTGAGCTTGCTGAGTCAGTCGTCGAGGGCACGGTCGTCAAGTGGCTGGTGGAAGAGGGGGAACGGTTGGCCGTAGACCAGCCGTACATCGAGATCACGACCGACAAGGTCACGGTCGAGCTCCCTAGCCCTTACGAGGGGGTGCTCGTCAAGAAGCTGGTGGCTGAGGGCGATACCGTGCCGGTGCACACACCGCTGGCGCTGGTCGCTGAGGCACAGGAAGAGGTGGTCGCCGCACCGCGGCGGGAGTCCCCGGTGGCGGCAGCGGCCGGGCCCGCCTCGAAGCAGAACAGCGGCGCGGCACTGGCGCTGTTCAAGCCGGACGAGACACAGCGAGAAACGATCCGGAACCCCTTCCTCGCGGCACCGGCTGCGGTCGCCGAGGCGCCGCCGGAGCCGGGGCGGGTACGCGCCGCGCCGGCGGTGCGGCGCCTGGCACGCGAGCTCGGGATCGACCTGTCGCAGGTACCGGGGTCAGGGCCGCACGGGCGGGTCCGGATCGAGGACGTGCGCGCCTATGCGGCGCGGCTACGCGTCCGGCCGGAGGCCCCAGTCGAGATGGTACCGGCGGCTCCGGCGGAGGTAGAAGCGCCGGTCGTCGTCCCGGCGCCGCGGCCGGCCATCGGCGCGCGCGCGGCGTTTCCGGCGCCCCCGGCCTACCACACGCCGAAGGGGTACGAGGGCTTGGAGGAGCGGGTGCCGCTCTCGGCCGTGCGCCGGGCCATCGCCCAGCAGATGGTCGTTAGCCACCTCTACACCGTGCGCACGTTGGCGGTCGACGAGGCCGACCTGACCGAGCTGGTGCGGCTACGGGAGCAGCTCAAGCCGGAGGCGGAGCGGCAGGGGGTGAAGCTGAGCTACCTGCCGTTCATCTTCAAGGCCGTCGTGCGGGCCTTGAAGAAGTACCCGCAGCTCAACGCCAGCCTCGACGAGGCCCGTGGCGAGATTGTGCGCAAGCGCTACTACAACCTGGGCATGGCGGTAGCGACCGAGCAGGGGTTGATGGTGCCGGTGGTCAAGGACGTCGACCGCAAGAGCGTGCTGGAGCTGGCGGTGGAGATCGAGGACCTGGCCGAGCGGGCGCGGGCGGGCAAGCTGAAGCTGGAGGAGGTAACCGGGAGCACGTTCTCGGTCACCAACATCGGGCCGATCGGCTCGCTCTTCTCGTTCCCGATCATCAACGTGCCGGATGCGGCGATCCTGGGAGTGCACAGCATCAAGAAGCGGCCGGTGGCGATGCCGGACGACACGATCGCGCTGCGGCAGATGATGTACCTGTCGCTGTCGTTCGATCACCGGCTGGTGGACGGGGCGGAGGCGGTGCAGTTCCTCAAGGAGGTGATCCGCCTGCTCGAGCGCCCCGAGCTGTTCATCCTCGAGGTGGTGTGAGGGATACCCCCAGTCAGCAACAAGGTAGCCTCCTCCCGGACCCTTGGCATCGGCGCGCGGCGCTGACGGGCCGGGCCAGGTGAGCGTGTCCGCCGCACCTGTGCGCGCACCGTTGGCATGCTGGACACCGTTCGACCTTGACAGCGTGGCTCGCTTGTGTAAGAGTGTAATTACGTAATTACAGCGCGGCCGTGCAACCGGGCAGGAGGGCACGATGGTCGAGGGGCTGGAGGCGGAGGTGCTGGGCTGGTTCATTGGGCGGATCCCGGAAGGCTGGTTCACTGGCCCGCCGGAGATCACCATGGATCGCGACGAGATCCTGGTCGTCGGGCACCTGGCGGAGCCGAGCCTGCCCGACGACGCCGGCCCGGAGGCGCGCGCTGAGGCCACGCTCGCCCGCATCCAGCGCTTCCGCGAGGAAACGCGGCCACAGCGGATGCGGATCGCCGCCGAGGCGGAGCACCGGTTCGCGCGCAAGGTCTCCTGGGGCGTGGTCTGCGGCGAGCGGCGGGAGCTGTTCACCGTGCTGAGCCTGCCGGTCATGACCCGACTGCGCCTGCCCGAGCGGCGGACGCTCGACACGCTGGTCGAGGCGGGCGTTGCCCGCAGCCGGAGCGAGGCGCTCGCCTGGTGTGTCCGGCTGGTCGCGAAGCACCAGTCGGAGTGGCTGACCGAGTTGCGTGACGCGCTGGTGCGCGTGCAGAAGCTGCGCCAGAGCGGCCCGGACATCGAGTAATCGAGTAGACGAACAGGAAAGAGGCGAGTGACATGCGACGGAAGACGATCCTCGTGCACTCCACCAGGGGCTCGAACGGTGGCGGCCAGCCCAGCGTCTCGGTCAGCCCGGAGGAGGCCGAGCTGCTGCTCGACGCCTACTCGCAGGCCGTCATCGCAGTCGTGGAGCAGGTGGCACCAGCGGTGGTCAGCATCGCCTCCACCCGCCGCGGCACGGTGCGCACCCCGCGCGGGCCCGCCCAGTACGACCTGCCCGGCGCGGGCTCCGGCTTCCTGCTCACGCCTGACGGCTATATCCTGACCAACAGCCACGTGGTGCACGGTGCCCGGCACCTGGAGGCGACGCTCGCCGATGGTCGCACGCTCCCGGCGGAACTGGTGGGGGAGGATCCGGCGACGGATCTGGCAGTGGTGCGGGTGCAGGCCAGCGGGCTGCCCGTGGCCGAGCTGGGCGACTCGGATCGGCTGCGAGTGGGCCAGCTCGTGATCGCCATCGGCAATCCCTACGGTTTCCAGGCGAGCGTCACGACCGGCGTGGTGTCGGCCCTGGGACGCTCGCTGCGTAGCCAGACCGGCCGGTTGATCGAGAACGTGATCCAGACCGATGCCGCGCTCAACCCTGGGAACTCTGGTGGCCCACTGGTCGACAGTCGAGCGCGGGTGATCGGGGTCAACACGGCGATCATCGCCGGGGCGCAGGGGATGAGCTTCGCCATCCCGTCCAACACCGCGCGCTGGGTGGCTGGCCTGCTGATCAAAGAGGGCCGGGTACGGCGCGCCTTCCTCGGGATCACCGCTGAGCTCCGGCCGGTAGCGGGCCGCATCGCGCGCGAGCAGCGGCTGACGCGGGGCGTCGGCATCAGCGTGCTCCAGGTCGCGCCCGGCGGGCCGGCCGATCGCGCTGGCATTCGGCCGGGCGACATCCTCGCCAGCATCGACGGTCTCCCGCTCACGGGCATCGACGACCTGCATCGCTTTCTGAGTCGAGCGGCTATTGGGGCGACAGTGACGGTCGGCGTCGTGCGCGACGGGCGACTGCTGGCGCTACCGGTCACCCTGGGCGCCGAGCAGGAGTCCGGTACCTAGCCTGCAAGCCCTCCCTCACGGCAGCTCGCGCACCTCAGGGAACGCTCGGTAGGCCAGTGCGGCGAACAGCACGACCAGGAGAGCTGCGACCCCGACGACTGGTGGTACGCCGAACTGCTCGCCAAGCGTGCCCAGCAGCATCGTGCCGAGCGGCATGAAGCCCATCGGGATCAGTGTGTAGACGCTCATCACTCGGCCGCGGACGTCCTCCGCTACGTTGAGCTGCAGCAGCGTATTGGTCAGCGCCATCATCGTCGTCTGGCTGGCGCCGATGAGCAGGAGCAGGGCGGCTGAGACCAGGAACCAGTGCGAGAAACTGAAAGCAATGAGCGCGGCGCCGAACGTGGCGCTGACGACCAGGAGGCGCTTCCCCTTGCCACGCCGCGATCCCATCGCCCCGACCGACAGCGCCCCCATTAGGGCACCCGCGCCGTTGATCCCCATCAAGAGGCCATAGCCGGAGGCATCGACGTGGAGGACGTTGCGAGCGAAGACCGGCATGAGCTGCAGGTACGGTCGCCCCAGCAGCGTGGGGACGGCGAGCATGGTCAGGAGGCCCCAGATCCGGCGATCGCCGCGGATGAAGCGGAGCCCCGCCACCAAGTTCTGCGCCAGCCCGGTGCCAGGCCGCGGCTGGGTCGGCGTCGGGTGGATCGCCATGACAGCCCAGATCACCGGAAAGTAGCTCAGCCCATTGATGATGAACGCGCCGCCAGTGCCGGTCGCTGCCACCAGCAGTCCGGCCAGCGATGGCCCGACCACCGCCGCGGCGTTCCAGGCCGCTGAGTTGAGGCCAACCGCGCTCGCGATCCGCTCGCGCCCGACCAGGCTCGGCACCAGTGACTGGCGGGCCGGGTTATCGAACGCCATCACCGTCGCGGTGAGGAACGCGATCGCGAGCACGTGCCAGATCCGTACCAGCCCGGTGAGATCCAGCACCCCCAGCAGCAGCGCGAGCGATGACGCCAGCACCTGGGTCACCAGCAGGATACGACGGCGATCGACGCGATCGGCGACGACCCCGCCGACGAGGGTGATCGTCAGCGCCGGGATCGAGCGCAGCAAGCCGAAGAGCCCCAGGTAGAAAGGAGAGTTGGTGAGCTCGAGGATCAGCCACCCTTGGGCAACCAGTTGCATCCAGCTCCCGACGTTGGAGACGATGAGCGCAGCCCAGAAGCGCCGGTAGTCAGGAACCGCCAGCGCGCTGCCTTCCAGCCGGAACCGCCGGAAGGCCGCCGGCCAGGCGAGGAACGCTTGTTCTCCTCGGGCCTTTGCGCCGGATGGAGGCTTGCTCGCGGCCCGGCCGGCGCAGCGCTCGGACACGGGAGTCTTCGCCATCGCCGCCACTCACTCAGTCGTTCGGCTTAGCTTACGCTACCACGAGGCGAGCGGTGAGGCCAGGGCCGACTAGTCCTGGTTTGGTCGTTCGCTCAGCCGCTCGGCACGCCGGAGAAGCGCGCGCAGAAGCTCGCGAGCCGGGGGGTCGACGCACTCTGCTTCAGCGCCGAGGAGAAACGAGTCGATCATGACCTCCGGCTGCTGTGCGCGGTACTCGACAGCCTGCAGCGCCGTCTCCACCTTGTCGAGCTGGCGGACGAGCCGGGCTTCCGGCGTGACCCCGCTCTCATATTCCTCCCACGCCTGGCTGAGGAGGTGCGCCAGCGCTTCGGGCAAGTCGGCGACCATCTGCTCGAGAGCAGCCCGCTCGCGCGCCGTCTTCTCTGCCTCGAACTCCGGATGGTACCGCGGCGGACTGCGAAAGAGCAGCGCGGGATCAATGCCGGCTTCGAGATCGCGGTCGAACGGCGTCCAGTCACCGGCCAGCGCCTCCGGCAGGTCGTGGACGAGCGCGAGGACGACCGCGCGCGAGACGTCGAGGCCGGGGATGAAAGAGCCAGCGAGCAGCGTGAGCAGCGCCAGCCGGTAGCTGTGGTCGGCCACCGACTCTGGCTCGACTACCCCGCGATCGACCCAGCCCTTGCGGCGCAGCCGCTTGAGCCGGCCAGTCTGGCCCAGGAAGTCGAGCAGGTTGTCCCAGTCTTGAGCCATCGCCTGGTCTGCTCCAGACGGCTTCACCCCACGCTAGTCGCGCGATGCCACCGGGTTCCGCAGGATGCCGATGCCTTCAACTTCGACCTCGATGACGTCGCCGGGCCGCATCGGCCCCACTCCCTCGGGTGTCCCAGTCATGATCACATCGCCAGGCTCGAGCGTCATCACGTGAGAGATAAACGAGACCAGAAAAGCCGGCCCGAACAGCATGTTGCCGGTACGGCTGCTCTGTCGGACTTCGCCGTTCAGGCGTGACCGGATCGCAAGGTCGTGCGGATCCACTTCAGTCTCGACCACCGGACCGAGGGGGCAGAAGGTATCGAACCCCTTGGCTCGTACCCATTGACCGTCCTTCCGCTGGAAGTCGCGGTGGCTGACATCGTTTCCGCAGGTATAGCCCAGCACGTAATCAAGCGCGGCCGACTCCGGTACCCGGTATGCTTTCCGGCCGATGACGATGCACAGCTCAGCTTCGTAGTCGATGCGGTTGCCCGGTGGGAGCAGGATGCGGCCGCCGTGGCCCAGAAGCGCGGAGGGAGGCTTCATGAAGATCACCGGCTCGTCGGGGATCTGCCGGGTAGGGTCGTTCTCGGTGACATGAGCCGCATAGTTGAGGCCTACGGCCACGATCTTGCTCGGCTCGACTGGCGGCAGTACCGCGAGCTGGTCGAACGGGCCGAGCTCCGGCCCCCGCCGGAGCTGGCCGAACAGACCACCTTCCGCCCGGTAGGCGATGCCGCCCTCGACGATCGCCAGAGTCGGCTGGCCAGCTACCAGCACTCGCGCGACCTTCACGTGACCTCCCTCCGAAGCCCAACGCACGCTCATCGACCAGGCTATCCTAGCACGCCGGAGCGTCCAGCACCCGCGGCAGCCCAGCGCCGCGCCACTGCCTGGCCATCGACTCGATCGAGAACGAACTGGTAGGCCTTCGCCAGGACATCCAGCACCGGCGATCCGGCTGGGAGGAGGATCTGCAGTCCGCCGCGGTGATTCACGAGAGGGGAAGTCGCCATGGCCCGGCATGTGCTCGTCCCCGTGCTCCCGACCTATCTCGATCCGGATCGCGTGACCCACTGCGCCATCCCTTACGGGCGAGCGATCGCTGTACGGCATCGCGTCCCGCTGGTGCTCGGCTCGGTCGTCGAGCTGGGGGATTACCTTCGCTCGTTTCTGGAAGCTGAAGGCGAGCGTGCCCAGGAACTCGCCCGGCGCTGGGCCGCTGAGCGCGAGGAGGCGCTCCGGAAGCTCGCGCAAGCCATCACCGATGTTCCAGTGAAGATCGAGGTGCGCGTCGGAAACCCGGCACGGCAGATCGCCGCCATGGCTGAAGAACTCGAGACCCTGGTCGTCGCCATGACCAGCCACGCGCGAGTCGGCCTCGCACGCGTACTCGTCGGTAGTGTCACCTTCAGCGTGGTGCAGCGGGTCGCTTGCCCAGTCCTGGTGGTGCGGCCGAAGACGCCAGCACCGGCACCGAACGTGGCAGTGACCCTGACACCGGTCGTGGTTCTGCTCGATGGGTCACCGTCGGCCGAGGAGGCGCTCAGCGCGGCCACTCGCCTCCTCGGCACGGATGGGCTGGCGGTGCACCTCCTGCATGTCCAGACGGCCGAAGGAGTGGCTAGGGGCCGGGAAGGGTATCTCCAGAATCTGGCCCAGCGCCTCAGCGCGCAGGGACTGAGCGTCACCTGGAGCCTGCGCCGCGGCCCCGTGGTCGAGACGATCGCCCGGGCCACCGCCGAGCTTTCCGCTGGGTTGATCGCCATGACGACACACGGAGCGAGCGACCTGCGCGAGCGGTTGCTCGGCTCCACCGCAGAACACGTGCTCCACAACGTCCACGTGCCGCTCCTGCTGGCCCGTCCCAGCACGCTGCAACGCCGAGAAGAGAGCCCACCGCCCGCCGCGACACCCGGTGCCACGGGCCAGCCCGAGCTCGACGCGCACCGCCTGACGGTGCGGGCACGCGACCTGATGACCAGCCCCGTTATTACTGTTGCCCCGACGACACGCTGGAGCATGTGGCGCGGACGATGCTCGAGCACGGTATCGGCGCAGTCCCGGTCGTCGATCAGGACGGCCGTCTGCTCGGCATCATCACCGAGCACGACTTGATGGCCCAGGGGCGCGGCGTTCCCTTCTTGGTGTACCGGGCTCCGCAGCTCTTCGGACACTGGCTCCCGCCGAAGGGGCTGGAGGAGATGTACAACCGTGGGCGCACGATCAAGGCGAAGGAGGTCATGCGCCGCTCGGTCGTCACCGTCAGTGAGGACGCGACAGTCTCCGAGATCGCGCAGCTCATGTTGGAGACCGGTCGGGAGCACATTCGGGTCGTGCGGGGTGGCCAGGTCGTCGGCATAGTCACCCGCCACGACCTGCTCAAGCTGATGGCCAGGGACATGCGGTTACCCTCGTGAGCCGCCCGCCCAGCGGGGAGCAGGCAGAGAGGGAAGACGATCGGATGCCATCCGACCATGGGGCCGGTCACGCAGGCGAGGAGGCGCCCAACCGTCAGAGCCGGCCATCCGGCAGAAGGGGCCACCGAGCCGGCTCAGTCAGCCGGTGGCCTGGGCATGGTGGGTCCTGTCCAGTGGCATGCGCTTCTGGCTGAGCGGAGGTGAGGAGTACCTGATCGATAGCCGCAACCTCGTTCCGGGCGACATCGTGCTGCTGGACGCAGGCACGCGTGTCCCGGCTGATCTCCGGCTCCTCATGACGATCGCGCTCCAGATCGATGAGTCGCTGCTGACCGGGGAATCGGCTCCAGTCGTCAAGCGACCGGGGCCGGTTGCCCCCGAGGCGCCGCTAGCCGACCGGCGCGGGATGGCCTACGCCGGGACGATCGTGACGAGCGGGCGAGGCCGTGGCCTTGCCGTCGCGACCGGTCGAGAGACGGAGCTGGGAAAGATCGCGGCGGTGAGCCGCAAGGAAGTGCAGCCGGAGACCCCGCTGCAGCGGCAGATCGGCCAGTTCACGCGGGCCATGGCGCTCGTGGTACTGGCTACGGTCGCGGTGATCGCGGGAGTCGGCCTGGCCCGTGGCGAAGATCCTCTCACGATCTTCACCTTCGCGGTGGCCGCCGCCGTCTCGATCGTCCCGGAAGGCTTACCGATCGTCGTGACGATCGTCCTGGCCGTCAGTGTGCAGCGCATGGTCCGGCGCAACGCCATCATCCGTCACCTTCCCGCAGTGGAAACACTGGGCAGTACCACCGTGATTGGGACGGACAAGACCGGGACGCTGACCGAGAACCGGATGGTTGTCCGCGCCATCTGGTCTGCGGGGGAATTTCTCTGGCTCGAACCGCCAGGTGGGACCGATCCGGAAGGGACGCCTGGCGGGCGCAACCCCAGCCTGCCGAAGGCCGAGCAGGTTCAGCGTGTGGAAGAACTCTCGCCGGTCGGGCTCACCCTGGTCGCAGGCGTCCTGCCGAACGAGGCACGACTGATGCCCACGGAAGACGGCGCATGGGCAGGCCTCGGCGACCCGACAGAAGTGGCCCTGCTCATCGCCGCAGCCAGGCTGGGGCTCGTGGAGAGGGACGTGTGCGCGCTCTTCCCGCCGGTGGCTGAAGTCCCCTTCGAGCCCGAGCGTCGCTTCTCCGCTGCCGCTTGCCGCTGCGATGGAGAGCTGTACCTCTTCGTGCAGGGCGCGCCCGAACGCCTGCTGGAGATGTCGCGCTACTGGCTGACAGCGCATGGGCCGGCGCCGCTGGATCGCGAGCAGATCCTGGCGGCCGCCTCGCTGATGGGCCGGTACGGGCTGCGCGTGCTGGCGCTGGCCTACCGCATCGGGTGTCCCCTGCTGCACCGCGTAGAAGTTCGGTACTCAGCTCAGGCAGCGAGGTAACGCCAGCGACGAGGACCGCGCCCACCCACGCTCGGCCGAGCCCGGTCAGATCGGCGATTCGATCGCCGGTACGCGAGAGCTGGATGCCGGCCACCACGACGGCCACACCACTCAGGGCGAATACCGCCCACGGCGCCACGCTGGCCTCCTCCAGGGATCGTTGCGCCGGAGGAAACCTCCTCGACCTCAGGTACCGGTATACCCGGCCGCTCAGCGGCGCGCGTCCTCGTACAGCAGCTCGCGTGTCCGCGCGGCGACCTCGTCCGGGTCGACCGTGACCCGGGCGACCCCGGTTCCGATCGCCGCGCGGGCGACGGCAGCGGCCACGGCTGGCGGAACTTTGAGGTCGAGGCTATCGGGGATGATGAAGCGCGGGGAGAGCTCACGCTCCGGCACCAGAGCCGCAATCGCCTCGGCCGCGGCAAGCTTCATCGCGTCGTTGATGTCGCGGGCCCGCACGTCTAGCGCGCCGCGGAAGATGCCGGGGAAGGCGAGAGAATTGTTGACCTGGTTGGGGAAGTCGGAACGCCCAGTCGCCACCACCAGCGCACCGGCCTCGAGGGCGAGATCGGGGTGAATCTCCGGATCGGGGTTGGCGAGGGCGAACACGATGGGATTGGGGGCCATCGAGCGGATCATCTCTTGTGTCAGGATGTCGGGCGAGGAGAGCCCGATGAAGACGTCGGCATCCTGGAGCGCGTCAGCAAGCGATCCCCGCACGCCGGCCTTGTTGGTCAGCCGCGCGATCTCCATCTTATAGCGGTTCATTCCTGCCTCGCGCTCCCGGTAGATGGTGCCCAGGCGGTCACAGAGGATCAGGTCGCCGACGCCGTAGACCAGGAGCAGCTTCGCGGTCGCGATGCCGGCAGCGCCGGCCCCGTTGATCACGATCGTCGCCTCGGAGAGCGGGGTGCCGCGCAGCCGGCAGGCGTTGATCAGCGCGGCCAGCACCACGACCGCAGTACCGTGCTGGTCGTCGTGAAAGACCGGGAGGTCGATGCGCTCCTTGAGGGCCGCCTCGATCTCGAAGCAGCGGGGAGCCGAGATGTCCTCCAGGTTGATACCGCCGAAGGACGGCGCGATAGCGGCGACGATATCGACGATCCGCTGGGAGTCGCGTTCGGCGATGCAGATCGGGAACGCCTCGACCCCGCCGAGCGATTGGAAGAGCACCGCCTTGCCTTCCATCACCGGCAGGGCTGCCTGTGGGCCGATGTCGCCCAGGCCGAGCACGGCGCTGCCGTCGGTCACGATCGCCACCAGGTTGCCCTTGACCGTGAGGTCGTAGGCCGCCTGGCGGTTCGTGCGCACCTCGTCGACCGGGGCCAGTGCGGCGGGTGGGAGGTAGACCAGGTTGAGGATATGATGGTCGCGGATCGGGATGCGGCTACGGATCTCGAGCACACCGCGGTTGCGGCGGCGCAGCTCCAGCGCCTCTTCGCGGGGCGTGGCTGGTCGCTTGCCGGTACGCTGCCGGGGCTCAAAGACCCCCTCGTAGACGTACCGCCGGGTGTTCTCCGCCACGGTGACTGGATCGACCGCACGAGTCGCCTCACCCGTCTCCAGAGCCGCTTGGACGACCGCAGCCGCGATGGCGGGTGCCACCCGGAAGTCGAAGATCTGGGGCATGATGTTGTCAGCCGCGCGCTGGGCAGGCGGAACGAGGCTGGCCAGCGCATCGGCCGCGTAGACCAGTGTGCGCAAGCGGATGTTGCGGGCGCCCGAATCGAGCAACCCGCGGAAAACGCCCGGGAAGACCAGGGAGATATCCATCATATTGGGGTAGTCGGAGCGTCCGGTTGCCACGACAGCCGCGCCAGCGGCTCTGGCCTCCTGGGGATCGATCTCGGGGGTGGGCAGCGCCAGCGCGAAGATAACCGGATCCGGTGCCATAGAGCGAACCATCTCCGGCGTGAGGATGTTGCCGCGTGCCAGGCCGATGAAGACGTCGGCTCCCACGAGCATTTCGGCCAGCGAACCGCGCCGCCGTTCCGGGTTCGTCTCCTTGGCCAGGTATGCCTTCGCCCAGTTCATCCGGTAGGGCCGCCCCTGGTAGATCGCCCCGGCACGATCACAGACCACAAGGTCGCGCACGCCAACCCGGTAGAGTAGCCGGGCAACACCGATTCCGGAGAGCCCGGCCCCAGCGATGACCACTCGTACCGTCTCGAGCCGCTTGCCAACGACCTCGAGCGCGTTCTTGAGCGCGCCGAGGACGAGGATCGCAGTGCCATGGTGCTGGTTGCTAAAGACCGGGATCGGTGCCCCCTTCTCCAAGTGATCGGCGATGGTAAAACTGTGCGGTGCCCGGATATGGTCGATGCAGATCGCCCCGAAGGTTGGGGCGAGCGCCAGCGCAGCCTCGACGGTCGACAGCGGATCGACGAGATCGACGCAGATCGGCACAGCGTCGACGCCAGCGAAGGTTTTGAAGAGCACGCTCTTCGCTTCGAGGAGCGGCAACGCGGCCTCGGCCGGGCCACGGGTAGGGCCGAAGAGATCCGAGGCGTCGGTCAGGAGTGCGACCGTGTTGCCGCGCGAGGTGAGATCGAAGGAGGCGACTTCGTCCTGGCTGATGACGCGGCAGGCCTCGGCGACTCCGGGGGTGTAGACCAGGCTGAGCATGGCACGATCACGCAAGGGAACCTTACTGGCGATCCCGATCAGCCCCCGGTACCGGCGCCGGAACGCCAGAGCGGCGTCCGGCTGGTCAAGCAAGTACACGCGTCCTCACTCCGACTCCAGTAGCCACGCCTCCTCCAGCGGCCGATTGTACGCCCTCATTCCGGCGGCGGCAATCGCGAGGGATTTCGCCGCAGTCGAGCCAAGGCTCAGACGGCGGGAGAGAAGCGTATCGAGAAGGTCACGCCGTGTCGGCCTTGCTTAGAGTCGGTTCGGCCTGGCGAACCAGCCTTAAACGTAGGACTTCGCAGGGTATGACGGGCGTGTGCTATACTTTAGGTGGCGAGGGACTTGATTAAGTTTAGGTAGATTAGCGCAGTTGGAGGGGCTTGCATGAATGGATCACCGCGCACACGTTGGGTGGGCCTCACCGGGCTCGCGCTTGGCCTTGCTCTCATCATTGTCGATGCGACGATCGTCAACGTCGCGATTCCGAGTATTATCCAGGATCTCCGGCTCGAGCTCACCGATGCTGAGTGGGTAAATACGGTCTATTCGCTCGTCTTTGCTGCACTACTTATCACCGTCGGACGGCTGGGTGATCTCTTCGGGCGCAAGCGGATGTACCTGCTTGGCCTCACGCTGTTCGTTGTTGCAAGCCTCCTCGCGGCGCGTGCGACTTCGGGAACTTTCTTGATCACCGCGCGTGCCTTGCAGGGTGTTGGAGCGGCTTTCATGCTTCCCTCGACGCTATCTTCAGTCAACGCAATGTTTCGCGGACGCGAGCGAGCCATCGCTTTTGGTATCTGGGGATCGGTGATCGGGGGGATGGCCGCGCTCGGCCCGTTGCTAGGTGGCTGGCTTACCACGGACTACTCTTGGCACTGGGCCTTCTACATCAACATCCCGATCGGGCTTTTGGCAGCCATGTTGACCGTGCTCACTGTGCCCGAGACCAGTGACCTGTCGGCGCAGCGCGGCCTAGATCCGGTCGGCATCGTTACCAGCGCTGCTGGCCTCGGCGCCCTGGTCTTTGGACTCATCGAAGGTGAGCGCTACGGTTGGTGGCGGCCGATCGAGACGTTCCGGATCGGTTCCTGGAGTTGGCCGAGCGACAGCCTCTCACCGGCGGCCGTGTCACTCGGCATCGCCGCCGTCCTCCTCCCCGTCTTCGTGCTTTATCAGTGGCGTCGTGTGTCGAGAGATCAACCTGTACTCCTCGATCTGCGCCTCTTTCGGTACGCCACCTTCCGATGGGGCAATCTGGCAGCCTTTATCGTTAGCCTCGGTGAATTCGGAATTGTGTTCGTTTTGCCGCTGTATCTCCAGGGAGTGCTTGGCTACACCGCATTCGAGACCGGTCTGGTTCTCGTCGCCGTCGCCTCCGGCGCATTCCTTGGGGGCCCGGCCGCCGCCAACCTGTCGACGCGTTTCGGCGCTCGGCAAGTCGTACGGGTTGGGATGCTCCTTGAGGCGACTGGTCTGCTGGGCATTGTCCCTTTCCTCGATCCCAGTACGACTGGGTGGCGGATCGCTCCAGCGCTGTTCGTCTATGGTGTGGGGGTTGGCCTGGCGACCGCGCAGTTGACAGGCATTATCCTCGCCGAAGTCCCCACGGCGCAGTCTGGTCAGGCATCTGGCACGCAGAGCACAACCCGGCAAGTCGGTGCGGCATTGGGCATCGCGATCCTGGGGACTATCCTGGCGGCTTCGCTTGGTTCAGAGACCGAGGCGCGATTGCGTGCTCTCCCTGGGTTCCCGGCGGCGCAGGCTAGCCAGCTTGCCCAGGTGACCAAGCAGTCGGCTGGCCAGATCCTCGTCCAACTACGAGCTCAGCCCGGCACTGAGCCGGTGGTTCGCGCCATCGAGGATGCGTTTACCAGCGCAGTCCACCGTCCGATCATCGTTGCCGCTGCGTTTATCGCCATCGGATTTCTTGCAAGCTGGCTGCTTCCCGAAATCAGCGCGGGCCGTCGCGAGGTGAGCACGATGCCAGAGAAGGTAGGCCGCATGGGGTGAGAGTCGTACTCGCTGGCGTCGTACCGCGCTAGCTGCTGCTGGCGCTGTTCGAACGTGTTCGAACGCGTGCTGAGGCTGTGTAAGCGCTCTCGGCGCTCGACAAGCCTTTCGGTCGCCTGCGGCGCCACACTGCCAGCTCGGAGCAGCGGATCGCGGCCTCGAGGCCGACGGCGTGACCACAGCAGGTGGTAGGCTACCAGACAAGCGTGGAATCGGGTACGTTGAGGTAATTGCGCATAAGAACCCTTATGCGCAACTCTTTTGAGATCCCTATGGTGAAGCGGATTTTCTCGGTTGCTCCTGCCCGATGGTCACATTTTGGTCACCCTGTGTTCCGTTCAGGCGTTGGGCGAACCGCTCAGCCACCTCCCGCTCGCTCACCGGTAGGACGTGTGCGTAGACATCAAGGGTGGTGCGACTGGAGGCGTGGCCCAGCCGTTGCTGCACCACGTGCGGCGGCACACTATCAGACAACAACACGGTCGCGTGCGTGTGGCGAAGCGTGTGTGGTGTGGCTGGTGGGAGCCCCAGCCGTCGAACGTAGCGCGCCATAGTGGCTTGGACGGTGCGCGGCGAGATGGGTCGGCCGTCACCACGGTCGAAGACCAGGCCGTGCTCCTGCCACGCGCTCCCCAGCGCGGCACGACGCCTCGCCTGCTCCGCACGGTGCTCCGCCAAGACCGTAACCGTCATTCTGTCAAGCGCAACCCGTCGTCGACCAGCCAGGCTCTTGGAGGCCTGCACGAAGAGCCGCGCCAAATCAAGGCTGACATCGTCCCAGCGGAGGGCGAGCGCCTCGCTGAGCCGCAGGCCGGTATAGGCCAGGGTCCAGAAGAGCGGGAAGAGCCAGTGCGCCCGCACGACGGTGAGGAAGGTGGTGAGCTCCTCGGGCGTCCAGATGGTCGGCGCCCGCGGCGGCCGCTCACGCCGGCCGGGTGTGAGCCCTTCGGCCACGTTGCGCGCGATCAGCCCCTCACGCACCGCCAGGGTGAGTGCGCCGGAGACGACCGCCTGCACCTGCTGCGCGTAGCTGGTCTCCCGCACGGCGTTGTAGAGCTCCTGGACGTGCCAGCCAGTAAGCTTCGCCAGCGGAAGCGTGCCGAGCCATGGCGCGATGATCCGACGCACCACCAGCGCGTAGGCGGTACGGGTGCGCGGCGCTAGGTCGGCAGTGTCCAGGTAGTGCTCCAGATACGACGCAAACGGAATCTTGGCCGGCTCAGTGTAGCTGCCGCTGGCGAGCGCCGCCTTGAGCTGGGCCACCTTCGCGTCCAGCTCACGCTTGGTCTTGGCGGTGACGCGCTTCTGCCGGCGCTTGCCGGTGCGCGGGTCGGTATAGCTGATGCGCGCTGAGTAGGAGCCGCTGCGGCGTTCAGGCTTCATGCGAGGCCTCGCTTTCGGTCACCGCCAGCCCCACGGCCCGGCGGTACTCGACGATCTGCTCCGGGTCAACGCCGAGCGCGCGGGCGATCTTGCGCCACGTCTTCGGGTAGCCACGGCTCCGGCCGTGCTCGAGTGCCGAGAGCGTGTACGTGCTGACCCCCGCCAGTGCAGCCAGCTCCCGAAGCCCGATCGCTTTGGTGTAGCGCCACTGTCTGAGCGTTTTCACGTCCATCCGCACCTCCTGGCCGGAGTGTACACGAAGCCGCAACAACCAGGCAAGACCCCTTGACAAGCGCATAGGAGTCTTGTATGCTTGTAGCGGTGATAAGGATGTTGTTGAGGCTTGGGGGAGGCAGACGACGGTGATGGTGCAGCAGGCGAAGGCGATCGCGGCGCGCTACCAGAAGGCGGTCGAGCTGGTGGAGGCTGGCCGGGTGGTCCCGCTCGCCGGCCGCGACGGCGAGTACGTGGTGCTCAACGGCGCCGGCACGGCCTACTGGGTGCAGCTGGCGGGC
>CALKCJ010000061.1 GCA_938082375.1 uncultured Thermomicrobiaceae bacterium
GAGGAGGGTAGCAGGATGTCCGATGAGCGATTCGAGACGATGCTCCGTCGGTTGGAGCTGGCAAACCGCATTCGGCGGCGGCAGTTTCTCCAGTTGATGGCGGCGGCGGGACTGGGCGCGGTGAGCCTCAGCGCGCTGGCAGCCTGCCGCCGACAAGAAGCGACGCCAGCTCCGGGCGGGGCGGCCACGCCGAGCCCAGGAGCGGCGACCGGGCCGGGGCCCGAGTTTAAGGTGGCCGGCTACGACGACCCGAACAAGTGGAAAGGTAAGAGGCTCGTCTTCGCAGGCTTCGGCGGCGCGATGCAGGACGCGCAGCGCGTCGCGGTGCTCGAACCGTTCAAACGCCTAACCGGTGCTGAGATCGTCGAAGACTCGACCGATATGGGCAAGCTCAAGGCGCAGGTCGATGCCGGTAACGTCGAGTGGACGGTCGCCCAGCAGGGAACCTTCGAAAGTCGCGTGCTGGCCAAACAAGGGTACCTCGAACCGATCGACTATACGGTTGTCAACAAGGCCGACTTCCTGGAAAACGTGGCGGGCGAGTTCGACGTCGCGATCATCTTCTGGTCGACCATTCTGGCGTACCGAACCGTCGAATTCGGTGACAAGCCGCCACAGGGCTGGAAGGATTATTGGGACGTCGAAGGCTTCCCAGGCCCACGAGCCGCGGACAAGGTCGACGGCCCGGTCGGCAACCTGGAGTTCGCGCTGATGGCCGACGGGGTACCGAAGGAGCAGGTCTACCAAGTTCTGCGCACTCCAGAAGGGGTCGACCGCGCTTTCGCATCGCTGGACAAGATCAAGCCCCACGTGACAGTGTGGTGGGAGGCAGGCGCCCAGCCAGCGCAGCTCCTGACCGACGGCGAGGTCGTCATGACCAGCGCCTGGAACGGCCGGATCGATGCCGCCCAGCGTCAGGGGGCACCAGTGGCGATCCAGTGGAACGAGGGGCTGCTGCGCACGGACTCGTTCATCGTGCCGAAGGGGGCGAAGGAGAAGGAGCTGGCCATGGACTTCATCAACTTCGCTACCCGGCCGGAGGTGCAGGCGGAGCTGGCCAAGCAGATCCCATACAGCCCCACGAACGCAAAGGGCTTCGACCTGCTGTCGGAGGAGCTGAAGGCGCGCTTACCAAGTGCCCCGGCGCAGAAGAGTGTACAGCTCGAAGCGGACAACGAGTTCTGGCTTGAAGCTTTGGAGACGCTTCAGGAGCGCTTCGATTCCTGGCTCACGCGATAGGCGGAGTCGGGGCAGGCGGCTCTTTTCGCCTGCCCCGAGTAGACAATGCAGGCGATGCGCGGGCGGTGGCGAGCGGGCGATCGACAGGTGCCGCGCCGCCCGCGAGACCTGGATAGAATGCAACGCGTAGCACACGGGAGGGTACTGCAGTGGCCGTCACTGCACCGGGATCGGCCACCGGCGCTCGCGTCGTGGTCGACCCGCGGATGAGAAGGCTGTATCTTCGGCGGCAGCTCGGCCTTTTCGGCTTGTTGCTGCCGGCACTGCTCCTGCTGCTGGTTCTGTTTGCCTACCCGATCCTGCGCCTGCTCGTGACCAGTGTCTATGACCAAGGCAGCTTCTCGCTGGAGCACTACCAACGCATCGTCCAGGTCGACCTCTACCTGCGGGTCATGCGGACGACCTTCACGATTGCGCTCCAGGTCACTGCGATCTGCCTGGTGCTGGGCTATCCACTGGCCTACTTCCTGTCGACCCTGCGCGCGCGCACTGCCCGGCTGCTCCTGATCCTGGTGCTCATCCCGTTCTGGACGAGCATCCTAGTACGAACGTATGCCTGGATGGTGCTGCTGCAGCGCCAGGGAGTGATCAACCGGTGGTTGATCGAGCTCGGGCTGATCGATGAGCCGCTGCGGATGATGTACAACCGGATCGGCGTGCTCGTCGGCATGGTGCACGTGCTGTTGCCGTTCATGGTCTTGCCGACCTTTGCGGTGATGCGCGGCATCGACCGCGACCTGATCCGCGCCGCACAGAACCTGGGGGCGACGCCGCTGCAGGCGTTCCTCCGCGTCTTCTTCCCGCTGAGCCTGCCCGGGGTCGCGGCGGGCAGCCTGCTCGTCTTTATCCTGGCACTGGGCTTCTTTATCACGCCAGCGCTGATGGGCGGGCGGACAGACATCATGATCGCGCAGCTCATGGAAGACCAGATCCGCACACAGCTCAATTTCCCGTTTGCCGCGGCGCTTGGTACGGTGCTCCTGCTGGTGACCTTGGTGATTTTTGTCATCTACAACCGCTTGCTCGGGCTGGACAAGATCTTCGGAGGTGACGTGTCATGACGGTTCATCCGGTGGCCCGTCCGGGTACACGCGTGCTGGCTGATCGCCCGGCCGGGCGGCCGCGCTACGCTTTCTCCTGGTCTCGTTTGCTGCTCGCGGCACTGTGCGGCCTCATACTACTGTTCCTGATCGCGCCGGTCATCATCGTGATCCCGATGTCGTTCAGCGCAGCGAAGTATCTCTCTTTCCCACCGCCGGGGTTTTCGCTGCAGTGGTACCAGAACTTCTTCAACCGATCGGACTGGACGTCGGCGATGATCCAGAGTATTCGAGTTGCCTTCACGGTGATGATCCTCGCCACCATCCTCGGGATTATGGCATCGCTCGCTCTGGTGCGGGGCAACTTTCCTGGCAAAGACTTTATCAATGTCGTCATCGTTTCACCGCTCATCGTGCCGACGATTATTGTGGCGATCGCGGTCTATGGAGTGTACGCCCGCTTGCACCTTGTACAGACCTTTGTCGGACTAGTACTGGCCCACACCGTGCTCGCACTGCCGTACGTGATTGTGAACGTCACCGCGACGCTGAGAGGATTCGATATTCGGCTCGAACAGGCGGCGCAGAGCCTCGGCGCGAGTCCACTCCAAACATTCCGGTTCGTCACTTTGCCGACTATAGCGCCTGGTATCTTCGCGGGGGCGGTGTTCGCCTTCATCGCCTCCTTCGATGAGCTGATTGTCGCGCTGTTCATTGCTGGCGCGCAGGGGAGAACGCTGCCGATGCGGATGTTCGAGGGCCTGCGGCTGGAGATCGATCCCACCATCGCAGCAGTATCCTCGATGCTGATCACGTTCTCCGTCCTCGTGCTCCTCTCAGCGGAAGTCGTCCGTCGCCGGGGTCGCCGCGAGCTGTAGGCAACAACCGCCGATCTGCAACAATTACGGCTAGCCCTTGGCTGGCCACGCCGTGCCTGACGAGCCAGGAGGGACGTGACTGCATGGTCGAGCCGGTTCGGACGCATGCTCCACCGGCAACCCGGCCTCCGTCGCCATTGGAATCACGCCGCTTCCGGCGTGTGGTGATGGTGCTTCTTGCACTGCTCACCGTCGGCTGGGTGCTGTGGGCGGCGCGAGGGGCACTGGTACCCTTCGTGGTCGGTGCCCTTATTGCGTATCTGATAGCACCACTGGTCGGGGTGCTGGAACGGCTCAACCCGATCCGCCCGCGGCTCCCTTCACTGGCCCGTACGCTGGCTATCCTGATGAGCTACATCGCGGTGGGAGGGCTGCTTGCGCTCGCTGGGATGCTGTTGGTACCGCCGCTGATCAGGCAGACGACTCAGTTCGTCCAGGCGGTACCGCAGTACAGCGCGGCCGTAAACGAGCAGGTCTTTGCCTGGCTCGAGCGGTATCAGGCCGAGGTGCCGCCGCAGGTCCAGAACCAGATCGAAAACAGCCTTTCGGGGCTCAGCTCGCTTGCCATCTCCGCTGTTCAGAGTGCTCTCAAGACGACGTTCAACGCGATCGGTGTCGCCATCGGGCTCTTCTCGGCGATCGTGCTGTTGCCGTTCTGGGTGTTCTACGTGCTGAAGGACGAGCCACGCGGCGTTGCCTGGTTCTATGGCCTCTGGCCATCGGCCTGGCGGGCTGATGTCCGTGCGATCGTTCGCATCATCGACCGGACGCTGGCCGCGTACATTCGCGGCCAACTCCTGCTCGGTGCGGTGATTGGTATCGCCACAGGGGTCGCGATGACGATGATCGGCATGAGGCAGCCGATCGTCCTGGGGCTGATCGCTGGCGTCCTCGAGCTGGTGCCGATCCTCGGGCCGATCTTGACGTTCATCGTCATCGCACTCGTCGCGCTCGCGACCGAGCCATCCAAGCTCATCTGGGTCGGTGTCACGTTTATCGTGATCCAGCAACTGGAAAACAATCTGCTTGTACCGCGTATTCACGGGCACGTGGTACAGATGAACCCGGCTTTGGTCATGCTCCTCGTGGTAACCGGCGGGGCGCTTTGGGGTATTGTCGGCATGATCGTCATCGTCCCCTTGGCCGCTGTTTGCCGTGATGTGTTCCGCTACCTCTATCACCGCCTTGGCGACGAACCGTCGGAGTAGAGAGGCACTTGTCTGTCGGCGCCTGGCTTTGCCCTTCAGTCATGCGAGCTGTCGCTCCCCTCGTCGGCTGATGGGCTTCTCCCGGAAATCGTCGGTACTGTCGGTGTAGCGACCACCAGGTGGAGATACGGGGCCAGAGCCTCCACTAAGCCGGTCATCTCCGGCTTGACGCGAAGCTGGGGGAAAAGGATGACTTCGCGGATGTTCTGCTGGTTCGTGCACAACATCACTAGACGGTCGATCCCGAGGCCGAAACCACCGGTCGGTGGCATGCCGTACATGAGAGCGTTGATAAAGTCCTCGTCGATCGGCATCGCCTCCTCATCGCCGAGCTCGCGGTCGCGCGCCTGTTCCAAAAAGCGGGCGAGCTGATCGAGGGGATCGTTCAGTTCGGTGTAGGCGTTGGCCAGCTCCAGCCCGCCGATGAAGAGCTGGAAACGTTCCACCAGGCGCGGGTCGTCCGGCTTCCGCTTGGCGAGCGGTGAGAGCTCGACGGGGTAGTCGTAGACGAAGGTGGGCTGGATCAACCGCGGCCGGACGAACGACTTCAGCAACTCATCGAGGATGCGTGGCCAGACCGTGGTGGGCTGGACATCGGCACCGAGCGCGCGGGCACGAGCATAGAGCTCGGCCTGCTCGGTGACGTGAAGAAAGTCGATGCCTGTGTGCTCGAGCAGGACCTCGCGCAGTGAGACCCGCCGCCACGGGGGCGTGAGGTCGACGGTGTGCTCCCCCCAAGGAATAACCAGCGTGCCCAGCGCCTGCTCTGCCGCGTAGACGACCATTTCCTCACACATCTGCATGACGTCCAGGTAGTCGCAATAGGCGGCGTAAAACTCGAGCATGGTGAACTCGGGGGAATGGCGTGCATCAATCCCCTCGTTGCGGAAGTCCTTGCAGATCTCGTACACCCGTTCATAGCCGCCGACCAACAGGCGCTTCAGGTAGAGTTCGTCGGAGATCCGGAGGTAGAAGGTCTGGTCGAGCGCATGATAGTAGGTCGTAAAGGGCCTCGCCGCCGCACCACCGTAGATCGGCTGCAGTGTCGGCGTCTCGACCTCAAGGAAGCCACGCTCATCGAGGTAGCGCCGGAGAGCGCGGATGAGCTGCGCACGTACGACGAAGATGCGGCGCACCTTCTCGCTGGTCAGGAGGTCGACATACCGCTGGCGGTAGCGGGTCTCGACGTCGCTGAGCCCTCGCCACTTGTCTGGCGGCGGGTTGAGCGCCTTGGTGAGGAGACGGAACTCCTGAACTTGAACTGAGATTTCGCCGGTTCGGGTGCGGAAGAGGTGCCCCTGAACCTCGATGAAGTCGTTGAGATCGATGAAGCGCTTGAACCAGGCGAGACGCTCGTCACCGAGCAGGTCGCGCCGCAGGTAGATCTGAATTGCTCCCGAACCGTCCCGGATATGGCAGAAGACGATCCGGCCCAGGTCGCGTATGGCGACGACCCGGCCCACCACCGCGACCACCTCGGGATCTGGCTCGCCGCCGAGCGACGGTTCGATAGCCGTAAAGCGGGCGACCGCTTCCGCAGCGCTGTGCGTCCGGAGGGCACGCGGTGGATAGGGATCGAGGCCCTGCTCACGCAGTGCCCGTAGCTTTGCGAGGCGCTGTTCTTGCTGGTCATTCAACCCCATGGTCATGCGCTCCTCAGGTACCCTCGGCTGACGCCCTTCACAGCATACAGCCGCGGCGCAGTCAGGCGCCGCGGCTGTCGCTGAAGGTCGTGTCCTGGTCAGTCGACTCGCTCGATCATCAGACGAGTCTCGCCGCCTGGGGCGCGAACCACAACGGTATCGCCCGGTCGCTTGCCGAGCAGCGCGGCGCCGACCGGCGACTCGATCGAAATGCGGCCCTGCATCGCGTTCGCTTCCTCAGGGCTAACGATGACCCAGGTCTCAGTAGCTCCTTCTTCATCGATGACCGTGACGCGCGAGCCGAGCTGCACGAGGTCGTGACGACGCTCGTGAGTCATGACCTGAGCGCGACGCAAGATATGCTCAATCTCGCGAATGCGCGCCTCAGCCAGAACGAGCTCCTCCTTGGTGTCCTCGTACTCGCTGTTGTCGGAGATGTCGCCTTCGGTGCTCAGTTGCTGCAAACGTGCGACCAGCATGGGCACCTTCACCGTTCGAAGCTGCTCCAGCTCGTGTTCGAGCTGTGTCTTCCCTTCGAGCGTGAGAACGACCGGACGCTCACGCACCATAGACATGTCCTTGCTCTAGCCCGGCTGCCCGGGCTACTCGACCGCAACCCAGCAAAGTGAAGAGATGAGACATGCAGCAGGCGGCTGTCCTTGCCAACGTCGCGAGGCCCAGGAGTGCGGGCTCCTGACATGCAAAGCCGAGGAACCCTCCTCGGCAGCCCGCTCCTCCATGTCTCCCGAGCGTACAACAGAACAGCCCCGGCAGTCACGCCGCTGGCAAGCCAGGCCTGTGCACCCCCTCGGTGGGTGAGAAGGGACTTGAACCCCTGACCTCGCGGATGTGAACCGCGCGCTCTGACCTGCTGAGCTACTCACCCATTTCCTACGCACCAGTCTACCACAGGGGCACTGCGGTCAGCAAGGCCGAGACGGCCGACGTCGAGGCCGCTCTGCGCTGACGAGAGCTCGACGAGACTGACGGAACCAGGATCACGCTAGGGTTCCTCCACCACCTCCTCGATGATGCGTCGAGCAACGTGGAGCGCGTGCAAGACCCTGTTGCGTTCGCGCTGCAGGGACTGCAGCAGAGGATAGAAGTTAACATCGTGCGGATCCCGGGTAGCGAGTTCACGCGCTCGTTGCAAACCCGGAAGCGGCCCCGTCGGTAGGGCCGGATCCTGTTCGAACGGGCCGCGAGCGGTGTAGTTGACCGGAATCAGCGCGCGGCTGACGGCCATCAGGCACCGGTTGAGCCGGTCGGCCGAAGCCTCGTCTGCTGGCTTCGAGCAGCGCTCGTCGAGCCGACGCGCTGCCTCGAGCAACCGCTGGCACTCGACAAGCAGCGCATCGAGGTCAAGCGGGGCAGCCGCCACGGACGACAGCGCCTCGAGTGCACCCCGGATCTCTTCGACTGCTCGTGACTGTCGAAACGGCAGGACGGGGGCTGTCGCGAGCTGCCACACAGTGGCCAGCAGGACGCGCGTATCGCGGACGAGGTTGGCAGGATCGATCTTGTCGATCGTGTCCTCCGTCGTGTGCCACCACCAGCCCAGACCACCGCGGCGGGCTCTCGACCCGCCGATGAGCGCCCCGATGTCTCCTTCCTCCTGGGCATCACCTTGCTCCGAGATCGAACAGAAGAGGGACGGGATGCCGCAGCCCCAGAAACTCTGGTCACCAAGGCGCCCGATACGCCGGTAGTCGAGCTGCTGGCCGGTCAGCGTCTGGATCACTTCACGGGCGAAGTCGTAGGTCTCGGCCATAGTCGGCGCTTCAGTCAACACCGTGGCGCCGACCGCGCCGGGGGAATCGATGTTCACGTGCGCGACGCAGCGCTCCCAGAGCTCCTCCCAGGCATAGTCTGCATACCAGGTGGAAGTCGCGTAGCGGGCGTGCGAGTGGCCTGACCAGAAAGCGAAACGCACGGAGCGGCGGATGCCCTCGCGCTGCTGACTCAGCAGGCGCGCGACTTCGAGCATCAAGGCATTGGCGCTGCCGTTGTCCATCGCTCCGTAGTGCCACGAGTCCACGTGGCCGCTGAAGAGGACGAACGTGCCGTCCCCGTTCGGTGCGGCGAGTTCGGCGATCAGTAAGGGCAATGGGCGCCAACCAGTGTCGACCTCCGTCGTCAGCCGCACGCGGAGGGGGCCAGTTCGCAGCAACTGCTTGAGACGCTCTCCCGACTGCCTGGTGACCGACACGTGGGGCTTGCTCGGCAAGAGGCCGATCGTCTCGACAGTTGGGCTACCCCACACCGGTGAGATAATCATCTCGTGCAGGTGCTCACCACTGATGTGGACGACGCCAGCTACCCCCTGTCGCTCGGCAATCACAGCCTTTTCCGGCGTCGCAAGGCCCTCGGCCAGCGCGATCCTTCCGCGCACCTCCTGCCCCTGATACTCGGCTTCGCGGCCACTACCGACATAGACCAGCTCGCCAACGATCCCTTCCGGGCCAGTTGCGGCGGAAAAGGAGTGGGTGATGCAGGGGAACTGCTCCCCGGTGTCGACGAGCGTCAACGACGCTGAGACCGGCAGACTTACGAGGCAGATCGGTGCGTGGCGAGTGACCGTGAGACTGAATTGACGGACGACCGACTCGATGTAATCGAACGCGTGTGCCTCTTCGGGAGTGCCAGACAGGCGTACCCACTGCGCGATCGTCCTGACGTGTCGCATCAGCTCATCGGACGAGACCTCGGCGAACGCTTGCTCGAGCCCGTGCTGGTGCATCATGGTCACCTTCCCGTTCATCCTGTCTCCGCTGGCGGGCGTCGTCCCCGCTGGCACGAAGCGCCATGGTCAGTCGCACTCGGCAATGCACTCGATTTCGACCAAAGCGCCGGCCGGCAGGCGGGCAGCTTGCACCGTACTGCGCGGCGGAGGGTTTTGGCCAAAGTACCGCCCGTAGACAGCGTTGAACTCGGCGAAGTCGTCGAGATTAGCGAGAAAGCAGGTCGTCTTGACGACGCGGTCGAGCGAGCTGCCAGCGGCTTCGAGGATGGCCTTGAGGTTTTCCAGGACCCGCTCGGTCTGAGCAGCAATCCCGCCGTCGACCATTTTGCCCGTCGCGGGATCGAGAGGGATCTGCCCCGCAGTGAAGACAAGGTTGCCGATGCGCACGCCCTGCGAATATGGCCCGATCGCCTTCGGTGCGCGCTCGGTATTGATCACCTGCTTGGCCATTCTCGCCTCCCTCCCGCGCAGCTCCTACCACTGCCCGCACTCTAACACCGCCTGTTTCGCGCTACAAGCCGTACGGCTGGCAGGCAGCCCTCGCGTGGTACACTCAGGGAGCCAGTGTCCGAACAGGGGACGGCACCGGTCTGGGAAGCGGATGGGAGAATGGTCAACAGGGCTCGGACCTTTCAGGCCGCCAACTTTCGAATCCTGCGTTTGCCTTCGTCCAATCTCCTCGTTCTGGTCACCGCGCTTGTTGGTCTAGCCATCGCACTCGCCACCGGGGCGCTGCTGGCCTATGGTCTGACGCGCGGGCCCACGATGTACTACGGGGTTCGGATCAGCGGGATCGATGTTGGTGGCTTGACGCGGGCCGAGGCGAAGTCTCGCGTGGAAGCGTCCTATGCCTCGTTCAGCGCTGGCGCCCTCCTGGTTGAAGCGGGCAATCGCACGTACCAGTTCCCGCTCCAGGATTTAGGGGTAGCAGCGGATGTGGACGAGGCAATCGCCGAGGCATACGGCTACGGCCGGTCGGGCGACCTGTGGCGCGATTCAGCCGATTGGCTCCGTGCACTCGTCGTGGGCTACGATGTGCCGCTACGGGTGAGGCTAGATCCGCAGGCTGTCCTCACCGCTCTCGATCGGATCGCGCCCGATGTCACGCGTGCTGCGCGAAGCGCGCGCTTCCAGGTTAAGGAGGGTAAGGTCACAATCGAGCCGGATCAACCAGGTATCGGCATCGACGTGCCAGCGACCTATCGCGCACTGCAGCGGCAGGTAGCGGCGCTGTCTCCGCGGCCGGTCTCGCTCGAGCTGGTCGAGATCGAGCCGGAGGTGACTGCCGACGACTTGGCACCGTTACTCCCCAAGGCGCGCGAGCTGTTCGGCCAGCCGTTCTACCTGCTCCATCACGACACCCGCTGGGAGATCGCACCGAACGTGCTCGTGAACTTTGTCCAGCTCGTCCCCACCGAGAGGGAGCAGCAGGGGCTTGTTGCTGATCGCTCCGCGCTCGAAACGTATGTCGCGACCGTCGCCGACCGCGCGTTCGTCGCCCCGAAAGAGGCGACTGTTCGCTGGGAGGCCGGCCGCTTCGTGGTCGACCCGCCAGTGGACGGCCAGGAGCTTGACCCAGCGGCGACGGCGGAGGCGGTCTTGTCCGCACTGGCGGCAGGGCGGCACGAGGCCGAAGTGCAGGCCAAACCGGTACCAGCAGCGGTCACCGCCGAAATGGCAGAGCAGGCCGCAGGGCGCGCGCAGCGACTAGTCGATGGCCCGCTGACGCTCCGCTGGGACGGCGGATCTCTCGAGCTTGGACCTGAGCAGCTGGCGTCCCTCCTGACCTTCGTGCGAGAAGAACGCGGCGGAGCAGTCACCGGCCTCGCGGTCGAGGTTGACCGTGAGCAGCTACGCAAGGTGATCGAAGAGCTAAGCGGGCGGGTCCATGTCGCAGCGCGGGACGCCAAGCTGAGGTACGTCAATGGCCAGGTGCAGGTCGTGGAGCCCGAGCAGACCGGCCGTGAGCTGGATGTCGAAGCATCGGTCGAGCGGGTTCAAGCGGCGATTCTCGCCAAGAGCAGCGAGGTATCGCTCGTGACCCGTCCGGTGCAGCCGCAGGTCACCTCAGCCACGGCGGCGCAGATCGTGATCCGGGAGCTGATCTCGTCTGGGCAGACCTACTACGGGGGCTCGGTACCCAACAGAAGGCACAACGTCGAACTCGCCACCCAGCGGGCCGACGGCGCGCTGGTGCCACCTGGCGGAGTTTTCTCCTTTACCGGCACGGTGGGCGAAATCAACTTGGACAGCGGTTACAAAGTCGGCTACGGTATTGTAGCGACCAACGGGCGTGTCTCGACCGTACCGTCAGTCGGCGGAGGCGTCTGCCAGGTATCGACCACGCTCTTCCACGCGGCGTTCTGGGGTGGGTTTCCGATCGTCGAGCGGAACTGGCACCTGTACTGGATTCCGCTTTACGGCCAACCACCGAGCGGCATCACCGGCCTCGATGCGACGGTGGACACCGATTACGGGCTGGACTTTAAGTTCAAGAATACGACGGACAACTGGATCGCGATCGTGGCTCGGGCGGACGGCCAGTGGGTGCGCTTCGAGATCTGGGGCACAAAGCCGGACTGGCGCGTCGAAGTAGATGAGCCAATCGTCACGAACGTGGTGAAGACTGACCCGACTCCGGTCTACCGGGAATCCCCTGACCTGGCACCCGGGCAGCAGATAGTCGTCGAGCAAGCACGAGATGGGTTCGATGTCGAGATCCGTCGCCGGGTCTACCGGGGTGACCAGCTCATCGACGAGCTGGTACTGCGTAGCCACTACCTGCCGTCATCGAACGTGACGCTGGTCGGGCCGAGCCAGGCATCGGAAGCCCCCAGCGAGCCGGAAGCGCCCGCGGAACCGGCGCCGGAGCCAGTACCGCAACCCGGGCAATAGCGCGCACTTGTATGGTCTGGCCCACACTCGGCTCACGTCGGACAGAGAGGCGCGGACAGGGAAGAGCGGGTACATGGCAGGGCGATGACCACCAAGACCCTCGCTCGCGATAGCGCTCTCGGGTACGCTTACAGGGCATTTTCAGTTGGACAGGGAGCGCGGGAAGGCGGAACGCTCTTGGCTCAACGATGGAGCAACCAACGCGAGATGCTGATCTTGGGAGCGCTTGTCGGCGCGACAGTGGGCGCATGGGTCGGGGCTCGGGCCAGGGACTACGCGGCGGCGCAGAGCAGACCGCGGGTGATCGACTGGGAACGAGCACGAACCGTCGCTATCCGCATGAACGCACGTTCCCGCTTGTCTGCGAGTGAACGGGTCACTCTGACGCGGTACTATCGCTCCCTGGTCGAGCGCGCCGTCCCCTTGATCGCTGACTATACGGGTGAAACACCCCGGTCTCCGGCCGAACACGTCTACGCGTTCGACCGGATCGACTGGATCGATGCCAACCTGGAGGGCTTTGCGGAGGTCCTGCGACCCCTGGAAACGCTCCCCGATCTACCCAGACAACCGGCCTTGCGCCTGGGGCTCCTGGTATGGGGACGCCTCAGCCAGGCAGTGGCGACGACGGAAGTAGGGCTCTTGCTCGGCTATCTCGCGCGGCGTGTACTCGGCCAGTACGATCTCGTCCTGCTCGGTCGAGAACCACTGGCTGCCGGCCGACTGTACTTCGTCGAACCGAACGTCGCCTGGCTCGAACGGGTACTCCGGCTCGATGGCTCGGACTTTCGCTTCTGGTTGGCTTTGCACGAGACGACACACGCCTTCGAGTTCGAAGCCCATCCATGGCTGCGCGACTACGTGAACGGTCTGATCCACGACTGGGTGAGGCTTCTGCAAACCGATACCGAAGCGCTCAAGCGCGTCTGGCAGGCGGCGCGCGATCTGCCCTCCGTCGTGCGCGGTGAGAGTGAGCGCTCATGGCTGGAGCTGTTGATGAGCCCGGAGCAGCAAGCACTGTTCCAGCGGCTGCAAGCCGTCATGGCGCTCATCGAGGGGTACAGTAACCACGTCATGCACGTGGTGGGGCGCTCGATTATTCCGACCTACTGGGCGATCGTCCACCAGTTCGAACGACGCCAGCAGCAGCGCTCGCCGGCCGAGCAGTTGCTTGCCCGCCTCACCGGGCTCGACCTCAAGTTGGAACAGTACCGGCTGGGCGAGGCGTTCGCCGATCACGTCGTGCAAAAGTATGGTCACGGCATGCTGCGCATCGTGTGGGAAGGGCCGGACTATCTACCGACGGTCGACGAACTGCGGGCGCCTGACCGGTGGGTCGAGCGGGTCGGACGGCGGCGAGTTGCAGAGGATGTACCGGTTCCTGGGTCGCACTGACGAGCTGGGTCTCTCGGGGAGAGAAGCGTGACCCTGGACGTTGCCGCCATCGCTGAGGAGCTCCGGCGGCTGGCTTTCGAGACGGCCACCGGGGAGCGCCATGGGTGGAATGCGCTCGAAGAGGCGGTTCGCCATCTCGACGAGGCGAATCTCGAGGAGCGGTTGCGTACGGCGAAGACGTCGTGGCTCCTGGCGCGCGCCACGCATGGCTACCGAGGTGCCTGGCCTCGCCCTACCATAGCGGACCGGTACAGTGTGGTCGCGACGGATGGGTCGCTGCTCACCCCCGATCGTCACAGCCCGATTCGGTACTATGTGATCAACCTGGGTGGCGTCGTGCTCTCCTACGGCGAGCCGTCGGGTGCCCGGTTGGGATCTCATGCCCGGTTCTTCGCGAGCGAAGACGATCTCTATCTCAGTGACCTATCGCGTCGGGTACCTGTCAGTGGTGCCGTATTGAGCTTCAGGCGGGCTGTCGAGGAGCTACGGCACGCGGTTGAGCTCGTCAGGTCGGCGGATCCTCCGGTGGTTGCCCTGCAGGACGGCACGCTGATCCTCTGGGGGCTCGAGAGCCAACCGGACTTCGTCGCGAACTGGGCGCTGGGCCCGTTTCTCGATGCCTTGCAGGCGTTGCGCGAGGCGCACGTGCCTGTGGCTGGGTTCATCAGCTATCCCGGTTCCAGTGACGTGATGAATGCTCTGCGGGTCTCAGTCTGCGACTATCCGCCTCAGGGTCGGACTGTCAACTGCGATCACTGTCGCGCTCGGATCTTCACGGAGGGGCACCAACCCGCCTGCGACATCCTGCCCGACGTGCCCGATCGCGTGCTGTTCGAGCAGGTCATGCGGCTCGAGCCGGGCGCGCGCTCGCAGGTGTTTGCAAGCGGCTCGATGATCCTCGGCCGCTATCCGGAAGATGACCGGATCCAGTTTTTCTATCTCCATACCGGAACCGAGGTGGCGCGCGTCGAGGTTCCCGCATGGGTAGCGCGAGATCGAGCGAAACTCGAGCTCGTGCATGCGGCCATCGTCGACCAATGCTCGCGCGCCCGCGGCTATCCTCTGGCCCTTCAGGAAGCGCACGAACTGGCAGTGATTCGGGCCGAGGAACGACGCGCCGTCGAGATCCTGGTCGATCGGTTACTCGCTGAACATGGTGTGGTCATGCGCCGGTCGGCGAAAGACCGCAGCAAGCGAGGCCGATATGTGTGACCAGTCTGGAACAGAGCGTTTAGGCGAGATCATCGAGACGAGCACAGTCGGATTTGTCGCTGAGTGCGACGAGCTCCATTGCCTCCCGCCTTTGGGTTCGCTTGTCCGAGTACGCGGCGCGGAGGGAGAGGTGATCTACGCGGTCGTCACCTACGGGGAAACGGGGAGCATCGATCCTGGGAGGCGTGTCGTTCGGCGGGGATCGGCTGACCTGCGTGACCAGGCAATCTACCAGCGCAATCCGGAACTGCGGCATGTGCTGCGCTCGGTGTTCTCGGCAGCGGCGATCGCCTATCGACGCGGCGACCGGCTGTCATACCTGCTGCCGCCATTGCCGCCCCCGCTCCACTTCTCGGTGGAGCGCGTGTCGTTGCCGGAGGCGCAGCAGGTGACCGATCAGCCGCGCTACTTCGCGATCCTGGCTCAGTACCGGGGAGAGATCCCGGCCGACCAGCTTCTGGCCGCCCACGCGCGCTATCTCTTCGACGTGCGCCAGAGCGATCGCGACTGGCTGGAGCGTGCCGCCCGCGAGCTGGCCCGAATCTTCAAGCATGACTATGACCGTCTCGTCCCGCTCCTGGAAGCGCTCGATCCCGATCTGGCCTGAACAGCGACTCCCTAAACCGCCAGGCGACGCCTGGGCATGCCTGATGGTCGAGGTGGCCGCCTGCCGGGCCTGTCCTGGTCTGGGCCGGCCTGTTGCCGGGCCGGGCGACGGGCCTGTGCCGGCCCCCGATTGTCCTTATCGGCGAAGCGCCGGGCCGCTTGGGCGCTGTTCGAACAGGTGCACCACTCACTGGAGATCGTACGGGGCAGGCGGTTGAGCGCATGCTGGCGCTGGCGGGTATCCCGCCGGAGCTCGTCCACCGGACGAACGCGGTACCGTGTCATCCGGCTGATCGGCAGGGTCGAAACCGCTGCCCGCGGTCTGTCGAACCCAGGCGATGCGTGCGCTGGCCCGGCGGCTCGAGATCGTCGGCCCGCCGATCGTTGCCACGCGCGGCAAGGTGGCACTGACCGCGCCCGACTGGATCGAGCCCCGCGGCCTCTGCCTTTCGGAAGGGGTCGGGAAGCCGACAAGGTGGAACGGGCGCTGGCTCGTGCCGCTGTATCACCCCTCTCCGCGGACGGTGGTGCACCGCCCCTTCTGGCGACAGGAGGAGGACTGGCGGGCACTCGGTGAGCTCTGGCGTCCCGTCGCCTACTTAGTGCCGGAAATGGCGCACACCGGTAAACACCATCGCGATACCCAGTCGGTCGGCTGCGGCGATTACCTCTGGATCCCGGCGACTTCCGCCCGGCTGGACGACCGCGGTGACGCCTGCTTGGGCGGCGACCTCGACGCTGTCGGGGAAGGGAAGGAAGGCGTCGCTGGCCAGGACACTACCGCGCGCACGTTCTCCGGCTCGCCAGACCGCTAGCCGAACAGCATCCACCCGGTTCGGCTGACCCCCGCCGATCCCTACTGTCGCGGAACCTTGAGCCAGGACAATGGCGTTGGATGTCACGAACCGGACGACCTGCCATGCGAAGCCGAGAGCTCGGCGCTCCTCGGGTGTGGGCGAACGCTGGGTGACCACTCTCCATAAAGCTGGGTCGAGTGGCTCGTAGTCAGCCTGCTGCACGAGAACCGCGCCGTCGAGGGAGCGGATGCTCCATGAACCAGGCTCAGGAGGCGTGGGCGCGAGCACAACACGGAGGTTGCGCTTTCGGCCGAGGAACGCAAGCGCCCCGTCCTCGAACGCTGGCGCGAGCACGATGTCGAAGACGCGCTCGGTCAGCGCTGCGGCTGTCCGGGTATCGAGCGCTTGGTTGAAGGCGACGATGCCGCCGAAAGCGGAGATGGGGTCGCTGGCTAGAGCCTGCTCGTAGGCTGTGTGGAGATCCGAGGCATGGGCCGCACCGCAGGGATTGCCATGCTTGACGATAACTGCCGCTGGCTCAGGCAGAGCGGACACAGTCTGCCATGCGGCGACTGCATCGAGGTAGTTGTTATAGGACATCTCCGGCCCGCTGACCACCGTCCACCGTTGTATCCCAGAGGGATCCGCCGCTCGAAGCAGGTGGTAGAGAGCTGCCTGCTGGTGCGGGTTCTCGCCGTAGCGCAGTGCACGCACCCTCTCGAGAGCGATGGGGAGCTGGTCGGGTAGTGGATCCGCTTGGCGCAAGTGAGCGGCGATCACCGCGTCGTAGTTCGCGACGTGGGCAAATGCCTTGGCGGCCAAGCGGCGCCGTTCGTCCAGCGGAACGGCGTTCGGTCCACCATTGGCGAGCCACCGGAGCACAGGCTCGTAGTCACGCGGATCGACGAGCGGCAAGACCGAGGGGAAATTCTTGGCCGCGGCACGCACCAACGCTGGCCCACCTATGTCGATGTACTCGAGCGCCACGTCGAGCGACGGTTCGGATCGAGCCACCTCGGTGAAGGGGTAGAGGTTCACGACCACGAGGTCGATCAAGCTGATCCGGTGCTCAGCGAGAGCTGCCAGGTGGTCAGAACGGTCACGCCGGGCCAGGATTGCGGCATGGATGGCCGGGTGCAGGGTTTTGACGCGGCCCTCGAGCAGTTCGGGGAAACCAGTGACGGCGGAAACCGGTATGGCCCGAACCCCAGCGTCTTCAAGCACCCGCAGTGTGCCGCCGGTGGACACGATCTCCCAACCCTGATCGACGAGACGCTGAGCCAGCTCAACGATACCTGTCTTGTCCCAGACAGAGAGGATGGCCCGCACAGCCGTTAAGCTCCCTTCTCGCGCTCCTCTGAACGGGGGCGCACGACGCGTGGCAGGATTTCGACGTCGCGCCGGAAGACCTCTCGGAAGAGCCCAGCCCGCGACTGGGCACGCTCAATCTCCATGGAGGGGTAGCTCTCGCTGATGCCGTAGATCGTCACAAAACTGTCGTGGACGACGACATCGAGGTCCGTAATCACCTGGAGGTGGCCGGCGTCCAGCCCCTCGGCAATGCGCAGGATTGCGGCCATCTGGTCGACCACTGGTCGTGCCACGCGGGGAAGTCGCTGGTAACCATAGTGTTGTGGGGAAGGATGGGCGGCCCGGTGGTAGCGAGCGATGTTGGCGATCTGGAGCTGCTGCAACTGGCTGAAGCCGCGCAGCGGCACAGCCATAATCCGGTCGAAGCTGTGCCGATGGTGGTCTGTCATTGAGCGTATCTGCCCGCAATCGTGCCAGAGCGCGGCTGCGGCGAGTAGGTCGCGCCCCTCCTCGGGCAGTCGGAGTGGCTCCTTGAGGAGATCGAAGAGGCGCAGACTGAGGAATGCCACGTGGCGGCTATGGTCACGATCTGGTGTTTCGATACTCGCGGCCGCCAGCGCGCGGGCGATCGATCGGTCGCTCTCAGGCAATTCCGTCTTGCGTGCCACCTTGTTGCCTCCCCCGGACTCGGGCCTCGGGCACGCACACGCCCTCTGGATGATGCCAGGCGCGAATGCCCGTGACTAGGTCGCGGCGTTGCGCTATAGCCGATTCACAACGAGCTTGGTGATCGCCCGGAGGGTTTCGAAGACGCCCACGCCCTGGATAGCGATGGCCTCGAAGCGCGGTACGCGCATGGGGTTGAGGTAGCGATCTAACACGGGAGTCGGCAACGCGTCGGGGAGATCCATTTTGTTGTACTGGAGCACCAGCGGGAAGTCGAGGAACTTCTTGCCCTGGGCGGTGAGATTCTGCCCCAGTTCTCGCAAGCTCTGCAGGTTCTCGGCCAGCCGATCGCGCTGCGCGTCTGCCACGAAGACGACACCGTCGGCGCCGTTGAGCACGGCCACGCGCGTGCGCTCGTACAGCACCTGCCCTGGTACGGTGTAGAGGTGAAACCGAATGCTGAAGCCATGGACTTTCCCCACGTCGAGTGGCAGGAAGTCGAAGAACAGCGTACGCTCAGCCTCGGTAGCGATCGACAACAGCTCCCCCTTGCTGTGCGCGGGGATACGAGCATGGATATATTGCAGGTTCGTCGTCTTACCGGACAATCCTGGCCCGTAGTAGACGATCTTGCCGTGTATCTCGCGGGCAGCGACGTTGATCAGTGCCATGGACGCGCATCGACTCCTATCAGCTCTGGCGGCTCTCGGGCCCTGGTGGTTCCTGGCCGAAGATCAAATCTACCGTATCCTGGGCTGCACGTCTGGGCTGCTTCTGCCGGGGGCGCGCTGCCCGCGGTGTGCGCTGCTTCTGGAGATCCAGGATCGCAGCGAGGGTACTCGCAGTTCGCTTGACCAGGACTCGGATGAGACCCACCTGCACCTGCTCGTCGAACAACACTACCAGCAGCCACTGCGTGCTGACCGTCTCCGTAACGATGCGCTCGCGTAACCCCTCGTGCAGGACGGTCTGGAAGCTCTCTTCCTTCAGCAGACGAGCGATCTCCTGCAGAGAGGCGTAGGCGGCCGCGATCAGGACGCCGAGGTCGGCGAGCCCAGCTCGCTGCTGCCTGCTCTCCGCGGCGATCACTCGTCCCGCGCGGTCGATGACCATGCTCAGTGACGCATTCGAGTCAGCCATTAGCCGCTGCAAGCACGCTGCGACTTGAGCAACAGCATCGGGCGAAATCACAAGGCGCTCAGTCTTAGGTTCGCTCATCTTCGATGCCACCGAGTTTGGTAAACACTGACCGACACCGTGTAGCTGGCGAGTGTTACATAATTCCGGAGATTACCGCCCGTGCACCCCCGTCCGGCGCGGCGACGACAGAGCCGATGATCCATCCCTCGCCGAGCTGTCGCTGCACGGTGAGGGCGTCGCTTGGATGAACGATAACGACGTAGCCGATCCCCATGTTGAAGACGCGGAACATTTCGTTCTCGGGGATACTCCCGCGTTCCTGGATATACCGAAAGAGCGGCGGCACCGGCCAGCTCCCAGCCTCGATCGACGCCTGGAGGCCACTCGGGATGATGCGAGCCACATTTCCAGCCAACCCTCCGCCGGTAACATGCGCCAGTCCATGGATGGTTCCAGCATCGAGCAGCGGATCCAGAACCGGTAGATAACAACGGTGCGGCTCGAGCAAGAGATCCCCCAGCGGGCGGTCAGCCCAGGCAGGCATCTCGGCGAGTCGTCGCCGTGCCTCCTTTGGGTCGCCGTCGAGGCCAAGTGCGGCCCGCGCCAGCGTGAAACCGTTGGTGTGGAGTCCGAAGCTTGCCAGCCCGATCAGCAGGTCGCCTTCCCGGATAGCCGAGCCGTCGAGCACTCGGTCACGGCGTACGGCTCCGACGATGCACCCTGCCAGGTCGTAGGCGCCTCGCCGATAGATGCCCGGGAGCTGCGCCGTCTCACCCCCAATAAGCGCACAGCCAGCCGCCGAGCATGCCTCGGCCATACCCTCAACGAGCTCTTCCAACAGAGCTGGATCGAGCCCCGATGTGGCGAAATAATCCAGGAAAAAGAGCGGCCTCGCGCCACAGGCCAGGATATCGTCGATACAGTGGTGTACGAGATCGATGCCGATCCCGCGGTGACGACCAACGAGTGCTGCGACGAGCACCTTGGTGCCCACGCTGTCGATGCTCGAGACGAGCACATAGGGATTGCGTTCGCCCGGCGCAATGTACAGGCCACCGAAGTGACCGATCTCTCCCAGCACCCCAGGCGTGAAAGTCGAGGCCGCGAGCTGGGCAATCCGGCGCTTCAGTCTCTCGGCGCGATCGATGTCGACGCCGACGCGACTGTAGGACAGCCCCTCCATAGACTCCCCGTCAGGCATCTCCGGCTGTCTCAAATGGTGGCGGCTTCCCGCTCGAGTGTACCTCGGGCCCGCCGAACAGCGAGTCGCAGTCGGCCCAGGTTGGAGGTGCCGGTTGACACGACGACGAGCGCGGTATCCTGACCGATCGGCGTCACGAGGACGATATGCTCGTCGAACTCGACAATGGCCTGTCGCGCACTGGCCCCGCCCAGTTCTCGGCCGAGCGCCTCCATCATCAACAAGCCGCTTACGGCATTCGCCGCGATCGACTCAGCATCGAGCCTGGGATCGTGCGCCGACTCGACCAGCAGCCCGTCGGTTCCTACAATGGCCGCCATCTCGAGTCCGTAGTCTTCGCGCAGGCGCTGCAACACCTCGGTCACTGCCACCCCCGGTCCCTCCGTTTCTGAGGTTACCCATGTCGCGTACCGCTCTGAAGCGTTTCGAGGTACAGCCCGATTATACGGTGCCGAAGGTATCCCCGATACCGCCGTCGGTCAGGAGATTGGTCCCGAATGGCGGTCCGACTCCGAACGTCTGCGTCACCGGAATCGATTCTCGATCCGAAGGGTACTCCCGCGGACACTTGGGGACTGGGAATACTGCGCGAACCGGGGAGCCAAGTAGGCGGGCAAGCGCCCTCGGATGTGCACCCCGTTGTGCTGGTAGGCGATCTCCTCGACCTGACCACGCTCGTGGAAGAGCGCGACGAGATCTGAAGCATGGAACGGTACCAGCACGGACACCGGGGTCAACTGCTCGATGCCAGCCAGCGTCTCCTCGATCCGCTGGCGGAGCAGGCTCAGTCCTGCTCCGGTGAGTGCGGAGACCGGTACGACATCTGGCTGAAGACCCAATTCTTGAGCGAGCTGGATGGGGTCGACAGCTTCTCCCAGCCGGTCGATCTTGTTGAGCACGGTGAGCGTCGGGTAGTGCTCGGCTCCGAGTTCGGCCAAGACCGTGCTGACGGTCGCCGCCTGCTCAGCCGCCTTCGGATGGGTAATGTCGAGCACATGCAACACCAAGTGTGCTTCGAGGATCTCTTCCAACGTCGCCCGGAAGGCGGCGACCAGCATGGTGGGGAGCTTGTGGATGAAGCCGACGGTATCAGTCACCAGCACCTCACGGCCACTGGGGAGCGTGATACGCCGGGTAGTCGGGTCGAGAGTGGCGAACAACTTGTCTTCGGCGAGCACGTGGCTGCCTGCCAGCGCGTTCAGTAGCGTTGACTTACCGGCGTTCGTATAGCCAACCAGGGCGATAACGGGGATTTGGTTCTGGCGGCGCCGCTGGCGGTAGCGCTCGCGGTGTTGGTGCACCTCGGCAAGCTGGCGGCGAAGCAACGCGATGCGTTGGCGCGCCTGGCGCCGGTCGACCTCCAGCTGCGTTTCACCTGGCCCTCGGAGACCGACGCCGCCGACCGCCTGCCGTGACAGATGGGTCCACATCCGAGTCAGGCGCGGGAGGCGATACTCGAGCTGGGCCAGCTCAACCTGAAGCCGCCCCTCATGCGTCTGAGCGCGCCGGGCGAAGATATCGAGGATCAGCGCCGTACGGTCGAGCACCTTGACTTGGAGTTCGTCCTCCAGATTTCGGAGCTGCGCAGGCGACAGCTCGTCATTTACCAGAACGACGTCGTAGAGGAGCTGCTCGCGCAGTCTCTTGATTTCCGCCAGCTTCCCGGCGCCGACGTAGTACTTGCCGTTCGGGTGATCCAGCCGCTGGCTTACGGCGCCCACGACCTGCAAACCGGCTGTCTCCGCGAGCTGGGCGAGCTCTTCCATGGACGAGCGGATATCCCAGCCATCGTCCTGCCAGTAGATACCGACGAGCAACGCGCGCTCAGCCGCTCGGTGAACGCGATGGAGCTCTCCGATCGTCTGCAGCCTCCTTTTGGTGCAGGTTAACCCTGCCAGCCAGTGGAGAAAGTATACGCGAAGCGCCAACCAGAAACCGAGAGCCGCCGGGCGGTTCCGGCGGCTCTAGAGGGCTGGGGAGCAGGGATTCGAACCCCAACTTGCTGATCCAGAGTCAGCCGTCCTACCGTTAGACGACTCCCCACCGCAGCCCTCGAAAGGATACCGCGTCCGGCCAGGTCGTGTCAACCGCTGGCGAGACCCTGGGCAGGCAGCGAACGGATACGTGCTAAGGAGGCGGCGTTGCCCGGTGCCTCCGCGTACCCACTGGTGGCCGGAGCTCGTGCGCGGGGCGCCGCGCTCCTGGCGGGTAGCGAGGCTAAGGTCTGCTCCAGTGTTGAGCAGTTGCCTCTACCGGCTCGATCAGGTAGCTTAGGGACGAGGAACAGGGAGAGCAAAGGAGGTCGAGCCATGGCTGTTGGGTACGACAAGCCACTCTACATCCTGGCGTTCGATCATCGCAGCTCGTTCGAGGAGATGGCGAGCAAAGCGGGAGTGCCGGAAGCGGAGCGACACCAGCGGATCAGCGACTCGAAGTCGGTCATCTTCGAGGGCTTTGAGGTCGCCATCGGGCGTGGGGCGCCGAGGGAGGCGGCTGGCATCCTGGTCGACGAGCAATACGGAAGCCAGGTCGCGAGGCTGGCCCGCGCGAAGGGGTACATCCTGGCCATGCCAGTGGAGAAGAGCGGGCAGAAGGTGTTCGACTTTGAGTACGGCGACGAGTTTGGCTGGCACATTGAGGACTTCGACCCAACCTTCTCCAAGGTGCTGGTTCGCTTCAATCCGCACGACGACGCAGCGACCAAGCGGATCCAGTTCGAGCGCCTCAAGCGACTAAACGACTGGCTGCGCGAGCGCGACCGGAAGTTTCTTCTGGAGTTACTCGTGCCGGCCACGAAGGCGCAGCTTGAGTCGGTCGGGGGCGATACTGACCGCTATGACCGAGAGGTGCGCCCCGGCTTGACGATCGATGCTGTGGCTGAGTTCTACGAGGCCGGGATCGAGCCGGACGTCTGGAAGATCGAGGGGTTGGATCGGCGCGAGGACTGCGAGCGCATGGCAGCCCAGGTGCGGAGCGGTGGTCGCGACCGTGTGAGCTGCGTGGTGCTGGGTCGGGGCGCGGATCCTGAGCGAGTGGATCACTGGCTGCGGCAGGCCGCTGGTGTTCCCGGCTACATCGGGTTCGCGATCGGGCGAACGCTCTGGTGGGAGGGCGTGCAGGGCTATCTCAACGGGGCGTTGACGCGCGAGCAAGCGGCAGAGCAGATCGCGGCGAACTACCTGCGCGCGATCGACCTCTTCGTCCAGGTGGCGGCAGCGGCTGACTGAGGATGCGTGCGGGCGGAGAGCCCACACAGCTAACCCATTCGAGCGGTCGATGCCTGGAGGCTGGTGGCAGGCGATATGAAGGCCACGGGGGAGGCCACCAGCATGCTCGCGAAGCTGTCTTGCCCGGCACAAGCGCGACGCACGTCGTCTGTTCGGTGTGGAAGCGTAAAAGAAACCCTCGCCGGCGAGGCGAGGGTTTCGTGAGTGGTCGGGGCCGGAATCGAACCGGCGACACCGTGATTTTCAGTCACGTGCTCTACCGACTGAGCTACCCGACCTCGCTGTACCGGGGATTCAGGCTCGAATGCGGTATCCCGGTCTCCCCGCCGAACTGCCAAAGAAAAGTGCCCGGCTCTGGTACATTCGTGCTCTGCCGTGCGAGCGCGGCTTGAACTTCGCCGGGCGACCCGCGTTCGTGGGCGATAGAGGACTCGAACCTCTGACTTCCACGGTGTAAACGTGGCGCTCTACCAACTGAGCTAATCGCCCATAAGCATGACCCTGGTGCCGAGGAAGGGATTTGAACCCCCACGCCCTTTCGGGCACTACCCCCTCAAGGTAGCGCGTCTGCCTGTTCCGCCACCTCGGCAGGCGCTGCCCTCCAGCAGCATCAGCAAGTATAGGCCGTGGCCAGCCGCGCTGTCAAGCGCGGGGGCCTCGCCTACTGTTCCACCACCGGCGAGGCACTCTGCCTGTCGGCTGTCGAACTTAAGAGTGTGCCCCCTGTGCACCACGCGAAGATCCACGCCCATCGTCGGCGACTAAGTGTGCACCAGCGACGTCAGGTGGGTGAATTGACACCGGCGGAGCATCGCAGTAACGTGGACGCGAGCTTTCCCGCGACGGTGCGTGGCTCGGCGGCCGATGAGCGCTCGCGTAGCTGGGCAGGTGCCAGCCCTACGGCGATGTCGCCGTGCGAGGCAGGAGATCGGTCGCCGGGCAGTCGCTGTGCCTACCAGAGGAGGGTCGAGATGGATCTCAGCTATACAGCCGAGGATCAGGCCTTTAGGCAGCGGGTACGCGCCTGGCTGGCCGAGAACGTGCCGCGCCAGAAGCTCATCACGATGGAGGAGAAGAAGGCCTGGCACCGCAAGCTGTATGACGCTGGCTTCATCGGCATGGGGTTGCCCAGGGAATACGGTGGACGCGACGCGCGACCGATGGAGCAGGCGATCGTCGGAGAAGAGATGGTGCGGGCCAAGGCACCACCCCCGCTTAACGGTCTCGGGATCGCCATCGTGATCCCGACCCTGATCCACCACGGAACCGAGCAGCAAAAGCGGCGCTTCATCCACAAGTTGCTTACGGCCGAGGAGCTATGGTGCCAGCTCTACTCAGAGCCCAACGCTGGCTCCGACCTGGCCAGCCTTCAGTGCCGTGCCGACCTCGACGGGGACGAGTTCGTGATCAACGGACAGAAAATCTGGACGAGCGGTGCCCACAACGCGGATTGGGGCCTGCTGCTGGCGCGAACCGACCGCACCGCGCCCAAGCACGACGGGATTTCCTGCCTCCTGGTTGACATGCATTCCCCAGGTATCGAGGTGCGGACGCTCAAGCAGATTAGCGGGAGTGGCGAGTTCTGCGAGGTATTCTTCACTACTGTCCGTGTCCCTCGCGAGAACCTGGTCGGTGACCTCAACGCTGGGTGGCGGATCGCCCAGACCACGCTCTCTTACGAGCGGGGCGGCAACACGCTCAGCCGCTACGCTCGAATGCTCCAGCAAGTCACCAGGCTGCTCGAGGTCTGCCAGGTCTTGCAGCGAGACGGTCGCCCGGCGATCGAGGATCCGCTCGTGCGGCAAAAGCTCGGGCAGATCTACGCCGAGATGGAAGTGCTGCGCTATGCCTCGCTCCGTATCTTGAGTCGGCTGGAGCGTGGGCTGCGCCCTGGCCCGGAGTCCTCGCTCGCCAAGCTGCACTACTCCGAACTCGATAAGCGCGTCCAGGAGTTGATCCTAGACGTGCTGGGCCCCTATGGCCAGCAGGTGGGCGGTCTCCCCGACGAGCTCGCGCTGGTACCCGGTGTCGACTATGGCGAGGAGGGGAGCTGGATGTACGCCTTCCTTTGGTCGCGCGCGGGCACGATCTACGCGGGCTCTTCCGAGATCCAGAAGAACATCATCGGTGAACGGGTACTCGGCCTGCCGAAAGAGGTGCGAGCCGACCGGGTGGTGGCACAGACGGCCGGAGCCGCACGTGGGGACGGAGCGGACTGAGATGGATTTCGAGTTCACTGAAGATCAGGTCATGCTGCGCGGCCTGGTGCGGGAGTTCCTGAGCGAGCAGTGTCCGGTCAGCCACGTCCGCGCGATGATGGACGACTCGCGTGGCTACGATCGCGACCTGTACCGGCGGTTGATCCAGCTTGGCATGCTTCCCTTTCCTGAGGCGTACGGCGGGGCCGGGCTGGGGATGATCGAGCAAGCGATCGTGCTCGAGGAGATGGGTCGCATCCCGTACCCTGGGCCGTACTTTGCCACCGTGATCCTCGCCGGCGGGGCGCTCATGGCCTCGGGCGACCGCCGCACGCAGGCGCGCTATCTCCCGGACGTCTCTAACGGCGATCTGACGATGTCGCTCGCCTTCTTGGAGGGTGGGATCGCCTGGGGGCCTGAGACCATCCGTCTCTCCCTGCGGCGCGATCGCGACGGCTACCGGCTCGACGGGATCAAGCGCTTCGTGCCGTTCGGGCAGTCGGTCGATGTCATTTTGGTGGTCGCCCGCGCGGGCGAGGGGCGCAGTGCTGAAGGGATCTCGCTGGTCGCCGTGCCAGCCGGCACGCCCGGGCTCGCGATCGAGCCCGAGCTCATGATGGATCTGACCTCGAAAACGGCGACGCTGCGCTTCGAAGGCGTGTCGGTTCCGGCGGAGAACCTCGTCGGGCCCGAGGGCGGCGCCTGGCCCGCGGTGGAGCTGGCACTCAGGCAAGCGGCGGTGGGCGCCAGCGCAGAGATGCTGGGCGCGGCGCGCAAGGCGCTCGAGATGTCGGTCGACTACGCCAAGGTGCGCAAGCAGTTCGGCCAGTACATTGGGCAGTTCCAGGCCATCAAGCACAAGCTGGCCGAGATGCTGGAGTTGGTTGAGAACGCCCACGCTGCCGTGTACTACGCAGCCTGGGCGCTCGACGCCCGGGCGCCCGACGCAGCGCTGGCGGCCTCGGTCGCCAAGTCGACCGTCAACGTGGCGGGGCGCCGGGTCTGCGGCGAGGCGATACAGGTACACGGCGGGATCGGCTTCACCTGGGAGTACGACCTGCATCTCTACTTTAAGCGGGCGAAGCACCTGGAGCCGCTCTACGGCGATACGGAGTACCACCGAGAGCGGGTGCTGCAGGAGGTGCTGGCCGGCCGTGTCGCCGGGTCGGCGTAAGTCCCGGCGAGCGTCGGTAAGGAGAGGAGGCAGCGGTGAGCGAACCCCAAGCGCTGTCCGAGCGCGTGGTCAGGACGGTCGAGGAGCTGAAGCAGCTGGTGGGGGAGGAGATCGGCGTCAGCGAGTGGGTCGAGATCACCCAGGAGCGGGTGAATGCCTTTGCTGACGCCACCGGCGACTACCAGTACATCCACGTCGACCCCGAGCGCGCAAGGCAAACCTTTTTCGGGGGCACCATCGCTCACGGCTTCCTGACGCTCTCCTTGATCCCCTATCTCGGCAATCTGAGCCGGGGGGTGAAGGTCGACCTCGGCGGGAAAATGGCGGTCAACTACGGGTTGAACCGGGTGCGCTTCCCAGCGCCAGTGCGAGTGGGGAAACGGATCCGGATGCGGACTCGGCTCCTTTCGGTCGAGGAGATCGACGGGAAGGCCGTGCAGATGACTCACCTGCGCACGATCGAGGTCGAGGGAGAAGAGAAGCCGGCCTGTGTCGCCGAGACGATCGGCCGCATCTACTTTTGAGAGGCCCCTGGTTTGCCAGCACAGGCGTGAGAGGGCAGCGTAGCAGCCACTGTGAGGGGAGGAGGTGGCGATGGAATCCGGGCGAGCAGCTCCTGCCGACCGTGCACCGGCAGCGATTGCGCGCCAGCGCGCGCCGGCGCCGCAACGCAGCCCGGAGCGCGACGAGCCGGCGCCGTTCCATCGCGCGATGCGAGCGCTCTTCTACCCGAAACGAGTCGCGATCGTCGGGGCGACGCCCCAGGTTGGGTTCGCCTTCAACATCCATCGGAATATCCTCAATTTCGGTTTCGAGGGGGAGGTCTTCGGAGTCAACCCGAAGTACCAGGAGGTGCTAGGCACGCCCTGCTACCCGACGCTCGACGCCATTCCCGGGGGGGTTGATCAGGCCGTCATCGTGGTGCCTTCCTACGCAGTCCTCGGCGTGCTGGAGCAGGCCAAGCGGGCCGGGGTGACCGCGGTCAACATCATCACCAGCGGCTTCGGAGAGCAGAATGATGAGGAGGCACGCCAGCGGCAGGTCGAGATCCGGGATTTCGCTCGGCGCACCGGTATCCGGGTGGTGGGGCCGAACTGTCTCGGGCTGGTCAGTACCCCGGCGAAGCTCGTGGCCAAGTCCGGGCCCTACACCAGCATCGCGCGTGGGCCCATCGCGCTCGTCTTTCAGAGCGGCTTGCTCACCTACAGCATGATCATCCCGCCTCAAGACCGGAAGATCGGCTTTACCTACGTGGTGACGACCGGCAACGAGGCTGACCTGGAAGCGGCTGATTTCATCCGTTTCTGTGTCGAGGACGAGGAGACGCGGGTCATCGGGTGCTTCATCGAGCAGTTCCGCGACCCACAGAAGCTGCGCGAGGTGGCCGATCAGGCAGCGGATGCGGCCAAGCCGATCGTGGTCTTGAAGGTCGGCCGCTCGGAGCGAGCCCGGCAGGCGGCGCTGGCCCATACCGGCTCGCTCGTCGGCTCGGACGAGGTCATCGACGCGGTGATGCGGCAGTATGGCCTGATCCGGGTCAACACGCTCGACGAGATGATCGAGACGCTCGCGGCCTTCCACTCGAAGCGGCTGCCGAAGGGGCCGGGGGTAGGAACGATCTTCGTGTCTGGTGGCGCGGGAGGGTTGATCTCCGACCTCTGCCAGGATCTCGGCATCTCTCTCCCGGAGCTGGCACCGGAGACGGTCGCGAAGCTCAAACCCGTCATACCGCCCTATGGCACGGTCGGCAACCCGCTCGATACCACCGGCCAGGCCGCGACGCAGCCCGAGATCACCGAGGGTTCCCTCGTCGCGATGGCTGAAGACCCCAACATCCACACGATCGTGTACGGCCAGGCGTATCCGAACATGATCGACCTCGCGTCGCCGGTCGGCCAGGTCATCCGATCGATGCCGGAGCGATATCCGGACAAGGTCTTTCTGGTCATGTCCCTGGTGACGGGCAAGATGCACGACGGTTCGCGTTGGGGGCAGCCACCGGTAGAGCCGGTGACACATTTGGATGGGGTGCCGTTTTTACAAGGGGCAGAGAATGGCCTCCGGGCAGTCCGCGCACTGATCCGCTACGGCGAGTTCCTGCGAGGTCGGCAGGCTGAGCCGCGCCCGGTGGCACAAGTAAGCGCCGTGGCTGGGGCGGCACGGGCGCTCGTGCACACCGCTGGCGGGCGACCGTTAGTTGAGCGCGAGGCGAAAGCGATACTCCGTCTCTACGGCATTCCGGTGACGCGCGAGCGCCTGGCCACGAGCCCCGAGGAGGCGCTGGCGGCGGCGCGTGAGCTCGGCTACCCGGTGGCGCTCAAGGTTGAGTCGCCCGATATCGTGCATAAGACCGAGGCGGGCGGCGTGATCCTTGGGGTCGCTCACGCTGAGGCTGTGGCCGACGGGTTCGCGCGCATCTTGGAGAGCGCACGTCGGTCTGCGCCTGCTGCACGCCTCAGCGGGGTGCTTGTTCAGGAAATGGTCGCGGAAGGCCGGGAGCTGATCCTGGGCATGACGGTTGATCCAGTCTACGGACCGGCAATCGCGGTTGGCCTCGGTGGGGTCTTCGTCGAGCTGTTGAGGGACGTGGCGCTCGGCGTGCCGCCACTGACCAAGAGCGACTGCCGGGCGATGCTGGCGCGCCTGCGAGCGGCGCCGCTACTGGAAACCGGTGCCCGTGGGACTGGGCCTGCCGATTTGGACGCGGTGATTGAGCTCTTACTCCGCTTCTCCCAGCTCTGCATCGACCTCAAAGACGACGTGAGTGAGATCGACATTAACCCGCTTGTCGTCTTTGAGCGTGGCCGGGGAGCCAGGGTGGTGGACTGCCTGATCGTTCCGACGCGGGGCGAGTGATGAGCCTCGGGCAGGTCGTGGCATTGCTGGCGGACGTGCACGGCGAGCACGGGGTGTTGCGCCGGGCACTGGAGCTGTGTCGCCGCGAGGGCGTTGAGACCATCGCACTGCTCGGCGACCTGTTCGATCGGGTCGATCAAGCAGACCGCTGCGCGCTGTTGCTCGCTGACTGGCCTGTCATCGGGGTGTATGGGAACCACGAGCGAGCAACCATGCTGGCGACGCTGGCGACCGGGGCACCCCGGTCGCTGCTGCGTGACGAGACGGTGAGGTTGCTTTCATTGCTGCGCGACCGGCTGGTGATCGGGGATACGTGTCTGATTCACGAGGCACCAGGTGCCGAGTGGGTGCACGACATAACCTTGAGCCGGGTCTCAGGTGGAGCCCCGGGCGTGTCCTCGAACGGCCACCCGCGTGTCACCTTCGCCGGGCACACGCATTACCGGCAGGCACGGGATGACCGCGGGCCTCTCGACCTGTCGCGCGGGCTCCTCCGGCTCGATCCCCGACGACGCTACTTGATCAACCCGGGGGCGCTCGTGGCTGGCCAGTTCGCGGTCTGGCACCGCGAGCTCGGGGTCGTCGTCTTCCGGGAAGTGGGCAGCGTCAGAGGGATCGGGGTGCTGTAGGCGAGGTGAAAGCGAGCGCTCGGTTACCGACGGAGGGATCGTCGAGGAGAGCTGGTGGAGGCTGAGGAGGGAGCGCATGGGCAAGCTGGAAGGCAAGGTCGCGCTGGTGACGGGGGCTGGGCGAGGGATTGGTCGGGGGATCGCGCTGCTGCTGGCCCGCGAGGGGGCGGCGGTGGTGGTCAACGACCTGGGGACGGCGCTGAGCGGTGAAGGCCGGGACGAGGCGGTGGCG